>JAJTEW010000010.1 GCA_021299875.1 Comamonadaceae bacterium | reverse complement strand
GTTCCGAAATCTATGAAAAGACATCGAAAAATCTATGAGAAGTAGTAAACCCGGACCATACTACTTTGAACATAAGAAAAAGCACTTAGAGTTTCCTCTAAGTGCTTGATTTCATTGGGAATTTTTGGTGGGCGATACATGGATCGAACATGTGACCCCTGCAGTGTGAATGCAGTGCTCTACCCCTGAGCTAATCGCCCTGCGCTGTGCAGCGAAGACAGCGATTATGACATGAAAACGTGCCTGATTTTTCCCCAAAGATCCGAAAAAACACGATCAAAGCTTGACCATCTCCGCGCTGATGGCTCAAGCCCGGTGCAGCTGACGCCAAACGGTTTTGCCGCCGCTCGATTTGTCAAGTTGCAGCAAAACCTCCTCATGCGCAGTCACCTCTTGTGCATTGGCTGACAACACGGGCAAAGCGAATTGACTCAAATCCAAGGGCATGGCCATGGTCTTGGCGTTGCTGGGGGCATCGCCCGCGTCGATCAGCAAGGCTTCTTGGCCCCGCGTCATGTTGATGTAAACGTCGGCCAGCAACTCGGCATCGAGCAAAGCGCCGTGCAAGGTTCGGCCAGAGTTGTCGACTTCGAGGCGGTCGCACAGCGAGTCGAGACTGTTGCGCTTGCCGGGGAACATTTCCTTGGCCATGGCCAGGGTGTCGATGATGTTGCTGACGTAGGCCTTGAGCGGCTTTTTACCGACACGCTCCAGCTCTTTGTTCAGAAAACCGATGTCAAAAGCCGCGTTGTGGATGATCAGTTCTGCATCGGCGAGGTAGTCGAGGATGTCGTCGGCCAGTTGCGCAAACTTAGGCTTGTCGCGCAAGAACTCATTGCTGATGCCGTGGACCTTGAGCGCATCTTCGTGGCTGTCGCGCTCGGGGTTGAAATAGAAATGCAGGTTTTTGCCCGTGAGCTTGCGGGCAAACAGCTCCACACAACCGAGCTCGATGATGCGGTCGCCGCCCTCGGCCGACAGGCCAGTGGTTTCGGTGTCCAGAACGATTTGACGCATGCTTGCAGCTCCGGCTCAGTGCAGTTCTTTGGCGTGGTTGACCGTGTAGCGGGGGATCTCGATCACCAGGTCGCTTTTGGCCACAAAGGCCTGGCAGCTCAGGCGCGAGTTGGGCTCGAGGCCCCAAGCCCGATCCAGCAGGTCTTCCTCGGTTTCTTCCATCTCATTGAGGCTCTTGAAGCCTTCACGCACCACCACGTGGCAGGTGGTGCAAGCCGCACTCATGTCGCAAGCGTGTTCGATGTTGATGTGGTTGTCGAGCAGTGCTTCGCACAAGCTGGTGCCAGCAGGCGCAGTGATTTCTGCGCCTTGCGGGCAGTATTCGGGGTGGGGCAAGATTTTGATGACGGGCATAGGTGTCTTCCGGATTCGAAGCAGTGTGGGCTTTTACAGGGCCTGGATGTTTTGTCCGGCCAGCGCTTTTTGGATGCTGTGGTTCATGCGCTCGGCCGCAAAGGCTTCGGTGCCCTTGGCCAGGGCTTGGGTGCAGTCTTCCAAAGCCTTGGCGTCTTGTTCTGTTTGAACGGCGACTTGCAAGGTGGTCATCAGTGCGTCGATGTGGGCACGCTCGGCAGCGCTCAGCAATTGGCCATCAGCGGCCAAGGCGCTGCGCGTGGCCAGCAGCATGCGGTCGGCATCGACCTGTGCTTCCACCAGCGCGCGGGCCTTCATGTCTGCTTGCGCTGTGGTGAAACTTTCTTGGAGCATGGTGGCGATCTGATCGTCGCTCAGGCCATACGAAGGCTTGACGTCAATGCGCGCCTCCACACCGCTGATTTGTTCTTTGGCCCCCACGTTCAGCAGGCCATCGGCATCCACCGTGAACGTCACGCGAATGCGGGCCGCGCCAGCGGCCATGGGAGGGATGCCGCGCAGTTCAAAGCGGGCCAGGCTGCGGCAGTCTTGCACCAGATCGCGCTCGCCCTGCACCACATGCAGCGCCAGCGCGGTTTGCCCGTCTTGGTAGGTGGTGAAGTCTTGCGCCATGGCAGTCGGAATGGTTTGGTTGCGCGGGATGATGCGCTCGACCAAGCCGCCCATGGTTTCAATGCCCAGCGACAGCGGGATCACGTCGAGCAGCAGCAATTCACCCGCGGCGTTGTTGCCCGCCAGCTGGTTGGCCTGAATGGCCGCGCCCAAAGCGACAACTTCGTCGGGGTTGAGGTTGTTGAGCGGGGCTTGGCCGAAAAAGTCCGCCACGGCCTGCTGGATTTGCGGCATGCGGGTGGAGCCACCCACCATGACCACACCTTGCACGTCTTCCTTGGCCAGTTGCGCATCGCGCAGCGCTTTGCGCACAGCCGTGACGCAGCGGGCGGTCAAGGCTTGAGTGGCTTGCTCGAAATCTGTGCGGTTGAGTTGCACCGACAAAGCGCCAGTGGACAAAGCCAGATTCAAGCTGGTCTTATCTGAGTTGGTCAAGGCTTCCTTGGCAGCACGGGCTGCTGCCTTGAGCAGTGTTTTGTCTTCGGCCGTGACGGCTTGCATGCCAGGCTGCTGGGCCATGGCAAAGTCGGCCAAAGCTTGGTCGTAATCGTCGCCACCTAAGGCCGAGTCGCCACCGGTAGACAACACTTCGAACACGCCTTGCGTCAGGCGCAAGACCGAGATATCAAAGGTGCCACCGCCCAAATCGAACACCGCGTAAACACCTTCGCTCGCGTTGTCCAGGCCATAGGCAATCGCTGCTGCCGTGGGCTCGTTGATCAAACGCAACACGTTCAAGCCCGCCAACTGGGCGGCGTCTTTGGTGGCTTGGCGCTGGGCGTCGTCAAAGTAAGCGGGCACGGTGATGACAGCGCCATACAAGTCGTCGTTGAAGGTGTCTTCGGCACGGTACCGCAAAGTGGCCAAAATCTCGGCACTGACTTCGACGGGTGACTTGGGACCTTGTACCGTCTGGATGGACAGCATGCCTTGCTCGCTGGCGGAAAACTCATACGGCAGCTTGCTGCGGTCGACGATGTCGTTCAGGCCACGGCCCATGAAGCGTTTGACCGAAGCGATGGTGTTGCCTGGGTCTGAGGCAGCGGATTGCACCGCCTCAAAGCCGATTTGACGGCCCTGCCCTGGCAGGAAGCGCACCACAGAAGGCAAGATCACCCGGCCATCGTCATCGGGCAAGCACTCGGCAACTCCGCTGCGCACCGAAGCCACCAGCGAATGCGTGGTGCCCAAATCGATGCCCACGGCAATGCGGCGCTGGTGGGGGTCGGGCGACTGGCCCGGTTCAGAAATCTGCAGTAACGCCATGGTCAATCAGGGGAGGTCAGGTCAATCGGTCAAGTTTAGCGTTCACTTCTTGCGTGAAGCGCTCAATGAACATGAGCGCCCTCACCTGCCCCACGGCTTGGGCAGGGTCTTTGGCCACATCCAGCAAATCGCCCAGCGTTTGCTGCACACGGCGTTGCTCGGCAGCCACTTCGTCGGCGAGGGCTTCGAGGCCTTGGGCACTGCACGTGTCTTCCAGGCTTTCGCGCCATTCCATTTGCTGCATGAGAAATGCCGCGGGCATGGCGGTGTTGTTTTCGGCCTGCACGGGCGCACCCTGCAACTCGCACAAGTAAGCCGCACGTTTGAGCGGGTCTTTGAGCCGCTGATAGGCCTCGTTGATGCGCACCGACCACTGCATGGCCACACGCTGGGCAGCGGCGCCTTCTGCAGCAAAGCGATCGGGGTGGGCTTCGCGTTGCAAGGCTTTCCAGCGAGCATCGAGCTGAGCGCGGTCCTGTGCGTAAAGCACGGGCACATCAAACAACTCAAAGTCGTTGGCTTGCAGCGAGATCACGCGTAAGAATCCAAATTTGGCTCACACGCGGAAGGACTCACCGCAACCGCAGCGGTCACGCTCGTTGGGGTTGTTGAAGCGAAAGCCCTCATTCAAGCCCTCGCGCACGAAGTCGAGCTCGGTGCCGTCGATATAGGCCAGGCTTTTCGGGTCTACCAGCACCTTGACGCCGTGGCCTTCAAAGACCACGTCTTCCGGAGCGATCTCGTCCACGTACTCCAGCTTGTAAGCCAGGCCCGAGCAGCCCGTGGTCTTGACGCCCAAGCGCACGCCCACACCCGAGCCGCGTTTGGCCAAGTAGCGGGTCACATGCCGAGCTGCGGCAGCAGACAGTGAGATGGCCATGTCAGTTCAGGTGTTTCTTTTTGTAGTCGTCCACCGCCGCCTTGATGGCGTCTTCGGCCAAGATGGAGCAGTGAATTTTGACGGGGGGCAACGCCAGCTCTTCGGCGATCTGGCTGTTTTTCAGCGCCGCCGCTTCGTCCAACGTCTTGCCCTTGACCCATTCGGTGACGAGTGAGCTGGAAGCGATGGCTGAGCCGCAACCATAGGTCTTGAAGCGCGCATCCTCGATCACACCGGTTGTCGGGTTGACCTTGATTTGCAGCTTCATCACGTCACCGCAAGCCGGTGCGCCGACCATGCCGGTGCCCACACTGTCGTCGCCCTTGTCGAACGAACCGACGTTGCGGGGGTTTTCGTAGTGGTCGACCACTTTTTCAGAATATGCCATGGTGTTTTCTCCGTATTCAGGTCAATGTCAGCTCAGTGGGCAGCCCACTGAATGGTGCTCAAATCGATGCCGTCTTTGTGCATTTCCCACAAGGGGCTGAGTTCGCGCAGCTTGGCCACGTTTTCGCGGATGGTCTTGATCGCATAGTCGATGTCCTCTTGCGTGGACCAGCGGCCAATCGTCATGCGCAAGCTGCTGTGGGCCAACTCGTCGCTGCGGCCCAAGGCGCGCAACACATAGCTGGGCTCCAAGCTGGCCGAGGTGCAGGCCGAACCCGACGACACCGCCAAACCCTTGATGCCCATGATGAGCGATTCGCCTTCAACGAAGTTGAAACTCATGTTGATGTTGTGTGGCACGCGCTGGGTGGCGTGACCGTTCAAGAACACCTGTTCCAAGTCGCTCAGGCCGTTGATCAAGCGGTCGTGCAAGGCGCGGGCCTTGGCGTTGTCTTGGGCCATCTCGAGCTTGGCGATGCGAAACGCCTCGCCCATGCCCACACACTGGTGCGTGGGCAAGGTGCCCGAACGCATGCCGCGCTCATGACCACCGCCGTGCATTTGTGCTTCCAGGCGAATGCGGGGCTTGCGCCGCACATACAAAGCGCCGATGCCTTTGGGCCCATAGGTTTTGTGCGAGGCCAGGCTCATCAGGTCGATGGGCATCTGGGCCAAATTGATCTCGACCTTGCCGGTGGCTTGCGCAGCGTCGACGTGGAAGATGATGCCTTTTTCGCGGCAAAGGTTCCCAATCGCGGACACGTCTTGGATCACACCGATTTCGTTGTTCACGAACATCACGCTGATCAGGATGGTGTCGGGGCGAATGGCGGCTTTCAGGGCGTCCATGTTCAGCAAACCATCGGCCTGCACATCCAAATAGGTGACTTCAAAACCTTGGCGCTCCAGCTCGCGCATGGTGTCGAGCACGGCTTTGTGTTCGGTCTTGACGGTGATCAGGTGCTTGCCGCGCGATTTGTAAAACTGCGCTGCGCCCTTGATGGCCAGGTTGTTCGATTCGGTGGCACCGCTGGTCCAGACGATTTCGCGGGGGTCGGCGCCGATCAGGTCAGCCACTTGCTCGCGGGCTTTTTCAACCGCAGCTTCGGCTTCCCAACCCCAAGCGTGGGTGCGCGATGCGGGGTTGCCAAAGTGCTCACGCAGCCAAGGCACGATGGCGTCCACCACACGGGGGTCGCAGGGGTTGGTCGCGCCGTAGTCAAGGTATATGGGGAAATGGGGTGTGGTCATGGTCTGGTCTTCTCGAGAATCAGGAAATCAGGATTTGGCGAACATATTGCCCAGGTCAAACACCGAGTTGGGCACGTTGACACGGATCGGCTGGCTGATCGGCATGGGGGCAATCGCACGCTTGAGGCTGGGTTTGTTTTCAACCACCAGGCCTTTGGCCAATTGGTCATCCACCAGCTTTTGCAGGGACACCGAGTCGAGAAACTCGACCATTTTGGAGTTGAGTGAGGCCCACAAGTCGTGCGTCATGCAGCGACCATCGCCACCGTTGCAGTTCTCTTTGCCGCCGCAGTGGGTGGCGTCAATGGGCTCGTCGACCGACAAGATGATGTCGGCCACGGTGATGTCGGTGGATTTGCGACCCAGGGTGTAACCGCCACCCGGCCCACGGGTGGACTCGACCAGGTTGTGGCGGCGCAGCTTGCCGAACAACTGCTCTAAATAAGACAGTGAAATCTGTTGGCGCTGGCTGATGGCGGCCAAAGTCACGGGGCCTGCGTCTTGGCGCAAGGCCAAATCGATCATGGCGGTGACGGCAAAACGGCCTTTGGTGGTTAAACGCATGGCAGACTCCTGGAGTGAGGGGAAGCTCGGTCTGAGGACCCCTGAAGCGGGAACCCGACTAAACGAGTCAAGTATACGCCATACCCGATCAAATCACTCGGGTTATCGGGTTATCGGGTTACAAGGTTGAAGGGTTATGGGGCCAGCGCCACAAAACCCCAACTCAGGCGCGGATCAAAGGCAGGATGTTGTCGCCACCCGTCGCGCCAAAAGCTTGTTCTTTCAGCACCGTGAGCTGGTCCCGCACCTGAGCGGCTTTCTCAAACTCCAGGTTGCGGGCGTGTTCCATCATTTGCTTTTCCAGCAGTTTGATGGCTTTGGCGATGTCTTTCTCGCTCATGTCCTCCACCTTGGCCCGCTGCAACGCGGCCTGTTCCAAGCGCTCGGCCTCTTTGCCCGACTTTTCGCTGTAGACGCCGTCAATCAGGTCCTTGACCTTTTTGACGATGCTCTTGGGCGTGATGCCCAGGGCATCGTTGTGGGCGAGTTGTTTGATGCGACGGCGCTCGGTTTCGCCGATGGCTTTTTTCATGGACTCGGTGATGCGGTCGGCATACAAGATCGCGCGACCATTCAAGTTGCGCGCGGCGCGGCCAATGGTCTGGATCAGGCTGCGTTCGGAGCGCAAAAAGCCTTCTTTGTCAGCGTCCAAAATCGCCACCAAAGACACCTCGGGAATGTCCAGACCTTCGCGCAACAGGTTGATGCCCACCAGCACATCGAACGCGCCCAGACGCAGGTCACGCAAAATTTCCACCCGTTCTACTGTGTCGACGTCGCTGTGCAAATAACGCACCTTGACGCCGTTGTCGCTCAGGTAATCGGTCAGCTGCTCGGCCATGCGCTTGGTGAGCGTGGTGATCAGCACGCGTTCGTTTTTCTCCACCCTGATGCGGATTTCCTGCAGCACATCGTCCACCTGATGGGTCGCGGGGCGCACTTCGACCTGCGGGTCGACCAAGCCGGTGGGGCGCACCACCTGTTCGACCACCTTGCCCGCGTGTGTTTTTTCGTAATCGGCCGGGGTGGCCGAAACAAAGATGCACTGGCGCATGCGCTTTTCAAACTCTTCAAACTTGAGCGGTCGGTTGTCCAGCGCGCTGGGCAGGCGAAAGCCGTATTCCACCAAGGTGGTCTTGCGGGCCCGGTCGCCGTTGTACATGGCATTGAGTTGGCCAATCATCTGGTGGCTCTCGTCCAGAAACATGATGGCGTCGGGCGGCATGTAGTCAGTCAAGGTGCTGGGCGCATCTCCCGGGGCGGCGCCAGACAGGTGGCGCGTGTAATTTTCAATGCCTTTGCAATGGCCCACTTCGGACAGCATTTCCAGATCAAACCGGGTGCGTTGCTCCAAGCGCTGGGCTTCGACCAACTTGCCCATGCCCACCAACTCCTTCAGACGCTGGGCCAGTTCGACCTTGATGGTCTCCACTGCGGCCAAAACCTTGTCGCGTGGCGTCACGTAGTGGCTGGAGGGGTACACCGTGAAGCGGGGAATCTTTTGTCGAATGCGCCCGGTGAGGGGATCAAACAGTTGCAAGCTCTCGATTTCGTCGTCAAACAACTCGATGCGGATCGCCAATTCAGAGTGTTCTGCCGGGAACACGTCGATGGTGTCACCCCGCACCCGGAACTTGCCCCGTGAAAACTCCATGTCATTGCGCTGGTATTGCATGCGGATCAGCTGCGCAATCACATCGCGCTGGCCCAGTTTGTCGCCGGTGCGCAGCGTCATGATCATGCGGTGGTAGCTCTCGGGCTCGCCAATGCCGTAGATGGCCGAGACCGTGGCCACGATCACCACATCGCGCCGCTCCATGATGCTTTTGGTGCACGACAGGCGCATTTGCTCAATGTGCTCGTTGATGGCGCTGTCTTTTTCAATGAACAAGTCGCGCTGTGGCACATAGGCCTCAGGCTGGTAGTAGTCGTAATAACTGACAAAGTACTCGACCGCGTTCTTGGGGAAAAACTCGCGGAACTCGCTGTAAAGCTGCGCCGCCAGCGTTTTGTTGGGCGCAAACACGATGGCTGGGCGGCCCACCTGGGCGATCACATTGGCCATGGTGAAGGTCTTGCCCGAGCCGGTCACGCCCAGCAGGGTCTGGAACACCTCGCCATCGCTGACACCTTCGACCAACTGCGCGATCGCCACAGGCTGGTCGCCAGCGGGCGGATAAGGCTGGTAAAGCTCAAACGGCGATCCGGGGTAGCTGACAAAGTGTCCTGCAGCATAAGGATCCGCATCTGGATTCGCGTCAACGATGGAAATGGCAGGCAAGTTGGACATCTTTTCAAATCGGCCAGTGACGAAATCAGCGACAAAGGCCCGTTAAAATCAGGGGAAACCCGAAAGCCTAACCGAGGATCGGGTTTCCTGCCACCCATGAACACAATCCAAGGACTTTCCATGTCTCTGTTTTCCGCCGTCGAAATGGCCCCCCGCGACCCTATTTTGGGTTTGAACGAGCAATTCAATGCCGACACCAACCCCAACAAGGTGAACCTGGGCGTGGGCGTTTATTTCGACGACAACGGCAAACTGCCCCTGCTGCAATGCGTGCAAGCGGCCGAAAAAACCATGATGGCCACCCCCACCGCGCGTGGCTACCTGCCGATTGACGGCATCGTGGCCTATGACAATGCCGTCAAAGCACTGGTGTTTGGTGCCGAATCGGACGTGGTCAAGTCGGGCCGCGTGTCCACCGTGCAAGCCATTGGCGGCACGGGCGGCCTGAAAATCGGTGCCGACTTCTTGAAAAAAGTCAGCCCCCATGCCAAAGTCCTGATCTCTGACCCGAGCTGGGAAAACCACCGCGCCATCTTTGTGAATGCCGGTTTTGACGTCGGCACTTACGCCTATTACGACGCCGAAAAACGCGGTGTGAACTTCGACGGCATGTTGGCCAGCCTGAACGCGGCCGCCCCTGGCACCATCGTGGTGCTGCACGCTTGCTGCCACAACCCGACCGGTTACGACATCACCGATGCCCAGTGGGCCCAAGTCATCGCCGTGGTCAAAACCAAGGGCTTGACCGCTTTCCTCGACATGGCTTACCAGGGCTTTGGCCACGGCATTGCCGAAGACGGCGCGGTCATCGCCAAGTTTGTGGCCGCTGGCCTGAACATCTTCGTGTCCACCTCGTTCTCGAAGAGCTTCAGCCTGTATGGCGAGCGCGTGGGCGCCTTGTCGGTGGTGGCCAACGACAAAGAAGAAGCCTCGCGCGTTTTGAGCCAACTCAAAATCGCCATCCGCACCAACTACTCCAACCCCCCCATCCACGGGGGTGCGGTGGTGGCGGCGGTGTTGAACAACCCCGAGCTGCGCGCCCAGTGGGAAAGCGAATTGGCCGAAATGCGCGTGCGCATCAAGGCCATGAGACAAAAACTGGTGGACAGCCTCAAAGCTGCTGGCGTGCAACAAGACATGTCGTTCATCACCACCCAGATCGGCATGTTCAGCTACTCGGGCCTGACCAAAGACCAAATGGTGCGCCTGCGCAGCGAGTTTGGTGTGTACGGCACCGACACCGGCCGCATGTGCGTGGCGGCGCTCAACAGCAAAAACATCGATTACGTCTGCGCGTCGATCGCCAAAGTCGTCTGAGTTGATGTCCATCAAGGCTGACTTGCGGCTTGCGACCGCCCCTGACGGGGCGGTTTCTTTTTGGTCGGTCCGGGATGTGACTGTGGATTAGGGTACGGACTCAAAAAATACCCCAGGGTCTCCTGTACTATTGCTGCACCGCATCATTTTGTTGCAAGGAAAACTGTCAAATGCTTTACCAGATCTTCGAAACGCAACGCTCGATCATGGAACCTTTTTCCGATCTGGCGCAAGCAGCGGCCAAGCTGTACAGCAACCCCTTGAACCCCATGGCGCAAACACCCTTGGCCCAACGCGTGTCGGCGGGTTACGCCCTGATGCACCGCTTGGGCAAAGACTACGAAAAACCAGAATTCGGCATCAAAACCGTGAAGGTCAATCGGGTCGATGTGGCCATCCACGAGCGCATCGAGATCGACAAGCCTTTTTGCGAGCTGCGCCGTTTCAAGCGCTTCTCGGACGACGCGGCCACATTACTCCAACTCAAGGCCCAGCCCGTGGTGTTGATCGTGGCCCCCTTGTCGGGCCACTACGCCACCTTGCTGCGCGACACCGTCAAGACCATGTTGCAAGATCACAAGGTCTACATCACCGATTGGAAGAACGCCCGCCTGGTGCCTTTGTCCGACGGTGAATTCCACTTGGACGATTACATCAATTACGTGCAAGAGTTCATTCGCCACCTGCAAGCCACCTATGGCCATTGCCATGTGGTCAGTGTTTGCCAGCCTACGGTGCCGGTGTTGGCTGCCGTGTCCCTGATGGCCAGCCGTGGCGAGAAGACCCCGCTGACCATGACCATGATGGGCGGCCCGATCGATGCGCGCAAGTCACCCACCTCGGTCAACAACCTGGCCACCAACAAGAGCTTTGAGTGGTTCGAGAACAATGTGATTTACCGCGTGCCGGCCAACTTCCCAGGCGCTGGCCGCCGTGTCTACCCGGGCTTTTTGCAGTACACCGGCTTTGTGGCCATGAACCCCGACCGCCACGCCAACAGCCATTACGACTTCTTCAAGGACCTGATCAAGGGTGACGACGCCAGCGCCGAAGCCCACCGCAAGTTCTACGACGAGTACAACGCCGTTTTGGACATGGACGCCGATTACTACCTGGAAACCATCCAGACGGTGTTTCAAGACTTCAAACTGGTCAACGGCACTTGGGACGTCAAGGGTGTGGACGGCAAAGTCGAACGTGTTCGCCCACAAGACATCAAGGGCACTGCGCTGATGACGGTCGAAGGCGAGTTGGACGATATCTCCGGCTCTGGCCAAACCCGTGCAGCTCAAGACCTGTGCAGCGGTGTGCCCGCCAGTGAGCGCAGGCACTTGGAGGTTGAGGGTGCGGGTCACTACGGCATCTTCAGCGGCCGCCGCTGGCGCGACATGGTTTACCCACAACTGGTCAAGTTCATCTTGAACCATGCGCCCAAAACGGCCAGCAAATCGACCAGCAAAGCGCCTGCGACCGTTCAGCCCAAGACCGAAGTCAAGACGGCAGCCAAGACGCCAACAAAGACCCCCACAAAGGCCGCGCCAAAAACCGTGACCAAGCCTGTGGCGAAGGCTGCTGCAAAGACTGCGACCCAACGGCCATCTCAAACCCCAGTCAAAGCGGTCGCCTCACCCAAAACGTCGGTCAAAACCGCCTGGGTTCAAACCGGCAAAAAAGCTTGAGGTCCATGCCCCCTTTGCCCAGAACAGCGCCTGAGACCCAGGCGCTTTTTCTATTGCTGAACGATGCGCTGCCCCAAACGCAGTGCACACGGTGTGGCTTCCCAGATTGTGCGGCCTATGCCCGCGCCATGGCCGAAGGGCAGGCGGCCATCAACCAATGTCCGCCGGGCGGGCAAGCAGGCATCGAGCGCTTGGCCGCCATCTCCGGCCAGCCCGTTTTGCCCCTCAACCCCGAACACGGCACAGAAGGCCCACGCCACGTGGCCCTCATCGACGAGGCCTGGTGCATCGGCTGCACGCTGTGCATCAAGGCTTGCCCAACCGACGCGATTTTGGGCGCCAACAAGCTGATGCACACGGTGATCGAGCCTTGGTGCACGGGCTGCGAGCTGTGCATTCCGGTGTGCCCGGTGGACTGCATCGCACTGGAAAACGTGACGGACACACGCACGGGCTGGTCCGCATGGTCCGCGCAAGAAGCGCAGACGGCTCGTACACGGTATGCGTCACGCCAACAACGCCTGGCACATGAAGAGGCCGCCCACCAAGCCCATCTGATCACTGAGGCCGAGCACACCTTGGCCGACTTACCCAGCCACACCAAGGGCGCAGACAAGCCCCCCGAAATGGACCGCAAGCGGGCCATCATTGAAGCAGCCTTGGCCAAAGCAAAAGCCCGCCAGACTGGCGCCTGACGGGCTTTTGAAGAAGCTTGTCGGGGCTCAAGCCACTGGCCTAAAAAGCGCTGCAAGTCGGACCTTCAGGTCCCACACAACTCAATGCACGTTGGCAGCCAAAGCAGCAAATGCATTGGCCACCTCGGGCGGCGCCTGCACCAACTCGATCAACACGCCCTCGCCGCCAATCGGAAACTCCTCGTTTGCCTTGGGATGCAAAAACGTGATGTCAAAACCAGCGGCGCCCTTGCGGATGCCTCCTGGTGCAAATCGCACTCCTTGCGCTGAGAGCCACGCCACGGCCACCGGCAGATCGTCGATCCACAAGCCAATGTGGTTGAGTGGTGTGGTGTGCACGGCGGGCTTTTTATCGGGGTCGAGTGGCTGCATCAAATCGACCTCGACCTTGAACGGTCCAGCACCGATGGCGCAGATGTCTTCATCCACGTTCTCGCGTTCACTTTTGAAGGTGCCCGTCACTTCCAGGCCGAACAGGTCGACCCAGAGTTTTTGAAGACGGCTCTTATCGGGTCCGCCAATGGCGATTTGCTGGACACCCAGCACCTTGAAGGGGCGCGCCATTTACTCGAACTCCACGATCATTTGGTCCACCGTGAGCGATTCGCCTTTGGACGCGACCACTTTTTTCACCACGCCATCGGCAGCGGCAAACAGCACGTTCTCCATCTTCATGGCTTCGATCACGGCCACGCGCTCGCCCGCTTGCACCTTTTGACCGGGCGTCACCGAGACCTCGACCAGCAAGCCGGGCATAGGCGACAGCACGAACTTGCTCAAATCTGGCGGTGCCTTGTAAGGCATGAGCTTGTGCAACTCGGCCATGCGCGGCGACATCACCAACGCTTCGATGCGCGTGCCGTTGTGCTGCACTTGCAAGGCCAGGGGATTTTTCAAGGTGCCGCGTTCGATCTGTGCGGTGAAGGGCTGGCCATTGCAGGTGCCCACAATGCGGATGTCGTTCAGACGCGAGTTGCTGGCAATGGCATAGGTTTTGCCATTCACCGTGATGCGTGCTTCGCCATGCTTGCCCGCCAATTCATCAACATGCACTGGCACATAGCGGTTGTTGCCCTCTTTGCCCAATTCCACCACGGCGTAATCTTGACCCACCTGAACGTCATAGCCCGGCAATTGACCACTCAATCCCGCCGCACGCTCACGCGACTTGCGGCGCACAAAGGCTGCCAATGCCGCCAAAAAGTCATGGTCGTCGTGCGGCACGTCCTCTGCGCGGAAGCCCTGGCTGTATTGCTCTGCGATGAAACCGGTGTTGAAGTCACCCGACACAAAGCGCGGGTGCGCCAGCAAGGCGGCCTGGAACGGGATGTTGGAGTTGATGCCGCGAATGACAAAGCCGTTCAAGGCTTCGCGCATTTTGGCAATCGCCTCATGGCGGTCTTTGCCGTGCACGATCAACTTGGCGATCATCGAGTCGTAGAACATCGGAATCTCGCCACCGTCTTGCACGCCGGTGTCCACACGCACGCCATAGAGGTCTTGGACATTGCCCTGGAACATGGTTTGCTTGGGCGTCTGAAAACGCACCAAACGTCCGGTCGAGGGCAAGAAATTGCGGAAGGGGTCTTCGGCGTTGATGCGGCACTCGATGGCCCAGCCATCACGCTTCACATCGGCTTGGCCAAATGACAGTTTTTCGCCAGCCGCCACGCGAATCATCTGCTCCACCAAATCGAGGCCTGTGATGGCTTCGGTCACGGGATGCTCCACCTGCAAACGTGTGTTCATCTCCAGGAAATAGAAGCTTTGGTCTTTACCGACCACAAACTCCACGGTACCGGCCGACTGGTATTTCACCGCCTTGGCCAGTTGCACCGCCTGCTCGCCCATGGCTTTGCGGGTGGCCTCAGAGATGAAAGGGGACGGGGCTTCTTCAATCACTTTTTGGTGGCGTCGCTGGATCGAGCACTCGCGCTCATTCAGGTACACCACGTTGCCGTGGCTGTCGCCCAGCACCTGGATCTCGATGTGACGGGGCTCTTCGACGAACTTTTCGATGAAGACGCGGTCATCGCCAAAACTGTTGCGTGCTTCGTTGCGGCACGAGGTAAAGCCTTCGAAGGCTTCCTTGTCGTTGAACGCGACGCGCAGGCCCTTGCCACCCCCCCCCGCAGAGGCCTTGATCATCACCGGATAGCCAATGCTTTTGGCAATTTCGACCGCTTTGTCAGGCGTTTCGATCGCATCGTTCACACCGGGGATGCAGTTCACACCTGCGGCACCCGCCAGCTTTTTGGACTCGATCTTGTCGCCCATGGCGGCAATTGAAAAATGGCGTGGACCAATGAACGCGATGCCCTCTTCTTCACAGCGCTTGGAGAACTCGGCGTTCTCACTCAGGAAACCGTAACCGGGATGAATGGCCTGAGCGCCGGTGACCTTGGCGGCCGCGATGATTTTCTCAGCCACCAGATACGACTCGCGCGAAGGTGCAGGACCGAGCCACACAGCTTCGTCAGCCAATTGCACATGGCGCGCTTCTTTGTCGGCTTCAGAATAAACGGCCACCGTTTGGATGCCCAATTTTTGGGCCGTGGCGATGACACGGCAGGCAATTTCACCGCGGTTGGCAATCAAAATTTTGGTAAACATCTTGTTCTTCTCCTTGGCAATCACAGTGGAATGTTCCCGTGCTTGCGCCATGGGTTTTCAATTTTTTTGTCTTTGAGCATGACCAGCGAGCGGCAGATGCGCTTGCGCGTCTCGTGCGGCTGGATCACGTCGTCGATGAAGCCGCGTGCACCCGCCACAAACGGGTTGGCAAAACGGGCTTTGTATTCGGCTTCTTTGGCGGCCAGCTTTTCGGGGTCGCCTTTGTCTTCGCGGAAGATGATTTCCACCGCGCCTTTCGCACCCATCACCGCGATTTCGGCGTTGGGCCAAGCGAAGTTCACATCACCGCGCAGGTGCTTGGAGGCCATCACGTCGTAAGCACCGCCGTAGGCCTTGCGGGTGATGACGGTGATTTTAGGCACGGTGCACTCGGCGTAGGCGTAGAGCAACTTGGCGCCGTGCTTAATGATGCCGCCGTATTCCTGGCTGGTCCCAGGCATGAAGCCGGGCACATCCACAAAGGTGACCACGGGAATGTTGAACGCATCGCAAAAGCGCACAAAACGCGCCGCCTTGATGGAACTCTTGATGTCCAAGCAACCGGCCAACACCAAAGGTTGGTTGGCCACAATACCCACAGTTTGACCTTCCATGCGGGCAAAACCGATCAGGATGTTTTTGGCGTAATCGGGTTGCAGCTCAAAGAAGTCACCATCGTCCACGGTTTTGACGATGAGCTCTTTCATGTCATACGCTTTGTTGGGGTTCTCGGGCACCAGCGTATCGAGGCTCATGTCCAAACGACCAGAAGGGTCACCACTGGCGCGCACCGGTGCTTTTTCGCGGTTGTTCAGCGGCAGGTAGTTGTAAAGACGGCGCAGCATGAGCAGCGCTTCCACGTCGTTCTCAAAAGCCATGTCGGCCACACCGCTCTTGGTGGTGTGCGTCAAAGCGCCGCCCAGCTCTTCGGCCGTGACTTCTTCGTGCGTCACGGTCTTGACCACTTCGGGGCCGGTCACGAACATGTAGGACGTGTCCTTGACCATGAAAATGAAGTCGGTGAGCGCTGGCGAGTACACCGCACCACCGGCCGACGGCCCCATGATCATGCTGATCTGGGGCACCACGCCGGAGGCCATCACGTTGCGCTGGAACACATCGGCATAACCACCCAAAGACGCCACACCCTCTTGAATGCGGGCACCGCCCGAGTCGTTCAAGCCGATCACAGGTGCGCCGACCTTCATGGCTTGGTCCATGACCTTGCAAATCTTCTCCGCATGCGTCTCAGACAAAGCACCACCGTAGACGGTGAAGTCCTGGCTGTACACAAAGACCAAGCGGCCGTTGATCATGCCGTAGCCTGTGACCACACCATCGCCGGGAATCTTGTTGCCCTCCATGCCGAAGTCGGTGCAACGGTGTTCAACAAACATGTCCCACTCTTCGAAAGTGCCCTCGTCGAGCAACACTTCGATGCGCTCACGCGCGGTGAGTTTGCCTTTGGCGTGCTGCGCGTCAATGCGCTTTTGCCCACCGCCCAAGCGGGCAGCGGCGCGCTTATTTTCGAGTTGTTCAATGATGTCTTGCATGGTGGTTCTCTCTCTTTTTTTCAGGAAGATTTGAATTCAACCCAGCGCTTGGTAGGCACTGAGCAGTTGACGGGCAGCCGTTGAAGCGGCGAGCTGACCGGCCGCGACTTGTTGGCTGAGTTGGGGCAGCAGCGTTTGCACACCCGGCTGTGCCCGAAAATTGTGTTTGAGTCCAGCGTCAATGCGCTCCCACATCCAAGACAGGGCTTGGTGTTGACGTCGCATGGCCAAACGCCCGTTGGTCGTTTGCAGGCTTCGAAATTCACTCACCGCCATCCAAAAGTTGTCCACGCCCTGACCCAACAAGGCGCTCATCTGCACCACCTTGGGGTGCCACTGGGTCGCGTCGGCGTGCGCATGACCCGAGCCGCCGTGCATGCCCAACAACTGCAGGGCGCTGGTGATTTGCAGCTCGGCACGGGTGGCCGCAATCGCATCGATGTCCGCCTTGTTGATGGCCACCAAATCGGCGATCTCCATGACGCCTTTTTTGATGGCCTGCAAATCATCGCCCGCATTGGGCAACTGCATCAGCACAAACATGTCGGTCATGTTGGCCACGGCTGTTTCCGACTGGCCCACCCCCACCGTCTCGACGATGACCACGTCATAGCCAGCAGCTTCGCAGACCAGCATGGATTCGCGGGTTTTCTCAGCCACGCCACCCAAAGTGCCGCTGCTGGGGCTGGGCCGGATGTAGGCGCGCTCATGCACGCTGAGCAATTCCATGCGGGTCTTGTCGCCCAGAATCGAGCCGCCCGAGACGGTGCTGGAAGGGTCCACGGCCAACACCGCCACACGGTGGCCTTGGCCTATGAGGTACAGGCCCAGCGCCTCAATGAAAGTGGACTTGCCCACGCCAGGCACACCGCTTATCCCTAAGCGAAACGAATGGCCGGTGTGAGGCAGCATGGCCGTGAGCAGTTCGTCGGCCATGGCACGGTGGTCGGTGCGGGTTGATTCGAGCAGCGTGATGGCTTTGGCCATGGCGCGGCGCTGCCCGGCAGCGTTGCCGTGCAACAGACCGTCGAGCAACTGCTCAGACATCACCCGAGTGCCTTTTTGATTTGCTCCAGCACATCCTTGGCGCTGACCGGGATCGGGGTGCCAGGGCCGTAGATGCCCTTGACGCCCGCTTCGTACAACATGTCGTAGTCTTGGCGCGGGATCACGCCGCCCACAAACACGATGATGTCATCGGCGCCTTGCTTTTTGAGCTCGGCAATGATGGCGGGCACCAGGGTTTTGTGGCCTGCGGCGAGCGTGCTCACGCCCACGGCGTGCACGTCGTTTTCAATCGCTTGGCGCGCGCACTCTTCGGGGGTCTGGAACAGCGGGCCCATGTCCACGTCAAAACCCAGGTCGGCAAAGGCGGTGGCGACCACTTTGGCACCCCGGTCGTGGCCGTCCTGGCCCAGTTTGGAGATCATCACGCGGGGTCGGCGGCCTTGCACTTCGGCAAAGGCGGCGATGTCGGCCTTGATCTGGTTCCAGTATTCCATGGTGTCTCCCACGTTGTTGCCGTCGTCGTAGGCGGCGGCGTAAACGCCCGTGACTTTTTGCGTGTCGGCGCGGTGGCGGCCAAAGGCTTTTTCCAGCGCGTCCGACACTTCGCCCACCGTGGCACGCAGGCGCACGGCTTGGATCGACAAGTCCAGCAGGTTGCCCTGGCCCGATTCTGCCGAAGCGGGATCACGTCTTTGCCCGAGTCGATGCGCGCCTGCTTTTCAGCGGCAGCAGCTTCGATCTTGAGCTTGGCCCAGCCGCTGTCCACCGCTTTGGTCATGCCGCCCATGGCGTCCACCTCTTCGATGATGGCCCAGGCCTTGTCGGCCATCTCTTGGGTGAGCGACTCCATCATGTAAGAACCAGCCCAAGGGTCGATCACGTTGGTGATGTGGGTTTCTTCCTGAATGATGAGCTGCGTGTTGCGGGCGATGCGCGCGGAAAACTCGGTCGGCAGGGCAATGGCTTCGTCCAGCGAATTGGTGTGCAGCGACTGCGTGCCGCCAAAGACGGCGGCCATGGCCTCGATGGTTGTGCGCACCACGTTGTTGTAGGGGTCCTGCTCGGTCAGCGACCAGCCCGAGGTCTGGCTGTGCGTGCGCAGCATCAGGCTCTTGGGGTTTTGGGCCTTGAAGCCCTTCATGATGCGGCACCACAAAAGACGCGCCGCGCGCATCTTGGCGATTTCCAGGTAGAAGTTCATGCCCACCGCCCAGAAGAAGGACAGGCGGCCGGCGAAGTCGTCCACGTCCATGCCCTTGGCGATGGCAGTTCTCACGTACTCTTTGCCGTCGGCCAGGGTGAAAGCCATCTCCAGCGCTTGATTCGCGCCAGCTTCCTGCATGTGGTAACCCGAGATCGAGATCGAGTTGAACTTGGGCATGTTCTTGCTCGTGTACTCGATGATGTCGCCGATGATCTTCATCGAGGGCTCGGGCGGGTAGATGTAGGTGTTGCGCACCATGAACTCTTTCAGAATGTCGTTCTGAATCGTTCCGGAGAGTTGGTCCTGCGACACGCCCTGCTCTTCGGCGGCCACCACGTAGCCTGCCAGCACGGGGAGCACCGCGCCGTTCATGGTCATCGAGACGGAGACCTTGTCGAGCGGGATCTCGTTGAACAGGATTTTCATGTCTTCGACCGAGTCGATCGCCACCCCGGCCTTGCCCACGTCGCCCGTCACGCGCGGGTGGTCAGAGTCGTAACCGCGGTGGGTGGCCAGATCGAACGCGACCGACACGCCCTGCCCGCCCGCCGCCAAGGCCTTGCGGTAAAACGCGTTGGATTCTTCGGCGGTGGAGAAACCCGCGTACTGGCGGATCGTCCAGGGGCGCACCGCGTACATGGTGGCCTGCGGGCCGCGCAGGAAAGGCTCAAAGCCCGGCAGCGTGTTGGTGTAGGGCAAGTGGGCCGTGTCGGCCGCTGTGTACAGCGGTTTGACGACGATGCCGTCGGGCGTCTTCCAGTTGAGGGCGTTGACATCGCCGCCGGGGGCGGATTTGACCGCTGCTTTTTGCCAAGCTTCCAGATTGGAAGCGTTGAATTCAAAGGATTTGGACGTCATGGCGCTGCGCTTTCGAGACAAAAATGGCTGAACCGGATTTTGGCAGTCTGGGGCGACCTACCGGCTGACAAGTACCGTGATTCATAATTATTGATGCAGAATATTTTAACCGGCTTACAATCCCACCCATGAAAAAATTTCTTTCGACACCTTAAAAACCGGTTTTTCCGGCAAACCCAACACCATGTCCGCCCTGTCTCTTGCCCCGCGCGCCCTGTACGAAGAAGTGGCCGAACTGTTACGGCAGCGCATTTTTGCGCGTGAGCTGGAGCCGGGCAGCTGGATCGACGAGTTGCGCATTGCCGAGGCGCTGGGCATCAGCCGCACCCCTTTGCGCGAAGCCCTGAAAGTGCTGGCGGCCGAAGGCCTGGTGACCATGAAGGTGCGCCGGGGCGCCTATGTGACCGAGGTCAATGAGAAAGACCTGCGCGATGTGTACCACCTGCTGGCCTTGATGGAATCGGACGCGGCCCGCGTGGTGGCACAAAGTGCCAGCGCTGAGCAAATGGCGCAAATCGAGGCCTTGCACCAGGACCTGGAACAGGCCGTGGGCAACCGCGACCGTTTCTTCGAGATCAACGAAGCTTTTCACATGCTGCTGCTGGCGTTGGCCGACAACCGCTGGCGTGACCAAATGGTGGCCGACCTGCGCAAGGTGATGAAGCTCAACCGCCACAGCTCCTTGTTCAAAGAGGGGCGCATTGAGCAGTCCTTGGCCGAGCACCGGGCCATCGTGCAGGCCCTGACCCAGCGCCAGCCGGAGCAAGCGGCAAAGCGCATGTCGGCGCACTTCATGAACGGCCTGCAGGCGGCTCAATAAGCCATCCACTTCCACCAGGTTGCAACAGCCTGCGCAGTCCGCCGAAGATCAGCTCGCCTCCCTCATCGCTTTGCCCAAACCCTCGGCCCCCTTGGCCAGCAGGGTGTCGGCAGCGTTCAGGCGATCCCGCGCCTCACGGTTTTGGCTGAGCTTGGCCTTGCCCTCGATGCGCTGGATCTCCACCTGAATGCCGACCACCGCCTTGAGCATTTGGGCAATGTATTCAGGCGGCGAATCGCCCATCTTCCAGGGTCGGGGCTCGGAAGCCTCGTGTTCACGGGTCAGCCGCGCCACGACGCGACGGACAAACTTTTCCTCGTCCATCACCGTCAGTCGGCCATGGACATGCACAACTTCATAGTTCCAGGTGGGCACCTGCCGGTGGGTTTCGTGCTTGCTGGGGTACCAGTTGGGCGAGATGTAGCTCTCATTG
Organism: Comamonadaceae bacterium; assembly: GCA_021299875.1. Lineage (GTDB taxonomy): Bacteria > Pseudomonadota > Gammaproteobacteria > Burkholderiales > Burkholderiaceae_C > Limnohabitans_A. The sequence goes on along the minus strand of JAJTEW010000010.1, from coordinate 134,280 downwards.
CCGCGAAAGATCACCAGCACATCCGCGCCGTCCTGGCATTGTTGCCACACAGGGTTGGCCCGCGCCACATGCGCCGTCAGCAGCCCATGCGGGCCCTGGCTGGGGTCAAACTCAAAGGGAATGTGGTTCGCATCCAAGCCGTCAGGCCCTGACGTGACCAGGGCGCCCAGCGGATGATCCCGGAGGATCGTGTGGAGATCTTGCGGATTCTGGATGAGGAAATGGGCGGGGATGTACATCGGATCGGCTCGAAGGGTGATTAAGCAGAGGGCAACATCTTGCCATCGAATCTCAGTCAGTCACCACCGCACCCCGCGCCAGCGCCGCGCGGGCCAGTTGCCAGACTTCACGCGGGGGCAAGGGCTTGAGCTTGTGGTCACTCCACACTTGCCGCCATAAACGCCCGCCGCGTTGCCCGTGGTACAGACCCAGCATGTGGCGGGCAATGGCGTACCAAGGGCAACCGTCTTCGGCAAAGGCACGCTCCATGTAGGCCACCATGGCCTCTTCCACCGCTTCGCGGCTGGGCACCTCATGGGCATCGCCAAAAAAAGTGGCATCCCAACTGCCCAAAAGCCAAGGGTTGTAATAGGCCTCGCGCCCGACCATCACGCCGTCAGCCTGCTGCAGATGCTGCGCGATCTCTTCGTTGGTCTTGATGCCGCCGTTCACGGCGATCAGCAACCCCGGAAAGTCCTTTTTAAGCTGGTAGGCCAGTTCATAGCGCAGCGGCGGAATCTCGCGGTTTTCTTTTGGGGAAAGGCCATCGAGCCAGGCATTGCGGGCGTGCACGATGAAAACCTTACACCCCGCTTCGCTCACCGTGCCCACAAAGTCGCGCACAAAGTCGTAGCTCTCGATGCGGTCAATGCCAATGCGGTGCTTCACCGTCACCGGCACGTCCACCATGTCGCACATGGCTTTCACGCCCTCTGCCACGGTGCGCGGCTCATTCATCAAGCAGGCCCCAAAAGCGCCGCGCTGCACACGGTCACTGGGGCAACCGCAGTTGAGGTTGATCTCGTTGTACCCCCACTCTTGCCCCAGCTTGGCGGCATGGGCCAGGTCGGCGGCATCGCTGCCGCCCAGTTGCAAGGCCACGGGGTGTTCTTCGGCATTGAAGCGCAGGTGCCGCTGCACGCTGCCGTGGCGCAAGGCACCGGTGGTCACCATCTCGGTGTAAAGCAAGGTGTGCCGGGTCAGCAGGCGGTGGAAAAACCGGCAATGGCGGTCGGTCCAATCCATCATCGGCGCGACGCTTAGCCGCCAAGGTGTTGTTTTCATTGAATTTTTTTATTGATCAAGCACTTACGACATATGGGATATCGTCTCATTTCCACCAATTTGCCACGATGACCCTCCAATTTAACCCGCTTGGATACCCAGCATCCACGTTGGAGTCATGTTCCCAGATTGTCTGGACACGGGGTCACAAACCGATAAGAACTCAAGACGACCGTCGCCAGCATGATCGTTCACGACAGTCCGCTCGCGCGCACCTTGATCGGTGCATCCCAACCTCCGTTCATTGGGGATGACAGCGGTGCCCAATCCACCAATCAGGACAGTAGAACCAGCGGCTATTTCTGAAAGAGGCTGCTTTGTCGAAGAAGCGATTAGATAAACCGCGCTGCAAATCCTGGTGGATGGAAAATGATCAGCTGATCTTCAGTTCAAAGCACGCTGCAAGCCTGGTCGAAAGAAAGGCGTGGATTGCGGTTGAACTCTTTGCTGTGATCTGCATAGCCCAGATTGATCAGGAAATTGGCACTCAATCGTCCATCTGGGAAAAACTCGGCGTTGACCTTGGCAAGGTCCACACCGCTCATGGGTCCGCAGTCTAGACCCAAAGCGCGCGCCGCCATGATGAAATAGGCACCGCCCAGAGTGCCATTGCGGTTGGCCGTATTGGTAGCAAGTGCGAAATTGCCTTCGAAATTTTCCTTGGCTCCTGCAACGTGCCAAACCTGAGGCATGTGCTCGTAAAAACGTGTGTCCGTGGCAACAATGACCACGACGGGCGCTGACTTGGTTTTTTCAAGATTACCAGGGGACAGACTCGGCAACAGGCGAGCCTTCGCCAGCTCTGTGGTCAGGAATACATACCGCGTGGGCTGAGTGTTCATGGACGTAGGTGCCATCTTGGCCAGGTCGTAAACCTCCTGCAGCAAAGTCGCGTGTACAGGCTTGTCCAGAAAACCATTGGCGGTGCGAGCGTCCAAAAAAAGCTGTTTGAGAGAGGCGTTGTCTATTTTCATGAAGATAGTCTGAGTGAAAAAGTGAAGAATTTATTCGGCTTTGATCCCGATGTCACGGACCAATTTGGACCACCGCTCAACATCCCGGCGGACCAGGGCTCGGGTCTGTTCGGCGTTGAGGCTCAGAGGCTTACCCCCAGCTTTACGGAACGTTTCTTGCAAATCGGGCTGCGCAATCACCTTGGCCAGTTCGCTGCGCAAACGGTCTTGAATGTCCATGGGCGTCTTTTTGGGCACAAAATAACCAAACCACGATTCCAAGTCCAAGGGCGCGACACCACTTTCCACGATGGTTGGCACATCCGGATGCATGGGGTTTCGTTCAGCGCCTGAGACCGCCAAGGCCTTCACACTGCCCGCATTCACATGGACACGCGCTGTCGACGATAGATCAAAGAACAGGTCAACGCGACCGCCTAACAAATCGAGGTAGGCGGCTTGCGCACCCCGGTAAGGAACGTGAACCAAGTCCGTACCGGCCAAATGCCACAAAGCTGCCGGGAGCACATGCTGCCCAGATCCGACGCCTGCAGAGGCGTAGGACAACTTACCAGGATTGGCTTTGGCGAAGGCCACAAGATCTTTGAGCGAGTTGAGGGGGAGGTCCTTGCGCGCCATCAGCGTGTAGCTGTAACTCACGGCCAGGCCCACGGGCTCAAAGTCACGCAAGCTGTCGTAAGAAAGCTTGTCGTACAGCCCCATGTTGAGTGCAATGTTGGAGACCGAACCCACCAAGATCGAATAACCATCCGGATCGGCTTTGGCCGCAGCGTCCGTGCCGACCAAGGTGCCCGAACCAGACCTGTTTTCCACCACCAAGTTCTGACCCAGCGACTTGGCCAGCCGCTCGGCCAGCGCACGTGCGACAAAATCAAAACCGCCACCTGGTGGCTGAGGAACGATCACCCTCAGGGGACGGTTGGGGTATCCCCCTTGCGCCCACACACCCGGTGCTAAACCCAACAAGCCGGCAGCAGGAAATGCCCGCAAGATGTCACGCCGTTCAGAATCGATCTCTTGTGTTTGTTGAATTTTCATAGGTATCTCCTTGAGAATAACAGGACTCAATGGGCTCAGCGCTCAAGCGCACCGCCAGCCAACCAGCGTGCTCCGCGTTGATAAAGTTCTTCGACCACCGGCCCTTTGAGCATGGGCATGTCCATCTTGACCGTGTAACCAATCCGCGTTTGGATATAAGCCAAATGGCGGTACCCCTCAGGGAAAGTGGCCAGCGCGGCAGTGTCCAGCTTCAGCACCGCGGCAGAGTCAACGGGGTCGATGCGGTCTTTTTCGTAAATGGGCTGACGGTGCAGCAACTTCCACTCACCCTCGTGACGGATGACGAAATCGTAAAAACGACCTGTGCACACCACATCACACATGACAGGGCCGTTTTCGCCCTCCACCATGCCCCTTTGAGATATGGTCATTTTGGTCTGCGCTATGGCACGGTCACCCATCACCTCGATGGCAGATCCGCCCAAAAAATGCAGAATACTGACCCCTTTGGCCCAACCCTCCTGTGTCACGCGAATAAACTCTTTGAAGGGCCCCTGAAACCAAGTGGCCATCATCACACCTTCGGGGTGCCAAACCGTTGCGAAACGATCCCAGTCACCCGCGTCACGCCAAACCGCCCAACGCTCGACCATTTGGCGCACCCGTAATTCGTCACTGAATGATGGGGTCATGCACATATCTCCGTAAAAAATCAATGGGGGGTGTAATCCACTTGGAAGCGTGAAATACGCAAATCTGCCAGTTCTTGCTTCACACGCAAGTGCTCTGGGTGACTGGCGTAGGCATTCAGAGAATCCTGGTTGTCAAACTCTGTGTACAACACCACGTCGCAGGCATAGTCAATGCGGCTGGTATCAATGCCCAACTCCAGGTGCAATAGACCGGGGATTTGGCCTCGCAGACTTTCGAAACTGCTTTTCACCTGAGCGATGGCCGTCGCTTTGTCAGCATCCGATGTGCCTCGTACATGCCACATGACGATGTGTTTGATCATTTTTTAGACGCCTCAAGCTTCAGGGGGAAAGCCAATTTTTTGAGGCCAAAGGTTGACGAAGGCGTGAACAGCCGTGCTTGAGTAAAGTCCAGCCTGAGTGAAGGGCTCATCGGCCAACCATGCATGTGCCGCCGCGCGGCTGTGAAAGTCAATCACCAACAAACTGCCAAGCATGGTCTGTCCATCATCGTGGGTCAATGGCCCTGCAAATGCGATGCGATCAGCCATGGCGGCCAAGTAAGCCTTATGCTCCGGACGGACACGTTGCCGTAAATCGGCAACGTCGGGTTTATCCACAAGTAAAAATACAAAAAGCATGAGATTTTTTCCTTGTTTTACATGCGGGCCAACCAAGTTGAAAGACTTGGAAACAGGGCCAGAACCATGAGCGTCAATACCATCACCAGCACAAATGGAAAGGCGCCAGCAAAGATATCCTTCACAGAAATAGACGGATTGTTCAGCGCACTTTTAACTGTGTAGACAGACACACCAAATGGCGGCGTCAGCAAGCCAATTTCAACTGCGACGACGGTGAGTACCCCGAACCAGATTTTGTCCATTCCGAAGGTGCTGACGATCGGCAAGACGATCGGCAGCATGATCAGCATGATGGAGACAGAATCGATGATGCAGCCCAACAAAATCACAATGACCAAATAAGCGATCAGGAAACCCCATGCACCCAGCCCCGCGTCGGTGATGCTTGAGGTGATGGCGGCTGGCAAACCCGTCAAGGCCAGCATGCGGCTGTAGAGCGAGGCTGCGATGATGAGAAAAAGCACCGAAACGGATACGTACCCCGTCTCAGTTAAGACATTCCAGAGCTTTTTCCAGTCCAGACGTCGACGCAGCAAGGCAATCAGAAAAGCGCCTGCAGCGCCAACGGCACCGGCCTCCGTAGGCGTGAAGAAGCCGCTGTAAAGACCTCCTAAAACAAGTACAACAAGCATCAAAATAGGGAAAAATTTCTGAGCGGCAGTGGCCCAGGTCTCAAGGTCTTTTTCTTCGGTAGCGTCGAAGTTGCCTGAGGCAAAAATCCTGGCTGGACTCAGGTATGCCATGGCAATGATCAGCAAGCAAAAAAGCAAAGCCAACAGCAATCCCGGCAAGATGCCAGCCATGAACATTCGGCCAATCGACTCCTCCGCAATGACGCCATAAATGATCATCAGCAATGAAGGTGGGATGAGCATGCCCAGTACCGATGAACCTGCCACAACGCCCACGGCGAAGCGAGGCGTGTATCCGTGGCGAATCATTTCTGGTGTGGCCACCTTGGTGAATACCGAGGCAGAGGCGATGGAAATTCCAGTGATGGCGGCAAATACAGCGTTGGCACCCACCGTGGCCAGACCCAATCCACCGCGCACTCGGCGCAACACCCACTGAAACACATCAAAAGTATCCCGACCAACTCCGCTGATACTGACAAACATGCCCATCAGAACAAACAGTGGGACCACGCCAAAAAGGTAGTCTCGAATGGCATCGTTAGCCGCGGCACCTACAAAGCGTGCAGCAATTTCAGGTGACTTCATGAGCCAAACGGCAACGAAGGAAGTCACAATCAATGCAATGCCGATGTGCATGCCCAAAATAATGAAGCCGAGCATGGCAAATATGGCCATGAAACCCAAAACCAAATCAGTCATGCTTGCTCTCCTTGCGAGCCTCGCGCCAATCCTGCCACGCCAGCAGCGTGTACTGAACCGCGGCCAAGGTAGCGCCACAGAAAACAACCAAGCGCATGGGCCATGTGGGAAAAGTAAACAAACCTTCAACGCCGAAAAATTCGTTGTTGTTCCAAGCACGCGTGAACAATGGCCAGGTGGCATAAGCAATCAAGCCACAGGCAATGATGCCTGCAAGTGACAGCAAACAGCGCAAAAACTTGCCCGCAATCGGGCGCTTGCTGAGCAAGGGGCCGAGATAGAAATCGGCGCTGCTCATTCGACCGTGACGCAAGGTTGCGGGCAATTGCAGAAAAACAATCACGATGATGGAAGCCGCCACCATTTCCGCAACGCCGTCAATCGGCTGGTTGAACGCATTGCGCATGAAGACGTCCAAGCACATGAGCACCATGACCAACGCAATCACAATGGACCCCAGTCCATTGAGGGTATCGACCAATCTGCCAAACAGGCTGTCTTGAGCTGATTCGGCAGGGCCGGAGTCGAGATCCGTGTTGGTTTCGTAGGACAAAAGAGACTCCAGTAATAGGAACGACAAATCCGATCACGACAAGCTGTAACTGAGCATTGACGACTGAAGTCAAGGTTTATTCAGGCAGGCACCCGCTTGGAGTGCCCGACCCTGAGCAGAAAATCACCGTCAGTTTTTGGTGCCAAGTCAGAGTTCTTTGTCCCAGTCACGCAAGGGTTTGGCACCGCGCTTGCGCAGCTCCTCCATATAGGTCTTCAAGATCTGGGCTGCTGGTCCCCGTGAGGCATTGGCCTTTACCCAATCCGCAGTGATGTTGGGCATGGTTTTCGCCCATTTTTCCCGCTCGCCCTGGGCCATTGGCGCAATCTTTACAGGAACTGCTTGCTTGGCACCTTGTTCGCCGATGGCTTTGAGAGCCGCTTCGTACCGCTGCATCAGCGTATCGCCAAGAACTCGTGAATACTCAAGGCCAACGTCTTTGACAATTTTTCGTATCTCAGGTGGGAGCGCATTGAAACTGTCTTTGTTCATCGCCATACCGCCGTTGTACAAAGCACCGATATCTACAGTGGTCACGAAGGGCGCGACCTCATAAATCTTGTTAGGCAAAATGCCCGTTGAAATCGAAATGGTGCCTTCACTGACCCCCGTCTGAATGTCGGTGTAGTAGCTGGTCAGTGATCCATCGACTGGGACTGCCCCAGAACCACGCAGCCAAACGCCAACAGCGCCTGGTGCAGAGATTTTTTTCCCGTTCAGATCGGCATAGGTGTTGATGGGCGTCTTGGTGAACAGGTGGTAAGTGTCTACGCCAGATGCTCCAAGGAACACCATGTTGTTGCGGTCCCATTCTGCTTTGAGGGCTGGAACTTTTTCGTTCATCTCGTTTGCCACTTGCAAGATCGTTCTCACATCACCCGTGGCAAAAGGCGTGACCGTCCCAAACTGTGTCAAAGGCATCTTGGATGCCTCCAAGCTGGCAAACACCCAACCGATATCAGCGATACCGGAACCTACACTGGACAAGGTGGCGTTCATCTTATAAAGCTGCCCTCCATAAGATTCCTTCCACTCAATCTTGTAGCCTTTGCCCAGTGCCTCCACTCGCTTGTTCACCTCTGGCACAAAGAGTGTGCTCATCAGGCCAACCCAAGGCAACGATGTGGGGTGACTGGAGGCAATGGTGAGTTTGAAGGTTTGCTGGGCCTGAACCGGCATCAACACCGATGAAGCCAGCACAGTGACGCACAGGGCCGTCTTGATCAACTTTCGCTTTTGCATGTCTCTCTCCTAGGTTGTTGTAAAAAAATTCGCACGCCGCTCATACACCAAAAACTACTGCAGTGGATTCAGTACAAAGTCAAATTCAAGCAGATACTCACCGTTGGCTTGTGGCTTCCAACTGGCCACAAGTGAATGCCGTACGCCAAACACAGCATCCGAATCCAGATATTGGTCACCATCGCGAAACACATGCGTGATCAAAGTCTCGTAGCCTTCGGCTTTGATCATGAAATGCAAATGTGCCGGTCGCCACGGGTGGTTATTGCTGGAACGCAACATTTCACCCACGGGCCCATCGCTTGGAATTGGATAAGCCTCGGCCAAAATGGTTTTAAAGTCGAAACTGCCATCTGTTCGCGATTGCAAAACACCACGTGCCTGAGGGTGGGCCAAATCCACGTACTGCACATCGTAATGGCCGTCCGCATCGGCCTGCCACACCTCGATGGTGGCATTGGGCACGGGCTGACCGTCCAGCCCAAGGACATGACCTCGCACCCAACAAGGCATGCCACTGGCGCCATTGGCAACATCCTGTCCGTTTTGGTAAGAAGGGGCGCCCTCAACATAGAAGGGCCCAAACACTGTCGCTTCTGTACATCCAGCCGGCTTCTTGTTGTTCATGGCCACCGTCAGCATGGACAAACCCAAGGTGTCTGAAAGAAGGATGAATTCTTGGCGCTTGTCATCGCACTTTTGTCCGGTCCGGGTCAGAAAATCAATGCCCCTGAACCATTCCTCTTCTGTGATCTGTACTTCACGCGCAAAAGCGTGCAAATGCTGAATCAAGCTGCTCAGGATTTCCTTGAGTCGCGGATCAGGTGTTTTCGAGAAGCGCTCGATCACAGCCTGGGTGATGGTGTCCTCGTTGAGGTTGCGCATGCGCCAGTCTCCTGCTTTTCATACTTCAGTGGATTAACTTTAAACGCTCAAGGTGATTTGAAAAAGTGAGCTGATGCAAATGTCTTTTCCGACCAGCGGAAAAAATCCAGTTAAAGTACCAAAAAGGAGAACGTGTGGACCGCTTCGTAGAAATCCAGCTCTTCATCCAGGTTGCCGAGACGGGCAGCATCAGCCGTGCCGCTGAAGCACTTGGCCTCTCCAATGCGGCGGCAAGCCGACACCTCCAGGCTTTGGAGAGCAGACTCGCCTCTCGCCTCGTGGAGCGCAATACTCGGCGTCTTTATCTGACAGACACTGGACAGGAGTTCTTCAACCGCAGCAAGGCCGTGCTCGCCGATCTGCAGGACGCTGAAGATGCTGTCAACGCCAGCGCACTCAACCCCTCAGGGACTTTGCGGATAACAGCATCGCTCTCCTTTTCGATGCAACACATTGCGCCATTACTGCGCGCCTATACCGAGCGTTATCCCAACGTGAATATTCATGTGGAGGCAGCGAACCGCTACCTGGACATCATCGACAACAACATCGATGTGTCCATCCGCACACGGGAGTACGAACCCGACTCCAACATCACTGTTCGGCGACTGGCCAGGACACGGCGCATACTTGTTGCTTCACCCCGTTATCTGGCGCGCCATGGCAAGCCTCTGACCTTGGAGGATCTTCAGCAGCACCAATTCCTGATTTATACCTATGCCAACAATCCCCATGAGCTGCGCTTTACGCGCCATGGTGAGATCACAACGTTGCAGGTCAAAGGATTGCTGGAGTCCAACGACGGTCAGATTTTGCGCGCCGCCGCATTCGATGGTCTGGGCATCTTGGTGCAGCCCACTTACATCGTCTACGACGACATGGTGGCCGGCCGATTGGTTCCTTTGCTCGACGATTGGGATTTGCCCCACCTGACGGTGAATGTGGCATATCCCAGCCGCAAGCACCTCTCAGCCAAAGTGCGCACCTTCATCGACTTCATTGTTGAACACTTCCAGCGAATGGATTACGAGAAAAAATGGTCCGGGCGCTTTGGCGTGAGCTAAGGCGAAAATCCCGGCAGTTCAACCCAGTGCGACACCTTAGTCCCAAATTTCCGTGCGGTAGAAAGCGAAGGCTACGCTTTCACGGTCGCACCCCTTCCCATGCGTTCTGTAGCAGCTGTCGCAACGCCCGACGCTCAAGTGGTCTCGGATTGGGATACTGGTTTTGCAAGGCGATTTCACAAGCCTTGTCCATGTCTTTCTCGGAAACACCAAGACTTTTGAGCGCTACGGGAGCGCCATTATCGCGGGCAAGATCGTAGACCGCTTGCGGTGCATGCTGACCATTGAGGGCTCGGCGAATGCGCTCCATGGCCTGCGGTGTATGGCTGCTGTTGTAGGCCAATGCATGGGGCAAAACAATCGTGTGGGTATCTGCATGGGGCAAGTTGAAGGTGCCACCTAAGGTGTGGCAAAGCTTGTGGTGCAAGGCCATGCCCACGTGACCTAATACTGTGCCGCAGAGCCAAGCGCCGTAGAGCGCATCACTGCGCGCAACGGCATCTGCCTTGTCTTTGACTATGCACGGCAAAGCCCGCCCCATTGCCGCAATCCCCTCCTCTGCCATCATGTCCATGATTGGGTTGCGGTCCACGGCGTAAAGCCCTTCGGCAGCATGCGCTATGGCATTGATGCCACTGGTCACACTCAAGGACGCAGGCAGACTGAGGGTGAGTTCGGGGTCGTATATCACGGTGCGCGGCAGCACCCGCAGATCGCGACCCGTCTTCTTGAGTCCTGCCTCGGTGATGCCATAAATCGGGGTCATCTCGGAGCCCGCGTAAGTGGTTGGAATGGCCACAATTGGAAGACCTGAATCCAGCGCTATGGCCTTGCCAAGACCCGTTGTCGATCCACCACCCATGGCGACAGCACAGTCAGCGCCAAGCTTGCGCGCCAGCTCACGTGCTTCGCGGGCCGTCTCTATGGGGACATGCATGACCGCGCGGTCAAACACCGCAGCAGCACGTGGTCCGAGCAACCCCGCCACCCTCTCAGCAGAATCACGCTGCTCGGGGGTAGAAAGAACCAAAGCCTTTTTGCATCCGAGGGTGTCAATTTCCTGCGCCAACTGGTTCAACGCTCCTGCACCAAAAATAACGCGGGCAGGCTGGGGGGTGTACATGAATGATTGCATCGGTGCCTCTCTTGAGATCAGTCCAATCAATGTTGTCTGACTGGCCCCAGGCCTGCCTCGCGTTCCAAAACTTGGATGATGCTCGCGTAGTCATCCTGGCCAAAGCCTTGGTTGACTGCCGAATGCATCAATGCTTGTGTCATCGCGGTTTGCGCAAGCGTCATGCTGTTGGCCACGGCCTCATCAAGAATCAGGTCAAGATCTTTGATCATCTGCACGACTGTGAAGGTCGGCGTGAAGTCCCGATTTTGCAACTGCACAGCCTTCGCTTTGACAATGGGAGAGGCAACAGCGCTGGCTGTCAACACCTGCCAAATGTCCTGCCAATCCAACCCACCTTTGCGCCCCAGTGTGAGCGCCTCTGCCAGCATGGCGCTGGTTTGAGCGATCATGAGGTTAACCACCAGCTTCATCATGCGAGCCTGTTCGGCATCGCCAAGGTAAAAATGTTGAGGCCCCAAAGCCTGCAGCAGTGGCAGCACCCTTTCGTAAGCAGAACGGGGCCCGGACGCCAGAACGGTCAACTGGGCATCTTCGGCCATCTTGTTGTTACCTGAAACCGCCACACGCACATAATCGATGCCTTGGACCGCCAACTGAAGGGCCACCTTGGCCGAAGCAGACGGTGAGACCGTGCTGGTGTCCACAAAAACGGTCCCTGAGCGTGCACTGGCTGCAACAGAGACACCTACAGCCAACAGCGCCGAGTCGTTGGGGAGCGAGGAGAAAACGACATCCGCCGCACCAATACCAGCAGCATCGTCTTTGACAACAGTCAAGCCCTGAGCCCTCGCCAGTGCCAGACGAACCTCACTGGGATCATTGGCCGTTAAAGCATGACCGGCACCCGCTAAATGCATTGCCATAGGCAGGCCCATCTTGCCGATTCCCAAAAAATGGATCTTCATGGTGCGAACCTCTTTCAAAAATTGTGTGATGTCATGAATCTAGACCCTTTGCTTTCGTATTTCAGAACCCGGGGACGACCCATCCCAGTCCCGACACGATCTTTTTTCCGGACGCCTGCAAAGCTGCGAGCTTGGGCGCCAAAACCACATCCAGCAAGCGACCTTGGCGTTTTTTCCAACGTCCCGCCACCATCACACTGTCGATGTTGGCCAGCGTGGTCTGCATCACCACGGTATTGACGGGATCATGCACGGGCTGCATGTTCAGATCATCGGAGCGAATCAGCACCAGATCGGCCTGCTTGCCCACTGCCAGTGTGCCAATTCGATGGAGTTGTCCCAGCATGCGAGCGCCCTCCACGGTGACCCACTGCAAGGCTTCACGTGTACTGACAGTGGATGTTGGCGGAATGCTGTCGTGGACGAGTCGGTATTCAAAGTTATCCAAACTGCGCTGCATCCCCAAAGCCATCCTGGCCTGGGTCAACAGATCACCCCCCATCACACTCTCCAGATCGACACCGAGGGACGGTGCCTTGCCTAGACGACGCAGCCTGCCGGTGATCGGATAACCGTGGCCTTGTGTCATTTCATTTTCTGCCGCGACAGAGAAGCTCATCCCCAAATCGCAAAAGCGTTGGAGCTGCGCGTCGCTCAATGCGTGGCCGTGCACGATGTTGATCTGCTCGCCCAAAAGACCGGCAGCTTCCAGTTGAATCCAGCCCTCTGGCGTGCGCGCTACACCCCCACCTTGGTGCAAGGAACCCACAATTCCAAGCGCCTTGATCATCTGAAAGTCGTGCAGGGCGACATCCAGTGTGGAGTAGTGCGGGCCCAGCACCGCAGCGTGCACATTGAGCAATTCACGCCCCTGATAGCTCTTGAGCAGACGCTCAAGTTCGGTGCGCGGATGAGGCACTGCCCAAAATGGTTGTTCACCCGGCTTGGGATCGGGTTTTGGCGTGCCATGGAAGAAGGCTGCGCGAATGCCAGACTCCAATAAAGCAGCGATGGCTGCGTCGTTGTGAGCCGGCGTCTTGTTGTTGTGACACCAGTCCACCAGCGTAGTCGTGCCGCAGTTGAGTTGGTTGAGCGCTCCCACCAGTGTTGCAATATGCAGATCCTCGGGCTCGAACACAGTGGCCAAACCGGCATGCATTTTTTGAAAATACTCCAGCAGCGTCCAATTGGCAGCCAGACCGCGCAATGCAGTTTGCCAAGTGTGCATGTGCGCGTTGACCAGGCCGGGGATCATGATGCAGCCGCTAGCCTCTATGAGCAGTGCGCCATCGGCATGGATTTTGGGAGCTATCTGTGTGATTTTGTCGTCCGTTACAAGGACATCGGCACAAGGCAAATCACCCAAGGCGTCCATGGTGATCACTGTAGCGCCGCGGATCAGGGTGCGGTTCATGGACAAAGGTTTTGTATCGAATGGCTGGAGTAGATATTTAAGAGTATTTAGAAAAAGCCTTGGCTCAACAATACAGAAGCGGAAAATCAGTTTTCCAGCGAACGCAAAAAGCATGGGCTTGCGTCGGTCTCAACTTGACGCGCGGGGTAGCGCAAGATGGTCATCGCTGGCGTCTCACAAGCGGGTATTGGTTGGGTGATGTAACGCCGGACACAAGGGGGTAGCCTGAAGGATGCGGACCACTGCTTGCTCGTTCTATCTCTGATGGGCCAGGCTTGGCCCCAACTGAAACTGTGGGCGTTCTGTTGCAAAAATTGCTTCATCAAGCGCGTCCATCCTCGGCGCCACCGACAGGCGCCAGCGTGGGTATTCATGGAAATGCATGCGGCTGTATGTCCCTACCTGGCTGCGACCTTGAAAACAAAGCTTCACAATCCATTGCAACAGGGTGTTTAATGAACGCCGGTCTTGAGACTGAGAATGCCAGCTTGAGCAAGGAGAAATCGAGATGGGTGATTCAACGATGTGGTGGGTTTTGGCTGGTGTCTTGGTGGCACTGGAGTTGTTGACCGGCACTTTTTATCTGCTGATGCTGGGTCTGGGGGCCGTCGCTGCAGCCTTGGTGGCCATGGCAGACCATGGCCTGAGCACACAATTGGTCGCCGCAGCCATGGTGGGCGGTTTGGGGGCTGTCTTGTTGGGCCAATGGCGCAAGCGCCAAACCACCACGCCACAAGAAGCACAAGACCAACAACTGGGGGGCAAGCTGGACTGCCGTGCTGGCCCCGGGTCAGATTGCCACGACAGGCGTTTACCGAATTCAGGCCATGGCCGGCAACCGCCTGGTTCTTGAAAAACGCTGAGCACACCGCTCAAACCATTTAAAAGGGAGAAATGCCATGGAAGTCGCTGCCGTCCTTGTGATCATTGCGATCCTGTTCATCGTCAAGACCGTCAAGGTCGTGCCTCAACAAGAGGCCTGGGTGGTCGAAAGACTAGGTAAGTTCCATGCCAGTCTGGCCCCGGGTCTGAACTTTGTGGTGCCCTTTGTCGACAACGTGATCCAGAAACACAGCCTGAAAGAAATTCCGCTCGACGTGCCCAGCCAGATTTGCATCACCCGCGACAACACGCAACTGCAGGTGGACGGCATCTTGTACTTTCAAGTCACCGACCCCAAGCTGGCCAGCTATGGCTCGTCCAACTACATCGTGGCGGTGACGCAACTGGCACAAACCAGCTTGCGCAGCGTGATCGGCAAGCTGGAGTTGGACAAGACCTTTGAAGAGCGCGACATCATCAACGCACAGGTGGTCGCCGCCATCGACGAAGCGGCGCTCAACTGGGGCGTCAAGGTGCTGCGCTACGAGATCAAGGACCTGACACCGCCCAAAGAAATTTTGCTGGCCATGCAATCGCAAATCACGGCCGAGCGTGAAAAGCGTGCCCTGATCGCGGCCTCGGAAGGCCGCCGCCAAGAGCAGATCAACATCGCCACGGGCGAGCGAGAGGCCTTCATTGCCCGTTCTGAAGGCGAAAAGCAAGCCGCCATCAACAAGGCCCAAGGCGATGCCGCCGCCATCACCGAAATGGCCAACGCCACAGCCCAGGCGATTGAACGCATTGCCAGTGCCATCCGCCAGCCCGGGGGAGAGCAAGCCGTGCAACTCAAAGTGGCCGAGCAAGCGGTGCAGGCTTACGCCAAAGTGGCGCAAGACGCCCAAACCACCCTGATCGTGCCTGGCAACATGAGCGAAGTGTCTGGCCTGATCGCCTCGGCCATGCAGATGGTGAGCACGGGCAAGCAAGCGGGCCATTGAAATTGCCCTGTTGACGCAAAAAAACCCGCCGAGGCGGGTTTTTTTTGGCTTATGCAGCAACGTGTTTTGCCCCACCTGGCTTTGCCCAGCAGGTCAAAACAAAAGCATCAGCCCATGTGCAAACCGCCGTTGACGGCGAAGTCAGCGCCGGTGGTGTAACCACCGTCTTCGCTGGCCATCCAGGCGATGATGGAGGCGATCTCGCTGGGTTTACCCAAGCGCTTGACGGGCACGGTGGCCACGATCTTTTCCAACACATCAGGACGGATGGCGTTGACCATGTCGGTGCCAATGTAGCCAGGGCTCACGGTGTTGACCGTCACGCCCTTGGTGGCCAGCTCTTGGGCCAAGGCCATCGAGAATCCGTGCATACCGGCTTTGGCAGCCGAGTAGTTGGTTTGACCGGCTTGACCTTTTTCGCCGTTGACCGAGCTGATGTTGATGATCCGGCCCCAGCCTTTTTCGACCATGTCGGCGACCACTTGTTTGGTCACGTTGAACATGGAGTCCAGGTTGGTGTTCATCACGGCTTGCCAGTCTTCACGGGTCATCTTCAAGAACATGCGGTCCTTGGTGATGCCGGCGTTGTTGACCAACACATCAATGCTGCCATGCTCAGCCTTGGCCTTGGTGAAGGCTTCCACGGTGGATTCCCAGTCGCCCACATTGCCCACCGAGGCGTAGAAAGTAAAGCCGAGAGCTTTTTGCTCGTCCAGCCATTTGGTGAAGTCGCGGGTCGGGCCGCAACCGGCGATGACCTTGAAGCCTTCTTGATGAAGGCGTTGGCAAATCGCGGTACCGATACCGCCCATGCCACCTGTGACGTAAGCTACTTTTTGACTCATGATTGTCTCCTGGTGATGAGTGTGTTGAGATCGCAGAAAACCACCCAAACTCGCAGGGTCGGCTGCCCTTATACAACTGGACAGTGCACCGACCCACGCAGCTTGAGCGGCGGGTTTTGGTTAAACGCGCTCGATGGCCAGGGACACGCCCATGCCACCACCGATGCACAAAGCGGCCAGGCCTTTTTGGGCTTGGGTGCGCTGCATTTCGTGCAACAAAGTCACCAAAATACGGCAACCTGACGCGCCGATGGGGTGACCGATGGCAATCGCGCCGCCGTTGACGTTGACTTTGGCCGGATCGATGTCCAGCGCCTGGTTCACGGCGCAAGCTTGCGCTGCAAAGGCTTCATTCAACTCGAACAGGTCCACGTCTTGGGCTTTCCAGCCTGCACGGGCCAGCGCTTTTTGCGAAGCGGGCACAGGGCCCATGCCCATGGTGGCGGGGTCCAGACCACTGGTGCCAAAAGCCACAATACGGGCCAAGGGCTTGAGGCCCAAAGCAGCGGCTTTTTTGGCACTCATGACCATCACGGCAGCAGCGCCGTCGTTGATGCCCGAAGCGTTACCCGCCGTCACACTGCCGACCTTGTCAAAGGCGGGGCGCAAACCGGCCAACACTTCCACAGTGGTTTTCTTGTTGATGAACTCGTCGGTGTTGAACACCAGCGCATCGCCCTTGCGCTGAGGGATCAGCACATCGACGATTTCGTCCTTGAATTTGCCAGCGTCTTGCGCAGCAGCGGCTTTGCGCTGGCTGCCTGCGGCAAGCGCGTCTTGCATGTCACGGGTGATGCCATGGGCCTTGGCCACGTTCTCGGCGGTGATGCCCATGTGGTACTGGTTGTAAACGTCCCAGAGGCCGTCCACGATCATGGTGTCGGTCATCTTCCATTCGCCCATGCGCTGGCCGTCGCGGCTGCCGTTCAACACATGCGGGCTGGCGCTCATGTTTTCCTGGCCACCAGCGATGACGATTTCGCTGTCGCCCCAAGCGACGGCTTGCGCGGCCAGCATCACGGCCTTGAGGCCTGAGCCGCACACCGCGTTGATGGTCAGGGCCGGGGTTTCTTTGGCCACACCGGCTTTCATCATGGCTTGGCGGGCAGGGTTTTGGCCCACGCCTGCGGCCAGCACCTGGCCCATGATGACTTCACCAATGGCGTCCACGGGCAAACCACTGCGCTCCAGCAAACCCTGGATGACGATGCTGCCCAACTCGGTGGCGGGGGTCTTGGCGAGCGAGCCGCCAAATTTGCCCACGGCGGTGCGTGCGGCTGCAACGATGACGATGTCTTCCATTTTTGTCTCCAATAAAAAAATCAATCAGGCTTTGGCCTTGACATAGCGGCCGGGAGCCGCTTCGATGGCTTTGAATTTGCTGGCTTTGCCGTAAGTTTTGGGGGCGGCGATTTGCTTGCCCGCATGGCCCTTGAGCCAGTCCGACCAATCGGGCCACCAGCTGCCAGGCACCTCATGGGCCTTGGCAATCCAGTCGTTCACATCGGCGGGAAATGGTGTGCCTTCGCTCAACCAGTGGCTGCGTTTTTTGGCCGCTGGCGGGTTGATCACACCCGCGATGTGGCCGGATGCCCCCATCACAAAACGCTTTTTGCC
This sequence comes from Comamonadaceae bacterium, assembly GCA_021299875.1. Lineage (GTDB taxonomy): Bacteria > Pseudomonadota > Gammaproteobacteria > Burkholderiales > Burkholderiaceae_C > Limnohabitans_A. The sequence continues at coordinate 116,870 of JAJTEW010000010.1, read as the reverse complement.
AGGCAGGGCTTGCGTGCTGGCATAAGCGCCGCCAATCGGCACGATGTGGTCTTCGCGCGAGCCGTAGATGTAGACCGGCATGTCGACCTTGCCCAGGTCAATCGACTCGCCACACACGGTGACTTTACCGGGTTGAACCAGGTTGTTTTCCAAGTAGGTATTGCGCAAATACCAGGCATAAAAAGGACCCGGCAAGTTGGTCGAATCGCTGTTCCAATAAAGCAAGTCGAACGGCGGTGGGGTCTCGCCCTTGAGGTAGTTGCCCACCACATAGTTCCAGACCAGATCGTTCGGGCGCAAAAAGCTGAAAGTGGACGCCAGGTCTTGACCTTTGAGCAAACCGCCTTGGCCCATTTGCTGCTCGCGGAATTTGACGAAGTTCTCGTCAATGAACACGTCCAGAATGCCGGTGTCGGTGAAGTTGATCAGCGTGGTGAGGAAGGTGGCGCTTGCCACTGGCTTTTCGCCGCGCGCAGCCAACACGGCCAGGGCGGTGGACAAAATGGTGCCGCCCACGCAAAAACCCAAAGCATTGATCTTGGGGGCGCCGGTGATGGCCTGCACGGTGTGGATCGCCTCGATGGCGGCGTGCTCGATGTAGTCGTCCCAGCTCTTTTGCGCCATCGACTCGTCGGGGTTACGCCAGCTGACCACAAAAGTGCGGTGACCTTGGCTGACCGCATAACGGATCAGGGAATTTCTGGGCTGCAAGTCGAGGATGTAGAACTTGTTGATGCAAGGCGGGATCAACAAAAACGGCTTTTCATAGACCTTGGCGGTCAGCGGCTTGTATTCGATGAGTTGAAAAAAATCGTTCTCAAAAACCACTGCACCTTCGGTGGTGGCCACGTTCTTGCCGACTTCGAACAGGCTCTCGTCGGTCATCGAGACGTGGCCTTGCCGCATGTCGTGCATCAGGTTTTGGACGCCTTTGGCGATGCTCTCGCCTTGGGTGTCGATGGCTTTCTTTTGCGCTTCGGCGTTGAAGGCCAGAAAGTTGCTGGGGGCGGCAGCCGCCACCCATTGCTCAATGGCAAAGCGGATGCGGGTACGGGTTTTGTCATCGGCATCGACCGCATCGGCCAGGCCCATCAGAGTGCGGGCATTGAGCAAATAAGTCGCGGCATTAAAAGCGGCCACCGGATTGGAGGTCCAGGCCTCTCCCGAAAAACGGCGGTCCTTGACCTGCAAGCTGTTTTGCAGGCTTTGATTCCACAAATCAGAGGCGTCTTTGAAATACTGACCTTGAAGGTCTTGCAGTTTCTGTGGTGAGAACTTGACCATGGGCGCTGCCTCGTGCCCAGATTTCAAGCCCCCGAGGTCGATGGTCTGAAAATGCCGCATGGCATCACCCCAACTTTTCGTGAGCTGATTTTGAAAACCTTCACCCATTTGGGACCAAAATTCCGGGGTCGCAGCGCTCATGTTGGGTCTCCTGAATCCACATATTTATAAAATCTAAGGGACAGAGTATCTTTCAATTTGTTGTCACCTAAATTACAACTGGAAAAAAGATGTACTTGATCGTCATTGGTTGGCTTTATGTCACTTTGCTGATGGCCTTGGCCGAAGCGTTCAGTTCGCAGGGCAGCGTCTTGGGCGCCATCATCACTTTCGTGCTGTACGGCCTGCTGCCCATGGCCTTGGTGGTGTACCTGATGGGAACCCCATTGCGGCGAAAAGCCATCCGAAAATCAGAGCAATTGGCCCGCGAAGAGTTCGTGGCGGCCAAATTGCAAACCGACTCAAGCACTCAGCCAGATGCAAGCAGCCATCCGCCCGCTTTGCCCGAGAGTACGTCTGTCCCTGCGGTGCGAAAAGAAGAATTGCGGCTGTGATGCCGTGCACCAAACGGGTGCGCCATCATTGCCATGAATGCTGTTCAGCCCCAAGGCTTGCAAACGCAAACGGGCCAAACCCGCCAAATGGGCCTTGAACTTGCCGTTGGACTGCGTTTCAAACAAGGATCGAATCGCCGCCGAACCATCATCAAAGGCGTGCAGGACGTCAGTGCCGACCTCAAAAGCTTCAGGACCGATGCACGGTCCCAACCAAGCCATCACATGAGACACATCGCAGCCCGCCTGGGACAAGTCCGACAGCAGGGTCTCCAGAACGCCTTGGCCCTGTGTCCCTGCCAAACCCCGCCAGCCGGCATGGGCAGCAGCCACCCACTGGCCAGAAGCATCACATAACAGCACCGGCAAACAATCGGCCACCATGATGGTGCAGGCCACCTGAGCATCTTGGGTCCAGCAAGCGTCGGCGACCCATCCATCAGGGCAAGTGCGAGACAGATTGACCGAGGTCACACCGTGCACTTGATTCAAAAAAACAGGCCGCCGCTCCAACAAGCCTGCCAAGTGATCCCGGTTGGCTTGGACATCCTCTGGCGCGTCACCCACATGGTCACCCAAGTTCATGCTGTCCCATGGCGCAACAGATACCCCTGACGCTCGGTTGGTCATGACCGCGTTGACGCGGTGAGGGGCGGGCCAATTCGGTCGCAGCCAACCGTCAGGAAAGTGTTTCATATGGAAAATCATAAGGCCAGCACCCGCGAATAATCTGGATTTATTGTGTAATTGATAGATGAGCCCTATTGCCCAAGTGGATGCGCCGAAACTGCCCTGGATTGCCGAGGGCGATGCCTTGCCTTGCGCAGACACCGCCTGGGGGCCCACTGCGCCGGCACCAGGCCTGCTGGCTGCCAGCGATGACTTGTCTGCGACGCGGCTGATCGAGGCTTACAGCCAAGGCATTTTTCCTTGGTTCAGTGAAGGTCAACCCGTGCTTTGGTGGAGCCCGGACCCCCGCATGGTCTTGATCAACCGTGAATTTCGACTGCACCGATCCTTGCGCAAATCTTTGCACCGCTGGACGCTGACCCCGGGATTTGAATTGTGCTTTGACCGAGATTTTTCGCAAGTGATCACCCAGTGCGCCGCCTCTGCGCGCGTGGGCCAAAAAGGCACTTGGATCGTCCCCAAGATGGTCGAGGCCTATGAAGAACTGCACCAACGTGGCTTGGCACACAGCAGTGAAGTCTGGCACCAGGACCAACTGGTGGCCGGTCTTTATTTTGTCAATTTGGGGCGTGCTGTGTTTGGTGAGTCCATGTTCACCACCATCACAGACGGCTCCAAAATGGCCTTGGCCAGTTTGGTGAGCGTGTGTTTGCAAGAAGGCGTCCACGCCATCGACTGTCAACAAAATACCCGACATTTGGCATCGCTGGGGGCCCGGGAAATGCCTCGTTCCTGCTTTGTTTCAGAGGTTCAACAGGCGCTGGGTGGGCAGGCCATCCATTGGGGCTCGCAGACTTTGAATTGGCCGGCACTGCAATCGTTGGAGGGTTTTCAATGACCCACCTCAAAGAGCTACCGCTGCAGGCTCTGCAGTTTTATGCCACGGCACCCTACGCCTGCAGCTACTTGCCAGAACGTTCCGCACGCTCGCAAGTGGCCACCCCCAGTTATCTGATCCACAACGAGGTCTATTCCGACTTGGTCTCTCAAGGCTTTCGCCGCAGTGGACTGTTCACTTACCGGCCCTATTGCGATGGATGCCAGGCCTGCCAGCCCTTGCGTGTCGCGGTGGCTGCATTTGTGCCTGACCGCAGTCAACGTCGGGCGCAATTGGCACACCAAGACTTGCGCGTTCGGGTTTTGGACCTGCATTTCAACGAAGAGCATTACGCCTTGTACCTGAGCTATCAGAACTCGCGCCATCCGGGCGGGGGCATGGACCAAGACAGCATTGACCAATACAGCCAATTTTTGCTTCAAAGCCGCGTGAACTCCCGCATCGTTGAATTTCGGGAACCCACGCAGGATGGCCACCTGGGTGCGCTCAAAATGGTCAGCATCGTGGATGTGCTGAACAACGGCTTGTCTGCGGTCTACACCTTTTACGAGCCTGATGACCAAGCCAGCTATGGCACTTTCGGGGTGCTGTGGCAGATCCAGCAAGCAGCCCAATTGGGTTTGGACTATGTGTACCTGGGTTATTGGATCAAGGACAGTCCGAAGATGAATTACAAAGCCCGTTTCAGACCTTGCGAGCTTCTGGTGAAAGGCACATGGTCGCCCATGGTCTGAAACCATTGAGCCACAGCGGCGCTTGCACAGCCCAGGTTATTTCACAGAGTAAAATGAACGGGCATCTGAAGTCCATGATGAAAAAAGACCCTGCGCTCACGCCCACGCCCACCATTCAGGTGATTGAACGGATGTTCACCCTGATTGACGTCTTAGCTTCCCGAGAAGAGGCCATCTCTCTCAAAGAGATCAGCCAAAAAACAGGTCTTCACCCGTCAACCGCCCACCGCATTTTGAACGACTTGGCTTCTGGCCGTTTTGTTGACCGCCCCGAAGCTGGAAGCTACCGCTTGGGCATCCGTTTGCTGGAATTGGGCAATTTGGTCAAAGGCCGTTTGAATGTCAGAGATGCGGCGCTCACCCCCATGCGTGAGTTGCACAAATTGATACAACAGCCCGTTAACTTGAGCATGCGACAAGGTGATGAGATCGTGTACATCGAACGCGCCTACAGTGAACGTTCTGGCATGCAAGTGGTCCGCGCCATTGGTGGACGAGCCCCCTTGCACCTGACCTCGGTGGGCAAGCTTTTCTTGGCCGCCGATGACCCCCTGCGCGTGCGCTCCTATGCGACCCGCACGGGCCTGTCTGGCCAAACTCGCAACAGCATCACGCAGTTGCAAGTCTTGGAGAGGGAGTTGACGCGCGTCAAGCAATCGGGTTTTGCACGCGACAACGAAGAACTGGAATTGGGTGTGCGGTGCATCGCAGCGGGCATTTACGACGACCAAGGCAAACTGTTGGCTGGATTGTCGATCTCCGCGCCTGCCGACAGGCTTGACGAGAGTTGGCTGCCCAAATTACAGGAAACGGCGAAAACCATTTCCAACACATTGGGCCACCCTGCCAGCGACTGACAGTTTCTGGCAGCCCATGTGATTGGCAAAGGCCCTCCGGATTTCAGCCCGGTAAGTCGGTGCGTGGCAACGATTGCCCTGAATGCAGGTGCGGTTTGTTTTCCAACCATTGGCGCACACGCTCGGCGTCACCCAGGCGGCTGAGTTTGCCGGCCGAGTCCAAAAACACCATGATCAATTTGCGGCCAGACACTTGGGTTTGCATCACCAGACACCGGCCCGCCTCAGAGATGTAACCTGTCTTTTGCAAGCCGATGTCCCAAGCCGGGTTTTTGACCAAGCGGTTGGTGTTGTTGTATTGCAAAGTGCGACGACCGACTTCAACCTCACGGCCGTGAGAAGTGGACAACTCCCGCAACATGGGCTCTTTGTAAGCCACTGCCACCAACACCGCCAAATCGCTGGCACTCGATTGGTTGCGACTGGACAAGCCAGTGGGTTCGACATAACGCGTGTCTTTCATCCCCAGTTGCTTGGCCCGCGAATTCATTCGGTCGACAAAGTTGTCCATGCCACCCGGGAAGGTGCGCCCCAAAGCATTGGCCGCCCGATTTTCACTGGACATCAACGACAGGTGCATCAAATCGCCGCGGGAAAGGACAGTGCCCACCGCCAAGCGAGAAGAGCTGCCTTTTTCGGTGTCCACATCGTCTTGCGTGATCCTGATCGGCTCATCCATGGAGAGTTTGGATTCGGCAATGACCAAACCCGTCATCAGCTTGGTCAAAGAAGCTATGGGCAAAACAGCATGGTCATTTTTGCGGTACAAAACTTCCTGGGTGTCTTGGTCCACCACCAATGCAACGCTCGAATGCAGATCCAGCGCATCCGATGTGGCGTGCAAACCCGCCATTTGGCCAAAAGAGGCACGACCTGGGCGCGCCTGTGGCGTGCTTTGGGCATGGCTTTGCATGCGCACTTGCTTGGCAGCAGTCGGCGCGTTCATGGCCGACTTGTTGGTTGTCGGCACTTTGGCTTTTTGCACTGCGTGGTTCGCTGGGGCTTTGTTCTTGGCCGTGGTTTTTTGTTTTGGGTTGTCTTTGGTCTTTGCCTTGGCAGCTTGAGCCTTGTTTACCGCTGCCGGTTTGTCTTTTTTCTTGGCCGATTTGTCCGAGGTTTGAGTGGCTGATGAGCCCGATTGGGCGTGCGCCGCAGGGGCTGTCAAACCGAGCGACAAAGCCAGCATCAACAACAAAGCGCCCAGCTGAGGCTGGTGGCGCATTCTTGGCAAATTGGATAGGAGAGCGGGGTTCAATGGCGCATCCTGTGTGGTCGTTGTGCTGATCAAGCCCTGTAGTGTATACAAATAAAAAAGTCACGCAAGAACAATAACTTGCGTGACTTTATTCAAGCCAAATGATACTTTTAAAGTATCCAATTAGCCTTGTGCTGCAACCCGATCGGCCTTGCTCTGCAATTTATTCAAGGCGCTCAAATAGGCCTTGGCAGAGGCCACCACAATGTCCGGGTCGGAGCCCACGCCATTGACCACCCGGCCACTGTTTTGCAGGCGAACCGTCACTTCCCCTTGGCTTTCTGTTGAACCGCTGATGGCATTGACCGAATAGAGCACCATTTCAGCGCCACTCTTGATCTGCGACTCAATCGCTTTGAGTGAGGCGTCTACAGGTCCATTGCCATCGGATTCGCTGCGCACCTCTTTGCCCTCGATGGTGAACACCACCGAAGCGTGAGGCCGTTCCCCGGTCTCACTGTGTTGCGACATGGAGACAAAGCCGTATTGCTCTTTTTCCGCCGTCACGCTTTCGTCGCTGACCAAGGCCAGGATGTCTTCGTCAAAGATCTCGCTCTTGCGGTCGGCCAATTCCTTGAACTTGGCAAAAGCGTTGTTGATTTCAGTCTCGCTGTCGAGCGTGACGCCCAGGTCCTGCAAGCGCTGCTTGAAAGCATTGCGGCCGCTGAGTTTGCCCAGCACGATCTTGTTGGTGGTCCAGCCCACGTCTTCGGCACGCATGATTTCGTAAGTGTCACGCGCTTTGAGCACGCCATCTTGGTGAATGCCGGAGGCATGGGCAAAGGCATTGGCTCCAACCACCGCCTTGTTGGGCTGCACCACAAAACCGGTGGTCTGGCTGACCATGCGGCTGGCGGCCACGATGTGGCTGGTGTCAATGCCGATGTCGAGACCGAAGTAGTCACGGCGCGTTTTGACGGCCATGACCACTTCTTCGAGCGAACAATTGCCCGCACGCTCGCCCAAACCGTTGATGGTGCACTCGACCTGACGGGCCCCGCCGATCTTCACACCTGCCAGGGAGTTGGCCACCGCCATGCCCAGGTCGTTGTGGCAATGCACAGACCAAATCGCTTTGTCTGAGTTGGGGATGCGCTCGCGCAAGGTGCGGATGAACTCGCCATACAACTCGGGCACGGCATATCCCACGGTGTCGGGCACATTGATGGTGGTGGCGCCTTCAGCGATCACAGCCTCCAGAACTCGGCACAAAAAGTCCATCTCGCTGCGGTAACCGTCTTCCGGGCTGAACTCGACATCGCCCACCAAATTGCGGGCAAAGCGCACCGACTGCTTGGCCTGCTCAAACACCTGGTCGGGCGTCATGCGCAGCTTTTTTTCCATGTGCAGGGGCGACGTGGCAATGAAGGTGTGAATGCGGCCACTGTTGGCGCCTTTCAGGGCTTCAGCCGCACGCGAGATGTCGCGGTCATTGGCGCGGGACAAAGAGCAAATGGTGGAGTCTTTGATCGCGTCGGCGATGCTTTTGACGGCCTCAAAATCCCCATTGGAACTGGCGGCAAAACCGGCTTCGATCACGTCCACGCGCAGACGCTCCAGTTGGCGGGCAATGCGCAGCTTCTCGTCACGGGTCATGGAGGCACCAGGCGACTGCTCGCCATCGCGCAAGGTGGTGTCGAAAATAATCAGTTTGTCAGTCATGTTCACTCCTGGTCAAAAAACCGCAAGTCCAAGCAAAAACGCAAAAGGCCCGATGCGGTTGGCATACGGGCCTTTGGGGACAATGTTTGCGTGCGCTACACATCCCGCCCGTGGGGCGCTAGCAGTAGTGCAGACAAATTAAATTTCATAGAACCACTTTAGCACAGTTCAAGTCAGGCCTTGTCGTGCACCGGACATCACTGGTGCAAACCGCGTTCGTCGGGCTCATCGGTGGAGGTGCTGATCATGCTGGTGGGCTGGCCCTTGGCCTTTCGCCAAACATAGATCACATAACCGCTCAAACCATAGACCACAAACAAGGCAAACAGCACAATGGGCGGATCGATGTTGACCACCGCGATGCCCAACGCCACCAGCACCAGCGTGGCAAAAGGCACGCTCTTTTTCATGTGCATGTCCTTGAAGCTGTAAAACGGCACATTGGTCACCATGGTCAAACCCGCAAACAGGCACACGGCAAACATGCCCCAGGACACGGCTTTCGCCGGGACGGCGTTGTCGAACATGATCCACACAAACCCCATCACCAGGGCCGCGGCTGCGGGCGAAGGCAGCCCCTGAAAGTAGCGCTTGTCCACCACAGCCGTGTTGACGTTGAAACGGGCCAAGCGCAAGGCTGCACAAGCGCAATAGACGAAGGCGGCGATCCAGCCCCAACGACCCAACTCCTTCAAGGTCCAGACATAGGCAATCAAGGCGGGCGCTGCGCCAAAAGACACCATGTCAGACAACGAATCCATTTGCTCACCAAACGCGCTTTGGGTGTTGGTCATGCGGGCCACACGCCCGTCCAGGCTGTCCAGCACCATGGCGCTGAAGATGCCCACCGTCGCCAAGTCAAAGCGGCCATTGATGGCCATAACGATGGCATAAAACCCCGCAAAAAGCGCCGCCAAAGTGATCATGTTGGGCAGCATGTAGATGCCCTTCGAGGGCTTGCGCACAGGCGCCAGAACCTCAGGGTCTTCTGCGACTTCGTTTGCGTTGGTTTTACTCATCGTCCATTCCTGTTTCAGTTTGTTGGCGCCATCCCTGTCAGTCAAGTTTAAGGCAGACCGAGCGCCCAAGAAAAAGGCCACCGCAGTGGCCTTTTCCAATTTTGCCCAAGCCGCAAATCAGTTGCGGGTCTTGTCCACCAGCTTGTTCTTGGCAATCCACGGCATCATGGCGCGCAGCTGGGCGCCCACGACTTCGATGGAGTGCTCGGAAGTCAGGCGACGACGTGCGGTCATGCTGGGGTAGTTGGTCTTGCCTTCCAAAATAAACATCTTGGCGTATTCACCCGTCTGGATGCGCTTCAAGGCATTGCGCATGGCGACACGCGACTCCTCGTTGATCACCTCAGGACCTGTCACGTACTCGCCGTACTCGGCGTTGTTGGAGATCGAGTAGTTCATGTTGCCGATGCCGCCTTCGTAGATCAGGTCCACGATCAACTTCAACTCGTGCAAGCACTCAAAGTAAGCCATTTCAGGCGCGTAACCGGCTTCCACCAAGGTCTCGTAACCCATCTTGATCAGCTCCACCGCACCACCGCACAGAACAGCCTGCTCGCCGAACAAGTCGGTTTCGGTCTCTTCTTTGAAGTTGGTTTCGATGATGCCAGCCTTGCCGCCACCGTTGGCCATGGCATAGCTCAGGGCCAAAGCACGGGCCCTGCCGCTCTTGTCCTGGTGAATCGCGACCAGGTGGGGCACGCCGCCACCTTGGGTGTAGGTGTTGCGCACGGTGTGGCCGGGGGCCTTGGGGGCGACCATCCACACGTCCAGGTCTTCGCGGGGCACCACTTGGTTGTAATGGACATTGAAGCCGTGGGCGAAGGCCAAAGAAGCGCCTTGTTTGATGTGAGGGGCCACGTTGTTGTTGTAGACCTCGGCGATCATTTCGTCGGGCAACAAGATCATGACCACGTCAGCGGCTTTGACCGCGTCGTTGACTTCCATCACCGTGAGACCGGCTTTGCCGACTTTGTCCCACGATGCGCCACCTTTGCGCAGACCCACGACCACTTTGACGCCGCTGTCGTTCAGGTTCTGGGCATGGGCGTGGCCTTGCGAGCCATAACCAAGAATGGCAACGGTCTTGCCCTTGATAACGCTCAGATCACAATCTTTGTCATAAAAAACTTTCACAGGGTGCTCCTTAGGAATAAAACAGGTTCAAAGGTTGAGTTTAGACGCGCAAGATGCGCTCGCCGCGCCCGATACCGCAAGCGCCGGTGCGCACGGTCTCCAAGATGGCACTGCGGTCGATCGCCTCCAAAAAGGCGTCGTTCTTCGATTGGTCACCGGTGAGCTCGATCGTGTAGCTCTTGTCGGTGACATCAATCACACGGCCACGGAAGATGTCGGCCATGCGTTTCATTTCTTCGCGTTCCTTGCCCACGGCACGCACTTTGACGAGCATCAGCTCGCGTTCGGTGTAAGCGCCTTCGGTCAGGTCGACCACCTTGACCACCTCGATCAGGCGGTTCAGGTGCTTGGTGATCTGTTCGATCACGTCATCCGAACCGGTGGTCTGGATGGTCATGCGCGACAAGCTGGGGTCTTCGGTTGGGGCCACAGTCAAGGACTCGATGTTGTAGCCACGGGCCGAAAACAGCCCCACCACGCGGGACAAGGCGCCCGCTTCGTTTTCAATCAATACAGCAATGATGTGTTTCATGTGTGATTCCTCTTTTTGCGACGGCATGCAACCAGAAAAGTTGGGGTGCAGAAAACTGCCGTTTTTCGCCGCCCTCCCCTGTGCACGGTAATGCGCAGGCTTGGCGGGCAATAGATTCGTCCAGTGTGATGAATTAAAGATCTTCAGAGCCCATCAGCATCTCGGTGATGCCTTTGCCAGCCTGAACCATGGGGAACACGTTTTCAGTCGGGTCCGTACGGATATCCAGAAAAACCGTGCGGTCCTTGAGCCTGCGTGCTTCGCGCAAAGCAGGCTCCACATCCTCTGGCTTTTCCACCAAGATGCCGACGTGGCCATAGGCCTCGGCCAGCTTCACGAAGTCGGGCAAAGCATCCATGTAGCTGTGGCTGTAACGACCGGAGTAATCAATCTCTTGCCACTGTCGCACCATGCCCAAGTAACCATTGTTCAGGGCCACGACTTTGATGGGCGTGTTGTATTGCAGGCAGGTCGAGAGTTCCTGAATGCACATTTGCACCGAGCCTTCACCCGTCACGCAATAAACCTCGCTGTCGGGCTTGGCCAGCTTGATGCCCATGGCGTAAGGAATGCCCACCCCCATGGTGCCCAGACCGCCAGAGTTGATCCAGCGGCGCGGCTCGTTGAACTTGTAGTACTGGGCAGCCCACATCTGGTGCTGGCCCACATCGGAGGTGATGTAAGCGTCGGCGTCTTTGGTCATGTCCCACAAGGTCTCGATGACCTTTTGCGGCTTGATGACCACGCTGTTGTTGCTGTCGTACTTCATGCAATCGCGGCTGCGCCAGCCTTCGACCGTTTCCCACCACTGTGCCAGCGCCTGATTGTCGGGCTTCAAACCCGACTCGCGGATCATGCCCATCAGCTCGATCAACACGTCTTTGACATCGCCCACGATCGGCACATCCACCTTGACGCGTTTGGAGATGCTCGAAGGGTCAATGTCGATGTGGATGATCTTGCGCTCGTTTTGCGCAAAATGCTTGGGGTTGCCAATGACGCGGTCGTCAAAGCGGGCGCCCACGGCCAACAAAACATCGCAGTTTTGCATGGCGTTGTTGGCTTCCAGCGTGCCGTGCATGCCCAGCATGCCCAGGAAGCGGCGGTCATTGGCCGGAAAAGCGCCCAAACCCATCAAGGTGTTGGTGACCGGAAAGTTCAGCATGTCCACCAGCGCGCGCAACTCGGGGCTAGCGTTGCTCAGCAACACACCGCCGCCTGTGTAAATGTAGGGGCGCTTGGCCGACATCAACAGCTGCATGGCCTTGCGGATCTGGCCGCCGTGGCCCTTGCGCACCGGGTTGTAAGAGCGCATCTCGACCTTGTCGGGGTAGCCGGTGTACAGGGTTTTGTTAAAAGACACGTCCTTGGGCACGTCCACCACCACCGGGCCTGGGCGGCCGGTGCGGGCAATGTGGAACGCTTTTTTCATGACCTCGGCCATGTCCTTGGCATCTTTCACCAAGAAGTTGTGCTTGACGATGGGGCGGGTGATGCCCACGGTGTCGCATTCCTGGAAGGCATCGAGGCCAATGGCCGCAGTGGGCACCTGCCCGCTGATGATGACCATGGGGATGCTGTCCATGTAGGCCGTAGCGATGCCGGTCACAGCATTGGTCAGGCCAGGGCCTGAAGTGACCAAGGCCACGCCCACCTCACCCGTGGCACGGGCGTAGCCATCGGCCGCGTGCACCGCGGCTTGTTCGTGGCGCACCAACACGTGCTGAATGGTTTCTTGTTTGTAAAAAGCGTCGTAGATGTGGAGCACAGCCCCACCGGGGTAACCCCAGACAAACTCGACGTTTTCGGCCTGCAGCGCTTTGACCAGAATTTCGGCCCCACGCAATTCTTGACCCGAAGAAGCGACGGACGCAGCGGATGCCATTTCGGCTTTATTGATTTCCATATATTCAACCTTTGTGAATTTCTCTAACGAAAAACCTTGGGTGCCCCTGGGCGCGACTCTTGTGAAGTGGCTTTGGGACTTGAGACCACAGACATGGGCACCAAACTGTAAAAGTGCCGGACGGTGATCCGTTTGCGTTTTTTCAATTGCAACCCAAGATTATCGCACTGTTACCGAACAGACGAACCTTGCCGTTTCACGGCCCACGTCTCGGTGCCATAATCCAAGGTGCATTCGGAGTGCTCCAACCCGCACCCTCAAGCCCCTTCACCACAGGACACAGCATCGCTGCTCAACAAGTTGGCCTCGGATCTAGAACTGTCTGACTTTCTGAAAAGCGCGGAGAAAAAGGCTTTCAAAAGAGCCTATTACCACGTCCGGGATGAAGAAGCTGCCTTGGACATTGTCCAAGACAGCATGATCAAGTTGTGCACCAACTATGCGGACAAACCTTTGTCCGAGATCCCCCTGTTGTTTCAGAGGATTTTGTCCAACACCGTTTTGGACTGGTTCCGACGTCGAAAGACGCGCAACGCCCTGTTTTCAAACCGGGATGACTTTGAAAACGATGAAAGTCCCGGTCACTTTGAGTCTATTGAAGTCCTGCCAGGGGACACCGACTTACCATCTCAGCAAAGCACAGAGTCCTTGGTTTCACGCATGCAAACCGTTGCGCAAATCGAAAAAGCCGTCATGAATTTACCTGCTCGTCAACGAGAAGCCTTCCTGCTGCGTTATTGGGAGGAACTGGATGTGTCTGAAACCGCTGCAGTGATGGGGTGCTCTGAGGGCAGCGTCAAAACCCATTGCTCCCGCGCCATTTTGGCACTGAGTACAACCTTGTCAGACCAAGGCATGAAACCATGAAAAACCCCATCACCCACACTGCCGACATGGACCTTTGGGGCCACAATTTCAGCCAGCAACTTGACTTGGCCACCCGAACCATGGGTCATGACATCAGCGAGCGCTTGCGGATTGCGCGTGTCCGGGCTCTTGAATCTCGCCCCGCCCCCATTCTTCTGATGCGTCATCGCACAGCGCTTCAAGCCCATGGGTCGCTGACGGGTCCTGGTGATGAAGGTTTGAGCCTGTGGCGCATCCTTGCCTCCGCCTTGCCTTTGGTGGCATTGGTCATGGGCCTCGTTTTGGTGCAAGTCATCCAGCAAGAACTCACAGAATCCGACATCGCCTCCATTGACTCTGCACTTTTGCTGGACGATCTGCCTCCCGACGCCTACACCGACCCGGGCTTTCTGCAATTTCTGAAAGTCCAACTGGTCCAACCCAACCGACATGATTGATCTGGGTTTGCACCGGCTGGTTGCTGCCACAAAGCCGACCTCATCACGGTCCCAGCTGATGCTGTGTGGCTGGGTGGCAGGGGGTTTGTTGTTCGCTGGCTTGCCCGCGCTGGCACAAAGCCCCACGTCCAACTCCCCCGCATCAGCCTCTGCCCCTGCGGCAGAAACGGCCACAGCGGACGCGCCGCCCCCTACACCGACAGCACCGCGCACAGATGCCTCAATGGCAACCGAACAGCGCGCAGTGCCTGAGATAGCCGCAGAAGAGTCTCGTGCGTGGGCCTCATTGAGCAAGAGACAAAAACAAGCCTTACTGCCCCTGAAAGACCAATGGGATGGGTTGACCCCCCAGCAAAAACAAAAATGGTTGATCTTGGCCCGAGGCTTTTACCAGCTGAGCGACCCTGAGCAAGTGATCTTGCATGGGCGCATGCGGGAATGGGCCACACTCAGCCCACGCCAACGCAGCCTTGCGCGCTTTAATTTCAACACCACCCAATCCCTGTCCATTGAAGACAAACGGGCGCAATGGGAGGCGTATCAGCAATTGTCAGAGGCTGAAAAAGACCAACTCAACACCGGCATCAAGCCCCCCCTGAAAAGCGGTGCGCGCAGCACAGCCCCACCCAACAAGCGTCTGGTGAAGCCCCCTCCTCTGCCGGCCGATGGCAACCGCATTTTCCAAACCATAGCGCCCCGCCAGCCGGTCCACCCCAAAACCCTGCTGCCGCAACCCGCTGACGCCCAATTCAAGCCTTCATGACCCTGCGCAAGCCTGCCACCCCCACGCCCGACGCCACGGCACCCTCACCGCCTCTTAGCCACCCCCTTCAGGCTCCCTCACTCAAGCGGCGCATGGCCTGTTGGTTGTATGAAGGCATGCTGCTATTCGGTGTCGTGTTCATTGCAGGCTATCTGTTCAGCAGCCTGAGCCAAACCCGCCATGCCTTGGACAACCGTCCCGGCCTGCAGGCCTTCCTGTTTTTGGTGCTGGGCATTTACTTCACTTGGTTTTGGCACCGGGGCCAGACCCTGGCCATGAAAACCTGGCACGTGAAAGTCGTCAGCGCGCAAGGCCTGCCCCTGAGCCAAAGCCGCGCCCTGCTGCGCTACGTGTTGAGCTGGATGTGGTTTTTGCCACCCTTGCTGCTGACCATCCCCTTGGGCCTGCCACCGGGCTCGATCGGCTTGCTGATCTTTGTCTGGATCATGGTCTGGGCCTGGCTCAGCCGCTTTCATCCTCAGCGTCAGTTCTGGCACGACGCTTGGGCGGGCACCCGCTTGGTTTCTGCCCTCTGAACAGCCCATGAACCACCCCCTTTCAATCCCAGCGGCCCGGCCCGCTTTTTCGGTCTGCGTCTACTGCGGCTCCAAACCCGGCAATCAACCCGAGTTTGCACAAATCGCGCGGCAGGTGGGCACCTGGATCGGCGCGCATGGCGGTCAACTGGTCTATGGCGGCGGGCGCAACGGGCTGATGGGCCTGGTGGCCGAAGCCACCATGGCGGCTGGCGGCACGGTGGTCGGCATCATTCCTGCTGCTCTGGTCGAGAAAGAATGGGCCCACCACGGTTGCACCGAGTTGCATGTGGTGGACACCATGCACGAGCGCAAACGCCTCATGGCTGAGAAGGCCGACGCCTTTTTGGCCCTACCCGGTGGCATCGGTACGTTTGAAGAGCTTTTTGAGGTGTGGACCTGGCGTCAGCTGGGCTACCACGAGAAACCCGTGGGCATACTCAACAGTTTGGGTTATTACGACGGCCTGATGGCCTTCATCGGCCAAGTGGTTGAGCAAGGCTTCATGGCCGACTGGCAAACCGAACTCGTCTCGCTGGGCACCGAGCCCGAAGCGCTGCTGCAAAATTTGGTACAAAAAGCGGGCTTGTCACCCCGCGCCAAAGTCGAATTGATCTGATCGACTGACAAAGTTCCGGTGGCTGCAGCACCACCTGCCTCCGATGACCCATGCAGGCCTTTGCATCAAGGCCCTGCTCACCCCATCAGATCGCGGTTTCGTCTTGCTCACCGGTGCGGATGCGCACCACACGCTCGACCGAGGTCACAAAAATCTTACCGTCGCCGATCTTGCCGGTGCGGGCGGCTTTGACAATGGCATCCACACAGCTGTCCACGTCTTCGTCCTTGACCACCACTTCCACCTTGACCTTGGGCAAAAAGTCGACCACGTACTCGGCGCCACGGTACAACTCGGTGTGGCCTTTTTGACGGCCAAAACCCTTGACTTCGGTCACCGTCAAGCCGGTCACGCCGCATTCGGCCAAAGCTTCGCGGACTTCTTCCAGTTTGAACGGCTTGATGACGGCGGTGATCTGTTTCATGTGAAAAGTCCTTTAAAGATATTCAAAACGCACCATCAGGCGCGAAACTTGTTGGTCATAGGATAACGCCAATCCTTGCCGAAACTGCGGTGCGTCACACGAATGCCCACGGGCGACTGGCGGCGTTTGTACTCGTTGAGCTTGATCAGGCGGGTCACTTTCTCCACATCGGCGCGCTCAAAGCCATCAGCGATCAGCGCTTCCACGCCCTCGTCGTTTTCCATGTAACGCTGGATGATCGCGTCCAGCACCTCATAAGCGGGCAGGCTGTCCTGGTCTTTCTGGTCGGGGCGCAGCTCGGCGCTGGGCGGCCGGGTGATGATTCGCTCGGGGATCGGCTGGCTGCCCGTGCCATAGGGGTCGTTCAGGTTGCGCCAGCGGGCCAAGTCAAACACGCGGGTTTTGACCACGTCTTTGATCACCGCAAAGCCACCCGCCATGTCACCATACAACGTGCAGTAACCCGTGGCCATCTCACTTTTGTTGCCGGTGGTCAGCACAATTGCCCCGGTCTTGTTGGACAGCGCCATGAGCAGCGTGCCACGAATGCGCGCCTGGATGTTTTCTTCGGTGGTGTCTTCTTTCAGACCCTCAAACTGGGCTGACAGCGCCAGTTTGAATCCATCGAACAGGGGCGCAATCGAGATCTCGTCGTAACGCACATTCAAACGTTTGACCATGTCTCGCGAATCGATCCAGCTGATGTCGGCCGTGTAGGGTGAAGGCATCATCACCGCGTGGATCTTGTCGGCCCCGATCGCATCCACCGCTATCGCCAGCACCAACGCCGAGTCGATGCCACCCGACAGGCCCAATATCGCACCCCTGAAGCCGTTCTTGCCCAAATAGTCGCGCACACCCAGCACCAGCGCATCCCACAACTCTGCATCGGCGCTGGCCAAAGGCACCAAGGCCTCGGCTGCAGCAGTGAGTGCCACGCCCTGCTGACCCAGCACCGCTTGCAACGCCAAATCGGCCTCGCGAAAGCCCTCGGCCCGCGCCACGGATTGGCCTTGGGCATTGAGCGCAAACGAGCGACCTTCAAAAATCACCTCGTCTTGCCCACCGACCAGGTGCGCGTAAATCAGGGGCAAGCCGCAATCGGCCACCCGCTCGCGCATGCGTTGCTCGCGCTCCGGGCCTTTGCCTGCATGGAAAGGCGAGGCGTTCAACACCGCCAAAACCTGAGCGCCTGCGTCACGCGCCAAGCGGGCAGGCTCGTCAAACCAAGCGTCTTCGCAAATCAGCAAACCCACCCGCACGCCCTCGACCTCGAACACGCCCACCCCATGGCCTGGGGTGAAGTAACGGCGCTCGTCAAACACTTGGTAGTTGGGCAGCTCGCGTTTGTCGTAAGCGCAGACCACCTGCCCCTCGCACAGCACGCTGGCGCGGTTGTGGCGGCGCGTCACCGCCACGCTGCGTGTGCGCAAGCCGCCGCCTTCGGGGTGGCCCACCACCACATGCAAACCTTTTAACCCAGCCAGTTCGCGGGCCACTGTTTTCAGGGCATCATCACAGGCGTCAATGAAAGCGGGGCGCAGCAACAAGTCTTCGGCCGCATAACCGCAAATCGACAGCTCGGGCGTGAGCACCAAGCGCACACCCTCGGCATGCGCCCGAGTGGCGAAATCGATGATTTTGCGGGCATTACCAGGCATGTCACCGACGACAAAGTTGAGCTGGGCCACACGAATTTGGAGAGTCATACAGGTGCTGGAAAATGTGAGCTTGAATTATGTCACCCGGGTGCAAGACGACCTGAGTGCCATCGCACCTGAGGCTTGGGACGCACTGCTGTCCCAGCAAGATGCGCCTTCCCCCTTCATGCAGCATGCCTATTTGTTGGCCATGCAGACCAGCCAATCGGCTTCGCCCGAGACCGGCTGGACGCTGCGAGTCATCAGCCTTTGGCGGGCCACGCCCCAAGGCGATGTGTTGGCAGCCGCCTGCCCCCTGTACATCAAGACCCACTCCCGCGGAGAATATGTGTTTGACCACGCCTGGGCCGACGCCTACCAGCGCCACGGCCTGGCTTATTACCCCAAAGCCCTGGTTGCACCACCTTTTACGCCCGTGCCGGGCAGCCGCTTGCTGGCCGAATCGGACGCCGCCCGCCAAGCCCTGCTCGCCGCCTTGCTGGACATTTGCCAAACCAACAACATCCCCTCGCTGCACATTTTGTTTGCCAGCCCGCACGACCTGCAGGCCTGCGAACAAGCCGGGCTGCTGCAGCGCGACCAGGTGCAGTTCCATTGGCAAAACCAGGGCTGGCACGACTTCGATGACTTTTTGGCCAGCCTGACGCAAGAAAAGCGCAAAAAAATCCGGCAAGAGCGCCGCAAAGTGCAGGAGGCGGGCGTGCACTTTCGCGCCGTGCGTGGCCCTCATATGACGGCTGAAGACTGGGCACTGCTGCTGCGCTGCTACCAGCAAACCTATTGGGAGCACGGCAACCCGCCTTATCTGACCCCGGCGTTTTTTGAATCCATGCGAACCGATATGGCCGCCAACTGGCTGCTGTTTGTGGCTGAACACGAGTCACTGCCGATTGGCATCAGCCTGATCGGCCTGCACCTGAACGCCCAAGGCCAGCCCGAAGTGGCCTACGGCCGCTATTGGGGAGCCCTTGCGCGGGTGGACTGCCTGCACTTTGAGGCTTGCTATTACCAGCCCATCGAATGGTGCATCGCCAACGGCGTTAAGCGCTTTGAGGGCGGCGCCCAAGGCGAACACAAAATGGCCCGTGCCCTGCTGCCCACGCCCACGCACAGCGCCCACTGGCTGGCGCACCCGGCGTTTTCTGAGGCGGTGGCACGGTTTTTGGAACGGGAAAAAACTGGGGTGGAGAACTATCTCGAAGCGCTGCAGCAGCACTCGCCATTGAAAAAATCCCCATGAAAAACGCCTGCGCGGCGCAAACCGGGCAGGCGTTCGTAGGGCGGCACAGCGCCCCAGAGGCAAGCGCTCAATCTACCCCATCAGGCCTTGGTTTTGTTGTAGGCCGCGACGCCGTCCAAGATTTCCTTGTGTGCAGATGGTTTGCCTTCCCAGCCTAAAATCTTGACCCATTTGCCTTTTTCAAGGTCTTTGTAGTGCTCGAAAAAGTGGGCGATGGCATTGCGACGCATGGCATTGACGTCTTCAATGCTTTTCCAGTGGTCGTACATCGGCAATATTTTGCTGGTAGGAACCGCAATGACCTTACCATCCACGCCCGCTTCGTCTTCCATCATCAAAATACCCAAAGCTCTGCAAGGCACCACGACGCCTGGGTGCAGTGCATAGGGCGTGATCACCAACACATCCACAGGATCACCATC
Organism: Comamonadaceae bacterium; assembly: GCA_021299875.1. GTDB lineage: Bacteria > Pseudomonadota > Gammaproteobacteria > Burkholderiales > Burkholderiaceae_C > Limnohabitans_A. The sequence goes on along the minus strand of JAJTEW010000010.1, from coordinate 97,436 downwards.
ACCCGACAAAGTCTGGGGCACGTAACCGTAGTTGGTCGGGTAATGCATGGCGGTGGTCATGAAACGGTCCACGAACAAAGCGCCGGTTTCCTTGTCGACTTCGTACTTGATCGGGTCAGCGTTCATCGGGATTTCGATGATCACGTTGAATGTTTCGGGCGCATTTTTTCCAGGGGTGACGTTATCAAGGGACATCTTGCAGGTCTTTGTTGAGGGGGTTAAGAAAACAGCAAACTCTAGGGATTAACCCCGATTTTACTTTCACAGGGCTTGCTTAATCAGGTATCGGGGGCCTTTAATAAGTTGTTGGCCAATCGATTCCTGATGCATGGAACGAGGAAGCAACGCCGTGGAGGGGCCTCCAGCGCGTTGCGCCTCCGTCCAGCGACAACCATCGAGGAGTTCAACGATGACAGGAAATTCTGTGCTTTTTTTGGCACTCATATGCGGTTTTATTGCCGTGGCCTACGGCATTTGGGCCCGAGGATGGATTCTTTCTCAAGACGCCGGTAATGCCCGGATGCAAGAAATTTCGGCAGCCATTCAGGCCGGCGCTGCCGCTTATCTCGCCCGCCAATACAAAACCATTGCGATCGTGGGCGTGGTTTTGACCATCCTGATGGGCATCTTTCTGGATGGCGTCACCGCCATTGGCTTTGTGGTTGGCGCAGTTCTTTCGGGCGCCTGCGGCTTCATTGGGATGAACGTGTCCGTTCGGGCCAATGTGCGCACCGCTCAGGCAGCGACCCAAGGCATTGGCCCTGCACTGGATGTGGCGTTTCGGGGTGGTGCCATCACCGGCATGCTGGTGGTGGGTTTGGGCTTGCTAGGGGTGAGTGGTTTTTACTGGTTTTTGGTCGGCAACGGCAACCTGACGCCCGATAAAAATCTGGCCACTTTGCTCAATCCCTTGATTGGTTTTGCTTTTGGTTCATCACTGATCTCTATTTTTGCTCGCTTGGGCGGAGGCATCTTCACCAAGGGCGCTGACGTTGGCGCCGACCTGGTGGGTAAAGTTGAGGCGGGCATCCCTGAAGACGACCCGCGCAATCCTGCCGTGATCGCCGACAACGTGGGCGACAACGTGGGTGACTGTGCTGGCATGGCTGCGGACTTGTTCGAAACTTACGCCGTGACACTGATTGCCACCATGGTGTTGGGTGCGCTTTTGGTCTCGGCAGCTCCGGGACAAGCTGTGTTGTACCCCTTGGCCCTTGGCGCTGTGTCCATCATCGCCTCCATCATTGGGTGCTTTTTTGTCAAAGCCTCACCCGGTATGACCAACGTGATGCCAGCGCTTTACAAAGGCTTGGCCATTGCAGGGGTGCTGTCCTTGGTGGCTTTTTACTTTGTGACCACTTGGCTCATTCCTGACAACGCCTTGGGCGGCACTGGCGCAGCCATGCGGCTTTTTGGTGCCTGCGCCGTTGGACTTGTGCTCACCGCCGCCTTGGTCTGGATCACCGAGTTTTACACCGGCACGCAATACGCCCCGGTTCAACACATCGCTCAAGCCTCCACCACCGGTCATGGCACCAACATCATTGCCGGTTTGGGCGTGTCCATGCGTTCGACGGCTTGGCCGGTGATGTTTGTTTGCCTGGCCATTTGGACGGCTTATGCATTGGGCGGTCTGTACGGTATTGCCGTCGCCGCGACCTCCATGCTGAGCATGGCCGGTATCGTGGTGGCACTGGACGCCTATGGGCCCATCACTGACAACGCCGGCGGCATTGCCGAAATGGCCGAGATGCCGAGCAGTGTTCGCGCCATCACCGACCCCTTGGACGCCGTGGGCAACACCACCAAGGCGGTGACCAAGGGCTATGCGATTGGCTCTGCTGGTTTGGCCTCTTTGGTGTTGTTTGCGGACTACACCCACAAGTTAGAGGCCTACGGTAAGGCCATCAGCTTTGACTTATCCGACCCACTGGTCATCATCGGCTTGTTCATTGGCGGTTTGATTCCTTACCTGTTCGGTGCCATGGCCATGGAGGCCGTCGGTCGCGCTGCGGGCAGTGTGGTGGTTGAAGTGCGCCGTCAGTTCAAGGAGATCCCCGGCATCATGGAAGGGACAGCCAAACCCGAGTACGGCAAAGCTGTGGACATGCTGACCACCGCCGCCATCAAGGAAATGATCGTCCCGAGCCTGTTGCCCGTGGTGGTGCCCGTGCTGGTGGGCCTGATCCTAGGACCCAAAGCGCTGGGTGGTTTGCTGATGGGCACCATCATCACCGGCCTGTTTGTGGCGATCTCGATGTGCACTGGCGGCGGCGCCTGGGACAATGCCAAAAAATACATCGAAGACGGCCACCACGGCGGCAAGGGCAGCGAAGCCCACAAGGCGGCCGTGACCGGTGACACCGTGGGCGACCCCTACAAGGACACCGCTGGCCCTGCCATCAACCCGCTGATCAAGATCATCAACATCGTGGCTCTCTTGATCGTGCCGCTGGTGATGCAGTTTCACGTCACTTGATGCGACCGGCACTTTGAGCGCATGAAGAAGGCCCGCTTTGGCGGGCCTTCTTCATGCGCCATTTTTCGCCTTATTCGATGGCCCATGTCCCGTCGGTGATTTCCAAAATTTGTCGCCTCATCACAATCGAGACCATGCCACACAATTTCATCGCCAACCAATCCATCCCCGCCTTGGCTGGGCAGACCATCGACGTGCTGGACCCTTCTGACGGGCAGGTGTTCGATCAGATTCCGCGCAGCCAAGCGGCCGACATCGATGCCGCTGTTGTGGCAGCGCGAAGCGCCTTGAACGGCCCCTGGGGCAAGTTGAGCGCCATGGAGCGTGGTCGCTTGCTCATGAAGCTGTCGCAAAAAGTGAGCGAGCACGCCGCTGAACTGGCCGCGCTGGAGCAGCGCGATTGCGGCAAACCCACCAAACAGGCCGCCGCCGACTCGGTGGCGTTGGCCCGTTACTTTGAGTTTTATGCGGGCTCTTGCGACAAGCTGCACGGCGAGACCCTGCCTTACCAAAACGGCTACAGCGTGCTGACCTGGCGCGAGCCGCATGGCGTGACGGGCCATGTGATTCCCTGGAACTACCCGATGCAGATTTTTGGCCGCAGTGTGGGCGGCGCTTTGGCCGCCGGCAATGCCTGCGTGGTCAAACCGGCCGAAGACGCCTGCCTGAGCCTGATCCGGGTGGCGCAGCTGGCCGCCGAGGTGGGCTTCCCGCCGGGGGCCATCAACATCGTCACCGGCTATGGCCACGAAGTGGGCGACGCGCTGGCGCGGCACCCGGGCATTGACCACATCAGTTTCACCGGTAGCCCACGCGTGGGCACCCTGATCCAGCAAGTGGCGGCCGAGCGGCACTGCCCAGTGACGCTGGAGCTGGGCGGCAAAAGCCCTCAGATCATTTTTGAAGACGCCGACCTGGATGCAGCCATTCCAGTGGTGGTCAATGCGATCGTGCAGAACTCGGGCCAGACCTGCAGCGCGGGCTCGCGCGTGCTGATCCAGCAAGGCATTTACGAGCCCTTGCTCAAGCGCCTGGGCGAAGCCTTTGGACGCCTGCAAGTGGGCTCGGCGGCCATGAATCTGGACTTGGGGCCTCTGATCCGCGCCAGCCAGTTGGCGCGCGTCACCGGGTTTTTGGACCAAGCCCGCGCCGATGGCATTGCGGTGGTGGCCCAGGGGCAAATTGCGGCGAGCGTGCCTGCGGGCGGCTTTTACCAGGCCCCCACTTTGCTGCGCGATGTGCCGGTGATGCACCGCCTGGCGCAAGAGGAAGTATTTGGTCCGGTGCTGTCGGCCATGTCTTTCAAAGACGACGACCACGCCGTCGAATTGGCCAACGCCACCGAATTTGGCCTGGTCGCAGGCATCTGGACACGCGACGGCGGACGACAGTTCCGCATGGCCAAACGCGTTCGCAGCGGCCAGGTGTTCATCAACAACTACGGCGCGGGCGGCGGTGTGGAGCTGCCCTTTGGCGGCGTCAAATCGTCGGGCTACGGCCGCGAAAAAGGGTTTGAAGCCCTGCTGGGTTTCACCACCCTCAAAACCGTGGCCATCCAGCACGGCTAAAGTGCCCGCATTCGGGCTTGTGCTTTCTTGACCATGCTGACTGCTCGGCATGACGGCTCGGGCACAATCAACCCCCATGTCTGAACGCGTCATTCCGCTGGTTGACCAGCGCCATCCCAGCTTGCCTTTGCCCCCGCTGCCTGCGGGGCATGACCTGAGCGCATTGCCGCTGGACGGACTGCGCCGCCCGCTGACCGATTTGCGCATCAGCGTGACCGACCGCTGCAACTTCAGGTGCAGTTACTGCATGCCCAAAGAAGTCTTTGACAAAGACTACGCCTACCTGCCGCAAAGCCATTTGCTGAGCTTTGAGGAAATCACCCGCATCGCCAACGTGTTTGTGGGCCGGGGCGTACGCAAAATTCGCTTAACGGGCGGTGAGCCCCTGTTGCGCAAGAACATCGAAATCTTGATCGAGCAATTGGCCGCGCTGCGCACACCCGACGGCCAGCCACTGGATTTGACGCTGACCACCAACGGCTCTTTGTTGGCTCGCAAGGCCCAAAGCCTGAAGGACGCCGGACTGCAACGCGTGACGGTGAGCCTAGACGGGCTGGACGATGCTGTCTTTCGCCAAATGAACGATGTGGACTTTCCGGTGGCCGATGTGCTGGCCGGGATCGAAGCCGCGCAGGCAGCGGGCCTTGGGCCGATCAAGGTCAACATGGTGGTCAAGCGCGGCACCAACGACCACGAAATCTTGCCCATGGCGCGGCACTTCCAGGGCACGGGCATTGTGCTGCGCTTCATCGAGTATATGGACGTAGGCGCAACCAACGGCTGGTGCATGGACGAGGTGCTGCCCAGCGCCGAGGTGGTGCGTCGCCTGCATGCCGAGCTGCCGCTGCTGCAACTCGACCCTGCCGCCCCCGGGGAGACCGCCGAGCGCTGGGGTTATGCCAACGCCCAAGGAGAGCACGACCCGTCGCTGGGCGAGATCGGCGTGATCAGCAGCGTGACGCAGGCGTTTTGCGGCGACTGCAACCGCGCCCGCCTGTCCACCGAAGGTCGCTTGTATTTGTGCCTGTTTGCCAGCCAAGGCTATGACCTGCGCCAGCTCCTGCGCGACCCGGCGCAAAGCGACCACACGCTGGCCCAGACGGTGGACGCGATCTGGCGCGGACGGACTGACCAATATTCGGTGCTGCGCAGCCTGCGCGTCCCCGACACCGCCAGTGGCCCCGGCCGCCGGGTGGAAATGAGCTACATCGGAGGCTGAACGCTATGAACCTCAACGCACCGGCCATCACCGGCCTCATCCTCGCAGGTGGGCGCGGCTCACGCATGGGCGGCACCGACAAAGGTTTACAGAACTTCCATGGCTTGCCCTTGGCCTTGCAAACCTTGATGCGCTTGCAGATACAAAGCCAACCGTTGCAAGAAGTGATGATCAATGCCAACCGCAACTTGGCAGCCTATGAATCGTTGGGAGTCGCCGTTTGGCCTGACAGCATCGATGGTTTCGCTGGTCCTTTGGCGGGTTTTTTGACGGGCCTTGAACGCTGCGAAACCCCGCTCTTGCTCACCGTGCCTTGCGACTCGCCGCTGTTTCCGCTCGATTTGGTGGAGCGCCTGGTGCAAGCGCTGCACGACCAAGACGCCGACATGGCCATGGCCGCAGCCCCAGAAGCCGATGGCACTGTGCGCCCCCAACCGGTGTTTTGCTTGCTCAAGCTGGATTTGCTTGAAAGTCTGGTCAAGTTCACCCAAAGCGGCGGCCGCAAAATTGATGCTTGGACCGCTCAACACCGCTGTGCGATCGTGCCCTTTGACTTGCCTGGCGACAGCCCGCATGCTTTTTCCAACGCCAACACATTGGCTGAATTGCAGCAACTCGAATCCCTTTGAACCGAGCTGCACGGCAGCGCCGTCCCCCATTGCCAATGCCATTGCCATGACCACCCCAGCCCTGTCCATTGATCAGATCGCCGAACGCCTGCAAGGCTACGACCCACAGGCTTTGTCAGCCAGCCAGGTCAACGCGTTTTTAACCCAGTTGGTACAGCCCGTGCGGGAACAAGAAACCGTGCCGCTGATGCAGTCGCACGGCCGGATCCTGGCGCAGGACGTGGACTCGCCGATCAGCGTGCCACCGCACGACAACTCGGCCATGGACGGCTACGCCCTGCGCGGTGCTGAACTGCTGAGCGACCGCCCCACCCCACTCAAAGTGGTGGGAACAGCATTTGCGGGCGCCGCTTGGCAAGGCACGGTGCAAGCGGGTGAGTGCGTGCGCATCATGACCGGGGCCATCATGCCCACAGACCTCAACACCGTGGCCCCGCAAGAGCTGGTGAGGCTTGACGGGGACACCGTGCACATCCCGCAAAACTTGCTGCAAGCGGGCGACAATCGCCGCCTTTTGGGCGAAGACCTGATGGCCGGTCAGCCCGCCTTGCTTGCTGGGTCGCGATTGACTCCTGCGGCCTGCGGCCTTTTGGCCAGCTTGGGTCTGCCCACCGCCACTGTTTGGCGCAGGCCCAAGGTGGCGTACTTCTCAACCGGCGACGAAATCCTGAGCCTGGGCGAAGCACCCCGCGAAGGCGCGGTGTATGACAGCAACCGCTACACCGTAGCGGGCCTGGTGCAGGCGCTGGGCTGCGAGTTGATCGACATGGGCGTGGTGCGCGACGAGCCTGACGCGCTGGAACAGGCTTTCAGAGATGCCGCCGCGCAAGCCGATGCCGTCATCACCAGCGGCGGCGTGAGCGTCGGCGAGGCCGACCACACCAAGGCCATGATGAAAAAGCTCGGCGATGTGGCGTTTTGGCGCATCGCCATGCGACCTGGTCGCCCCATGGCGGTGGGCCGCATCACGCAGGGCGAGCGCTCGGCCGTGCTGTTTGGCTTGCCGGGCAACCCGGTGGCGGTGATGGTGACTTTTGCCGCTTTTGTGCGCCCCGCCCTGCAGCAACTCATGGGCTGGCAAGCGCCGCCTTTGCCCTTGCTCAAAGCCAAAAGCACCGAGGCCTTGCGCAAAAAACCCGGACGCACCGAATACCAGCGTGGCATTGTCAGCAGCAACGCTGCGGGTGAGTTGCAGGTCAGCATCACCGGCAACCAGGGCTCGGGCGTGCTCAGCTCAATGGTGCAAGCCAACGGTCTGATCGTGCTGGGCCACGCCCAGGGCAACGTGTCCGTGGGTGACGAGGTGGATGTGATGATGTTTGACGGGCACCTGTGAACACGGCCGCTTGAAAACCCATGAAAAAAGCGGCCGAAGCCGCTTTTTTCATGGGTTGTGCATGTCGGAGCCTGTGAAGGCCAACACTTTCAGTGCGATGCCGCTTCGTGTGGGGCGTCGTGCGCCACCGCTTTGTTGGGACCCGGCACCGCCTTGCGAGCCAACAACGAGTACATGGTGGGCACCACAAAAATGGCCAACACCGTGCCCAAGCTCATGCCGCCCACAATCACCCAACCGATTTGCGTGCGGCTCTCGGCGCCCGCACCGGTGGCCAGCGCCAGCGGCACGGCGCCCAGCACCATGGCCCCGGTGGTCATCAAGATGGGCCGCAGCCGCTGGGCAGAAGCCTTGATCAAAGCCGCTTGCATCGCCATGCCCTGCTCGCGCAACTGGTTGGTGAACTCCACAATCAAGATGCCGTGCTTGGTGATCAAGCCGACCAACGTGATCAGGCCGATTTGAGAGTACACATTGAGCGAGCCGCCCGTGTACTTGAGCGCCAGCAGCGCACCAATCATGGACAGGGGCACCGACAGCATGATCACAAAAGGATCGATGAAGCTCTCAAACTGCGCCGCCAGCACCAAAAAGATGAACAGCAGCGCCAAGACAAACACAATGACCAAGGCCCCTTGCGAGTTCTTGAATTCGCGCGAGGTGCCGTTCAACTCGGTGGTGTAGCCCGGTTTGAGGACCTTGGCAGCGCTGGCATCCATGAACGTCAGCGCCTCGCCCAAGGAATAATCTGGCGCCAGGTTGGCCGTGATGGTCACCGAGCGCCGCTGACCAAAATGGTTCAACTCACGCGGGGACACACTTTCGCGCACTTTGACCAAGCTGGACAAGGGCACCATGGTGTCGTTGCGGCCCCGGACCTGAATCACGTCGATGTCATCGGGCGTGTTGCGGGCCGAAGGCAGGGTTTGCACAATCACGTCGTACTGTTCGGCATCGCGCTTGTAACGCGTGACCACACGGCCACCGAGCATGGTTTCAATGGTGCGCGCCACCACATCCACACTCACGCCCAACTCAGCGGCCTTGGTGCGGTCCACCTCGACACGCAGTTCGGGTTTATTCAGGCGCAAGTCCACATCGGGTGAGAGGATGCCAGGGTTTTTGGCAACTTCGTCCATCAACTGACGTGCGATCGCATTCAAATTCTGGTAACTGTCCGAGGTCTGGATCACAAAGTTGAGGGGCCTTTCGCGAAAGCCCTGCCCCAAAGACGGCGGTGTGATGGGGAACGCATTGATGCCCGGCAAGCCATTGAACTTGGCCCCCAACTCGCGAGCGATTTCGAGCGTGGTGCGTTGGCGTTCGTCCCAATCCACGGCGCGGTAAACCACGGTGCCTTGGCCCACGGTGGGGTTGCCCAAGTTGGCAAAAATGCGGTCAAACTCTGGATAGGCTTGACCCATCTTTTCGAGCGATTTTGCGTAGCGATCGGTGTACTCCAGGGTCGCGCCATCCGGGGCGTTGATGGTGGCCAAAATCGTCCCCCGGTCCTCCAAGGGGGACAACTCTTGTTTCATGGTCGGGTAAATCAAGCCAATGCCGATGCCCGAGGCCAACATGACCAACACCACCACCCAACGTGCACGGCTCAAAATCAGGGTCAGCAGGCGCTCATAAGCCGAGGACAGGCCCGTGAGCCACTTTTCCATCGACCGGTCGAACCAGCCGGGGTTGGGGTTGTGCCTGAGAAATTTGGAACTGAGCATGGGCGCCAAGGTCAGCGCCACAAAACCCGAAACCAACACAGCGCCCGCCAAAGCCAGCGCAAACTCGCCAAACAACTTGCCCGTGCGCCCCGGCGTGAAAGCCAGAGGGGCGAACACAGCCGCCAGCGTCATGGTCATGGCAATGACGGCAAAGCTGATTTCACGCACACCCTTGATGGCGGCAGAAAACGGGTCCAAGCCTTCTTCAATGTGCCGGTAAATGTTCTCCAGCACCACAATTGCGTCGTCCACCACCAAGCCAATGGCCAAAACCAGCGCCAGCAAGGTCAAGGTGTTGATGGTGAAACCCGCCAGGGCCATCATGGCAAAAGCGCCGATCAAACTGACCGGGATGGTGATGATGGGGATGATTGAAGCTCGGAAAGTGCGCAAAAAGACAAAGATCACCAAAGCCACCAAGACCACGGCTTCCGCAATGGTGTTGAACACGCTTTTGATCGAGCGGTCGATGAAGACAGAATTGTCGTTGGCAATGTTGATGACCATGTCGCCCGGCAAGTCCGCCTTGAGCTTTGGAATCATCTCGCGCACGCCGGCTGACAACTCCAAGGGGTTGGCTGTGGCTTGACGGATGACGCCCGCTGAGATGGCCGATTGGCCGTTCAAACGCACGGTACTGCGGTCGCTGGCCGCGCCTTCGCGAACTTGGGCCACATCCCGCAGCTTGACCGAAAACCCGTTGACGTTGCGGATCACGATGTCACCGAATTGCCCTGCACGGTTCAGGTCGGTTTGCGCAGAAACGCTGAACTCTCGGGTAGACGATTCGATCCGTCCCGCTGGCAGCTCCAGGTTGTTGCGGCGGATGGCGTCTTCGACATCTTGTGGCGTCAATTTGTAAGACGACAGGCGTGCATGGTCCAAAGACACCAGCATGGCGTATTTGCGCTCACCAAAAATGCGCACATCGGCCACGCCCGTCACGGTTTGCAAGCGCGGCTTGACCACCCGATTGACCAAATCGTTGATCTGCAAGGCATCCAGGGTGTCGCTGGAAAAAGCCAACCAGATGACCGGGAAAGCGTCAGCCTCTACTTTGGCGATGACGGGTTCTTCCACCGTTTGAGGCAAACGGTTGCGCACACGCGCCGTGCGGTCACGCACTTCAGCGGCCGCCGTGTCGGCGTCTTTTTCAAGGCGAAAACGCACGGTGATTTGCGACTGTTCGGCTCGGCTGATGGAGGTGATGACGTCCACCGCATCGATGCCGGCAATCGAGTCTTCAAGGGGCTTGGTGACCTGGGATTCGACCACCTCTGCTGAAGCGCCGACATACCGAGTGGTGACCGTGACGGTGGGTTCGTCGATCTTGGGGTATTCGCGCAGCGACAGACTTTTGAAACTGACCGCGCCAATCAACACGATCAGCATCGACATGACCACGGCCAATACAGGCCGCCGGATGGAAACTTCAGCGAGTTGCATCTGCGCCCCTCAGGCAAGGGTTCGGTCCAGCCATGTCGGCGTTCTTGGCGGGGCCTTGACCAGGCTTGCCAGCAGCACCCGGGCGTGGCCCACCTGCACCTTGGGCACCCGCGGCGGCAGGGGCAGCACCCGGTCCACCTGCGGCAGGACCACCTGCACCGGGGCCACCTGCACCGGGCGGACCGCCAGCGGGTCGGCCTCCACCAGGCTGAGACAAGTCAACCACCCGAACCACTGTGCCGTCTTTTTGCAAACGCTGGTGACCGGCGGTGACCACGGTGTCACCTGCAGACAAACCTTCGAGGATTTCCACCTTGCCCGGTAAACGCAAGCCCACTTTGACAGCGACCCGTTCCGACACTTTGACCTCGGGTTTGTCGCCTGGAACGATCTTGACCACAAAGGTGCGACCCCCCTGCGGAATGATGGCCTCTTCTGGAATGACCAAGGCGTTTTCGCGGGAACCGAACACCGCATTGACGCGGGCGAACATGCCGGGACGCAGTTGCTGCTGCCGGTTGTCGATGCAACCACGCACCCCCACCGAGCGGCCATTGGCATCGATCAAAGGGTCCACCGCCTGAATGATGGCACTGAAGGGTCTGCCTGGGAGGGCATCGACTGTCAGCTGGGCTTTTTGACCGGCACGGATCTTGGACTGAAAACGCTCGGGCAGTCTGAAATCGAGCAACACCGCATCGATGTCCTCGACGTTGACCATGTCCGCGCCGTCTTTCAGGTAATCGCCCACGTTGATTTGTTTGAGGCCGGTGATGCCATCAAAAGGCGCCAGCACCTGCAATCGCTGCAAGGTGGCTTGCGCCAATGAGAGCTTGGCGCGTGACACTTCCAGCGCCGCACTGCTCTCATCCAATGAACGTTGGCTGATGAAATTTTGCGCCACCAACTCCTGGTTGCGTTTGTGGTTGGCCTCGGCGATCGACAACTCTGCGCGGGCCTGGGCCAGTTGGGCCTGTGGCAGCTGGTCGTCAAACTGCACCATCAATTGGCCCTTGCGCACCCGTTGGCCATCGTTGAAGAAAATTTGTTTGACGCGTCCGCCAACTTCTGGGCGCAGCATCACCCCTTGTCTCGAACGCAAACTGCCCACGGCTTGGGTCTCGTCCACCAAGGTCATGCGCTCGACCTTGGCCACCTCCACCGAAGTGGGACGTGCGGGCCCACCCCCTGCCGCAGGCCCAGAACCCGAAGGAGCGGTCGCCGCTGGCTTCTTGCCAGCTTCAGCATCAGGCGCCTTGTTTTGCCACCACCAGGCTGCGCCGGACGCGATGGAAATGCCCAAAATTGCCAAAACTGTGTATTTCTTTTTGTAAGCCATTCGAATCTCTCTCAAAGTGCATGCTGCAAGACCGTGCCAATGTAACAGTGCATAGGCAATTTCCCTACTGCCGGTGGGGGATGTTGGGCTGACTTGGAGGGCCCGTCAGCGCCAACCGGACTTCGGCTCAGGCCGTGCCGAAGCGACCCAAAGCCTTGTCCACGCCTTGATTGGCCAAGGCGTCGGCCCGCTCATTGCCAGGATCACCGTTGTGACCTTTGACCCAGCGCCACTCGATGCGGTGTCCCGAAGACGACACCACGGCGTCGAGTTTTTGCCACAAATCGGCGTTTTTGACAGGTTGCTTGGCTGCGGTGCGCCAGCCCCGCGCTTTCCAAGCGTGTATCCACTCGGTGATGCCTTTGCGCACGTACTCGCTGTCCAAGTAGAGCGTGACTTGGCAAGGCCGCTTGAGTGCGGACAGGCCTTCGATGACCGCCATCATTTCCATCCGGTTGTTGGTGGTGTTCAGCTCGCCGCCAAACAACTCTTGAACATGCTGGCCCGATTGGAGCCGAACACCCCATCCCCCTGGGCCAGGATTGCCTTTGCAGGCGCCATCGGTGTGAATCTCAACGGAGGTCAAAGCGGTCTTTCTCGGTCAAAGGTTGGCTGACCAGGGTGTCGGCGCGCGCAACAGGTGCGGTCGCCACAGCGGGCGATCGTACCGTGCGCCAAGCCTTTGCTGGCAAAAGTCGCCCTGCAGGCACGCGCTTGGTGGCCAATAAAAGGTAGACCCCACCAAAAATGGGCCACCAACGCTCGCCTGCCGTTTCCATCCAACGCCATCGCTGCATCCAGGCCTCTGTGGCCAATGCGGGTGTCCAACCCCCAAAACGGCTGACTTGAACTTCAAAGCCCAACAAACGCAGCCAATCGCGCAGACGCCGGTAACCAATGAGGGGCTGCGCCGTGTTGGACAAGAGGCGGCGTTGGCCACCTCGCGTTTGACGCCAACCCCAAGCACTCATGGGGTTCAGGCCCGTGATCAACACTTGCCCCTCGGGGATCAAAACCCGCTCAACTTCACGCAAACAGGCATGCGGGTCGGACGAGCGCTCCAGCGTGTGGGGCAAAACCACCAGATCCAGGCTGTCGGCCTGCCAAGGCCAAGAGCGGCTGTCCAACCAAACATCAGGTTTGAGCCCTTCAGAAGGGGCTGCGCCAGGCCATTCGAACTCGGCACAGGCTTGCCAGCGGTGGGGCATGCGATTTTGGCGCAAGGCTTGCAGCTCGGGCCAGCCCAGCTGAACCGCGTGGTAGCCAAAGACATCGGTCAACAACAGGTCGGCTTGGGCTTGCTCCCAAGCCAACAAGCGCGAAGCCACCGGTTGGCCCAAAGAGGCCAGCCAAGCGGTCGTGGGGTCGTGGCTTTCTATAATGAAAGGCTCCATGAAACTCATAGCCCTGCCCGCTTTCGCAGACAACTACATTTGGTTGTTGCACACAGACCGACACGCCTTGGTGGTCGATCCCGGCGACAGTGCGCCTGTGCTGGCCTGGATGCAGGAACATCCGGGGGTGGAATTGGACGCCATTCTAGTCACGCACCACCATGCCGACCACACGGGCGGCTTGGTGGCGCTGGTGGCACAAACGGGTGCACGCGTGCTGGGCCCCGCTTTGGAAAAAATACCGGTGGCCTGGCAAGGCCTTCAGCAAGGCGATCACTTCGATTGGCATGGTTTGGCTTTTGACACGCTGGAGGTGCCAGGCCACACCTTGGGGCACATCGCTTTTTGGGCCCAGCCTGCAGAACAAGACCCGGTCCTTTTTTGTGGGGACACCTTGTTTTCGGGTGGGTGCGGTCGCTTGTTCGAAGGCACGCCCGCACAAATGCTGGACTCACTCGACCGTTTGGCCGCACTGCCGGGCAACACCCGAGTCTGCTGCGCCCACGAATACACCCTGTCCAATTTGAGATTCGCACTGACGGTCGAACCCGACAACACCGCATTGCAATCTCATTATTTGCGGTGCACCAGGCTACGTGAACACGACTTGCCCACGCTGCCGGTGGCTCTGCAAACCGAACGTGCCATCAACCCTTTCTTGCGCAGCCGTGAGACTGCTGTCGCCGCTGCCGTTCGTCGGCAAGACCCTTTGGCTGTAGACGATGTGACCACCTTTGCAGCCCTGCGCCAATGGAAAAATCTTTTTCGATGAACTTGTTGTCTTTCACTTGTGCCAGCATCCCCCGAGTTCACGGGAGCTTGTTGTTGGCTTTGATCCTCAGCGGGTGTGCAACCACCACGCCCACACCCACACCCGATGCAGCCCGCGCGCCCGCTCAGGCCGCTCCCACAGCCTCAGCCGCTGAGCAAGCCCCTTCGGCCCCCACCACGGCGACTGTTTTGGCACCATCGGCATCTCCCCCTGTTGCGCAAACATCTGACCGAGCTGTCGACCTGAAAGCCAATGCCCTGATGGGCCTGCAGGGGCAAAACGACATTTGGGAACGGATCCGCATGGGTTTTGCCATGCCCGATTTGGACAACGATCTGGTGCGCAACCGCGAAGTTTGGTACGCCAGTCGGCCAGATTATTTTTTGCGCATGACCGAACGCTCAAGGCCCTACATTTTTCACATCGTTGAAGAGCTCGAGCGACGCAAAATGCCCACCGAGCTGGCACTGCTCCCCTTCATTGAGTCGGCCTTCAACCCCCAAGCCGTCTCCAGTGCCAAGGCCGCAGGCATGTGGCAGTTCATGCCGGCAACGGGCAAATACTTCGACCTCAAACAAAATCTGTTCCGAGATGAACGCCGCGATGTGCTGGAATCCACACGCGCTGCGCTGGACTACCTGCAAAAGCTCTACAACATGTTTGGCGATTGGCATCTCGCACTGGCGGCTTACAACTGGGGAGAAGGCAGTGTCGGCCGAGCCCTCGCCCGCAACCGGGCCCAAGGCAAACCCTTAACCTACAGCGACTTGCGCATGCCGGACGAAACGCGGTTTTATGTGCCCAAACTGCAAGCGGTGAAAAACATCATTGCCCAGCCCGAGGCGTTCAAAACAGTCTTGCCACTGATTCAAAACCACCCTTTCTTCAAGAGCGTCCCTATCGACAAAGACATTGACGTGGAATTGGCTGCCAAACTGGCCAACGTCAGCTTGAACGACTTCAAGGCCCTCAACCCGGCCATGAACCGCCCGGTGATTTTGGCGGCAGGGACCCCCCAAATCTTGCTGCCTTGGGACAATGCCACCGTGTTTGAAAACAACCTGCAGTCGCGCTCGGGCACCCGCTTGTCTTCTTGGACCGCCTGGTTGGCGCCTCGCACCATGAAGGCCGAAGAGGTCGCCAAAGAGGTGGGCATGTCCGCCGAACAGCTGCGTGCGGTCAATGGCATCCCACCGCGCATGCTGGTCAAGGCGGGCTCCACCTTGCTGGTCCATCGCCCCGACCAAAAGGAACACAATGTGGCCGAACATCTGGCCGACAACGGGCACTTGCTGCTGGCACCTGAGGTGGTGTTGCGCAAGGTGTTCATCTCGGCGCGACAAGGTGACACCTTGGCCGTGTTGGCGGCGCGCCATGGTGTGACCGCCGCCAACTTGGCCACCTGGAACAACCTGAATCCCAACGTCAAGTTGACTGCGGGCAAGAAACTGGCAGTGCTGGTGCCCTCTAAAGAAACCCGGCGTTTGAGCAAAACAACCCCGGCCGCTGGAAAAGGCAAAAAACCCAGTTCCACCAAAGCCAAAGCGCCTGCCAAACCTGCTGCCAAGTCAACACAACGCGCGGCGCAGCGCTGAGTCCCAAGTTGCAGCTTGGACGACTTAGCCGCCCATGCGCACCCTCAGCCGCTGGGGGTTTTGTGCGCTGTTCGCGAAAAGGTTGGTGAAAGTGCGCTCGGGCGAAATCCGCGTCTGGGCCGTGACGCCCTTTAAACCCGCATGCGCTTGCCAAGCGCGGTTGACCTCCGGGCCTCGAATCAGGCCATCCACTGCATAAGACTCCCGCAGTTTTTCAAAGGCCCCCAAATAAGCGGCGCGGTCCCATGACCAGTGGCTGGGTGGCACAGTCTTCAAAATATCCGTGAGCCCTGCAGAGGGCAGCCACTTCAGTGCCAAGACCACCGCGTCCGTCAAAGCTTGCACCCGCTCAGCTTGGCGCTGCAAAAAGTCCGGGTGTGCAAAAAGACTGGCCCCCGGCACAGCCCCCCCCATGACTTGGCGCGTGCCGGCAAGAGTTCGTGTTTCACCCAGCAAACGGATTTCATTTTTTTGCTCCAACCAATGCATGATGGGATCGGGATTGCACAAAGCATCGATGCTCCCGGCTCGCAAGGCATCCAACACCCCCGTCGATGAACCGACCTCCACAAACACGACTTCATCCGTGGAAAGCCCATGGCGCCTGAGCCACTGGCAAGCCATCCAGTGCGTGGTGGAATCGAGCGCCGATATGCCCAACCGCGCACCACGGATATCGGCGAAGGATTGCCAAGACTTGCCACCTCGCGTGCTCCCGCCCAAACTGACTTGTGGGGTTCGGCACATTTGGACAAAACTCATGAACGGCTGTCCTTTTTGATGCAAGCCAAACAAATGTTCATACGCCCCCGCCATCACATCGGCTTGACCGCCGAGCACACTTTGCAAAGCTTGGGCCCCAGATTCGTGCGCTAGCCATTCGACCTGAATGCCCGTCAAGCGAAAGAAGCCCATGTGTTCGGCCACCGTCAATGGCAAGTGATAAAGGCTTTGATGCGCTGCCAACGCCAGCTTGATGCGGGTCAAAGGGCGTGCAGACTCAGTTGGCATCGCCCTCAGGCCCGACACCGCGGTCAGCGAGCCCATGGCCGCCAACAACAATGAACGACGCGTGCAATGGTCTGGCGACACCTGTGATGCTCCTGAAGTGAGTGCACAAAGCATAGGCAAACGCGATGAATTTGCCATCGGGAATGTTCCCAAGCGGGTTTTTACGGAGCCCATCAAATAGCATGGTCAGTGTTGCCGCCGCACCGTCCTTGCGCACTGGACCTGGTGCTCCTTCAGCGCCGGTCGATCAGCGCGTGGGCGATGGTGCCCAGGTCCACGTATTCCAGCTCGCTGCCCGCGGGCACGCCACGGGCCAAGCGTGTCACGCGCAGGCCGTGCTGGCGGATCATTTCAGAGATCACATGGGCGGTGGCCTCGCCCTCTGCGGTGAAGTTGGTCGCCAAAATCACCTCGGTCAGCACGCCATCGCCCACACGTTGCTTGAGCTTGGCCAGGCCAATGTCGTGCGGGCCAATGCCGTCGAGCGGGCTGAGCTTGCCCATCAGCACAAAGTACAAGCCCCGGTAGGTGCCTGTGCGCTCAATGGCCGACTGGTCGGCGGGGGTTTCGATCACGCACAGCTGGGTGCGGTCACGGGTGTCGTCCAGGCAGGTGTCGCACAGATCGGCCTCGGTGAAAGTGTGGCAACACGCACAGTGGCGGATTTTTTGCACAGCGTTGTCCAGCGCTGCAGCCAATTGCCGCGCCGTGGCCCGGTCGTTTTGCAGCAGCTGAAAAGCCATGCGCTGGGCCGACTTGATGCCTACCCCCGGCAGGCCCTTGAGGGCCTGCACCAGTGTGGCAAGGGCGTGGGTGTCGGCCATTGTCAGGCGATCAGAAAGGCAGCTTCATGCCCGGTGGCAAACCGGCGGTGAGCTTGCCCATTTTTTGTTGCGAGACCTCTTCGGCCATCCGCACCGCGTCGTTGAAGGCGGCGGCCACCAAGTCTTCCAGCATGTCCTTGTCGTCGGCCAGCAAGCTGGGGTCGATGGTCACGCGGCGCACGTTGTGCTTGCAGGTCATCAGCACCTTGACCATGCCGGAGCCGGCTTGGCCTTCGACCTCCACAAAAGCCAATTCGTCTTGGGCTTTCTTGAGGTTGTCCTGCATGGCTTGCGCTTGTTTCATCAAGCCAGCGAGTTGTCCTTTGTTGAACATGGGGTTTCCTTTGGTATGGATTGGAAAAAGCGGGTAAAAATCAGATCAGCTGGATGCTGCCGGGCACAATTTTGGCCCCGAAGTCGCGCACCATGGCCTGCACCAACGGGTCGCTTTCAATCAGCGCCTTGGCGGCCAGCATTTGCTCTGCGGCGTTGACGGCCAAACGCCGGGCAGGGCTGTCGGTCACGGGGCCCATTTCGATGCCAAGTTGGACGTGGCCATGGCCTGCGGCCTGCAAAGCCGCTTGCAGACGGTCGCGGCTGGCGGCGTGGTTCAGGGTCTCGCGCTCCACGCGCAGCTGCCAATGCCCTGCATCCCGGCCCAGCAGTTGGGACTGCAAGGCCAGTTCGCGCACCAAGGCGGTGATGGCGTCTTGCGCCATCAGGCCTTGCACCACCTCAAACCAAATATCGCCTTCGGGCGTGGCCTGAACAGCCGCAGGTGCGGACAGCTTGGGCACATCGGCGCGCAGCGAGGGCATGATCTCGCGCACGGGCAAAGACCGCAAACTGGGCGCAGCATGGGGCTCTTGTTGCACAAGCCCATGCGGGACAGGCGCGGCCGGTTGGATGGCCTGGACATCGGCATAGTCGGTGGTATCGGGCCAGTCCTCCCAGGGGGGGGGCTCGGACAGGTTCGGCTCAGGCAAAGGCGGCACGGCTTGTGCCTGGCTGAAAACAGGCTCGGAAAGGGGCGCTGAGACCAGGGGCGTCACCTCACTGGGCGGGGCGGCTTGCGGGGCCACCGCGACTGGCGCGACAGCGGCCATTGATGGCGCAGGAACGGAGGGCGCTACGGGCGCTGTGGGTTGGAATGACCCTGCAGACACTGCAGGCCGAGTGGGCTCAGGGGTGGCCCGAGGGCTGCTCAGCGGGCTTTTTTTTTCCGCCGATCCCGCCTGGGGCTTGAAGGCCAACAAGCGCAACAGCACCATGGTCAGAGCCGCGTATTCGTCTGGGGCCAAGCCCAGCTCGGTGCGTCCATGCAAGCACAGGCTGTAGAGCAATTGGGTTTCTTCGGCGGGCATCGCCTGAGCCAGATCGGCCAAGCCCTGGGTGTCGGGGTCGTCACCGTCTTGCGCCATGCTGGGCACCATCTGCATCACGGCCATGCGCTGCAGCAGCATGGCCATGTCTTCCAGTGTGGTCGCGGCCGACACGCCTTGCAGGCGCAGAGCATTGACCTGGTTCACCACGGCAGCGCCGTCGCCATCGGCCAAGGCGCGGATCATGAGCATCACATGGCTGCGGTCCACGCTGCCCAGCATCTGGCGCACACCGACTTCTTGCAACTGCCCATTGCCAAAAGCAATGGCCTGGTCGGTCAGGCTCAGGGCGTCACGCATAGAGCCGCGAGCAGCACGGGCCAACAGGCGCAAAGCCAAAGGCTCGGCGCTGAGCTGTTCGGCGGCCAGCACCTGGGTCAGGTGTTCAAACACCGTCTCTGGGGCCATGGGGCGCAGGTTGAACTGCAGGCAGCGCGAAAGCACCGTCACCGGCACTTTTTGCGGATCGGTCGTGGCCAACACGAACTTCAAATACTCGGGGGGTTCTTCGAGGGTCTTCAACATCGCGTTGAACGCGGTGTTGGTCAGCATGTGCACCTCGTCGATCATGAAGACCTTGAAGCGCCCCTGTACCGGTTTGTAAACTGCCTGCTCCAACAGACTTTGCACCTCGTCCACGCCCCGGTTCGAGGCGGCGTCCAGCTCGGTGTAGTCCACAAAACGTCCGGCATCGATGTCGCGGCACGCTTGGCAAACGCCACAGGGCTCGGCGGTGATGCCGCCTTGCCCGTCGGCCCCCTGGCAGTTGAGCGATTTGGCCAAAATCCGCGACACCGTGGTCTTGCCCACGCCCCGGGTGCCGGTGAACAAATACGCGTGGTGCAGGCGTTGCTGCACAAGGGCATTGGTCAGGGCTTGCACCACGTGCTCTTGCCCCACCATTTCGGTGAAATTGCGGGGGCGGTATTTGCGCGCAAGAACGAGGTAAGACATGGGGCTTGATTCTATCGGGCTCCAGAACGGCCCGGCTGAACGGGTCTGGATCTCTTCGTGCCCCATTACGAGCCGTGTTTTGGCTCAAAGAAAGAGAGAAAAGGAAGAGAAAAGGAAAAGAGAAAAACAGGCTTTGGCGGTGGAGCAAGCCCAAGCTCGCCTACAATTCAACCCGACGGGCCTTCCCGCATGGTGAAGCGGCCAACCGGGTCAGGTGGGGAACCAAGCAGCCCTAACTGTGAATCCAGTGCCGGGGTCAAGGCTCGTCACCTTTTTAGTCGTTCAAGACCTGCACAGGTCTTATTTCTATAACGACCCAACCCTGCGCATGCTCTGGTCATGCGAGGGTTTTGACCAGCACATCAAGCCAAGCGACGACCCAAAGTGGCAAAAGAACGCTTTTTGTCATTGCTGACCCCGATACGGGGGGACGCTGTGCGAACAGCGCTGGTCAACATGTCAGCCACCAACACATCTGCACGGGCGTGAGGGCCGTGCCGGTCGGTTTCGAAAGCCAAACGGGTGGTGTTTGCCATTTGGGCCACGAAATTTTGCGGGTAATCCCTGACGGAAAATCCGCGCAAGGTCATGACTTTCATGAATGCGTTGGCGGCCTCTTCGATGGCACGCTGGTATTCTTGGCTGGCTTCTGGCGTCATGTCGACCTCTTGGTTTGGATGTATTGATTGACCCATCCTCAACGCAACAGATCCCGCCTTCGCTGACACGACTTGTGTGGAAATGTTACAAATTTGTCAAAATACTTTGACCTGCACGCCATCCACTGGCCAAACTGGCCGTCAACAGGTAACCCCCGGTTGGGGCTTCCCAGTCCAACATTTCACCCGCGCAGTAGACGCCCGGGCGGCAAAGCACCATCAATTCGGGGCTCAAGGCCTCCAAGGCGACCCCTCCTGCGGTGCTGATGGCCTCGGCCACTGGGCGGGCTTGCTTCAACGGCAGCTTTAAATTCTTCAAGGTCAAGGCCAAAGCTTGTGGATCGGCCGATTGGTCGGGGGCACACAGCTCGTGGAACAAGCCCATCTTGACACCATCCAGGCCCAAGCGACTTTTCAAATGGCTCGACAAGCTCTTGCTGCCTCGGGGCCAAGCCACCTCGGCAAGCACTTGCTCGGGGGTCTTGTGGGGCAACAAATCCAGCACCAGATGGGCTGCACCTCGGTTCAAGTCTTCACGCAAAAGAGCGCCCGCAGCGTAAATCAGGCTGCCCTCGACGCCCGTATCGGTGACAACAAACTCGCCTTGCCTTGAAAACCTGGGCGGTGCATGCATGGGTTGATCGGGGCCGGCATCCACCCGCAAAACCACTGATTTCAAGGGGTGACCCGAAAACTTGGTTCTGAAATATTCGGTCCATCCTTGGCCCGCTCGGCCCTGTACATCGAAACCACAATTGGCCGCTTGCAAGGGCACCACGGCCACCCCTTGTTCCGCCAAAACCGGGACCCAAGCACCGTCGGAGCCCAAATGCGGCCAACTGGCGCCCCCCAAAGCCAACAACGTGGCTTGGGCTTGAACCCGGTGAATGCCGTTCGTGCCCGTCGGCTCGAACACCAAATGATTTTCCATCCAACCCAGCCAACGGTGCCGCATGTGAAACTGCACCGGCACGCCGGTCTGAGGGTGCCGCAAGCGGTGCAACCAGGCCCGGAGCAAAGGCGCGGCTTTCATTTCTTCCGGAAAGACTCGGCCAGACGATCCGACAAAGGTCTTGACCCCCAAACCGTGGGCCCAATCTCGGATGGCCTGCGCATCCATGGCGTCCAGCCATGACCCCACGGGCGCCGCGCGCGAGCCAAAACGTGTCCGAAACAACTCGCTTGGCTCTGCATGCGTCAAATTCAAACCCCCTTTGCCAGCCAACAAAAATTTGCGCCCCACAGAGGGCATGGCATCAAACAAATGCACCGAGACGCCGGCCCGGGACAACACTTCGGCGGCCATCAATCCAGCAGGGCCGCCTCCCACAATGGCCACATCGACACACAACAAAGGGGTCTCATCAAAGTCGGGGGGCAGGTTCGAAAGGCTCATCGGCGTGAAGTTTGACCTCGTCACCATAAGGAACAAGCGTGACGGGTTTCTGTCAAAATAGATTCAACTTTAGCCGCATCTACATTGTTCATAAGGAAAAGGCCATGGCCAGCGATTTGATCAAACACATTACCGACGCCACATTTGAAGCCGACGTGCTTCAAGCCAGCCAACCCGTGGTGGTTGATTTTTGGGCCGAATGGTGCGGCCCCTGCAAAATGATTGCCCCCATCCTCGACGAAGTGGCCACCGCCTACGAAGGCCAACTGCAAATCACCAAGATGAATGTGGACGACAACCGCGACATTCCCGCCAAATTCGGTATTCGCGGCATCCCCACGCTCATGATCTTCAAAGGCGGCCAGCTCGCTGCCACCAAAGTGGGCGCCATGAGCAAGTCCCAATTGACCGCATTCATTGACCAACAACTGGCCTGATGCGTGCCTGCCGTCTGGTAGTGCCGGACGTGCCCCCCCGCAATCGGGCCCTGATGGCCCGGTTTTTGTTTTCGAGCCCGCGCGAAAACCTGTCATAATTTCCTGCAGGCAACCCGAACACGGGACAGCGCCAAGACTGTCGGAAGCACAAGCCCCCAACCCCGGGCGGCATCCGGTTCAGAACATTCCACCCGGTTATCTTCTAAAACGGTTCACAACGAACCGATTTGCCACAGGCCCCATCCCATGCATTTGAACGAACTCAAGGCACTCCATGTGTCCGAACTCCTGAAGCAAGCCGACACGCTCGAAATCGAGAACACCGGCCGCATGCGCAAGCAGGAACTGATGTTTGCCATCATCAAAAAACGCGCCAAAGCTGGCGAACAGGTGTTTGCCGATGGCGTGCTGGAAATCTTGCCGGATGGTTTTGGCTTTTTGCGCAGCCCTGACTCCAGCTACACCGCCAGCACCGACGACATCTACATCAGCCCCAGCCAAGTCAGGCGTTTCAACCTGCACACTGGCGACATGATCGAAGGCGAAGTGCGCATCCCCAAAGACGGCGAGCGCTACTTCGCACTGACCAAGTTGGACCAAGTCAACGGCGACTTGCCCGAGAACAACAAACACAAGGTGATGTTTGAAAACCTGACGCCCCTGTTCCCCAAAGAGCAGATGCGTCTGGAGCGAGACATCAAGGGTGAAGAGAACATCACCGCCCGTGTGATCGACATCATCGCGCCACTCGGCCGTGGCCAACGCGCCCTGATCGTGGCGCAGCCCAAGTCGGGCAAGACGGTCATGATGCAGCAGATCGCCCACGCCATCACCGCCAACTACCCCGATGTCCACCTGATGGTGCTCTTGGTGGACGAGCGCCCTGAAGAAGTGACCGAAATGCAACGCAGCGTGCGCGGCGAGGTGATCTCCTCGACGTTTGACGAACCCGCTTCGCGCCACGTGCACGTGGCCGAGATGGTGATCGAACGCGCCAAGCGCTTGGTGGAATTGAAAAAAGACGTGGTGATCTTGCTCGACTCGATCACCCGCCTGGCCCGCGCCTACAACAACGTGGTGCCCTCGTCAGGCAAAGTGCTCTCGGGCGGTGTGGATGCCAACGCCTTGCAGCGCCCCAAGCGCTTCTTTGGTGCGGCGCGCAATGTCGAAGAAGGCGGCAGCCTGACCATCATCGCCACCGCCTTGGTCGATACCGGCAGCCGCATGGACGAGGTGATCTTTGAAGAATTCAAGGGCACGGGCAACTGCGAGATACACCTGGAGCGCCGCCTGTACGAAAAGCGCGTGTTCCCGGCCATCAACTTGAACCGCAGCGGCACCCGCCGCGAAGAGTTGCTGCTGCAGCCCGAAGTGCTGCAAAAAACCCGCATCCTGCGTCAATTCATGTACAACATGGACGAAATCGAGGCGATGGAGATGGTTTTGAAGAGCATGAAAGCCACCAAGAACAACTCCGAGTTCTTCGACATGATGCGGCGCGGTGGTTGATACCCTATAATCATCAGGTTTTGCGGAAAGTGCTCTCAGATAGGCTGCAGAGTGGCTACCGTAGCGAAAGTAAAAGGATTTCCCCATGAAAGACGGCATTCACCCCAATTACCGTGAAGTTTGCTTCCAAGACATGTCCAATGGTTTCAAGTTCGTGACCCGTTCATGCGCCAACACCAAAGAGATGATCAAAATGGAAGACGGCCGCGAGCTGCCTTGGTACAAGCTGGACACGACCAGTGAGTCGCACCCCTTCTACACCGGCACCCAAAAGTCGGTCGACAACATGGGCGGCCGCGTGGAGAAATTCCGCAACCGTTTCGGCAAGACCACCACCATCGCCAAGTAATTCGCGCATTGGTGTTCCCCAAAAGGGCAGCCCGGGCAACCGGCCTGCCCTTTTTGTATGGCGGCTTGACGCATGCTGTCAAAACCAGGCTGCTGGTTTTTAAAATACGCCCACCTGATACCGCCCTCACTCAACCGATCCTGCCCTGTCCGTGAACCACACCACCCCCGCCATCGTTGCCCAAAGTGCTGTCAGGCGACTGCCCCGTCTGGCCTTGCTGCTGTTGTGTGCGGCCTATGTGTTGCCTGGCTTTTGGGGACGTGAGCCTTGGAAAGCCCAAGATCTAGAGGCATTGGGCTACATGCTTCAGCTGGCACAACCTGCCATGGGCGAAGTGACCAGCTGGTTTCGACCCAGCTTGTTGGGCCAACACGATCCGCAATTGGCCTTGCTCCCCTACTGGCTGGGTGCTGCCTTTTTGTATGGCGCCCCCGTGGGTTGGGAAGATGCATTTGCTCGGATTCCGTTCATCGCCATGTTGGCGCTGACCTTGGCCGCCACCTGGTATGCCGTGTACGCCTTGGCTAGACACCCCGCTGCCCAACCTGTGGCCTTCGCATTTGGGGGTGAGGCCAAACCTGCAGACTACGCCCGCGCTTTGGCCGATGGCGGTTTGCTGGCCTTGTTGGCCTGCCTGGGTTTGGCCAGATTGGCACACGAAGCCACCCCAGCGCTCAGTCAGCTTTGCTTCGCCTCATTGATTTTTGTCGGCTTGGCGACCCTGCCGCGGTGGCGTTTGCGCAGCGGATTGGCTGTAGGGATTGGCATGCTCGGCCTCACGCTTTCAGGCGCACCCAGCGTCGCACTGTGGCTGGGCATTGGCGGCTCTGTTCTAAAAGCCCTCGGACAAAGCGACCCTGCGCAGGCCCGGCTTCGCATGCTCGATCTGGGTTTATTGGCTTTGCTGTGCCTTCTGTGCATCACCACAGCGGGTTACCTGGATCTTTGGCGGTGGCGCGTCGAGTCGCACACCTTGTTGGATCTGGATGTACTGGCCAAGCTCATGCTGTGGTTCACATGGCCCGCTTGGCCTTTGGCGGCCTGGTCTTTGTGGCGCTGGAGGTCCCAGCTGTCGCGCGGCTGGCGCTTTCCGCATCTGGCTTTGCCCTTGTGGTTCATCGGGGTCACCGTGGTCGCCACTTGGTTCACCGGCATGTCGGACAGGGCACTTTTGCTGGCTCTGCCGGGGATTGCTGCTTTGGCCGCGTTCGCTTTGCCCACTTTGCGGCGCAGCCTGGGCGCTCTGATCGACTGGTTCACCCTGCTGTTTTTCAGTTTTTGCGCCCTCACCATTTGGGTGGTCTGGATCGCCATGCAAACTGGATTTCCAGCCAAGACTGCGGCCAACGTCGCCAAACTGGCCCCGGGATTTTTGCCCGAGTTTTCCCCCATGGCTTTTGGCTTGGCTTTGCTGGCCACCCTGGCATGGGCTTGGTTGGTGAAATGGCGCATCGGTCGCCACCGAGCAGCCATCTGGAAAAGCATGGTCTTGCCCGCGTCCGGTGCCGTTTTGTGTTGGTTGTTGCTCATGAGCCTGTGGCTTCCACTGCTCAACTTTGCGCGCAGCTACGTCACCATGGTGCAAAAAGTGCAGGTGGTCACGGGGACGGCGTCCTGCATGCAATATGCCGGTATCACACAAGCCCAAGGCGCTGCACTTTTGTTTCATGCGCAAGTCCGACTGCAAGCGGCTCAAACACCCAGCAGTGACTGCCCATGGCTGGTGATAGACGAACGCAACCTGCCTCTGCTGGAAGACAAACTCAAAGCATGGGGATGGACCCAACAAGCCAAAGCGCAACGGCTTGGAGACCGCAGCGAAAGCTTGCTGGTTTTTCGTCCGGCCCTTGACCCCCTGAGTCAAACCCCTCTTTCACCCGCGCCAACGCCCCATTGAGCCATGTCTGAATTGCGCACCATCAGCCGCCATGCAGGCACCGTGCTGGTGGGCCAATTGGCCGTGATGTCATTTGGCGTCGCGGACACCATCATCGCGGGCCGCTACAGCCCCCATGCCCTGGCGGTGCTGTCCCTGGCATCGTCCATTTACATCAGCATTTATGTCGCGCTCAACGGCATGCTGCAAGCCTTGTTGCCGGTCTGGGCCGAATTGCACGGCGCCAACCGACCACTCGACATTGGCCGCTCCGTGCGCCAAGCCCTGTACATCGCCTCAGGTGCTGCCGCTTTAGGCATGACTGGCTTGCTGTTTCCAGACCCTTGGCTGTCTTGGACCCAAGTGCCATCGGAACTGTGGCCCGATGTCCGTGCCTACTTGCGCGTGTTGGCCGTGGCTTTGGTGCCGTCTTTGCTTTTCCGCATGTACAGCACCCTGAACCAAAGTTTGGGCTATCCCCGTTTGGTGACCTGGTTACAAGCCGGTGCTTTGCTGGTCAAGATCCCACTGTCCGTGGTCTTGACATTTGGCATGGGCGATCAGGCAGGCATGGGCGTGGTGGGTTGCGCCTGGGCCACCTTGGCGGTCAACACCCTGATGATATTGACCGGACTTTGGCTGTTGAAAACCCAAGACATTTACCGCCCCTACCAACTTTGGCGCTGGCCAGAAAAAGTGCAATGGCCCGTCATCCGACATTTTTTGCGCATGGGCGTGCCTGCAGGCTTGTCCATCATGGTGGAAGTCACCTCTTTCACGCTGATGGCCTTGTTCATTGCCCGTTTGGGCTCAGTCGCTTCAGCCAGCCACCAAATTGCAGCGAGCTTGGCAGCTGTGCTGTACATGGTGCCCCTGGCTTTGGGCATCGCCAGCAGTGCGCGCACCGGGTATTGGTTGGGCGCAGGCGATGCGCGCCGGGCACGCCAAGCGGCCGGCATGGGCATAGGCCTGGCCATGGGCGCCGCAATTTGTTGCGCATCGCTTTTGCTGCTCGGTCGCGACAGCATTGCCAAAGCTTTTACAAATGACCCCTTGGTCGCTCAAGCCGCCGTGGCTTGGTTGGGCTGGGTGGCCCTCTACCACCTGGCCGACGCTGTGCAAGCGGTGTGCGCCTATTTGTTGCGTTGCTACCGCATCACCATCGCACCCTTGCTGATTTACGCTGCCTTCTTGTGGGGGTTCGGTCTTTATGGCGGTTACCTCTGGGCCTATGAGCACAGCACGCTGAATGGGCTGATCAACTGGACAGCTCGGCCCTCGGTGGACGCCTTCTGGATCAGCAGCTGCTTGGCACTGGCCATGGTGTCATTGCTGTTCACGGCCTTGATCTGGCGGGTTAGCCGAATGGCCCGAAACGGACACTGAAACCCCTGCCCTCAGCAACCAAGTGGCTTGTGCCAAGGGTCGACAACAAACTCCTCAAATGGATTGACCTCTTTTCAAGCTAAGGGCCCGTCGCACGAGGCAGTAAATGATCGCCCTGAGAGACATCGCTGCGCAAGGACATCATGGGCCAAGCCCGCTCGGTGGCCACTTGCTGGAGCCGATCATCGGCGTCCACCGCCACAGGGTGCATCACCACATCCAGTAGCGGCAAGTCGTTGTGAGAGTCGCTGAAAAACCAGCTTTCGTGCAAGTCTTTGAGCGAAGAACCCAAGCTTTTTAGCCACGCTTGAACATGCTGGACTTTATCGTGACCAAAGCATGACGTGATGGCATGACCCACACCCAAGGCCTGCGCAACGGGGTCAACCAGGGGACTTCGGGTGGCACTGACCAACACCGTGGTCAAGCCCCGCTGGGCGAGTTCAGCCAACAAGCGCGGTGCAAGGGGAGCTATGGCCGGTATCAAGATCTCCCGTTCAAACACAGCACGGACCGCAGACAAAGTGCCCGGCGACAAAGAAGCGTCCAGGCCAATCCGAAAAGATTGCAAGGCTTCGAAATTTAATGCACCGCAGGCATAGTCCTGCAAGAATTGATCATGAACCGAAGATTGCTCATCTGAAATCAATTGCTCAGACCTCAAATAGGCCATCCACAACTGGTTGCTGTCGGCCGCCAGCAAGGTGTGATCCAGATCCAAAAAAGCGACGCGCATAAGCCGTCTCCGTCAGTGGAGGACAAAGGGCTTTGTCGACCCCAACAAAAAAAAGGCGATCCAAAAAAAACCCGAAGGTACAACCCTCTGCGCTGGCGACCTAGACATGGACCACTCGGCTGACAGGGAAGATCAACTTGAATGTGGACCCCTTACCCAAGTCACTTTCAATACGCAACTCACCGCCATGTCGTTGCATGACATGTTTGGCGATGGCCAAACCCAAACCCGTGCCCCCTGTCTCTCTCGAACGACTCCGGTCTACACGGTAGAAACGTTCAGACAAACGTGGCAAATGCTCAGCCGCGATGCCGGGGCCAGTGTCTTTGACTGCAAACACCCATCCCTCAGACGTACAAGACCAACTCAAATGAATAGAGCCGCCCAGTGGGGTGTAACGCACGGCGTTGATCACCAAATTGGAAAGTGCGCTCAGCAGTTCGGAACGAGAACCCAACAGATCAACTTCCGGAACAGGCGCCATCAGCAAATCATGGCCTGTCCCATCACCCATGTTGGCCAAGCCTTCGGACATGGCTTTGGCGTCGCCAAAAACCTGCGACATCAAAGCAGGCAAAGACACATGCTGACTGATGCTCGGGGGTAAACTTCCCTCCAATTGAGAAAGCGTCAACAAATCAGCCACCAAATCTTGCATGCGCTCTGACTGGACTGCCATCAAGCTCAAATAACGAACACGCTCTTGTTCGTCCAAAGGAAGTGTCTGCAAAGTTTCGACAAATCCACTGAGAACCGTCAGCGGTGTCCTGATCTCATGCGAAACGTTCGCCACAAAATCTCGGCGCATGGCCTCGGCCTGGGCGACAGCGGTGATGTCACGTGTCAACAACAAAGATCGACCATCGCCGTACTCATGCAGCTGAACCGACAATTTTTGAGCACTGGCTGCCGAACTGGATCGCCCTTCAATGACCGCTTCGCTGGCATGACTGACTTGCGAAAAATAACGCGAAAAAACAGGATCTCGAACCAAATGAACAATGTGTTGCATACGATCTTTGAGCGAATCCAGCCCCAGATGTGAAGCTGCCGTTTCATTGCACCATTCAATGCGGGCTTCCTCGTCCAACAAGATCACGCCATTGGGGGAAGCCTGAATCGCAGACAAAAAATCTTGCAGCCTTTTTTCATGAACAGACACTAATTTTTCCTGCTGACGCAGCATCCGTTGAATGCGCAAAGCCATGTCACGCCAGACTCCTTGCCATGGTGGATCCAATCGCAAGCTGGGCGCACTGAGCCATCGGTCAAAGCGGTCAATCCGCCAGGACAAAACCAAGGCGTACACACAAACGGCCAACAAGGCAGCCGAACAAGCCCCCAAAGTTCCCCACACATACCAAGCCGGCAATCCGGCCAAACCCATTAAAAACAGCAACTCAAACAACGCAAAAACCATAAACCACCTGGTCTCAAGCATACGGTGTCATGGTGAAGCGGTAACCCGCGCCACGTACCGTCTCAATCATGTTGCCCGAATCGCCCAAAGATTCACGCAAGCGTTTGACATGTACATCCACCGTGCGCTCCTCGATGTAGACATGGTCCCCCCAAACCTTGTCAAGCAAAGTTCCTCGGCTGTGCACACGCTCAGGGTGACGCATCAAAAAATGCAAGAGCTTGAATTCGGTGGGTCCAACCTTCAGCGCTTTATCACCACAAGAGACACGGTGCGTGTCAGCGTCCAATTGCAAATCACCCATCTTCACAACGCCACCAGCTGCCTCAGGCACACGGCGACGCAAAACCGCCCGAATGCGGGCTAACAACTCGCGCGGTGAAAAAGGTTTCACAATGTAATCGTCGGCACCCGCATCCAGCCCCGCCACGCGATCGGCCTCGTCACCGCGTGCCGTCAACATCAAAATCGGAACGGCTTTGGTCCGCGCCGAAGCGCGCCACCGACGGGCCAAAGCCAGACCACTTTCGCCAGGCAACATCCAGTCCAGCAAGATGACGTCGGGCAAAATTTCATCCAACTCACGCTGTGCGGTTTCAGCGTCAATGGCCCAAATGGGCTGAAAGCCGTTGTGTCGCAAATTGACGGCAATCAACTCAGCAATAGGCGCTTCGTCTTCAACAATCAAAATGCGCGGTATGGACTTCATTGAACTGCTTTTTCAATGTCGGTGAGGGCCGTGTGACGCACATCAGCACCCTTGACGACGTAGATCACGAACTCGGCAATGTTTTTGGCATGGTCCCCGATGCGCTCAATGGCTTTGGCCACAAACAACAAATCCAGACTGGCCGAAATGGTGCGTGGGTCTTCCATCATGTAGGTCACGAGTTTGCGAAGAAAACCGTTGAACTCGGCGTCGATCAGATCGTCTTCCTTCAAAATGACCAAGGCCGTAGAGACGTCCAGACGCGCAAAAGCATCCAGGGCTTTGCGCAGCAACCCCGTAGCCAAGTCTGCCGCAATGCGCAACTCAGACGAGGGTAAATTCCGAGGGCTGCCTTGCTCCAAAATCAACTTGACCATGCGGGCAATGCGCTCTGCCTCGTCACCCGCTCGCTCCAGGTTGCCGGTGATCTTTGAGATCGCCATCAGCAACCGGAGATCGCGCGCGGTGGGCTGGCGGCGCGCAATGATGGATGCCAACTCGGCGTCGATTTCAACCTCCAATGAATTGACTTGCCTTTCGGTGGCCACCACCTGGTCGGCCACTTCAGAGCTGAATTGTGCCAAGGCATAAACCGCATGGCGCGTCTGTGACTCGACCAAACCGCCCAGTTCCAGAACACGAGAGGAAACGCCCGTGAGTTCGGCGTCGAATTGGCTAGATATGTGCTTGTCCATGTGTCTCTCCTGATCAGCCGAATCGGCCGGTGATGTAGTCTTCGGTTTCTTGCTTGACGGGCTTCATGAAAATCTGTTCGGTGACACCAAACTCCACCAACTCTCCCAAATACATGTAGGCGGTGAAGTCAGACACCCGCGCCGCCTGCTGCATGTTGTGGGTCACGATGGCCACGGTGTAGTCTTTCTTCAGTTCACTGACCAGCTCTTCGACTTTGGCGGTCGAAATCGGGTCCAGCGCCGAGGTGGGTTCGTCCAGCAAAATGACTTTGGGTTTGACCGCCACAGACCGTGCAATGCACAGACGCTGCTGCTGCCCTCCCGACAAAGACAAACCGCTTTGGCTGAGTTTGTCTTTGACTTCATTCCAAATGGCCGCCTTGGACAAGGCCCATTCGACACGGTCGTCCATGTCCGAGCGGCTCAGGTTCTCGTAAAGGCGAACACCGAATGCGATGTTGTCGTAAATGGACATGGGGAAAGGCGTGGGCTTTTGAAACACCATGCCCACTTGCGCACGCAACAGGTTCAAATCCTGTTTTTTGTCCAAGATGTTGGTGCCATACAGGCTGATTTCGCCTTCAGCACGCTGGCCTGGGTACAAGCTGTACATGCGGTTGAGCGTGCGCAGCAAGGTCGACTTGCCGCAACCCGAAGGACCGATGAAGGCGGTCACTTTGTTCTCGGCGATGTTGAGGTTGACGTCTTTCAGGCCCTTGAAGGTGCCGTAGAAAAAACTCAGATTGCGAATTTCAATCGCGTTTTTAAGAGGTGTTTGGGTGGTGTTGGGCATGTTGAAACCTTGTCTTTCGATCAAACTTTGACTTTTTCGCGGAAGAAGACGCGGGCCATGATGTTCAGGGCCAGCACAGTCAGGGTGATCAGCAAGGCGCCTCCCCAGGCCAGCTGGATCCAGTTTTCATAAGGGCTCATGGCGAATTGGAAGATCACCACCGGCAAATTGGCCATGGGCGCGCCCATGTTGGTGCTGTAAAACTGGTTGTTGAGCGCTGTGAACAACAAAGGGGCTGTTTCGCCACTGATGCGGGCGACTGCCAACAACAGACCGGTGATCACACCGCTCTTGGCTGCACGCAAGGTCACCATGGTAGAGACCTTCCAACGCGGCGCACCCAAAGCAAAAGCCGCCTCGCGCAAGCTGCCGGGCACCAAACGCAGCATGTTTTCGGTGGTGCGCATGACCACCGGGATCGCGATCAAGGACAGGGCCAAACTGCCGGCATAGCCTGAAAAATTGCCCACGGTGGCCACCGCGATGGCGTAGACAAACAAGCCCAAAACGATGGACGGGGCCGACAACATGATGTCGGTCACAAAGCGGGTGAACTCGGCCGTCTTGCTGGTGTCGCCGTATTCGGTCAGGTAGATGCCCGCCAAAATGCCGATGGGTGTGGACACGGCCACCGCCAAGCCCACGATCATCAAACTCCCCACAATGGCGTTGCGCAAGCCACCGCCTTCGGACCCTGGCGCTGGGGTGTCGTTGGTGAACAAGGTCAATTCCAGTGCGGCCAACCCGTTGGAAAACAGCACAAACAAGATCCACAACAAAGCCACAAGCCCCAAACTCATGGCGATCATGGACAAGGACAAACCAATCCAATTGGTGCGCTTGCGGCTGCGGTAAAGGGGAGAAGATTCCATCAGCATGGTGTGGCTCGATTCAATGAAGGTGAAAGGTCCAGACAAAAGTCGTGGCGCATCAATTGCCTTTGGCTTTTTCAGTGCGAATGATCAACCACTTGGCCATGGCCAGCACCACGAACGTGATGCAGAACAACAGAAAGCCCAGCGCAAACAGGGTGTTGAAGTGCAAGCCTTCGGCCTCACCAAATTCGTTGGCCAACACCGAAGCGATCGAAGTGCCAGGCGAGAATAAAGATGTAGGCATGCGGTTGGCGTTGCCAATCACAAAAGTCACGGCCATGGTCTCGCCCAAAGCACGGCCCAAACCCAGCATGATGCCGCCGATCACACCGGTTTGGGTGTAGGGCAACACCACCTTGCGCACCACCTCCCATGTGGTGCAACCCAAGCCATAGGCGGACTCTCGCAAGATGGGGGGCGTGATCTCAAACACATCGCGCATCACGGCGGCCACAAAAGGCAAGACCATGAAAGCCAGGATGATGCCAGCGGCCAAAATACCGAGGCCGTTGGTGGCACCGCCAAACAACCACCCCACCATGGGCATGCCGCCCAACACCGACTGCAAAGGCACTTGCAAGTAGTCGGCATACACCGGCGCGAACACAAACAAACCAAACATGCCATAAATGATAGATGGCACAGCCGCCAACAACTCGATGGCCGTGCCCAGTGGCCGGCGCAGCCAAACTGGGCAGGTTTCCGTCAAAAAAACCGCAATGCCAAAGGCCAAAGGCACCGCAATCAGCATGGCCAAACCGGCACTCAGCACAGTGCCGACAATCGAAATCGCGGCACCAAATTCTTGGTTGATGATGTCCCACTCGACGTACCACAAAAAGTGCGCACCAAATTTGGCGAATGTGGGCCAAGCGTTGACAAAAAGTGAAACGATGATGCCCACCAAGGCGATCAACACCAAAAGCGAAAACGACTGGGTGGTCCGGTGAAAAACAACGTCCTGAAGACGCTGGCGCTTGGCAACGGCTGCCATGTTGGCACTGTGCGCTTCGGATGCAGTCGAGGATGTGTTGGTGTTCATGGTCTTATCGGCAGACATACAAAAATTGAACCTGATCTGAAAAATAAACCACCGACATTCATCAAGAACGTCGGTGGCCAAGGGTCAGTTCAAACAACCCTGCAAACCATCACTTGGTATTGATCTGGTTCCACACACGCTGGCGGATCTGATTGGTCAAAGAATCAGGCAGTGGCACATATTCCAATTCCAGCGCCATCTTCTTGCCATTCTTGAAAGACCAGTCAAAGAACTTCAACACTTCTGCAGATTGGGCTTTGTCGGCGGGCGTCTTGTACATCAAGATGAACGAAGCTGTGGTGACAGGGTAAGACTTGGCGCCTGGCTGGTCCACGATGGACAGACCCATACCTGGCACGCTGAACCAGTCGGCACCGGCTGCTGCTGCAGCAAATGTCTCGTCGTCAGGCATCACATAGTTGCCGGCTTTGTTTTGCAGCGCCATCACAGCGATGTTGTTTTTCTTGGCATAGGCGTATTCCACGTAACCAATCGAGCCTTTGGTGCGGGACACGTTGGCAGCCACACCTTCGTTGCCCTTGCCACCCACGGATGTAGGGGCTGGCCACTTGACTGCGGCGCCACGGCCCACGGTGTCCATCCACTCTTTACTGACAGTTGCCAGGTAGTCGGTCCAATTGAAGGTGGTGCCCGAGCCGTCAGCGCGGTGCACCACGGTGATGGTGGTGTCAGGCAGGCGCTTGCCAGGGTTCAAGGCGGCCAACTTGGGGTCGTTCCACTTGCTGATCTTGCCCATGAACATTTCGGCCAACACGGGGCCGGTCACGCGCAGATCGCCCTTGCCAAAACCGTCCAGGTTGAACACAGGCACGGTGCCACCAATGATGGCAGGAAACTGCACCATGCCGTCCTTGTCCAGGTCAGCACCGCTGACAGGCGCGTCTGTGGCACCAAAAGCCACGGTCTTGGCGCGGATTTGACGGATACCACCGGAAGAGCCAATCGACTGGTAGTTCAAGCCCACGCCAGTCTCTTTTTTGTAGGCTTCGGCCCACTTGGCGTAAATTGGGAACGGGAATGTCGCGCCTGCGCCGGTGATGTCGGCAGCCCAAGTGGTGGCAGCCACAGCGCTCAGACCGATGGCGGCCACGAGGGATTTAAATTTCAGCATTTCAGCTCCTGTTGCAGGTTCAAAAAAATTCTTATCAACAACCCAATGGCTGATGACTGACCTGACTTTAATTGCCAATTGTGACAAGTTTGTGTCAAAAAACCTTGATGTGAATGGCAAAAAATGGGTACTCGAAGGGCCTGCTGACAAAAACCTGAGCTTTGCAGCCTTGGATTGCGCTTATTTGTGTCAAAACCAGCGCACGGGGCTTTCAGGGCTTCAAACGCCACAAACCGCCGTCGGGTGAATCATTCAAAAGGTAAACCAGACCATCCGGGCCCACACGCACATCCCGGATGCGCCCCAGCTGCTGCGTCAGCAAGCGCTCCTCGGCCACCACTTTCTCACCGTCCAGCACCAGTCGCACCAAGCTTTGCCCCCGCAAAGCCCCCAACAGCAAGCTGCCCCGCCAGGCCGGAAAGGCATTGCCCTCGTAAAACGCCAGCCCTGAGGGCGCGATCGAGGGCACCCACACATGCAAAGGCTGCGTCATGCCCGCTTGGCGCGTGCCCACACCGATGCGCGTGCCCGTCACGTAATTCACCCCATAGGTGATGGTGGGCCAGCCGAAGTCGCGCCCGCTGCGAACGATGTTGAGCTCGTCTCCGCCTTGTGGTCCGTGCTCATGCGTCCACAACTCGCCCGTTTGCGGGTGAATGGCCGCGCCTTGGATGTTGCGGTGGCCCCGGCTGAACACCTCGGGCATCTGCTGGCTTTGTTGCACAAAGGGGTTGCTGGTGGGCACACGGCCATCGTCGTGCAAGCGGATGACCGAGCCGGCATGGTCGCGTGGCTTTTGGGCGCGGGCATCGTCGCCCCGGTCACCCAAGGTCAAAAACACATGGCCCTGACGATCAAAAGCGATGCGCCCACCCAAATGTCGCCCACCCCGCGAGGCTGGCCGCATGGCAAACAGGTTTTGCAGCTCCACCAGCCGATGCCCCTGCAAGCGCGCCCTGACCAAGGCGGTGGCCGATGCGCCGCGTGGACCGTCTTTGGAAGCCTGCGCGTATGCCAGGTAAATCCAGCCATTGCGGGCGTGGTCAGGGTGCACGGCCACGTCAAACAAACCGCCCTGCCCGTCCACCACGATGTCGGCGGGCAAGCCCTCTATCGGGCGTGGGTCCAACTGAAAATCTCGGCTGATTCGGCGCAAGCGCCCTTCGCGCTCGGTGATCAGCAGGTCACCCCCCGGCAACCAAGCCAGCGACCAGGGGTGGCTCAAGCCCTTGACCAAGGTTTGCACCTGAAACGCCACGGGTGAGGGCGCGTTGCGCAAGAGGTCTTTGGACTGTGTGGGAATCGGTTCGGGTGCACTGGCCCAAGCGACACACTGCAACAGCATGGACGCCATGCCCAACCATCTTTTTCTGTCTTTCATGGCCATGGCGCCTCTTTCAAAGTATGGAATGACCTGGAAATTTTAGACGGCACCTGTGCGCATTGCAGCCTTGACAACCGGTCAAGCACCACCTGCAAGCTGAATGAAAAAGCCAGGTCCGAAGACCTGGCTTGAGGGGCTGCGCAATGGTCAGACCTTACAGGCCGATCACACCACCATCCGCTCGGGTGATGACAATGGTGGCCGAACGTGGGCGGCCTTGAGGACCATAGCCGGCATTGCCAGGCCACTGGCTTTGGGGCGCCGCGCCTGAAGCCAACGGTTTGGACAATTCGCCAGGGTGCTGGATGTTGACGAACAAGGTACGGCCGTCTGGCGTCTCGGTGATCCCGGTGACTTCTGCACCTTGGGGTGCCACCAGGAAACGGCGCAACTTGGCCTCGCCCAAGGCCGCTCCCATGAAAGTTTCTTGGGTGCCGTTTTGCTCTGCACCACCCACCATCATCTTGTTTTTCACGGTCACTTTGCCGCCGTCTCCCACCTGGCCCGGAATGGCGGCCAACATCATGCAGTTGGTCTCGTCGGTGAAAGCGCCATCATCCGTTTGGATCCAGCAAATGCCGGTGGCCTTGCTGAACCACAGGCCGTCGGGCGAAGAGAACGAATTCTTGGCGGTCAGGCCCGACAGGTTCGCGTCGCCCGAGTCTTCTTCTGCGCCAAACAAAAAGATGTCCCAGGCAAAGGTCTTGGCTGTGGCTTGGTGGCCTGGCTCTTTGAAGCGGATGATGTGACCGTGCGGGTTACCCGTTCCTTTGACGCCGTCCAGATCCATGTAGGCACGAGGATTGGCAGGATCGGTTTTAGAGGGTGTACGGTTGGCTGCATTGTTGTTGGTCAAGGCGAAATACACCTCGCCATTGCGGTAGTTCACCGCGCCCCACTCCGGACGGTCCATTTTGGTCGCGCCCACAGCGTCTGCCGCCCACCGCGCGTTGATGAACACATCGGCCTGGTTGGCAAACTTGTAGGCGCTGTGGTTGGCAATGCGTGGATCGGCGATGGTCAGCTCCAACCACTCACCCTGGCCTGTGGCATCGAAACGGGCGACATACAGCTTGCCCTCACTCAAGTACTTGTCACCGGCCAACAGGCCGCCACCCACATCGCGCGGATCCCACACGGCCGTAGACACGAACTTGTAGATGTATTCGTTGCGGGCATCACAGCCCATGTAGAACGCCAGCGGCTGACCCGCCACAGGCAAGCTGCACACCGCCGCCTCGTGGGCGAAGCGGCCCATGGACACGCGTTTGACCGGCGTGGAGTTGGGATCCAAGGGATCGATCTCGACGTTGTAGCCAAAGGTGTTGGCTTCGTTGCGGAAATCGCGCTCAGCATTGGCACCAGTGGCCGCCAAGTTCCAGCGGGCGAAACGGTCGTCGGTGGCCGAGACGGTATGCCAGCCCTGACTGGGCGCGCGGGTCGCACCCGCAGCGGGTGCCGCAGCCGGCACGCCGTAACGCCTGCGCGAGGCCACTTCATTGGCGGGCAAAGCCGCACCCGCACCTGTGGTCTGGAAATAAAAAGCCCAGTTTTCTTCGCAACCCAAATAGGTGCCCCAAGGGGTTTTGCCATGGCCACAGTTGTTCAGCGTGCCACGCGCCATGCCGCCTGCTGCATCCCAGCGGGTGACCATGAAACTGCGAATGGCCTCAATGTGGCCGCGAGGACCGCTGATGCGCACAGGGGTTTGCGCCGTGATGCGGCGGTTGAGCGGCGAGTCTTGCTTGACGCGCCAGCCCTGAGGCGTCTTGACGATCTCGACCACCGAAACGCCATGGTGGTTGATCTCTTTGAGCACTTCAAGCTCAGGGCGTACACCCAAGTCCCAGTCGCCAAATTGTGTGAATTTTTTGCCGCTGACGCGGTTGGAGGTCTGGCCATTGGGGTGCATGAAGTGCGCGTCGGCTGAGCTCTCGTGGTTCACACACAGCACGGCGCGGCCCGTGTCTTTTTCAGAGTACTTGCCCTTGGCGTCGATGTAGTAAATGTCCATGCCATCGTGGTGATCGCCAATGCGGCGGGACCAGTCGTCCGCTTCTGTGCCTTTGTTCGAATAGGCGGCCAAGGATGCATCCAGGGCATCGCCGGTGGCATGCAACACGCTGTACTGGTAACCCGGCGGCAACATCACGTTGTCGAGCAAGCTCTTGCCGACAGAAGGAAAGCCCAAGGCCTTGGGCACAGCGGCCATGTCCGAAGTCAGGGTCGCGCAACCGGGCAGCATGGCCAAGCCAGCCAAGCCCAAGCCACCGCGCAGCAAGCCGCGACGAGCAGGGTTTTGCAGGGATTGGGCCAGCACGTCTTGAAAATGGGCGTTGTCAGAGGTGTTGAAAATGGGGTCGTGGTCGTGGTGTGACATGTGATGATTCCATCGAGTTGGGGGCTGAAAGAAAATCTATCTTGGACAACGGATGTGACCGTTGTATGACACCTTGACGAAATGCAATGTTTTTGAGTTTCATTTTTTTGACACATGGGTGTGTATCAATGAACTTTGTCCATTCAAGAAGTGATGCCCATGTGGTTTGACAACTATTTTTTTTCGCGGCCTGCCATCGCGCTGACCGTGGTGACTTGTTTGACCGCTTGCGCAGGCTCTGGCATCGAAAAAGCATCCCCAGCTGGATTAAGCCCAAGACCTCTTCCAATGTTGGGCGCAGTCATCCTCAAAGCCCCAGTTTTGTCATTCAACGATACAGGCCTGAGTGTGAGCGACGGCGTCACGCGCAACGGTTTGTGGGCAGTGGACAGTCCTGGCATGGACTGGGAGTTTTCATTGGACCAAGGCGCCACCTGGACGCGGGGCATAGGCTCCTCTTTTGAAGTCACGGGCGACGGCGCCAAAATGATTTGGGTGCGAGCGCGCGATGACGCAGGCAACAGGTCTGAGATCGTGCGCGTCAACTGTGTTTTAGACACGACGGCACCTGCGGCTTTGGGTGTCGCCGACCAAACCGAAGGGGTGACCCTCAGCTTGAAACTCTCGGGCATTGAACCTGGTGCGCGCTGGGAGTATTCGCTGGATGAACAGCACTCATGGGCGGTCGGTCAATGCACCGCGCTGGGCATTTTGGGCAACAGCTTGAGCCGCATTTGGTTGCGCCAAGTGGACTTGGCTGGCAACGCTTCTGGAGCCCAAGCCTTTGACCTGCAAAACCCAAGCCTGATGGCCCATGAAGCATCAGGTAACCCATTGCAGCCCAGCATTTTGACGCCGGGCTTGCAGACCTATTTGATCCATGGCGAGGTGGTGCGCGGCGATGCCGACTATGTGCGTTGGGACATCCCTAGAGGACAAAAGGTGCTGTCGATCAAGTTGGTCCAGTATGAATCGCAAGAAGCCATGGCCTCTTATGCTTTGCAACGCAACACGGTGTTTGATGCAGGCGAGGATGTCTCGCGCATGTGGGTCTATGGCCACATGGGGGCCCGTCAATTGGGGCGTAATGTGTTGGCCAATATACCCAAGTCTCAACTGGGTGAAGGGGCCATGACGCTGCGGGTTCAGCAAACTGGACCGCTTCCGACACAGTACGCGATCGAGGTGGTCTTGGCCCCTGCGGATTGATTCGGGACATGCAGCCTTAGCGCTGATTTTCATCGTTCAAGGAAAACGCCACTTCATGCCCACCTGCAATTTGGAAAGTGTGTGTCAAGCCCGACCCTGATACCACTGAGCTTGAATCGGTTTTATGTCATTCAGTTGACACAATGACAAGTCACAATTCCATAGTCATCGAATTAAAGAAAAGGAATCGCCATGAAAGTCGGAATCAACGGGATGGGCCGCATCGGCCGTTTGGCCTTGCGTGCGGCCCTGGGCGCTGCCGAGCGCCAGTCCGACGACCCCCGCGCAGGCAACCGCCTGCAGGTGGTGCACCTGAACGAGCTCAAAGGCGGCGCAGCGGCCACCGCGCATTTGCTGGCTTTTGACAGCGTGCAGGGCAAGTGGCGCGAGCGCATTGAGGCGCAAGGCGACAGCGAAATCCGCATTGGTGAGCGCACACTCTCATTTTCTTCGCACGCCAACCCGGCCGACATCCCATGGGGCGACTTGGGCGTGGATGTGGTGCTGGAATGCACCGGTAAATTTTTGACGCCCGAGACCCTTCAGGGCCACCTGGACCGGGGCGCCAAGCGCGTGATCGTGGCTGCGCCCATCAAGGTGGGCGATGTGCTGAACATCGTGGTGGGCATCAACCACACGCTGTACAACCCGGCCAAAGACCGCATCGTCACGGCCGCGTCGTGCACCACCAACTGCCTGGCCCCGGTGGTCAAAGTGGTGCACGAAGCCATTGGCATCAAGCACGGCCAGATCACCACCATCCATGACCCGACCAACACCAACCTGGTGGTGGACGCGCCGCACAAGGACCTGCGCCGCGCCCGCAGCGCCATGGTCAGCCTGGCCCCCACCACCACCGGCAGTGCCACCGCGATTGCGCTGATTTACCCCGAACTCAAGGGCAAGCTCAACGGTCACGCCGTGCGTGCCCCGGTGCTCAACGCGTCGCTGACCGACTGCGTGTTTGAAATGCAGCGCGAAACCAGCGCCGAAGAGGTCAACGTTTTGTTTGCCGCGGCCGCCCAAGGCCCGCTGGCGGGCATTTTGGGCTACGAGGAGCGTCCCTTGGTGAGCGTGGACTATGCCCGCGACACGCGCAGCGCGATCGTGGACGCGTTGTCGACGATGGTCACCGATGGCACGCTGCTCAAAATTTATGCTTGGTATGACAACGAGATGGGCTACGCCTGCCGCATGGTCGATTTGGCCTGCCACATGAACGAAGTCGGCATCTGAGATGAATGCCGCTGAACGCAACTACGGCATCGTCACAGCGGCGTATTGGGGCTTCACCCTGACCGATGGCGCTTTGCGCATGTTGGTGCTGCTGCACTTTTACAAACTGGGTTACTCGCCGTTCACGCTGGCCTTTTTGTTCTTGCTCTACGAGGGCGCGGGCGTGTTGGCCAACCTGATCGGCGGCTGGCTGGCCACGCGCTTTGGCATTGCCCGCATGCTCACCGTGGGCTTGGTCACGCAGATCATCGGCTTTGGTCTGCTCTCGGCCCTGCAGCCAGACTGGACAGCGGCCATGTCGGTGGCTTGGGTGGTGCTGGCGCAAGGGGTGTGCGGTGTGGCCAAGGACCTGACCAAAACTGCCAGCAAATCGGCCATCAAGATCACACAAGCGCAAGCCAAAGACACAGGCAATGGCCAAT
Source organism: Comamonadaceae bacterium (assembly GCA_021299875.1). Taxonomy (GTDB): domain Bacteria; phylum Pseudomonadota; class Gammaproteobacteria; order Burkholderiales; family Burkholderiaceae_C; genus Limnohabitans_A. Next base: position 56,116 of record JAJTEW010000010.1, on the reverse strand, counting down.
TGTTCAAATGGGTGGCTTGGTTCACCGAGACACTGGGCTTTCAGGGCTCGCTGTGGGCCATGGCTGCAGTGCTGGCCGTGGTGTTGATCGGTGTGGTCATCAGCTTGCCGCCGATGATGGGCAAGAGCAAGGCCTCGGGTTCCGCGCGTGAGCTGTTCGCCAAAAACTCGGGCATCAACGCTTTGGCCGCCGCCCGCGTGGCCTTGTTCGGTGCACGCGATGTGTGGTTTGTGGTGGGCGTGCCGGTGTTTTTGTATTCGGTGGGCTGGACCTTCACCATGGTGGGCGGCTTTTTGGCGGCCTGGACCATTGGCTATGGCCTGGTGCAAGCGCTGGCCCCGCAGCTGGTTCGCCGCAGTGCCGATGGCCTGAGCCACGAAGTACCCGCAGCGCGTTGGTGGTCCGCTGTGCTCACGCTCATTCCTTTGGGCATTGCGGCAGCCGTGTGGCTGCAAGCGCCACAGCTGCAATGGTGGGTGGTGGGTGGCTTGAGCCTGTTTGGCTTTGCCTTTGCCATCAACTCCTCGGTGCACAGTTATTTGGTGCTGGCCTATGCAGGCTCAGAAAAAGCGGCCGAAGACGTGGGTTTTTACTACGCAGCCAATGCGTTGGGCCGTTTCATGGGGACTTTGTTGTCGGGCGTGTTGTACCAATGGGGCGGCTTGTTGTACGCGCTGCTGGGCTCGGCGTTGATGCTGGCCGTGTGCTGGCTGGCCACGCTGCGCTTGCCCATGGGCTTGCTGACACACAACGCTTCAGAAAAGGTGGCGCCATGAATCCAGTGTCTTTGTTCAGCGTCATGGACGAGGACGTGGCCATCAAGGCCTTGGCGGCTTTGGCGCAGAGTTCACGGCTGAAAGTTTTCCGCGCCATCGTGGGTGCAGGCCCAGAAGGCGTGCAACCGGGGCAATTGTCTGCAGCACTCGACATTCCCGCCAACACCTTGTCTTTTCACCTCAAAGAATTGCACCACGCCGCCTTGGTCAGTGTGCAACGCGAAGGCCGGTTTTTGCGCTACCGCGCCGACCTGAGCGCCATGCAAAGCCTGATGGACTTTTTGACCGCCCATTGCTGCCAGGGCGTGCCGTGCGGCGACTTGCTCAATTTGGCTTGCGAACCAGCCCGCTGCTGAAGATGAAAGACGACCCCACGGGAAACTTTGACTGGCCCTTCATCAAACTTTCATTCTTCCGTCACATAATCTGCACCTTGTTTCCCTGCGATGGCTTTTTTTCATGCAAACACGCTCCCTCTACGCGGCCATTGACTTGGGCTCCAACAGCTTTCGCCTTGAAATTGGGCAAATGGACCTGGGCCAGCTGCGCCGAGTGGAGTACATCAAAGAAACCGTGCGCCAAGGCAACGGTTTGGATGCCGACCGGAACCTGACGCTGGAGGCCATGGAGCGCGGCTGGGAATGCCTGGCCCGCTTTGGCGAACGCATCGCCGGCTTCAAAGCCAGCCAGGTGCGTGCAGTGGCCACACAAACCTTGCGCGAAGCCCGCAACCGGGATGTGTTTCTGGCCAAGGCCAAACAAATATTGGGTTTCCCCATTGAAGTCATTGCCGGCCGAGAAGAGGCCCGCTTGATTTACTTGGGGGTGTCCCACCTGTTGCCTCAATCTGCTGAGCGCCGCTTGGTGGTCGATATCGGTGGGCGCTCCACCGAGATGATTTTGGGTCAGCACGAAACCGCCAGCACCCTGGAGTCTTACCGGGTTGGCAGTGTGGCTTGGTCCATGAAGTATTTTCCGGATGGTCTCTGGACGGCCTCGGCTTTCAAGGCTGCAGAGATTGGCGCCAAAGCGGTTTTGGACGAAGCCCAAATCTTGTTCAGCAAAGACCAATGGGACCGCTGTTATGGCTCATCCGGCACCGTGGGTGCCGTGGCAGACATCCTGAGCGCCGCAGACTGGCCCGAAGGACAAGTCACGCGTGATGGTTTGGCTTGGCTCAAAGAGCGTTTGATCAAAGCCCAAAAAATGGACAACCTGCGCTTGGAGGGCGTTAAAGAAGATCGAAGACCCGTCATTGGTGGGGGTTTGGCCGTTTTACAAGCGGTGTTTGACTTGTTGCAAATCAACGAAATGCATGCGGCCCAAGGTGCTCTCCGGCACGGGGCCTTGTACGACTTGATTGACCGTGAGGGCACGCACGATGTGCGCTCTTCAATGGTTGACTCACTGGCGCAACGTTTTGGCGTCGACAAATTGCAAGCCGATCGTGTGTCTAAAACGGCTCAAATGGTTTTGACGTCGTTGCTGGCCAAAACGGATACCGAGATGGATGGCAATCGCCTGCGCTTGTTCAAAAAATTGCACTGGGCTTGCCAAGTGCATGAGGTGGGCATGCGCATTGCGCACAGCGATTACCACAAGCATGGCGCTTACATTTTGGACAACACCGACCTGACCGGCTTTACATTGGACGAGTTGCACCGGTTAAGCCAACTGGTGCTGGGTCACCGTGGCAAATTGCGCAAACTTGAATCGGAGCTGGAAGACAGCACTTTTGTGCGACAACTGATGGCCTTGCGCTTGGCCGTCATCCTTTGCCACGCGCGGCGCGACCCCGATTTGTCTGGCTTGCAATTTGAGTGCAATGCCGCACGCCAAACTGCCCAAGTGAACATCAGTGCCGAATGGGCAGAACTCTGGCCACAGTCCGCCCATTTGTTGCGCGAAGAAAAATCGGCTTGGCAAAAAACAGACTGGGCCTTTGGGGTGCAGCTGGACTGAGTGCTGGATCACACTTGACCCTGAAAACAGCAGGGTCAGTGTGCTTGTCAATCGATTTTTAACGGTATAAACTGTATGCACCGTTAATTTCAAGGTATGCACACCATGGCCCAAACACGCTCAAACACGGCAGCAAAAAAGCGCCCTGTCACCCAAACCGCGCCAAGCACCAAGCCTGCGGCCGCCCCCAAAGCCGTGAAAGTTGCGCCCAAGCCACCGGCTAAGCCCATCGCCAAGACCCCGGCCAAACCGGCTGCCCCTGTTGGTAAAACCTCAGTGTCCCAAGCCCCAACTGTTCCGCTTAAAACAAGCGCTGCACCCACCAAGCCGGCCAAGGAAAAAAAGGTCAAAGTGGTGCGTGACAGCTTCACACTGCCCAAAACCGAGTTGCTGCAAATTGCAGACATGAAAAAACGCGCCATGGCGCTGGGCGTTGAAGTCAAAAAGAGCGAACTGATTCGGGCAGGCCTGCAAGCCCTGAGCACGATGACCGACGCGCCTTTCAAAAAAGCACTTGGCAACGTGCCCATCATCAAGACCGGCAGACCTTCCAAGGCCTGACGGGCCTCAAACCATCTCGGCGCAAGTCACTGACATCAGCACGGTCTGACCCTGGCCGTCGCGGTGACGGTGGCGCAACCACCAGACCGCCCCTTTGCGAATGGCGCACGCCTCTTCGGGCATGCCCAGCAATTTCGCCACAACACCACCCAATGCTGGCTGATGGCCCACCAACAGCACGGGATACTTGGCATCGGGCCAACCTGAAGTTTCCAGAATATCCTGCACCGATGCCCCAGGTGACAAGGCGTCTCGCACTTTGTACTTGCGCTTCAAGGCCAGCACGGTTTGCTCGGCCCTGACGGCAGGGCTGCTCAAAATACGGGTACCCTGGGGCAACTGCGTGTCCAGCCAAACCGACATGCGATCGGCCTGCTTGCGGCCACGAGACGTCAAGGACCTGAGCATGTCCTCTTCACCAGGTTCGGCTTCGTGAGCCTCGGCATGTCGCCAAATGATCAAGTCCATGTTGGTTAACCCGGGCTTTTAGTTGGCGCTGTAGCGCTGCATCAAGGCTTGTTGAGCGCCAGGACCGGGTACGGTCAACCCCACGCGGTGGTACTTCCCGTCTGAGGACAAATCCCAAGCATCGCGTGCATCGTGCAGATAGGCAATCAGGCATTCGTCAATGATTCTTTGGCGCAATGCAGGATCTTGAACCGGCCAAGCCAGCTCAATGCGGCGCGTCATATTGCGACTCATCCAATCTGCGCTGGACAGGTAGAGCGACTCATCTTGATCGGCGCAAAAATAAAACACACGGGAGTGCTCCAAGAACCGTCCGATCACCGAGCGGACTTGGATGTTTTCGCTCATGCCCACCACCCCAGCAGGCAGCATGCAAGCACCGCGCACAATCAGATCGATCTTGGCGCCCTTTTGACCCGCATCCAGTAAAGCTTCAATCAAAGGCACATCGGTCAATGCGTTCATTTTGATGACGATGCGGGCAAAAGCGCCGCGCGCTGCGGCCTGTCCAACGGCCTTGATGCGTGACAGCATGTCGGCGTGCAAATGAAAGGGCGCCACCAACAGGCGTTTCATTTTGGGCAAACGACTCTGGCTGGCCAAATGGCCAAACAGTTGGTCCATGTCATAAGTGATGGCAGCATCGGCCGTCAAATAGCTGATGTCGGTGTAAAGCGCTGCCGTTCGGCGGTTGTAGTTGCCGGTGGACAAATGACCGTAGCGGCGCAATGAGCGACCCTCGCGGCGTGTGATCAAAAGCATCTTGGCATGGGTCTTGAGCCCCACGATGCCATACACCACCTGGGCCCCAATGGCTTCGAGTTGTTCTGCCCAATTGATGTTGGCTTCTTCGTCAAAGCGGGCTTTGAGTTCCACCACCGCAGTGACTTCTTTCCCTTTTCGAACCGCTTCACGCAATAAATCCATCATGGTCGTGTCACTGCCCGCACGGTAGATGGTTTGCTTGATGGCCAAGACATTGGGGTCTTGGACTGCCTCTCTCAAAAAGGACAAGACCCCATCAAAGGTCTCAAAGGGTTGATGGATCATCACATCCCCCTGTTTGAGCCGGGCAAACACCGAGCCGTGTTGAGGCAGTTGGGCCGGAAAGCTGGCTTTGTAAGGCGGAAAAAGCAACTCAGGCGCATTGACCAAGTCAATCAACTGCATCAGGCGAACCAAATTGACGGGGCCATTGACCCGGAAAACAGCGGCTTCGGGCAGTCGGAATTCTTTGCGCAAAAACTCAGCCAAACGCGGGGCGCAATTGGCAGACACTTCGAGCCGAACCGCTTGACCGTAATTGCGGTGCTGCAAGCCTTGGCGCAGCGCCATGCGCAAATTGGCTATTTCGTCCTCGTCGACTGCCAATTCTGAGTGGCGTGTGACCCTGAACTGAGAGAACTGTCCGACCTCACGCCCCGGAAACAATTCCGACAAATGCGCACGGATCACGCTGGACAACAACACATAAGCTGTACTGCTGCCACAGACGTTCGCAGGCAATGGAATCAATCGTGACAAAACACGAGGGACTTTGACAATGGCGATTTCGTTGGACCGACCAAAGGCGTCTTTGCCCGACAACTGAACGATGAAGTTCAAGGATTTGTTGGCGACCTGGGGAAACGGGTGCGCAGGGTCCAGACTCACAGGCACCAACAAGGGCTGCACCTCACGGTGAAAGTAATTGCGCACCCATTGGCGCTGTTCAGCGTTGCGTTCGCCGTGTGACAAGATGCGGTATCCCTTGCGCTCAAGGGCTGGCAACAAATCGTCGTTGTACAAAGCGTATTGCCGAGCCACCATGGCGTTGGTTTTGTCAGCAATTTCTTGCAGGCTTTGGGGTGTGTAGGGGCCAGACTTCAGGTCTTGCAAACAGCCCATCACATGGGGCTCGGCCCGCACTTCAAAGAATTCGTCCACATTGGACGACACGATGCACAAATAACGCAAGCGCTCAAGCACAGGCACTTCGGGCCGGTGTGCCCAATCGAGCACCCGCTCGTTGAAGGCCAATATGCTCAAGTCCCGATTCAGCAAACCAGGTGGAAGCACATCTGGGATGGGCAGTTTGGTGGAGTTGGCCATGTTTGTCTCGTGAACTTCAAAACATTTTAAAAATTCAACGTGTCAGTTTGATGACAAATCTGTGAGGCAGTGTGTGGCAACTCACACATTGTGAACGTGACTGGTAAATTTTGAGTAAAAGCAGGGTTTCAGAACGCGCCAAGCTATGGTTACAAGTGTGGGCCTGCTGGTGCAGTCATTGGGAAGCTGATGCAAAGTGTTTTTTATAGCGTGCTGGCAATTCAGCAATGCGCATCATCATGGGCAAATCGGCGGTGTTGAAGTCTGGATCCCAAGCGGGGGCGCCCAGCACTTTTGCACCCAATCGCAGGTAACCCTTGATGAGGGCAGGCGGCTCTATCGACAGGTGGTGGTCCAGCTGCTCGACGGGCAGCGCCAAACGGGGGCGCACATGGAATTGGATATCAGCCAGGTGGTTTTGACGCAATTGGTGCCAAATGCTGGCGGCCACATCGCCGCTGACGACGCCGTTGTGCAACATGGGAATGCTGGCACAGCCGATCATGGTGTCCAGGCGGTTGCGGTCCATGAATTCAAACAAAGCACCCCACAAGGCCATGATCACCCCACCATGGCGGTGGTCAACATGCACACAACTGCGGCCCAACTCGACCATGCGGTTGCGCATGCCACGCAAACGGGTCAGGTCAAATTCGGTATCGCTGTAGGTGCTGCCCGCTCGCTTGGCTTGGACCGGGGTCAACACCCGATAAGTACCAATCACTTGTCCCGTGGCCGTATCGCGCACCAACAGGTGCTCGCAATAGTCATCGAACAGGTCGATGTCGTGGCCCTCGATGGTCTTGGGCAAACGCGCACCCAACTCGTTGGCGAATACCGAATACCTCAAGCGCTGCGCTTCACGAACTTCGTCTTGATGTTGCGCCCAACAGACCTGAATGGTGCTTTGCACGCTGCGAGGCAAGAAGTCAGTTTGGACTTGATTTGATCTTGGATGAAGCGACCCCCTGGGCAACTGGACCGGCGACAAATCAAAAGTGGGGTTGGGAATCTCTTTCATGGCACACGCTCCTTGTCATCAATAAGACGATGGTGCGTGGCGAACGTGTCAAGAAAATGTCTTTTGCGTGAAAATTAAGTGACGCACTGGGCTGCGACCGATTGCATCAAACCGTCCAGCTGGTCGAGCGCGTCTTGAATCGAGATCTCAAACCAACCGTCTTTTTGGCCCAAGTCGTCCCATATCCTGAGCTGAATGGCCTCGGCAAAGAATGCCTGACGCTCAAAATCAGAACATTCGCCCTCATTCAAGACGCCGCCTTGGTGAGTCAAACTTCGCAAGCTTTGTGGCGACAGTTTTCGTACGTAACTGTCACGGGTGGTGACCAAGTAACGTTTGGCCAACACATGCAGGCGCACAGGCTCAGAAACGCCTAAACCAAACAAAGGCTCTAAAAGCCTCGAACCCAAAGCGGCATGACCCTTGACAGCCGGATCCGTCGTCAGCGCACTTTGTTGCGCCCACAAATGGCCAATATCATGCAACCAACTGGCCAGTTGTAATTTCAAACTGGCGCCGGACTTCTCAGCCAAGCGACCACACTGCCAGGCGTGTGCCAAATGGGTGACACGCTCCCCCGAATGAATGCGGTGAGCGGCTTGCTGGTAAAGACCAAGGATGTGCGCGGTGCTGAAATGCATCGCGGCATTCTGAGTCAGTGAGATGTCAAATGGATGACACGAGGCCTGATTTCTCAAAGGTTTTTGAAAAGAATTTGCGGTAAGGTTCGCTCTTTAGCTGGAGCTTCCATGATCCTAGAACTCGCTGACTTGCGCATCCACCCCGGCCAACAAGCCGCGTTTGAAAAAGCCATCGAACTGGGCCTGAGCACCGTGGCCTGCAAAGCCAAGGGCTATCGGGGTGCCAAAGTCAACCGTTGCATTGAGAACCCCGAACGTTTTGTGCTTCAAATCTTTTGGGACAACTTGGAAGACCACACCGTGGGCTTTCGCGAGTCAGCTCTTTTTACCGAATGGCGTGCCATCGTTGGCCCATTTTTCGCGTCGCCCCCTCATGTAGAGCATTTTGAGCTGACCTACGCTTCAGCTTGAGGGGGTCATCATTCCGCTTGGTGACCTTGCACCAAGCGCGACAAAAGATGCACAAATTGGCTTTGCTCGCTTGAGGTCAATGGGCTCAGAATTTTTTCTTGAATGCGAGCCACATCCTCTTGAACTTGGCCAAGCGCATGAACACCCGAATTGGTGACGACCAATAGCTTTCGCCTGCGATCGTTGGGATCGGCTTGTCGCACCACCCAGCCTTTGGCCTCCAGGCGTCCGATGACAGATCCTGATGTGGCCGGGTCAAATGCCACGCGCTTGGCCAAACTCACTTGGTCGATGCCTGGGCTTTCGAGCAAGGCGTTCAAGATCGCAAACTGAACCGGCGTGATGTCGGCACTGGTCAGTTGTTCGGAAAAAATGGACACCGCAATTTGTTGGGCGCGACGAATCAAATGTCCGGGGGTGGCCTGAAGATCGATACTTTTGACTGGGTTCATAAGTTACCGTGGTGACTTGGGGGCTGTTGTGTTTCAAAAGTTCGGATTAACATCAAATCTCCATTTTTTGAAGGCACGTCATGAGTTTTGTGTTTCCACCCTCGCCCGTTGTTTCTGTCCCTGTTTTAGGCCAACCGGAGCGTTTTCCGGTTCACCGCATTTACTGTGTTGGACGTAATTATGAAGAGCACGCCAAAGAGATGGGCTTTACCGGCCGGGAGCCGCCTTTCTTTTTCCTCAAGCCCACCGACAGCCTGGTGGTGGTTGAAGCTGGCCAGACCGGCACCATGCCCTACCCGAGCTTGACCCAGAACCTGCACCACGAGATCGAACTGGTGGTGGCCATTGGCAAAGGCGGTCGCAACATCTCGGCCGCCGACTCGATCCAGCACATTTACGGTTACGCCGTGGGCTTGGACATGACGCGCCGCGATCTGCAAAACGAGATGAAAAAGCAAGGTCGCCCTTGGTGCATTGGCAAAGCATTTGACCACTCAGGCCCCATTGGCCCCATCACACCGATTGGCCAAACAAACGACATCAACAACGCCGAAATCAGCCTGCAAGTCAATGGCGCTGACCGCCAGCGCAGCACCATCTCCAAGCTCATTTGGAACGTGGCCGAAACCATCGAGCACCTGTCCGCTGCTTGGGAACTGCAAGCCGGTGATTTGATTTACACCGGAACCCCAGAGGGCGTCGCTGCTGTGGTCAAGGGCGATGTCTTGGTCGGTTCGGTCGCAGGCCTGACGCCCTTAAAGGTCAGTATCGTCTGAACCCCAAAAACAGCAGATACACAGTCCTTCCAACACATGAATAAAAATGCTTGCATCCAAAATTTATGGGTGTTAACCCTATACTTGCAGCGTAAAACTTGCAACATAATTCATGTTTTAGGGTTTCCAGGTTGCCCAACGTGACAGCTTTGATTGTTTTTAAGCACCAAAGTGACGTTGTCATCTTCTTTCATTCAACACCGGAGTTTTAACCATGCGTCAGATTTTGAAATTAACTACCCTGGCTGCGGCATTGGCAGCCACAACTCTGGGCGCCAACGCCCAAACCATCACGCTCAAAGTGCACCACTTTTTAGGCCCCCAAACCATTCAGCACACCACCATGCTGGGCGATTGGTGCAGAAACATCGCTCGCGATTCCAAAGACCGACTGAAGTGCGATATTTTCCCAGCCATGCAGTTGGGTGGAACTCCGGTTCAGCTTTATGAGCAGACCCGCGACGGTGTGGTGGATGTGGCTTGGACTTTGCAAATTCACACCCCCCGTTTGGCCAAATTGGAAGTGTTCGAATTGCCCTTCATGATGACCAATGCCGAGGCCACCAGCCGTGCAGCTTGGGACTATGCGCAAAAGTTTGCCCAAGACGACTTCAAGGATGTGAAGATGCTCGCCATTCACGTGCATGGCCCAGGCAACATTTACACCAAGGCGAAACCGGTGACACAAATGGCAGACTTGAAAGGCATGAAAGTTCGCGCCCCGACTCGACAGTCGAGCCGTATGCTGGCCCTGATGGGTGCCACGCCCGTTTCGATGCCCGTGCCTCAAGTGCCTGAAGCTTTGTCCAAAGGCGTCATCGACGGTGCTGTGATTCCTTACGAAGTGGCGCCCAGCCTGAAAGTCAACGAGTTGACCAACTTCACGGCTGAAACCGACCGCAGCTACAACGCCTTGTACACCACTGTGTTTGTGATGCCCATGAACAAGGCCAAATACGACTCTTTGCCAGCCGATCTGAAAGCGGTGATTGACAAAAATTCGGGACGTGAACTGTCCGCCTTCATGGGCAAAACACAGTCGGGTCACGATGCTGTTGGTAAAAAAGTTTTTGAAGCCAGCGCTAACCAAAAGATCAGCATCATTCCCAAGGCCGAGCTTGAAAAATGGAAGAAAGCGACCGACTCGTTGGATGACGCTTGGGTGGCAGACATGACCAGCAAAGGCATGGATGGCAAAGGCATGTTGCAAAGTGCTACTGATTTGATCAAGCAGTACACCAAGTAAGCACCTGTCCCGCATAAAAAAGAGCAGGCACCCCTCCTGCTCTTTTTTTGTGGCTGCTCAATTGCCGTCTGATACCATTTTTATTTCCAATGGTCATGCACCAAAACACCTGCGAACTTTGACTTCACCATGATGTTTTCTAAAACCCTGGAGCGAATCGCCTTGATGTGCAGCCTACTGGGAGGGCTTGTGCTGACTGGCGTCATGCTCATGACCTGCTACAGCCTGTTTGGTCGCAACGTCTTGGGGTCGGCGCTCATTGGCGACTTTGAATTGACCGGGGTAGGCGCTGGCGCGGCCATTGCTTTGTTCATGCCGCTGTGTCAGCTCAGAAGGGAAAACATCATCGTTGACTTCTTCACTGCCAAGTGCACGGAATCCACCTTATTTCGTTTGGACCGATTAGGTGATGCCTTGATGACTGTGATTTTTTCTTTGTTGTCTTGGCGCTGCGGCTTGGCCGCCATCAATGCGAAAGAGACCATGGGGGCATCCATGCTCTTGGGCTTTCCTGATTGGATTGTTTTCACCAGCATGTGTATTCCTTTTGGCATCACCGCGCTGATTGCGGCATCGCAAGCCACTCAATCTGCTCAACATCACAGGGCCGTGTCATGACACCCATTACTTTGGCGTTGATGATTTTCGCCATCATGCTGTGCCTGATGGTGATCCGTGTGCCCATTGCAGGTGCCATGTTCTTGGCGGGGACGGCCGGCTTTGTTTTGCAAACGGGCTTCACACCCTTTCTGAACTTTTTGAACAACCTCGCTTTCGCGCGATTGGCTAACTACGATTTGTCGGTGATTCCCCTGTTTATTTTGATGGGGCACTTTGCAACACAAGGCGGCATCAGCAAATCATTGTTTCAATTTGCTGCAGCGGTCATGGGGCGTTTCAAAGGTGGATTGGCCATGGGCGCTGTTTTGGCCAGCGGCGCTTTTGGTGCCATTTGTGGCTCGTCAGTGGCCACCGCAGCCACCATCACGGGCGTGGCTTTGCCCGAAATGAAACGCCACGGCTACTCGGGCCGTTTATCTACTGGCACTTTGGCCGCTGGTGGCACCCTCGGTATCTTGATTCCACCGTCTGTGCCGTTGGTGATTTATGCCATCTTGACGCAGCAAAACATCGCCAAATTGTTTGCCGCAGCCATGCTGCCTGGGATCATCGCCATGGTGGGCTACATGATCGCCATTGCGATTTATGTGCGACTGGTGCCGGGCCAAGCGCCCGACCAAGAAGAGCGGGAAAAACTCACCTTTCAGTCTCTGCAAGGCATCTTGCCCATCGCCATGATTTTTGTGGTCGTCTTTGGCGGTATTTATGGTGGCTTGTTCACCCCCACAGAAGGTGCCGCCGTGGGTGCTGCCTCCACGTTTCTGGCTGCGCTTTTGAAGCGCGAGTTAACTTGGTCCAAATTTTTGCATTGCTTTCATGCCACTGCGCTCAGTACCGCCATGATTTTCCTGATTTTCATGGGCGCGGATGTGATGAATGCTGCTTTGGCGCGGACGCAAGTACCCGGCCATTTGGCCGAGTTGGTGGTGTCCATGAATTTGGCTCCCCTGTTGGTGGTTTCAGGCATCTTGCTGCTGTATGTGGTCTTGGGCGCCGTCATGGACGAGTTGTCCATGTTGCTGCTGACCATCCCGATCTTTTTCCCCATCATCATGAAGCTTGACTTCGGCATGACGCCAGAACACACCGCCATCTGGTTTGGCATCATGGTCCTCATGACCGTTGGTTTTGGCATGTTGGCACCGCCAGTGGGTTTGAATGTTTATGTGGTCAACGGTATGGCCAAAGATGTGCCCTTGAGCGAGAGTTACAAGGGCGTCATGCCGTTCCTGATCAGTGACACCCTGCGCACGTTGTTGCTGCTCTTTTTCCCGGGAATTTCTTTGTTTTTGATCCAATACCTGACCTGATGTCAAACCTCACTTGAACGCAGCCCCAAAGCAAGAAAGCTTGGGGCTTTTTTTTTCAAAGAATTGGTTAGACTTGAACTTACCCCCTAGATCATTTCTTTGATTGCCCCTTGCCATGATGTTTGACCGCACCATTCGCCATTGCCGCCAATGCGGCGCTCTGGTGGCTCGTCGCCTTCCCGATGACGGTGACACCAAGCTGCGGGCAATATGCACGGCCTGCAACACGGTGCACTACGAAAACCCCCTGAACGTGGTGGGCACCATACCCCACTGGGGCGACCAGGTACTGCTGTGCAAGCGCAACATCGAGCCGCGCAAAGGCAAGTGGACCTTGCCCGCAGGCTTCATGGAGTTGGGCGAATCCACCTCAGAGGGCGCTGCCCGCGAGACGATCGAAGAAGCCGGGGCGCAGTTCATTATGGAAGACTTGCTGACTGTGATGAGCGTGCCACGCGTGGGCCAAGTGCATTTGTATTACCGGGCGCGCTTGACCAGTGATGTGTTCGACCCCGGCCACGAAACCATGGAAGCGCGGCTCTTCAAAGAAGACGAAATTCCCTGGGACGAATTGGCTTTTCGCACCGTCAAGGAAACGCTGGAGCACTACTTTGCCGACCGCCGTGCGGGCCAGTTTGGCACGCACGCGTTCGACATTGCCTGAGCGCTGCGAAGATCAGATGTCAATCGCCGAAGCCGACCCGGCCTGCTTGCGCAACTCAAACTTCTGAATCTTGCCCGTGCTGGTCTTGGGCAACTCGCCAAACACCACCGCACGCGGCACCTTGAAGCCCGCCAGGTGCTGCTTGCAATGCGCCACGATCTGCTCCGCCGTGACCTGGGCATCGGCCTTGAGCTCCACAAAGGCACACGGCGTTTCGCCCCAGCGCGCATCGGGCTTGGCGACCACAGCCGCCGCCAGCACAGCAGGATGGCGGTACAGCACGTCTTCCACCTCGATCGATGAAATGTTCTCGCCGCCCGAGATGATGATGTCTTTGCTGCGGTCCTTGATTTTGAAGTACCCATCAGGGTACTGCACCGCCAAGTCTCCACTGTGGAACCAGCCGCCCGCAAAGGCCTCTTGCGTGGCCTTGGGGTTCTTGAGGTAACCCTTCATGGTGATGTTGCCCTTGAACATGATCTCGCCCATGGTCTCGCCGTCTTGCGGCACAGGCTGCATGGTTTCGGGGTTGAGCACCCGCACATCGCGCTGCAAGTGGTAACGCACGCCCTGGCGAGCGTTCAGCCGGGCGCGCTCGCCAATGTCCAGCGCATCCCACTCGGGGTGCTTGGGGCACACCGTGGCGGGTCCATAAACCTCGGTCAGGCCGTACACATGGGTCAAGTCAAAGCCCATTTGCTCCATGCCCTCGATCATCGAGGCCGGCGGCGCAGCACCCGCCACCATGGCTTTGATGCCTGCGGGAACACCCAACTTCATGGCCGCCGGGGCATTGACCAACAGGCCGTGCACGATCGGCGCACCGCAGTAATGCGTGACGCCGTGGTCGCGCATGGCGTCGAACATGGCCTGCGCATCCACCTTGCGCAAACACACGTTCACGCCCGCACGCGCCGCCACTGTCCACGGAAAGCACCAGCCGTTGCAGTGAAACATGGGCAGCGTCCACAAGTAAGCTGCGTGCTTGGGCATGTCCCATTCCAGAATGTTCGAGATCGCATTCGTCGCCGCACCCCGGTGGTGGTAGACCACGCCTTTGGGGTTGCCCGTGGTGCCACTGGTGTAGTTCAGCGCAATCGCGTCCCACTCGTTGGCGGGCAGGTTCCAGGCAAAATTGGCGTCACCGCTGGCCACAAAGGTTTCGTAAGTGATGGGGCCCAATTTTTCGGTGGGGCCGGCGTACAGCGCGTCTTCCACGTCAATCACCAACATGGGCCGTGAGGACTGGCGCAGCGCCAATGCTTTTTTCATCACCCCCGCAAATTCTGGGTCCACGATCACCGCCTTGGCCTCGCCGTGGTCGAGCATGAAGGCCACTGTTTCTGGGTCCAGCCGGGTGTTCAGGGCGTTGAGCACCGCCCCGGCCATGGGAATGCCAAAGTGCGCCTCCACCATGGGTGGGGTGTTGGGCAACATCACGGCCACCGTGTCGTTTTTGCCGATGCCTGCCTGCGTGAGGGCACTGGCCAGCTGGCGACAGCGGCGGTAGGTCGTGCCCCAGTCCTGGCGCAAATCGCCGTGCACAATGGCCAAGCGCTGGGGGTAAACCTCGGCCGTGCGCTCGATGAAACTCAGCGGTGATATGGGCGCATGGTTGGCGGGGGCCTGGGGCAAGTCTTGGTCAAAGATGCTCACTTTGGTATCGGTCATGAAAAAGTCCTGTTGCGTCTGACGTTTGAATAATCCAGAGTTTGCCTGAGCTGGTGCTGAAAGCCATGCTGGTTTGCCCCGAAACCGTGTCAAACCGATCCTTCTTATCGGCGAAAATAGACAAATGGCCATCCCCCAGTCTTTCATCCAAGAGCTGTTGTCCCGCGTCGACGTGGTCGACATCGTGGGCAAGTACGTGCAGCTCAAGAAAGGTGGCGTCAACTTCATGGGCTTGTGCCCGTTCCATGGCGAAAAATCCCCCAGCTTCAGCGTCAGCCCCACCAAGCAGTTTTTCCACTGCTTTGGTTGCGGCAAGAACGGCAATGCCATCGGCTTTTTGATGGAACACGCGGGCATGACCTTCATCGAAGCCGTGAAAGACCTGGCCCAGCAAACCGGCATGCAGGTGCCTGAAGAGCAGCAGTCGCCCGAAGACCGCGCCCGCGCTGCCGCCGCAAAAGCCAAGCAAGACAGCCTGAGTGATGTGCTCGAAAAAGCAGGCGAGGCCTACCGCGACCAGCTCAAGATCACACCGCATGCCATCGACTACCTCAAAGCACGAGGCCTGTCTGGCCAGATCGCCAAGCGCTTTGGCCTGGGCTATGCGCCCGAGGGCTGGCGCAGTCTGGCCAGCATCTTTCCTCAATACGACGACCCGTTGTTGGCCGAATCGGGTCTGGTGATCGTCAACGAAGAAGACGACAAACGGTATGACCGTTTTCGCGACCGCATCATGTTCCCGATCCGCAACATCAAAGGCGAGTGCATCGGCTTTGGCGGGCGGGTGATCGGCTCGGGCACGCCCAAATACCTGAACTCGCCCGAAACCCCTGTTTTTCACAAAGGCCGGGAGCTCTATGGCTTGTACGAAGCGCGCGAAGCCCTGCACAGCGCTGGCTATGTGCTGGTGACCGAAGGCTACATGGACGTGGTGGCCCTGGCGCAACTGGGCTTTGCCAACGCGGTGGCCACGCTGGGCACAGCTTGCACGCCCGACCATGTGCAAAAGCTGTTCCGCTTCACCGACTCGGTCGTTTTCAGCTTCGACGGCGACGGCGCAGGCCGCCG
The DNA here is from genome assembly GCA_021299875.1 of Comamonadaceae bacterium. Classification (GTDB taxonomy): domain Bacteria; phylum Pseudomonadota; class Gammaproteobacteria; order Burkholderiales; family Burkholderiaceae_C; genus Limnohabitans_A. The sequence goes on along the minus strand of JAJTEW010000010.1, from coordinate 40,377 downwards.
CGCTGCACGCAAGGCGCTCGACGGGGCCCTGCCCTACGCCACCGATGTGCGCAGCATCAAGTTTTTGTTTTTGCCCGCAGAGCACGACCCCGACAGCTACGTGCGTGAATTTGGCCAAGAGGCTTTTGCCGAGCAGATCAAACAAGCCATGCCGCTGTCGCGCTTTTTGATTGAAGCGGCCAGCGCCGATTGCGACCTGCAAAGCGCCGAAGGCCGCGCCCGCCTCTCCAGCCAAGCCCGGCCCTTGTGGCAATTGCTGCCCGATGGTGCACTCAAGCAACAACTGCTGTCAGAGTTGGCGCAACTCATTCAACTGGAAACGACAAGCCTCGAAAAGCTCTGGGCCCAGCAAGCCGCCACAGACCAACGCTATGCGCCCTCAGCCCGTGGGCCAGGCGCTGGCGCCGCCCCGGCTTCCCCTGTGGCCACCCATGCCGCCTTCAGCCGTGCGGCCAATCCTGCTGGGGATAGCGATCATCCATTTGAGCCCCGGTATGGCGCCCCACCCGGTTGGGCCAGCGATAGCGGTTTTACCCCAAGCGCGCCCACCTTTGACAACACCTACAACGCAGGCGCCAACCACTGGCCCCGCAAAAACCCCAACTGGACACCGGGCGGTAGGTTGATCAACGGCAAGTACAAGCGCGAACCAGCGCCTGTGTACACCGGCCCACGCACCGTGCCCGCCAGCCGGGCTGACCATGCCGCGCGGGTTCTGCTGGGCAATATGGCGTTGTGGGAAACGATGGGCGGCGAAGACCATGCCATGCTGTGTGCTCTGCCTGCGCCACACGGCCCTTTGTTTGCCTGGCTCGAATCGCAATTTCACGAACAGGGGGCCTTGGGGTGGTCCACTTTGCGCGAGCAGATGCTGGGCCAGCCGTTTGCCGAAGAAGCCATACGATGGGTAGCGCAAGACAAAATGAACATTGCGGCCGGCAGCGAAGAAGCCACTCCGCCCGATGTGCAAGAAGCCCGCCTAGAGCTGCGCAGACTGCTCAACATGCTGATGGTGGATCACTTGCAACAGCTCAAGAACGAAGCCCTGGCCCAACACCAGGCCGGTGCAGACCCCGATGCACTGGCGCGTTACAGCAGTCTCGACAAACGCTGGCGCGAACTCAAGGCCGCAGCGGCTTTGGTCTCATCAGACTGAGGCTTATTTGCCCACCAGCTGATTGAACTTGTCGGCTTCAAAAGTTTCACGGGCAGCACCCACACCCGGGACGGGGATCTGTTGCTGTGCACACAACGCCTCTAGGGCTTTCCAGATCATCGAGATCTGTTGCTCCTGGCCAGCCGCGTTGTCGATCAGACCCCGCAAAGCCTGACTGACCGGGTCGTCGTCTTGGGTGATGCCATAAGCGCTGAACTTGCGATCGGTTCCCGACACATCGGCGCTCTCATCTTGTTTGGAAGGAATGATGCGAGCCGGAATGCCCACTGCCGTGGCCCCAGCCGGTACGGGCTTGATCACCACGGCGTTGCTGCCAATCTTGGCCCCATCGCCCACCTCAAAGCCGCCCAACACCTTGGCCCCGGCACTGACCACCACATCTTTGCCCAATGTGGGGTGACGTTTGGCTCCTTTGTAAAGCGAGGTGCCGCCTAAGGTCACGCCTTGGTAAATGGTGCAACCATCACCGATCTCAGCCGTCTCACCCACCACCACGCCCATGGCATGGTCAAAAAACACGCGCTCGCCGATCTTGGCCCCGGGGTGAATTTCGATGCCAGTCAAGCCGCGCGAGAGGTGTGAAATGAAACGACCCAGCCACTTGAAACCGTGGTTCCAGCACCAGTGGGCTCGGCGGTGCAGCACCAAAGCATGCAAGCCGGGGTAGCAAGTCAGCACCTCCCAAGCGGTGCGTGCCGCTGGGTCACGGTCAAGAATGCATTGGATGTCGGAGCGAAGGCGAGAAAACATAGGCCCCGAGTCTATCGCTTGACTTGTTTGTTTGCGTCAGCTGCTTGAATCATGGCTTTGGCCACCCCGCGCAAGATATGGATTTCCTCCGGACTGAGGTCTGCGCGGTTGAAAAGTTGGTTCAGACGGGGCATGAGCTTTTTGGGCGCAACCGGGTCCAGAAAGCCAATCTCGGTCAGCGCCTTTTCCCAATGGCTGAGCATGCCCGCCACTTGTTGCGCATCGGCTTGATCTGCGGGCGGTACCGCGTCTTGCACGGGGAAGCCTCCCAGCGCCAAACGCCAGTCGTAAGCGATGACCTGTATGGCCGAGCCCAAATTGAGCGACCCAAACTGCGGATGGGTGGGGATAGACAATGCCACATGGCAGCGGTAAACGTCCTCGTTTTTCATGCCAAAACGCTCAGATCCGAACAAAAAAGCCACGCTTTGTGCGGATGCTCCGGGTTGGGTCAGTTCTGCAAAGTGTTCGCGAGGCGAACGGGTGGGCGGGCCAAAGTCACGCGGCGTCATGGCCGTGGCACACAGATGGGTCACACCATCCAAGGCTTGTTCGAGCGTATCGACCACGCGGGCCTTGGCCAGCACGTCGTTAGCGCCGCTGGCGCGTTGAATGGTTTCTTCTTTGCGCAGCACATTGGGCCAGCGCGGCGCCACCAAGACCAACTCGTCAAAGCCCATGACTTTCAGTGCCCGAGCGGCGGCGCCCACATTACCGGCATGGCTGGTTTCTATCAGGATGAATCGCGTTTGCATGCCCCGATTGTCCATGCTCGCAAGCTGGCCATGGACCAGCGCACCCGGCTCATGACGCCAAAACGACGGGCACCCTGGCTTTTCATGAGAAAATGACCGCTTCGCCACCGCGATCGTGCGTGGGCCAGTTCAGTTCTTCACACAATTCATGTCGTCCAATCTCCACCCCATGCTCAATGTGGCCATCAAGGCTGCGCGCGCCGCTGGCGCCATCATCAACCGCGCTGCCCTTGACGTGGAAGCGGTCCGGATTTCACAAAAGCAGGTCAACGACTTTGTGACCGAAGTTGACCACGCCAGCGAAAAAATCATCATCGAGACCTTGCTGACCGCCTACCCCGACCACGGCATCTTGGCCGAAGAATCGGGCACCGAGCATGGCAACGCGGCCTCTGACCACATCTGGATCATTGACCCCCTGGACGGCACGACCAACTTCATCCACGGCTTTCCTGTTTACTGCGTGAGCATTGCGCTGCAAGTGCGCGGCAAGATCGAACAAGCCGTCATTTACGACCCCACACGCAACGACCTGTTCACCGCCACCAAAGGCCGTGGTGCGTTCATGAACGACCGCCGCCTGCGCGTCAGCAAACGCATTCGGATGGAGGAATGCATCATTTCCACAGGTTTCCCTTTCCGCAAGGGCGACAACTTCAACCAGTACCTGCGCATGATGGGCGACGTGATGCAGCGCACCGCAGGGCTGCGTCGCCCGGGTGCAGCGGCCCTGGATTTGGCCTATGTGGCGGCAGGCTTCACCGACGGTTTCTTTGAAACCGGCCTGTCCCCATGGGACGTGGCTGCAGGCTCACTCCTGGTCACCGAAGCGGGTGGCCTGATCGGCAACTTCACGGGCGAGTCCGACTTTCTGGAACAAAAAGAATGCCTGGCCGGTGCGCCTCGCATTTACGGCCAACTGGTCAGCATTTTGGGTCGGTACAGCAAATTTGCCAGCGCGGGCGATAAAGCCGCAGTGCGCACTGCGGTCGACAACCTCAACCGAGAGCGCACATCGGACACAGACCACCCGAATGTTGAAGCCAGCAGCGAAGGCACAGAGGTCGGTGAAGATCGCAAGGACGCGCCTTTCTAAAACCCCAAAAGCACAACAGCCCAAAAAAAAGCACCCGTCTTCGGGTGCTTTTTTGCGCCTGAAAGGCCCTCAGTGGTTCTCAATCAGTGGATCAAATCCAGCGGGTGATCGCCATCGTCCAAATTGGGGGGCAAGCGAACTGCCAAAACCTTGTCAATGGCGCGGCCGTCCATGTCCACAATCTCCAGCTTCCAACCCTCCCACACCACCGAGTCGGCCACCTTGGGCAGGGTACCCGTCAGCAGCATGATCATGCCGCTGAGCGTGTGGTAGCGCCCGCGCTCTTCCTCCGGCACCTCTTCAAGACCCAGTCGGTCTTTCAGCTCGGGCACGGGAATGTGGCCATCGAGCAGCCAACTGCCATCGTCTCGTTGCACCGCCCAGGATGTTTCAGGGTCACGCGGCTGGAACTCGCCTGTAATCGCCTCGATCAGGTCTTGCAGCGTGATGATGCCCTGCACCTCGCCGTACTCGTCGATCACAAAGGCCATGTGCACATCGGACAGTCTGAAATTGTCCAGCAACTCCATGCCTGTGATGGTCTCGGGCACATACAAAGGCGCTTGCAAACTCTGCTGACGCAAGGACTGAGGCTGCGCTGGGTCTTTCAGTGCCCGTGCTAACCACTGGCGGGCGTTGATCACACCCAGGATGTTTTCAATGCCGCCTTGCACCACCGGAAAACGGGCGTGGTCTGAGTCTTCGATCAGGCGCAAGCTCTCTTCAAACGAGTCGTCCACATCCAGACACACAATGTCCGCACGCGGCACCATGAGCGAACCGATCTGGCGGTCGTCCAGTCGGAACACGTTGCGCACCATGGTGTGCTCGTGCGACTCGATCACGCCGGCCGAAGTGCCTTCGACCAGCATGGCGTGGATTTCTTCCTCGGTCACAGGCGTGCCCTTGGTCTCTTTCACGCCCATCAGGCGCAACAAGGCGCGGGTGGAAGCCGACAACAAAATCACAAACGGTTTGGTGGCCAGCGCCAGCAGATTGATGGGCCGTGCCACCAATCGGGCAAAGGTTTCGGGATAAGACTGGCCGATGCGCTTGGGCACCAACTCGCCCACCACGATCGAGAAATAAGTGATGGTCAAAACCACCAAGGCGGTGGCACCAAAACTGGCGTAAGCCTGAGGAACACCCAAGCTCACCAGCCACTGCGACAAGGGCTCTGCCAGTGCGGCCTCACCCACGATACCGTTCAAAACGCCGATGGAGGTGATGCCGATCTGAATGGTGGACAAAAAACGGGTGGGGTCTTCGCCCAGTTTGACAGCTGCTGCGGCGCCGCTGTCGCCCTCATCAATCAACTTCTGAAGTCTGGCTTTTCTGGCTGTGACCAGTGCAATCTCAGACATGGCAAACAAGCCGTTCAAGCAGATGAGGGCAAAAAGTATCGCTATTTCCATACAAGGGGCTCATTGGAGCCCTGGGAGTTTCGTTGCCACGATTGTAAAGAAGCCCGCACCTCACTCCCACTAAAATCAATCCTAGCCTTACAAACCCACTCCCGAATCCGGTGACTTTGACGCAAGTCAGCTCCGTTCTTGATGCCCAACGACATGCTCCAAGCCCCCAGCCCCGCTGACTACGCTGGCCACACGCCCATGATGGCCCAGTACCTGGGCATCAAGGCGGAGTTTCCAGACACGTTGGTGTTCTACCGCATGGGCGACTTTTACGAGTTGTTCTTTGGCGATGCCGAAAAAGCCGCAGGCCTGCTCGACATCACCCTCACGCGCCGAGGCCAATCGGCCGGGCAACCGGTCATGATGGCCGGTGTGCCTTTTCATTCGATGGAAACCTATTTGGCCCGCTTGATCAAGCTGGGCGAGTCGGTGGCCATTTGCGAACAAGTGGGCGATGTGGCCACATCCAAAGGTCCGGTCGAGCGCAAAGTGGTGCGCGTGGTCACCCCCGGCACCCTGACCGACGCCGAGCTGCTCTCCGACAAAAGCGAAGCCATCTTGCTGGCTGTGCACCAAGCGGGTAAAAACCGCTGCGGCTTGGCGTGGCTGAGCGTCACCCAAGGCGTGGTGCACCTGGCGGAATGCGCACAGGACGAGTTGGCCGACTGGATCGACCGCATCGCCCCCAGCGAGCTGCTGGCCAGCGCGGGCATGACACCGACCTTTGAGCAAAAACTGCGCAGCCTCAAAACCGCAGGCCGGGGCAACTGGTCACTGGCCCTGCGGCCGGATTTTCAATTTGACACCGGCCTGGGCCAACGCAAACTGCTCGGTCAGTTGCAGGCCGCGTCGCTCGCCGCCTGGAGCGCCGATACCCTGGCCGACGCGCATGCCGCCGCAGCGGCCCTCCTCACCTATGCCGAACACACCCAGGGCCGCAGCCTGCCCCATGTGCAGCGGGTGCAGGTGCAGCGCTCAGATGCACTCATTGACCTGCCCGCCAGCACCCGCCGCAACCTGGAGCTGACGCAAACCCTGCGCGGCGAAAGCGCTTCGGATTCACCCACGCTGTTTGCTCTGCTTGACACCTGCATGACCGGCATGGGCAGCCGCCTGCTCAAAAGCTGGCTGCTCAGCCCGCCGCGCGACCGTCAAACCGCCATCGAACGCCTGCAAGCTCAAGCTATTTTGCGCGGCGACAGTGGATCGGGTGCTTGGAGCAACCTGCGCGAACAACTCAAAGGCGCGAGCGACGTGGAACGCATCACCGCCCGCACGGCGCTGCGCCAGGTGCGTCCGCGCGAACTGGTGGCCCTGCGCCATGCACTGGCGCGTGCGGCCTCACTGTCCACGCAACTGCAGGCCTTGAACTCCGAGCCCGGAACCTTGCTGGCCGGCATGGCCCGCTGGCTCTCGCCCCCCACCCATTGCGCCGAACTTCTGCAAATGGCCTTGCTCGAAGAGCCCTCGGCCTTGGTGCGAGACGGCGGTGTGATCGCAGACGGCCTGGACGCCGAGTTGGACGAGCTGCGCGGCATCCAGACCCACTGCGATGCCTTCTTGCTCGACTTGGAAACCCGCGAAAAAGAGCGCACCGGCATTGCCAACCTGCGGGTGCAGTTCAACAAGGTGCACGGCTTTTACATCGAGGTCACGCAAGGGCAACTGGACAAAGTGCCCGACGACTACCGCCGCCGCCAGACCCTGAAAAACGCCGAGCGTTTCATCACGCCCGAGCTCAAAACCTTTGAAGACAAAGCCCTGTCGGCGCAAGAACGCGCCCTGGTCCGTGAGAGGTGGCTGTACGAAGGCCTGCTCGACCAATTACAGCCCTTTGTGCCCGCGCTCACCGAACTGGCGCAGGCCATGGCTTCGCTCGATGTGCTGTGCGCCCTGACCGAGCGCTCGCTCACGCTCCATTGGTGCGCCCCCGAGTTCACCAAAGAGCCTTGCATCGAAATTCGTCAGGGCCGTCATCCGGTGGTCGAGGCCCGGTTGGCCCAGATGTCGGGGGCCAGCTTCATCGCCAACGACACGCTGATGGGCCCCAAGCAGAGATTGCAAATCATCACCGGCCCCAACATGGGCGGCAAATCGACCTACATGCGCCAGGTGGCACTCATCGTGCTTTTGGCCAGCATCGGCAGCCATGTGCCCGCCAGCCGCTGCCGCCTGGGGCCGATTGACGCCATCCACACCCGCATCGGTGCAGCCGACGACCTGGCCAACGCACAATCCACCTTCATGCTGGAGATGACCGAAGCCGCGCAAATCTTGCACAGCGCCACGCCGCACAGCCTGGTCCTGATGGACGAAATCGGGCGTGGCACCTCCACCTTTGACGGCTTGGCCTTGGCCAGCGGCATCGCCACCCACCTGCACAACAAAACGCAGGCCTTTGCCCTGTTTGCCACGCACTACTTTGAGCTGACCGAGTTCCCGGCCACGCACACGGCGGCTGTCAACATGCATGTGAGCGCCGCCGAATCGGGGGCGTCGATTGTGTTCTTGCACGAGTTGCAAGCCGGCCCCGCCAACAAGAGTTATGGCGTGCAAGTGGCACGACTGGCTGGCATGCCTGCGGCTGTCCTCAACCACGCCCGCCACGCGCTGAGCGCTTTGGAAGCCGGGGCCACCGAAAGCCGCCAGCAGGTGGACCTGTTCGCCGCCCCGCCCGAGTCCGAAGCCACAGGTCCCAGCCCCATCGAAGTGGCGCTGGCCCAAATCAACCCCGACGCCTTGAGCCCTCGCGAAGCGCTGGACGCCCTCTATGCCCTGCAGCGCCTGCTGCCCAAACATTAAAGAGCCCATTCATGACCTATTGCGTTGCAGTCAAAACCCGCGCCGGACTGGTGTTTTTGTCCGACTCCCGCACCAACGCGGGCCTGGACCAGATCAGCACCTTCCGCAAAATGATCGTCTATGAAAAAGCAGGCGACCGCTTCATGACCTTGCTGTCGGCGGGCAACCTGAGCATTTCGCAGTCGGTGCGCGAAGTGCTGCAGATCGAAAAACTGGTCGAGCCCGGCCAAGACGAACCCCTGACCATCTGGAACGCCAAAAGCATGTTCGACGCCACCCGCGTGCTGGGCGCGGCCGTGCGCCGCGTGTACGAGCGCGATGCCGCAGCGTTGCGTGCCTCGGGTGTCGAGTTCAACGTGTCCATGATTTTTGGCGGCCAAATCGGCGGCGAAGGCATGCGCCTGTTCCAGGTCTATTCACCGGGCAACTTCATCGAAGCCACCGACGAAACGCCCTACTTCCAGATTGGCGAATCGAAATACGGCAAACCCGTGCTCGACCGCGTGATCACCCCCAACACCCCACTGGACGAAGCGGCCAAATGCGCCTTGGTGTCGATGGACTCCACCCTTAAATCCAACCTGTCGGTGGGCCTGCCGCTGGACATGGTGGTCTACCCAGCCGGCAGCTTGCACACCGACCGCATCATGTGCATCGACGAGCACAACCCGTATTTCAAAATGCTGCGCACGAGCTGGGGCGACAAGCTGCGCCAGATGTTCGACAGCATCGAAGACCCCATGTGGAACGGCGGCGCAACCAACATCCCCCTCATGGTGCCCGCCCAGCGCAATGCCTTGCTCAAGAAGATCACCACCCCCGAAGAGAAACTGATCTGATGGCGCGCATCATCTTCTCGCACGGCAACAGCTTTCCGGCCAGCACTTACAGCGTGATTTTTGACAGCCTGCGCCAACGCGGCTTTCAAGTCGATGCCATCGAAAAATTTGGGCATGACCCGCAATACCCCGTCACCAACAACTGGCCCCACTTGGTGCAGCAACTGGCCGACTTTGCCAAGGCGCTGCAAGGCGACGGAGAACCCGCATTCCTGGTCGGCCACTCGCTGGGCGGCATCCTGAGCCTCATGTGTGCCGCCCGCCACCCCGAGCTGGCGCGCGGCGTTCTCCTGATCGACTCTCCGGTGCTGGGCGGCTGGCGGGCCACCACGCTGGGCTTGGCCAAACGCACGCCGCTGATCGGCGCCCTGTCACCTGGGCGCATCAGCCAAAAACGGCGCAACCACTGGCCCGATGCCCAAGCTGCACTCGAGAATTTTCAGCACAAAAAGTCCTTTGTGCGCTGGGACCCGCAGGTCTTGCGCGACTACATCGAGTTCGGCACCCATGAAGAAAACGGGCAACGCGTCTTGAGCTTTGACCGCGAAGTGGAAACCGCCATTTACAACAGCCTGCCGCACAAACTCGACAGCCTGCTCAAGCGCAAACCCCTCAAATGCCCTGCCGCTTTCATCGGCGGCACGCACTCGGCCGAAATGCGCCAAGCCGGAGCAGAGCTGACCCACCAAGTGGTCAAAGGCCGCTTGATGATGCTCGACGGCTCACACCTGTTCCCCATGGAAAAACCCATCGCCACCGCCGCAGCGATTGAAGCCTCGCTGCGCAATATGGGCGCCTGAAGCCCATGGGTTGCACCCTTTTATGAACATGCACAAACGGCTGCTTGGCCGTGTCGACCCCTGTGGCTTCCCCTGAGCCTCAGTTGCCCGTGAATTGTGGTGCGCGTTTCTCCATGAAATGCGCCACGCCTTCGCGAAAGTCATCACTCGCAAAACTGAGGGCCATCTCCACGTTGGCCTGGCGGTTGTTTTCGGCCAGCGTCTGGAACGGCGCGTCGTACTGCTGGCGCTTGATGACTGCCATCGAACGGGGCGACACGTTGTCCACCAAGTCACGCACATAGGCGTAAGTGGCTGCGGCCAAAGCCTCGGGTGCAAACACCTTGTTCACCAGGCCCATGGCCTGCGCCTCGGGAGCCAGCACTTTGCGGGCCGACAGCAGCAAGTCCATCGCATGGGCGTGGCCTACCATGCGGGGCAGCATCCAGCTCAGGCCATGCTCGGCAATCAAGCCGCGCCTTGAAAACGCGGTGGTGAACACCGCGTTGTCGGCCGCGAATCGGATGTCGCAATACAAGGCGTGCACCAGCCCAATGCCTGCGGTTGCGCCGTTCAGCATGCCGATCACCGGCTTGGGGATCGCCGGGTAAAACCCGTAACGCGTCTGGTAATCCAGCCGCTGGTTCACATCGAAAGGTTTTGTCCACGTGGTCGCGGTGATGTCGCTCGGGTCCAGACCCTTGAGCAAATCCATGTCGGCCCCTGCGCAAAAACCCCGCCCCGCACCCGTGAGCACGATGGCGCGCACACCCTCGTCTGCGGCGGCGGCGTCCATGGCCTGGCGCACCTCGCGCTCCATGACGTGGGTCCAGGCGTTGAGCTTGTCCGGCCGGTTCAAGGTGATGGTCGCGATGCGGTGTTCGACGTTGTAGAGGATGTCTTGGTAACTCATGGCTTGGCCTTTCAAAGAAGCATGGAACAACTCACACCGTGCGCTTGCCACGGGCCAAAAACGCTTGCGTCGCGGGCTGGTCCAGCAATTGCTGACTCCAGCGTTTGAGCACTTTTTCCAGGCGCGGCGCAGCCACCCCCAGCTGCACCATGGCCACGCCGCCATTGACCGATTCACTGTAATCGCAAATCAGCCCGTCTCGCAGCGCAAAGCGGCTGATGCCGTCGATCACCACCTGCCGCCCCGCAAACTCGGGCACCTTCGAGGTGAAGCTCGACAAAGACCTCGCATAGGCCACCTGCCCATTGCACACGGGCTCGAACATCTCCCAGCGGTAATCCGGCCCGGCATCGCGGTGAAACAAGTCGTTCATCATGTGGGCGATGTCGGCGCGGCCCGTGTGGTCGCCGTAGATGTAGTCGTGGTAAATGCCATCGGCCGTGAAGCACTGCGCAAAGGCCTCGCCATCGCCCGCTTCGGCAGCGGCTGAAAACCGCTTCAACAATTCTTCAAACGCGGCTTGTTGCATGGTGTTGTCTCCTATCGGTACTGACTTTAATCGGTCAAGGGTTCAGGCAAGCGCTTGAGCGTCCTGATCTTGGACGCGCTGATGATGATGGCCTGCAAGCCAAAGCCCAACACCACGCACCACAGGCTGACTGACACCGGAAAGCTCACCCCCACCACACCACCCAGCGCCGCACCCAGCGGGCGTGCGCCTGTGCTGACCACGATGTTGATCGACGTGACCCGCCCGATCATGGCCGCAGGCGTCACTGTCTGGCGCAGGGTGGTCGAGGTGATGGTCCAGATGATCGGCCCCGCCCCAAAGAAAAAGTAAGACAAGGCCGCCAACCAGCCATGCGGCCAAAACAAGGTCAGCGCCATGGTGACCGCCGCCAGCACCGAGAAGTAAGGCCCCAGCAAAATCGCCTGCCCAAACGGCAGCGCGCGCACCACACGCGGCGCCAGCAATGCGCCCACGATCATGCCTACGCCATACAAAGCCAGCGTCACGCCCACGCCACTCGCATCCAGCCCCAAGTCGTGGATGGCATAGGGCACATAGGCCGCTTGCAGCATGAACCAAGAAATGTTCCAAGCGATGGCGCAAAACATCATGGGCCTGAGCAAATCGCTCTGCCACACCCACTTGGCACCGTCTTGCAACTCCAGCAAAGGGTGGCGTGCAGGCATGGGAGCACGCGCAGGTTCAGCAATGCCACGCAAGCACAACACCGCCGCCACCGACAACATGCCCGACAGCACAAAGGCCGCAGACGCCCCGGTCCACGCGATCAAAGCACCTGCCAAAGCCGGGCCTGCTGCAAAGGCCGCGCTGCGTGCCAGCTCCAGCCGGCCATTGGCTTGCGCCAGACCATCGACCTGCACCAAAGCAGGCACCAGCGAAGGCGCCGCCACACTGAAGGCCACCGTGCCCACCGCCGCGATGAAACCAATGACGGCCAAAGCCGCAATCGACACATTCCCCGTGACGATCAGCGCCAGCAACAACAACAAAGCCAAGGCCCGCAACGTCTCGGCCAAGGCCATCAAGCGCGTGCGCGAAGTGCGGTCGGCCAGCAGGCCCAGCGGCATGGACAGCAGCAAAAACGGCAACGATTGGATGGCGGCCAGCAAACCAATTTCACCGGGCCCGGCTTTCAGCAACAGCACCGCCACAATGGGCACAGCGGCCAGGCTCAGCTGCTCGGCCGATTGGGCCAGCAAATTGGACCAAGCCAGACGGCGAAAAGAGGCGGACAGGGTGTCAGACATGCAGGGGTCTGTGAAAAACAAGACCGATCAAGCCGCCCAGCTCACCAGCCCAAAGTAACTCGTGCCCAGCACCACCAGACCGAACACGATCCGGTACCAGGCGAACACCTCGAAACTGTGGGTCGAGATGAACTTGAGCAACCACCGCACACACACCCAAGCGCTCAAGAACGAAAACACCAAGCCCACCGCAAACATCGGCGCGTCGGCCATGCTCAGCAAGGCGCGGTCTTTGTACAGGCTGTATGCGCCCGCGCCGATCAGTGTGGGAATCGCCAAGTAAAACGAGAAGTCAGTTGCCGCCTTTCGCGACATGCCCAGCAGCATGCCGCCAATGATGGTCGCGCCGCTGCGGCTGGTGCCCGGAATCATCGCCAGGCACTGCACCAAACCCACCTTCAGGGCGTCTTGCCAGCGCATGTTTTCCACCTCGGCAATGTGCACCGCTCGGGCCTGTCTGCGCTCAGCCCACAAGATGATGAAACCGCCAATGATGAAACTGGTGGCCACCACCTCGGGCGTGAACAAATTGGCCTTGATGGCCTTGCCAAACAGCAAGCCCAAAATGACAGCAGGCACAAAGGCGATGAACACGTTCAAGGCAAAACGCTGGGCATCGGCGCTGTGCGGCAAGGCCCGCACTGTGGTGCTGATTTTTTGCCAATACACAATGATCACGGCCAGGATGGCCCCGGTCTGAATGGCGATGTCGAACACCTTGGCCTTGGCGTCGTCAAAGCCCAGCAAAGCCCCGGCCAAAATCAAATGCCCGGTGGACGAGATCGGCAAGAACTCGGTCAAACCCTCGACCACGCCCATCACGGCGGCTTTCAGCAACAGCATCAAATCCACAGGTGTTCCTCTAAAACTGGGGGGATTATCGTCTTTGTGCTGCCCCAGTTGAAGGGGGTGCTTGGCCAAGAGGTCGGTAGGTGGTTTGTCCTTGTGACCGGAGCGGCTTCGCCGCCCATTGCAGCGGTGCCGCTATATTGCCTGTCATGCCCCTGCCCTCAATCCATACAACCGCCCGCCTTGGCGCCTTCGCCATCGCAGCCGTGTGGCTGGCCGTGGCGGGGGTGTTGTACCTGGTGTTTGATCGCATGGAACACAAGCGCCAAGCCAGCCTCAAGCCCTATGCGCTCAGCTCGGGCGATCTGGTCATTCCGCGCCAGCGCGACGGGCATTTTCATGTGGAGGGCGAAGTCAACCGCCAACCCGTCACGTTTTTGGTGGACACCGGCGCCAGCCACGTCAGCGTGAGTCAGGCACTGGCCACTCAGGCCGGGCTGCCTGCGGGCCAAAGCATCACCTTGCACACTGCCAACGGCCAGCGCCTCGGCCAGCTGGTGCGCAGCGTGCCTGTGCGGGCGGGGCACTTGGTACACAACGACACCAGCGTTACTGTGGGGCTGATCGGACTTCAACCCGAACAGGCCCTGCTGGGCCAAGCCTTCCTCAAACACTTTGACGTGGAAATCCGCCGCGACGAGATGGTGCTGCGAATACGTCATCCATAGATTTTTTTATATTTTTAAAAATTTATTGGCCATTTTTTAAAAAATTAAAATATAATAACTAAAATTTATTGATCTACACGATGAAAAAACTCTTACTCGCCTCCTTAGCCATCCTAACTCTCAGTGCATGCGTTCAAGAAGCCTCTCGAACCATGCCCATTCAAAAGGTTGAGTCCGCTGCACGCCCCAGCTCAGAACCCCGAGTTCCTGTCTCCATCGGCAAGTTCAACAACCGCTCTTCCTTCATGCGGGGTGTCTTCTCAAATAACGAAGACCGAATGGGCAGCCAGGCACAAACCATTTTGACAACCCACTTGCAGCAATCTCAACGCTTCAGTGTTCTTGAGCGAAATGTGATGTCTGAAATCAAACAAGAGGCCGAGTTCAAAAAGCAAACACAAAACATCAAAGGTGCTGATTACGTGATCACTGGTGATGTGACTGAGTTTGGGCGCAAAGACGTTGGCGACAAACAATTGTTTGGCATTTTGGGCCGTGGCAAGACGCAGGTGGCCTATGCCAAAGTCAACCTCAATATCGTCAACATCCTGACATCCGAAGTCGTGTATTCGATCCAAGGGGCCGGTGAATACAGCCTCTCCGAGCGTGAGGTGATTGGCTTTGGCAGCACTGCAGGTTACGACTCCACCCTCAACGGCAAAGTGCTGGATCTGGCCATCCGCGATGCGGTGAATAATCTGGTCACTGGCATTGAGAGCGGTGCTTGGCGTCCCTTGAAATGAGCGCATTCATGAACCATCTCAAACCCTACCGCAACCCCCCCAGACTTCAAACTCTGTTGGCAATCGGTATTGCCTTGACTTTGAGCGCATGCGCCAACAAAGCCCCCCCATCCCTATACGGTTGGAATGGCTTTGAAAAAAACCTGGACACCTTCTTTCGAGGAGATCGCGAAAGTCCCCAGATCCAAGCTGCCAAGATGGAAGAGGACCTTCAAAAAATTCGTTCTGCGGGTGCTCAGCTCCCCCCTGGCTATCAAGCTCATATGGGTTTGCTTTATGGCAAACAAGGGGACTTGGCAAAGTTTAAGCAACACTTGGAAGCAGAGAAACAGCAATTTCCTGAGTCTCAAACTTTCGTAGATTTCTTGCTTCGCAATTTTCAAACTAAATAAGCTCCAGCCATTTCATGACCTCTTTTTTCAAGATTCTGGCGGCGAGCCTGACCCTGGTCGTATTGGGCGGTTGTGCTACAGCACCTGCTTCCTTTGACTACACCGAATTCAAACTCAGTAACCCCAGATCCATTCTGGTACTTCCTCCTGTTAACAGAACGCCGGAAGTCAGGGCAACCTACAGCATGCTGGCCCAAGTGACCCAACCCTTGGCCGAATCGGGTTACTACGTCATCCCAGTCACACTGGTTGACGAAACCCTGAAAGAAAACGGCGTGACCCAAGCCAATGATGCCCACAACATCCCCAGTCCCAAATTACGTGAGATTTTTGGGGCTGACGCCGTGCTTTTCATCACCATAACCCGTTACGGTACGGTCTACAGGGTTATAGACAGTCACACCACGGTGACTGCAGATGCACGCTTGGTTGACCTTCGCACTGACAAGGTACTTTGGACAGGCAGCGCTACCGCCAGTACAGCCGAACAACAAAACCAGCAACAAGGTGGCTTGGCAGGTATGTTGATCACGGCCATTGTCAAACAGATCGCTGGCAGCATTACTGACCAAAGTCACCCCATCGCTGGGCTGACCAGCCAACGCTTACTGAAAGCGGGCAGTCCACAGGGTCTACTGTATGGTCCAAGATCACCCCAATTCAACCAAGGGACCTCAACGGGTCGTTGATTTCAGCTTTTTTGATGGCGGCAATTGATTCTTATTGACCGTACTAAGCTTCCCGTCAACCGTAGCGCGCCAGCCCCTAAAATCAAGCGCTATGACCTCCCCCACCGACAAAGTCCCTGAAGCTGACCCCAAAGTCAGCAACTTCCTTCGCCAGATCATCGAGAAAGACCTGGAGCAAGGCACCTACGCCAGCCGCCGCTGGGCCGGCAGCCCCGGTGACGCCGCGCACCACGCTGCGGGCGCGCCCGACCCGGCCAAGATTCGCACCCGCTTTCCGCCCGAACCCAACGGCTACCTGCATGTGGGCCACGCCAAAAGCATCTGCATCAATTTCGGGCTGGCGCAAGAGTACGGCGGTGTGTGCCACCTGCGCTTTGACGACACCAACCCCGAAAAAGAAGACACCGAATACGTCAACAGCATCATCGACGCCGTGAAATGGCTCGGTTTTGACTGGGCACAAATGGGGCAAGCCGCAGGCTCTGCCGCACCCTATCAGGCCAGCGACTACTTCGACTTCATGTACCACGCCGCTGAAGCCCTGATTGAAGCCGGCCACGCCTATGTGGACGAGCAAAGTGCCGAGGACATGCGCGCCAACCGGGGCGATTTTGGCAAGCCCGGCGTAGACAGCCCGTTCCGCAGCCGCACCGTGGCAGAAAACCTGGCGCGATTCCGGGAGATGCGCGACGGTAAGCTCGATGACGGCGCCGCCGTGCTGCGCGCCAAGATCGACATGGCCTCGCCCAACATCAACCTGCGCGACCCGGCGATTTACCGCATCCGCCGCGCCACCCACCACCACACGGGCGACACCTGGTGCATCTACCCGATGTACACCTTTGCCCATCCCATCGAAGACGCGCTGGAGCAAATCACCCACAGCATCTGCACGCTGGAGTTTGAAGACCAGCGCCCGTTTTACGACTGGCTGATGGAGCGCCTTTGCGAGTGCAAGTTGCTGGCCGCGCCCAGCCCCAAACAATACGAATTTGCCCGCCTGAACCTGACCTATGTGATCACCAGCAAACGCAAGCTGGCGCAACTGGTCAATGAAAGCAAAGTCAGCGGCTGGGACGACCCGCGCATGCCGACAATAGTCGGCCTGCGCCGCCGGGGCTACACGCCTGAGAGCCTGCGCCTGTTTGCCGACCGCATTGGCGTGACCAAAAGCGACAGCTGGATCGACTACAGCACGCTTGAGGGTTGCCTGCGCGAAGACCTAGAAAACAAAGCCCACCGCGGCATGGCCGTGCTCGACCCCGTCAAACTCGTGCTGAGCAACTGGGCCGAGGTGTTTGGCTTGGACGCCCACACAGAAGATTGCAGCCAACCCGCCCTGCCCCACAGCGCAGTGGCCGAGGGCCAAACGCCCCCTGCCGACCGCACCTTCAAGATCGGCAAAGAAGTCTGGATCGAACGCGAAGACTTTGAAGAAGTGCGGCCCAAAGGCTACAAACGCCTGTTCCCGGGCAACGTCGTGCGCCTCAAAGGCGGTTACGTCATCGAGTGCACCGGCTGCGCACGCGACGCGGCGGGCAACGTGACCGAGGTGCACGCCAAAGTGATCCCCGGCACCAAGAGCGGCACCCCCGGCGCCGACAGCGTCAAAGCCAAAGCGGCCATCACCTGGGTGAGCGTGGCCGACGGCGTGCCAGCCGAAGTGCGCCTGTACGACCGCCTGTTCTCAGAAGCCCACCCCGACGCAGGCGGCAAAGACTTCTTGCAGAGCTTGAACCCCAACAGCCTCACCGTCGTCACCGCCTACGTCGAGCCCTCGCTGGCGGCAGCGCAGCCGGATCAGAAGGTTCAGTTTGAGCGGTTTGGGTATTTTGTGGCCGATCGGGCGGACCACGTGGCAGGCTCCCAACCGGTGTTCAACCGCGTCACGGGATTGAAAGACAGTTGGGGCAAATGAGACCGGTCGACACCCTCCACTTCTGGTTCACCGAACTCAGCCCCAAGCAGCACTACGCCAAAGACGCCGCCTTGGACGAAGCCATTCGCACCCGCTTCGGGACCACGCTGGAAGCGGCAGCGCGGTGTGAGTTGTTTGCCTGGCGCGCCACGCCCGAGGGGCGTTTGGCCGAGGTCTTGGTGCTCGACCAGTTCTCGCGCAACGTGTACAGGGGCACCCCCCAAGCCTTTGCGCAAGACGCGCTGGCCTTGGCGCTGGCGCAAGAGCTGGTGGCCAGTGGGCAAGACCGCAGCCTGCCCTTGGCGCAGCGCAGCTTTGCCTACATGCCCTATATGCACAGCGAGTCCGCCCTGGTGCACAGCCAAGCCGCCCTCCTGTTTGCGCAGCCGGGCATGGAAGACACCCTGCGCTTTGAGCAGCGCCACCAAGCCATCATCGAGCGCTTTGGCCGCTACCCCCACCGCAACGCCATCCTCGGCCGCGAGTCCACGCCCGAGGAGCTGGCGTTTTTGAAGGAGCCGGGGTCGGGGTTTTAAGTCATCACCCTCAGGGTGGGCAGCGCTGGTCAATCGCTTTAAACTACGCCCCATGCGACCTTCCGAAGCACTTTCACTCCACCGCGCTCAGATCCGCGAAATTGCGCTGCGTCACCACATGAGTGATGTGCGCGTGTTCGGCTCTGCCTTGCATGGCGACGATACCGACGACAGCGATCTGGATTTGCTGGTCGAGCCCACCGCCCAAACCACACTGCTGGACATTGGTGCCATTCGTTTTGAGCTCAAGCAACTGTTGCACATGGAAGTCGATGTGCTCACCCCCAACAGCCTGCCCGTCAGTTTCCGCGAGCATGTGCTTCGCGAGGCCAAGGCGGTATGAGCCGCACGCACCCACAGCGGGTGACCGATTATTTGGGTCATATTTCGCAGGCCATTGACCGCATTCACGACTACACGTCCAACATGACGATCGACAGCTTCATGGCCGATCAAAAGACATGTGATGCGGTCATTCGCAACCTGGAAATCATTGGTGAAGCGTGCAACAACATGACCAGACATCACCCAGAATTTGCAACACATCACACTGAAATACCTTGGGGTTTTGCCTATGAAATGCGCAACGCCTTGGCACATGGTTATTTCACTGTGGACTTGGGCATTGTTTGGCAAACTTTGCAAAACGATCTGCCCACACTCAAAGTTCAGCTCGATTCCATCGTTCTTGAGTAAGCCTGGGTCGGGTTTTTCGAAACTGAAGGAGGTGCAACATGGCTGAAACTGGCTGCAAACCCGTGCCGCACGACGCGGCTTTTCGCAAAGCTCTGCTGGCCAAGCCCGGCGTGCAAAAGGCGTTTGACGAACTGGAAGAGGAATACACCGCACTGCATGCCATGCTGGAAGCACGTCAAGCCGCAGGCCTGACCCAAGCCGAAGTGGCCACTCGCATGGGCACCACGGTTTCAGCGGTGTCGCGCCTGGAGGCCTCTTTGCGCAGCGAGAAGCATTCCCCCTCTTTTGCCACTTTGCGGAAATACGCTCAGGCTTGCGGCAAGAAGCTGGTTATTCAAATGGTTTGAAGCCCCCCATGCAGTCCCCTCACATCACCACCCTAGAAGCCCTGCGCGACCTCTACGGCCCCGCCCGTGAGCGCGCGCTCAAAAAAGAAATCCCTGCGCTCGACGCGCATGCCACGCGCTTCGTTGGCTTGTCGCCATTTGTGGTGCTGGCCAGCAGCGATGCGGGTGGGCACATGGACGCTTCGCCGCGCGGGGGCGAGCCGGGCTTTGTCAAGGTGCCCAACGCGCACACTTTGCTGCTGCCCGATGCACCAGGTAACAACCGGCTGGACACGCTGGAGAACATCATCGCCACCGGGCGCCTAGGCTTGTTGTTCATGGTGCCGGGCTTTGACGAGACCTTGCGCGTCAATGGCCGCGCCGTGTTGTCCACTGACCCGGCCGATCTGGCGCTGTGCGCCGATGCGCGCCGTGCGCCCGTGCTGGTGATTCGCGTGACGGTGGAGTCGGTGTATTTGCACTGCGCCAAGGCTTTCATGCGTTCGCAATTGTGGGATGCCTCTCGCCAGATCGACCGTGCGCAGATGCCCAACATGACGGAGATACTGCGTGACCAGATCAAAGCCTTCAAAGGCGAAGAGATCGAAGCTGAAACCCACGACCAGTTAATGGCGCGCTACCGGCAAACGCTTTAAGGCCCAAGCGGCGGCGGCACGTCCCGCCCCAACATCCGCTGCCCCAGCCATGACAAACCAGCCCCCACGTCCATGCGGCGGCTTTGCTGCTGCGCCACAGGATGGGTCTGGCCAGCTTGCAGCGATGGGCCAATGTCAAAAGAAAACACATAGGCGGGCTCCTGGCCCATACGCAAGTCGGTGACCACCAAGCGCCCGTTGGCGTCAGCCACCTTGTAAAACCCGTCGGTGAACCGCGCCAACCGCTGCAACTGGGGGTGGTCGGCGTTTTGCGCGGCCAAGGCCGTACCCCGCTCGTGGGCCACAAAGCGCATGGCCCGGCCACCGTCCATCAGGGCGTAAAAACCTTCATGAAAGCGCTCGCCATCGATCGCCACCACGCGCCAGACCCAAGTGCTCAAGGGCGCAGGTGTGACCAAGAGCTGCTGGCTGGGCAAGCCTTGGGCCTGCAAGGATTGGCGGGCGTGTTGCGTCACGCCCCATTGCGCCAGCGCACTCCACGCCAAATAAACGGTGCTGAAAGCCAGCGCCCAGCCATTGATACTCAAAGCCCTGCCCACAGTTTTGACACGCAAAGCAGCCGCGACCCCGAGCAGCAAGGGCAGTGAATACACCGGGTCGATGATGAACATGCTGCCCAGGCCATAGGCCTCATCGCTGAAAGGCTGGAACACCTGCGTGCCGTAAATGGTCATCAAGTCCAGCAAAGGGTGCGTGACCAACGCCAGCATCAGCGCCCACCACCAACGGCCATACAAGCGGGCTTGGTTGTGGATGCGGCTCACCCCCCAGGCCATCGGAAACGCAAACAGCGTGAGCAAGAGCAGGGCATGGCTTTCTGCGCGGTGGCGGACCATGTTCAAGATCGGGTCGCCGTGGTCCAGCAGCACATCCAGATCGGGCAGCAGGCCCGCCACACCGCCCCACAAGGCCGACTTCCAAAGCGCGGTGCGCCGCCCCATGACGGCCACGCCAATCGAGGCGCCTAAAAGTACTTGTGTGACGGAATCCATGGGCGCGTTGGGGCTTGGTGGGTGTTGGGTTTGAACGAGGATGAGAGGTTAATGGCTTTTGCAAACCCTGATCGCCAGTGGGCCGTTGCGGGCGCAGACCCAGCCGCACCCAGCTTGCCACGCTGGCGCGATAATCCCGAAACTCATTTAGCCAACTGCACCGCCAACGCCATGTCCCAAATTGCTGCCGACACCGCCACCATTTCTAGCCCCATGCTCTGGACCGATTCGCTCAACACGGGCGACGCCCGCATGGACGACACACACCATGAGTTCATGGCCATGGTGAATCAAATCTTGGCCACGCCCGAAGAGGACCAACTGCCGGTTTACAAGGCGTTTTTGAAGCACACCGTGGAACACTTTGCCCAAGAAGAGCGCTGGATGCTGGCCACCGGGTTTTCGGCCGACAACTGCCATGCCGAACACCACGCCACCATTTTGGAAACCATGCGTGTGGTCGAGGCCCACTATTTGGACACCGACAAACACATCATCACCCGCATGGCCGAAGCCTTGATCGAATGGTTTCCAGGCCATGCCGCCAGCATGGACGCTGGCCTGGCCGCGCACCTGAAGTCGGTGGGTTTTGACAGCGTGACCGAAACCCTGGCCGACCCCTCGGCCATCCAAAATGTGACGATGTCAGGCTGCGGCAGCGTGAGTTGCAGTTAAAGCCCTGCTTTAAAAAGCACAAAACCCCATAACAAGCCCTGGAGCCCGTCATGGGGTTTGAGTCAGAGATCACTCCACCGTGATCTTTTCGTCTTTCACAATTTTGGCCATGGCCGGAATCTCTGCGCGCATCCATTGCGCAAATTGATCGGGCGTCATGGCTGAGGGCTCGGCGCCCAAAGTGGTCAAACGCTCTTTGATGTCAGGGATGGCTGCGATGCGCTGGATTTCGGCGTGCAATTTGTCAATCACCGCTTTAGGCGTGCCTGCGGGAGCCAAAAGCCCCTGGAAACTGCCCGTCAAAAATCCCGGCAGAGACTCAGACACCGTGGGGGTGTCGGGCATTTGCGGGTTGCGCTTGAGGCCTGACACCGCGATCAATTTGATCTTGCCCGCCTTGACATGCGGATAGGTGGCCACCATGCCATTGAACATGACATCGACTTGACCGCCAATCAAATCGGTGATGGCTTGGGCGCCCCCTTTGTACGGCACATAGCCCCACTCAATGCCATGGCGCTGGGCATACGTGACGCCCGCCAAGTGCGATGCGCTGCCCATGCCTGCAGCCACCGCGTAGTTGAGCTTGCCCTTTTGGCTTTTGGCATAAGCGACCAATTCGGCAGGCGTGTTGGCCGGCACTTTGGTGCTGACCGCCAGCAAATGGGGCGAGTAAGCCACCATGGCCACTGGCGCAAAGTCTTTCTCGACATTGAATGGCAACTTGAACAAGGCCGGGCTGATGACCAGATTGCCCACGTCCATCAGCACCAGGGTATAGCCGTCAGCGGGAGATTTGGCGACCAGATCAGCGCCCAGATTGCCACTGGAGCCCGGGCGGTTTTCCACCACCACAGCTTGCCCCCAGCTTTCGGTGATTTTTTGGCCAAAAAGACGGGCCAACACATCCGAGGTACCACCTGCTGGAAACGGCACCACAATTTTGATGGGCTTGTTAGGGTAAGCGGCTGCGGCAGTTTGCGCGTGCACCGCAGACCCGAATGTCCATAAAAGGCAGGCCCCTAAGGCTGCAAAAGTGTTTTTTGACAGGTTCATGGTGTTCACTCCAGTTTGATGTTGGCGGCTTTGATGACTTGGGCCCATTTGTCGATTTCGGCCCTCTGAAAACTCAGCACTTGCTCAGGCGTCATGACCGAAGGCTGCATGCCCAAGCCCTTGATGCGTTCTTGCATCTCGGCGGATTGAATGATCTTGAGGATCTCGCCGTGCAACCTGTCCACAATGGCTTTGGGCGTGCCCGCTGGCGCGAACAAGGCTTGCCAGGACACCACTTCAAAACCTTGCGTTCCGGGCCATCCCAATTCGGCCACCGTCGGGACATCGGTGAAAGCGTCCGTCAGGCGTCTCGATGAAGTCACCGCCAGTGCCCGCAGCTTGCCGCTTTGGATGTGGGCCCCCGCCACCACCGTGGTGTCGAACATGAAGTCCACTTGTCCGGCCATCACATCCTGGATCGCGGGCGCACTGCCTTTGTAGGGGACATGCGTGAATTTCACATCGCCTCTGAACGCCAACAACTCTTGTGCCAAATGCTGCGAAGTGCCGTTGCCCGCAGATGCCCCCGTCAGCTTGCCCGGATTGGCCTTGGCCGCCGTCATCAAATCACGCAGCGTTTTGTAGGGGCTGTTGGCGGCCACCACCAGCACCACGGGGTTGGTGCCATACAGATAAACCGGCGTGAAGGACTTGATCGGGTCATAGCCCAGCTTGGGGTACAGGCTCACATTGATCGCGTGCGAGCTGATGGTGCCGCCCAGCAAATGGTGGCCATCTGCTGGGGCGCGGGCTGCCACTTCAGAACCCACACTGCCGCCAGCACCGCCTCTGTTTTCAATCACCAAGGTGGTCCCCAGCGCAGGACCTAATTTTTGCGAAACCAATCGCGCCAGGATGTCGGTCGTCCCGCCCGCTGGAAAAGCCACCAAATAATTGATCGGCTTGGACGGCCAAGGCGCCGCTTGGCTGAAGGCCGCTGGGGCCATCAGGCCAGCAGCGCAAGCCACAGAGGTTTGTAGAAAATGTCGACGCTGGGTCATGGAGGTCTCCTTGGTTGATGTCTTAGGTGATGGGGGCCGGATTGAACAGCACCAATGCGTTGTGCAGCTTCCAATGCTCGGCCCAGGTTTTGCGCCCGCTGGCCACATCCAGCAGCATGCGAAACAGTTCCCAACCGGCTTCTTCGATGGTGATCTCACCATCGGCAATGCGGCCAGCGTTCATGTCCATCAGGTCGTGCCAGCGGCGGGCCAGGTCGGTGCGCGTGGCCACCTTGAGCACGGGGCAGGCCTGCAGGCCATATGGCGTGCCGCGCCCGGTGGTGAACACATGCAGGTTCATGCCGGCCGCCAATTGCAGCGTACCGCAAATGAAATCGCTCGCGGGCGTGGCGGCAAAAACCAAGCCTTTTTGATCGGGTTGGAGCTTGTCGCCCGGCGCCAGCACGCTGGCGATGGCCGAGCTGCCGCTCTTGATGATCGAGCCCATGGCTTTTTCGGCGATGTTGGACAAACCGCCTGCCTTGTTGCCCGGTGTGGTGTTGGCGGTGCGGTCCACGCGGCCGCGTTCCAAATACTGGTCGTACCAACCCAGCTCGCGAACAATGTCTTCGGCGACTTGGGACGTGGCCGCACGGCTGGTGAGTTGCTCGACCGCATCGCGCACTTCGGTGTTTTCAGAAAACATCACGGTGCCGCCGGCGCGCACGATCAGATCGGCCATGAAACCCACGGCCGGGTTGGCAGTCACACCCGAAAACGCATCGCTGCCGCCACACTGCACCCCCACCACCAAAGCGCTGGCGGGCACCGTCTGACGACGGCGAGCGTTCAAGCGCTCGAGGTGCGGCCGTGCGCTTTGCACGATGTGATCGGCCATGGACATGAAGCCCACATGCACATCGTCTTGTAGGCAAACCAGGTCCGGCCCTTGGTCTTTCTCTCGCCCATCGTGAATCGGGAAACTGCCCGGTGGCAGCAAACGCTCGGGCTGCAACTTTTCGCAGCCCAGGCTCACCACCATCACCTCGCCGCCAAAGTTGGGGTTCAGGCTGATGTGGCGCAAAGTGCGGATCGGGATCTCAGCACCCGGTGCGTCAATCGCCACGCCGCAGCCATAGCTGTGCTCAAGGCCCACCACACCGTCCACATTCGGAAACAGGGGCAACAACTCGCGCTCAATCCGCTCCACCGCGATCTTGACCACGCCCGCCACACATTGCACCGTGGTCGTCAGCGCCAGCAAGTTGCGGGTGCCGACCGAGCCATCGGCATTCACAAAGCCCTCAAAGGTGAAGCCATCCAACGGGTCTTGCGGCGCAGGCTGCACGGTGGCCATGGGCAGGCCCTGCAGAGCGCGCGCTGACGGAATGTCGAGCAAACGTTCATGCACCCAACTGCCTGCGGGAATGTCTTGCCGCGCATAGCCCACCGGCACGTTGTAGCGCATCACAGCCTGTCCTTGGGCCAGATCCACCAAGGCCACCTTGTGACCCTGCGGCACTTTGTCGCGCAAGACCAGCCCCTCGGCCACACCTGCAGGCATAACGGTGCCCGCCGCCAAACCACCATCGTTGAGCACGATCGCCACGTTGTCTGCGGGGTGCATGCGCACCACGCGAGGCATTAGCAAAGAACGGGAAGCACTCATGCCAAGATCTCCACCCAATTGGGGCCTTGGCCCACAGGAATGCGTTGCTGCATGCGCAGATCACCCGTGTCCTGCTGAATGGCAAAACAGCTCAAATGGTGCGACAACTGCCCCACCACCAGCAAATACCGACCAGCGGGGTCAATGGCAAAGCCTCGCGGCTGGGTTTCAACCGCCGTGTGTCCTTGCAAACTCAATTGGCCAGTGCTGGCATCCACCGTCAAATGCGCCAATGTGCTGGATGTGCGCTCACTGGTGTACAGGTGACCACCATCGGGCGTGAGGTGCAAATCGGCCGCCCAAGGCTTGCCCGCAAAGCCCGGCGGCAATGTGTTCACGCGGGTTTGAACACCCTCCAAGCGGCCATGCTGGGCGTCCCAGGCCAGGACGTCCACCGTGCCATCCAGTTCATTGAACACATAGACAAATCGGCCCGAGGGGGCAAAGCGAATATGTCGAGGCCCGGCACCGGCGCGCGCATGCCATGTCGATGCCAGGCTCAGGTGGCCTGTCTCGGCATTGAACGCATAGACCATGAGCTCACCACTGCCCAAACTGGTGGCCAAGACAAATGCGTTACAAGGCGAAGCCAAGATGGCGTGGGCATTGGGGCCCGTGGGCACCACCTGCTGCACTGCGCCCACCGTGCCATCCAATGCCATCGGGCTCACCGTGAGCTGATGCCCTGGGTATGACGCAGCCAACAAAAATTGTCCGGTGTTGTCGGTGCCTATATAGGCCATGCTGGCAGGCAAAGCCGACTCACCCACCCGCTTCAGATCACCACTTTGCGGATCAATGGCCAAACTCACCAACGCCATCGGATCGCTGCGCCGCGCCACATAAAGCATGCGCCGTGAAGGACTGAGGGCCATGGGCATCAGGTTGCCACCCAGATTCAGCGTGCTTTGCAGGCGCAGCTCACCCTGTACCGTCCAGTGAAGCACCGAGATATCACCGCTGTCTGCGTTGGCAACATACACATGAGCCATGGGGTCAAATTTCCTGAGTATGAATCAAAACTTGCGTGCCTGAGCCATCAAACATCAAAGCCGTACAACTGCGCCGGGTTGTCCACCAAAATGCGTTGCAAGTCTGCAGGGCGCGCTACCCAGGTGGTCAACAGGTTCAGCAAGGCGGCATTGGATGGCAAGGGGTCCTGGTTGGGGTGAGGCCAATTGCTCGCCCACAAGCAGCGTTCGGGGTAATGGGTGGCCAGATAACGTGCCAGACAGCCCACATCATCGTACTGCGGCGCACCCTGGCGCGAAGTCTCATAAGGCGCAGACAGCTTGACCCAGACGCGGCCCGTGTCCAGCAAACGGCACAGGGCCTGAAATGCCGGGTCGTCTGTGCCAGAAGGGGGGACCAGAAATTTACCCGTGTGATCAATCGCCAGAGGGACGTTCAGGCTTTGCAAAAGCGGCAGGCGTTGTACAAAGTCGCAGCCATTGAACTGCACATTCAAATGCCAACCCCTATGCCGCACCCTGTCTGCCATGGGGGCCACAGCGTCCCAACCCAACAGCCCGCCCGGGAACATCATCATGCGAACACCACGCACCCCTGCGTCATGCAAAGCCTCTAACTCGAATTCGGTGACCTGCACCGGCACCATGACGACACCGCGGGCGCGACCACGCAGGCTGGCCACAGCAGCCAAGGTGCAGCGGTTGTCAAAACCATAGCCCGTGGGCTGCACCACAACGACACGCCTCAAATTCAGCGCCGCCATCACCTGGACATAGTCGCTGATGGGTGCATGTGGCGGTTTGAAAGTTGCAGTGGAAGCCAAGGGGTAGGCCGCGTCATAAGCGTGGATGTGGCAGTCGCACGCCCCCGGGGGAACAACAAATGACAGTGCCGTCATCGCGTCGCCCGATCCAGCAAACGTTGGGCATGGTCTGGGTTGACCGCGCCATGGGGCATTCGTCCTTGCAAAATGGCTGCGGTTTGCACCACGGTTTCAAGTGCCTGATGGGCCATGGCGGGTGGTGTCAACCCACCCACATGGGGCGTGGCGACCACCCGGGGATGCCGCGCCAGCTCGGGCGAGGGCATCTGATCTGCGGCAAGTCCCACATCGAGCGCGGCTCCGGCCAACCAACCATGGTCCAAGGCGTGCAACAAAGCCTGTTCGTCGACCAGTTGACCGCGAGATGCGTTGATGAAAAACGCGGTGTTTTTCATCCATGACAAGGTTTGGGCATTGATCAATTTTTCTGTTTCAGCAGACGCCGGGGCCAGGCACACCACATGGTCTGCACAAGCCATCAGTTCACGCAAACCCAGCGACTGCAAAGTCCGGTCTTGCGGGGTCACATAAGGGTCATGGACACACACCCGCATGCCAAAGGCCTGAGCCAATCGCGCCACATGACGGCCAATTTCGCCATACCCAATGATGCCCAGACAGGCACCACGCAGCTCAAGCCCCATGCGAGGCTCCACCGTCTGGCCTTGCCGATAAGCCAGCGAAGCCGCCGTGATGTGGCGGCTCAGATCGATCATGACGCCCATCACCCATTCGGCCACCGACGGACCAAACCCGGGACTGGCACGCGTGACCAGCACGCCTTCACGGCTGGCCGCCGCCACATCGATGGTGCGAATGTCAACCGCACAACGAACCGTCGCCAGCAAGCCCGGCACCGCCGCAAAGAAATTGGTATCCAGCACCGTCTGGCGATACGCAATCAACACCGCACAGCCCTGGGCCGCTTCAATCAGCTCGGCAGTCGACCAGTCGTGGTCATCCGGGTTGAGTTTGACGCGGGCGACCTGATGCAAATCGGTCAGCGCCTGCTCACCAAAATAGGTTTGCAAGCGCTGGCGAGGATGGGTGACAAGGACCGTCGGCAATGCCATGGCTGCTGTTACAAGCCCATGCTGCGGGGCAGCCACAGTGAAATTTGCGGCACATAGGTGACCAGCATCAGCACGAACAACAAGATCACAAAGAACGGTTTCATGGCCTTGACCACTTGCTCGATCTTGAGCTTGGCCACAGCGCTACCGACAAAAAGCACGGCACCCACTGGCGGCGTGATCAGACCAATGCCCAGGTTGACCATCATGATCATGCCAAAGTGAACCGGGTCCACCCCGATGGTTTTGATGACAGGCAACAAGATCGGGGTGAGGATCAGGATCAGGGGCGCCATGTCCATCAAGGTACCGAGCGCCAGCAGCATGATGTTGATGCACAACAAAATCACCCACGGTTCGCTGCTCATGGCGGTGAATACCGCCGTGATCTTCAGTGGAATCTGCATCAAAGTCATGATGTAACCGAAACTCGCGGCAAACCCGATGAGGATCATCACAATCGTGACGGTCTTGACCGTGCGGTGCATCAGTTTGGGCAAGTCTTTCCACTTGTAATCACGGTAAATGAACATGGTCACAAAAAAGGCCCACACCACAGCGATCGATGCCGATTCGGTGGCCGTGAACACGCCACTCAAGATGCCGCCCAAGATGATGCCCATGGTGGCCAGCCCCCACATGGCGTCAGCACAAATCTTGAGCGCCTCTTTCAGGGGAATGACCCTGCCTTTGGGGTAGTTTTCTTTGCGTGCCACATACAAGCAATACACCGCCAAGCTCAAACCAAGCAGCAAACCGGGAAACACCCCGGCCATGAACAGCGCTGCCACCGACACCGAGCCGCCCGCAGCCATGGAGTAAATGACAGCGTTGTGACTGGGTGGAATCAGGATGGCCTGTACCGAGCCACTCACCGTCACGGCGGTCGAAAAAGGTCGGGGGTAGCCTTTTTTTTCCATCTCGGGAATCAGAACAGAGCCAATCGAAGCGGTATCCGCCACCGACGAGCCTGAAATGGCTCCAAAAAAAGTGGAGGCCAAAATATTGACCAGCGACAAGCCGCCACGCACAAAACCGATCAACACACCGGCAAACGCCACCAGGCGCCGCGACATGCCGCCCTCGGCCATGATGGCCCCAGCCAGCACAAAACACGGGATGGCCAACAAGGAAAATTTATTGACGCCACTGGCCATTTGAATCATCACCGCATCCAAGGGCAAATCGATCCACAAAGCGCCCAGTAAGGCCGCCAGACCCAGGGCATAAGCCACAGGCATGCCCAGCAACATCAACACGATAAAACTGCCAATCAGAACCAATGCATCCATGATCAGACC
This sequence comes from Comamonadaceae bacterium, assembly GCA_021299875.1. Classification (GTDB taxonomy): domain Bacteria; phylum Pseudomonadota; class Gammaproteobacteria; order Burkholderiales; family Burkholderiaceae_C; genus Limnohabitans_A. Next base: position 11,076 of record JAJTEW010000010.1, on the reverse strand, counting down.
GCCTCCACCGATGCAGGACCTTCATGGTCAAAAACCACCACGGCGCGTTGGTGTGCAGGGCCCCAAAACAAAACCTCGACCACAAACACCAAGGTCAACAACGCCCCCAAGGGCAGCGGCATGTACGTCCAGCCCACCGCCATCCAGGGCAAATCAGCCAAGGTCTGCCCCATGGTTTGCAGGGACAGTTTGCTGCCCCAAACGATGACAAAAATACAGATGCCGGCCATCAGGAAATGGACAAGGGTGGCACATTTTTTTTGCAGCGGTTGGGGCAAATGATCGGTCAGCATGCCCACCGCAATGTGCGCTCCGGCCCGGTAACTGGCCGCAGCCCCCATGAAGGTGAATGTCACCATCAACAGCACGGCCACAGGCTCAGGCCAACTGGAACCCGTGCCCAGCACGTAACGTGCAAACACCCCCCAAGGGATGATGAGGCTCATGACAAAAATCGAGATGCCCGATATCCAGATGCACACCAGATACAGGCGATCAAACAAGCGCAACATGAGCAAAGCTCCCTGGGAGATTAGGAGGGATCCAAACCATCAGGACAGGGCCAGCCCTGTCCCGTTCACCAACAGCAAATCCGTCGTGACCGACGTGCAATCACTTGACGGCTTCGATTCGCTTGATTAACTCGGCGTATTGGCTGCCATATTTGGCCCGGACAGGCGCTGTGGCGTCATAGAAGGGTTTTTTGTCCACCGTCTTGAACTGAATACCAGCCGCCTGAAGCTTGGTGCTGTATTCGGCCACGCTCTTGTCCCACAAGGCGCGTTGCTCCATTTGGGCTTCACGCGAAAATTTCATCAAGCTGGCTTGGTCGTCTCGGCTCATCCGATCCCAGGCGACTTTGGACATCACAAAAATCTCAGGGATGATCAAGTGGGTGGTCTGGGTGTAGAACTTCACACCCGTCGAATAGTGATTGGCCGTGAACAAGGTGGGGGGGTTATTTTCAGCGCCATCGACCACACCGGTTTGCAAGGCGCTGTAGGTGTCGTTGTGTCCCATGGTGATACCGTTACCGCCCATGGCGTTCATGGTGTCCACAAACAAGGGGTTGCCCATCACGCGAATTTTCAGGCCCTTCAAGTCAGCGGGGGACTTGATTTCCTTTTTGGTGTAGAGGCTGCGCGAACCACTGTCCATCCAACCCAAAGCGACCAAACGCGCAGGGCTGCTGGTGATCTTGTCCAAGATTTCCTTGCCCACCGGACCGTCAATGACAGCGCGCATGTGCGCCTCGTCACGGAACACAAATGGCATGTTGAACACGTTCACATCGGGGACCACTGGCCCCAGAATGCCCAATGAAATGCGGGCGATTTGAATCGCACCGATCTGGGTTTGCTCCACCACTTCTTTCTCAGAACCCAGAACACCCCCGGGGAACATTTGCAGCTTGAATCGACCATTGGTGGCGGCTTCAAGCTTTTTACCCATGTTTTCAACCGCCACCACGTTGGGATAACCAGCAGGGTGGACGTCCGAGGCTTTCAGTACGGTTTGTGCCGAAGCTGCAGGGACCACGGTCATGGCCAGCACTGCGGCGGCCGCTGAGGAAAGCAGGTTTCTGCGAAGGTTCATGGCTGTCTCCTTTGAAAAGTTGAAAGAAATTGACACCTACTGAAACATTGAAAACTCAGCATCAAGTCATCAGTTGTCGTACAATTCAAACCTAATTATCGTCGAGCTTCGACATTCAGACAGCTAGGGATTACCCATGGATGCCTCCACCATTTCATTGAAAAAACCTGGCGGCCTTGCCGTCAAACTGGTCCAGGCCATGACCGAGCAAATCCGCAGCGGTCGACTCAGCGCTGGTGACAAACTGCCAACCGAAGCGGCCATCATGAAAGACTTTGGCGTGAGCCGCACTGTGGTGCGCGAAGCGATTTCGCGGCTGCAAGCCTCGGGTTGGGTCGACACCCGCCATGGCATTGGCACCTTTGTCCTACCCAAAAGTGAACACCCGTCTTTCCGAATCAGTCCTGAGCACATGGGCACGCTGCGAGAGGTCATTGCCCTGCTCGAATTCCGCATCAGCGTGGAAACCGAAGCCGCCGCTTTGGCAGCTGTGCGTCGCACGCCCGAAAATTTATCTGAATTGAAATTGGCACTTCAGGCATTCAACAATGCCCTAGAAGAAGGCCGCGACGCCGTGATTGCTGACCACCAGTTTCATCAGGAAATTGCACGGGCCACCCAAAACCACCACTTTGTCGACCTGATGCATTCTCTGGGGGCAGGCGTTATTCCCCGCGCCCGCATCAGCAGCATCCTGACCACGGACCCGGAGCGACAAAACTACCTGCGGCGCGTGAACCAGGAACATGAAAGCATCTACAACGCCATTGCCGAACAGGACGTTGAAGCCGCCAGAGCCGCCATGCGCACCCATCTGGCCAACAGCCGTGAACGTCTGCGCAAAAGCGACCCCGACAGCCCGATTTGAATCCGCGAGCCGCAAAGCACCCACGTTTTCCCCAATGGAGAATGCACCGGCATGTTGTACGATGTCTATTGACTTGAAGCCCAACACCATGACACCCCAACACACCCCCAACATCACCCGCATGCAGGTGATCCCCGTGGCGGGCCACGACGGCATGCTGATGAACCTCAGCGGCGCGCACGGTCCTTTTTTCACCCGCAACATCGTCATCCTGACCGACTCATCGGGCCACACAGGCCTGGGCGAAGTGCCCGGTGGCGAAAAAATCCGCCAAACCCTCGAAGACGCCCGCCCCCTGATCGAAGGGCAAGCCATTGGCAATTACAACAGCGTGCTCAACACCATGCGTCAGCAGTTTGCCGACCGCGACAGCGGCGGCCGGGGCAACCAGACCTTTGACCTGCGCACCACCATCCATGCCGTCACCGCGGTCGAATCGGCTTTGCTGGATTTGTTGGGCCAACACCTGAACGTGCCGGTTTGCGCACTTTTGGGCGATGGGCAACAACGCAGCCGCGTGCAAATGCTGGGCTATCTGTTCTATGTGGGTGACCGCCAACAGACCGACCTGGCCTACCGCAGTGAGCCCAACCAGGCCGACGACTGGCTGCGTCTGCGCCACGAAAAAGCCATGACCGCCGAAGCCGTGGTGCGCTTGGCGGAAGCCGCGCAGGCCCGCTATGGCTTTCAGGACTTCAAACTCAAGGGCGGCGTGCTGCGCGGCGAAGAAGAGGTCGAGGCGGTGGTGGCGCTGCACGAGCGCTTTCCGAAGGCCCGCATCACGCTCGACCCCAACGGCGGCTGGCTGCTCAAAGACGCCGTTCGCCTCTTGCGCGACCACCGCAGCACCATGGCTTATGCCGAAGACCCTTGCGGTTCAGAAGGCGTGTTCTCGGGCCGCGAGGTCATGGCTGAATTCCGCCGTGCCACGGGCTTGCTCACCGCCACCAACATGGTGGCCACCGACTGGCGCGAGATGGCCCACAGCATCCAACTGCAGTCGGTCGACATTCCGCTGGCCGACCCGCATTTTTGGACGCTGCAAGGCTCGGTGCGTGTGGCGCAGCTTTGCCAGATGTACGACCTGACCTGGGGTTCGCACTCCAACAACCACTTTGACATTTCGCTGGCCATGTTCACCCAATGTGCTGCGGCAGCACCGGGCAAAGTCACGGCCATTGACACGCACTGGATCTGGCAAGACGGCCAGTTCCTGACCCAAGACCCGCTGCAAATCCGGGATGGCTATGTGGATGTGCCCGCCAAGCCCGGCTTGGGCATCGAGGTCGACATGGACGCGGTGATGAAAGCCAATCAGCTTTACCAGCAACACGGTCTGGGCGCACGCAACGATGCCATCGCCATGCAGTACCTGATCCCCGGCTGGAAGTTCAACCACAAGATGCCTTGCATGGTGCGCTGAGCACCCGGGCCATTCAACTCAAAGGAAAAACATGAAACTCGGATTCATCGGCTTGGGCATCATGGGCGTGCCCATGGCCGGGCACCTGCTCGCGGGCGGCCACGAAGTCTTTGCTTTTTCGCGCAGCGGCGTGCCTGCTGCCGTGCTCGAACAGGGCGCTAAAGCCTGCGCCAGCCCGGCCGAAGTTGCACAAAAAGCCAACATCATTTTCACCATGGTGCCCGACACCCCGCATGTGCAAGACGTGCTGTTTGGCAATCAGGGTGTGGCCAAAGGCTTGAGCGCAGGCAAAACGGTGGTGGACATGAGCTCCATCTCGCCCATCGCCACCAAGGCCTTCGCAGCCAAGATCAACGCACTGGGTTGCGAGTATCTGGACGCTCCGGTGTCCGGCGGCGAAGTGGGCGCCAAAGCAGCCAGCCTGACCATCATGGTCGGTGGCAGCGAGGCGACTTTCAACCAAGTGCAACCCCTGTTCGCTTTGATGGGCAAAAACATCACCCTGATCGGTGACAACGGCAGCGGCCAGACCTGCAAAGTGGCCAACCAGATCATCGTGGCCCTCAACATCGAGGCCGTTGGCGAGGCCTTGCTGTTTGCTGCCAAAGCCGGTGCCGACCCTGCCAAAGTTCGCCAAGCCCTGATGGGCGGCTTGGCCACCAGCCGCATTCTGGAGTTGCATGGCGAGCGCATGATCAAGCGCACCTTCACCCCGGGGTTTCGCATCGAGCTGCACCAGAAAGACCTGAACCTGGCGCTGGAAGGCGCCAAGGCCATGGGCCTGAGCCTGCCCAACACGGCCAACGCGCAGCAACTGATGAACAGTTGCGTGGCGCACGGCGGCGCGAGCTGGGACCACTCGGGCATCGTGCGTGCGCTAGAAATCGCTGCCAATTTCCAAATTGCAGACAACTGAACCACCTGCCCTTCATCAAGAGAGACAAACACCATGGACATGCCCATCAACCATTTCAAACACGCCATCCAATCCGGTCAAAAGCAGATCGGCCTGTGGTCACACCTGTGCAGCAACATCAGCACCGAGATCCTGGCGCATTGCAACTTTGACTGGCTGTTGCTCGACATGGAGCACTCGCCCAACGACTTGACGGAAATCGTGGCGCAATTGCAAGCCATGAAAGGCAGCCCCACCACTGCCATCGTGCGCCCGCCATGGAACGACATGGTGACCTTCAAGCGCTTGCTCGATGTGGGCGTGCAAACCCTGTTGGTGCCCTACATCCAGACCGAGGAAGAAGCCCTGCAGGCCGTGTCCTACACCCGTTACCCGCCCCACGGCGTACGCGGTTATGCAGGTGCGCCACGCGCCAGCCACTATGGCCGCGTCAAAGGCTATGCTCAGAAAAGCAGCGACGAGATTTGTGTTTTGCTTCAGGTCGAAACCGTTTTGGGCCTGCAAAACATAGAAGCCATTGCCAATGTAGACGGGGTAGACGGCGTGTTCATCGGCCCCGGCGACTTGTCGGCAGCGCTTGGACACCTGGGCAACCCGAAACACCCGGATGTTCTGAAAGTCATTGACGAATCGATTGCCCGCATCAAGGCCTGCGGCAAAGCTGCGGGCATCTTGACCGGCGACGAAGCCCTGGCCAAACACTATGTGGACCAAGGCTGCCTGTTTGTGGCCGTGGGTGCCGACCAAAACGTGCTGCGCGACAGCGCTACCGCTTTGGCTGGCCGTTTCAAATCCTGAACAGGACACAAGACATGCTGACCACCCCCGCCTCCGCCATCCAATTTCCCCGCTTGTTGCTCACGGGCGCTGGCGGCAACTTGGGGCAAGTGTTGCGTCCTCGCCTGAAAGCCTATTGCGATGTCCTGCGCGTGAGCCACCGCCGCGATTTGGCCCCTGCAACGGCCGGAGAGGAAGTCCAACTCGCCTCCCTGGAAGACAAAGACCAGATGATGGCCTTGCTCGACGGCGTGAGCGCCGTGGTGCACATGGGCGGCGTCTCGACCGAACAGCCTTGGGACCCGATTTTGGCCGGCAACATCGTGGGCATGGTCAACCTGTACGAGGCCGTTCGCCTGAAAGGGGTCAAGCGCATCGTGTTCGCCAGTTCCAACCATGTGACCGGTTTTTACCGGCAAGACGAGGTCGTCAACACCCGCATGCCACCCAAGCCCGACGGCTTTTATGGCCTGTCCAAAGCATTTGGCGAAGACCTGGCCCAACTTTACTGGGACCGCTGGGGCATCGAGACCGTGAGCCTGCGCATCGGCTCTTCGTTTGCCGAACCCAAAGACCGCCGCATGCTGGCCACCTGGCTGAGCTTTGACGACCTGGAGCGCCTGGTGGTGGCCGCGCTCACCGCCCCCATCGTGGGCCACAGCATCATCTACGGCATGTCGGACAACCAGACCACCTGGTGGGACAACACGCACGCCAAACACATCGGTTACCGCCCGCTGGATTCGTCCGACGTGTTCCGCCCGACCGTTGAAGCCCGTCAACAAACCATCGACAAGCAAGACCCGGCCGCCATTTACCAAGGCGGCGCATTCGTCAAGGCAACGCCCCACGGCTGAATTCACGGCCCACAAGAAATTTCAAACGGGCTGTCCCAAGTTTCACAGCGCCCGGCAAGGCCTGCGGCTACCATGGGCGACTTTCTAAAATCGCTTGCCCCACTGCCGGAGACAACCCATGCCCGTGATCACCACCATTGAAGACCTGCGCGTTTTGGCCGAAAAGCGCGTGCCGCGCATGTTTTATGACTACGCCGACAGCGGCTCCTGGACCGAGGGCACCTACCGCGCCAACGAAGACGACTTTCAAAAGATCAAACTGCGCCAGCGCGTGGCGGTCAACATGGAGAACCGCAGCACCGCCACCCAGATGGTGGGCATCGACACCAAAATGCCCGTGTGCATCGCCCCTGTGGGGCTGACCGGCATGCAACATGCCGATGGCGAAATGCACGCCGCCATGGCCGCCAAAAAGTTCGGCATCCCCTTCACGCTGTCCACCATGAGCATCTGCTCGATTGAAGACATCGCGGCCCACACCCAAGCGCCCTTTTGGTTCCAGCTGTACATGATGCGCGACCGCGAGGCCATGGCCCGCATGATTGACCGCTGCAAGGCCGCCAACGTCAGCGCCATGGTGCTCACACTCGATTTGCAAGTCATCGGCCAGCGCCACAAAGACCTCAAAAACGGCCTGACCGCGCCACCCCGCCCCACTTTGGCCAACATCATCAACCTGATGACCAAGCCGCGCTGGTGCTTAGGCATGGCTGCTACCCGCCGCCACACCTTTGGCAACTTGGTCGGCCACGTCAAGGCGGTGAGCAACATGAAGTCACTCGCCTCGTGGACCAACGAGCAGTTTGACCCAACCCTGAATTGGGAAGACATCGCCTGGGTCAAAAAACAATGGGGCGGCAAGTTGATCCTCAAGGGCATCATGGACGTGGAAGACGCCAAGTTGGCCGTGGCCAGCGGCGCTGACGCGATTGTGGTCAGCAACCACGGCGGCCGCCAACTCGACGGCGCGCCCAGCAGCATCGAAGCCCTGCCATCAATAGTGGCGGCTGTAGGCGACCAGATCGAAGTCTGGATGGACGGCGGCATCCGCAGCGGCCAAGACGTGCTCAAGGCCTGGGCGCTGGGCGCCAAAGGCACCATGATCGGCCGCGCCATGGCCTACGGCCTGGGCGCCATGGGTGAAGCAGGCGTGACCAAGGCCCTGCAAATCATCCACAAAGAGCTGGACATCACCATGGCCTTTTGCGGCCATACCGACATCCAGAATGTCAACACCAACATCTTGTTGCCGGGCACCTATCCGAAGGCCTGACCGCTTTGCCACGGCGCATTGCCCACCTCGACATGGACGCGTTTTACGCGTCCTGCGAGTTGCTGCGCTACCCGCAGCTCAAGGGCTTGCCGGTGGTCATTGGAGGCGGCAGGCGCAAAGAAGACGACCTGCTGGGCAAGCTGCAAGCGGCCTACCCCGATGGCGAGTGGACCGAAGACAGCTTTGTCGAGCGGTTGGAACGCATTCCCGTCGATTTTTTTCCGTGCATCGAGGGCTACACCGGGCGCGGCGTGATCACCACCGCCACCTATGCGGCGCGGCAGTTCGGCATCGGCTCGGCCATGGGCCTGATGAAGGCCGCCAAGCTCTGCCCGCAAGCCATTCTGTTGCCTGTTGACTTTGACCGCTATCGACATTTCTCGCGCACCTTCAAAAGCATCATCACCGACATCGCCCCCGTCATGCAAGACCGTGGCGTGGACGAGGTGTACATCGACTTCACCGACGTGCCCGGCGGCCAGCGCGAAGGCGGACGCGTGCTGGCGCGCTTGATCCAAAAAAGCATTTTTGAGGCCACAGGCCTGACCTGCTCGGTGGGCGTCGCGCCCAACAAACTCATCGCCAAAATGGCCAGCGAGTTCCACAAACCCAACGGTATCTCGGTCGTGCACGAGGCTGACCTGCAAACCCTGATCTGGCCGCTGGCCTGCCGCAAGATCAACGGCGTGGGCCCCAAGGCCGATGAAAAGCTCAAGGGCTTTGGCATCCACACCATCGGCGACCTGGCCGCACGCGAACAGCACTGGCTGGTGGAAAACTTTGGCAAAAGCTACGGCGCCTGGCTGCACGAGGCGTCATGGGGACGCGACGACCGCCCGGTAGAAACCGAGAGCGAACCCGTCAGCATGAGCCGTGAAACCACCTTTGAGCGCGACCTGCACGCCGTGCGCGACCGCGAAGAACTCGGGGCCGTCTTCACCCGGCTGTGCCAGCAGGTGGCGACCGATCTGCATCGCAAAGGCTACGAAGGCAAAACCATCGGCATCAAACTGCGCTACGACAACTTCCAGGCCGTGACGCGTGACCAGACCCTGGCCGAATACACCGCCGATGCCAAACAAATCCGGCAAATCGCAGGCCAGTGCCTCAAACGCGTGGACCTGTCACGCCGCATAAGGCTGCTGGGTGTGCGGGTGGGCTCCTTGGTCAAAGCCGGGACAGCCCAGCCCCCCATCGCCGCTTACAGTGAACCACCCGATCAAGACCCTCCTCAAGTGAATGACCATGGACAAACTCAGCTGCTTTTCCCTCTCGACTGAAAATCACATCGCCCACTTGGTGCTGAACCGCCCCGAGGCGATGAACACCATGCACCCCACTTTTTGGCGCGAGCTGCACGAGGTGCTGACAGACATCCACAAAGCGGGCACCGCCCGTGCGCTGGTGATCTCGAGCACGGGCAAACACTTCAGCGCGGGCATGGACCTGCAGACCTTTGGCAGCGCCATCCAAATGGACGACAGCAGCGCCGAAGGCCGCTCAGCCGTGTACGACCTGCTGACCGACATGCAGCACACCTTCACCCTGCTCGAAGAACTGCGCATCCCGGTCATCGCGGCCATCCAGGGCGGCTGCATTGGCGGCGCGGTGGACATGGTCACCGCCTGCTGCATGCGCTACGCCTCGGCCGATGCGTTCTTCTGCATCCAAGAAATCAACATCGGCATGGTGGCCGACGTGGGCACGCTGCAGCGCCTGCCCAAGCTGCTGCCCATGGCGCTGGTCAAAGAACTGGCTTACACCGGCAGGCGCCTGGGCGCCGACCAAGCGCTGACCCACGGACTGGTGAACGAGGTGCTGCCCACCCACGAAGCCACCGTGGCTGCCGCCCTGCAAGCGGCCAAAGAGATCGCCAGCAAACCGCCCGTGGCCATTTGGGGCACCAAGCAAGTGCTGCACTACGCCCGCGACCACAGCACCGAAGACAGCCTGCGCCACATGGGCTGGCTGCAAGGCGCCATCTGGAGCAACGCGAATGTGCGCGAAGCCATCAGCGCCCTGCAACAAAAACGCGAGGCCAAGTTTGCGCCGCTGCCCCCGCTCAAAGGGTTTCGAGAGTTTGGTTGATGCTTTGAAATGAAAATCTTCCACAACACGCACCACGCCCAACACGCAGGCCGCCAAGAAATGTTTCGCGGCCGCATGGTCGATTGCCATGAAGTGCCGGAGCGCTTGCAACATGTGTTGGACGAACTGGCGCGGCGGCCTGTGGGCAGTTTGCATGTGCCTGCAACCAACTTGCCCTTAGATGACGCTTTGCACCCAGTGCACAGCGCCGACTATCTGGACTTTTTGGCCCGCGCCTAGAGCGACTGGGTCGCACTGGACCCGGCCAATGCGTCGGTGGACGCCCTGCCCTCGGTTTGGCCGCTGGCCGCCAGGTACGGCTTTCGCACCGATGTGCCGCCGCTCAACTTTGCGCGACGGTGGGCTGGCGCGCATAGCCGTCCTGGATGTGGACTACCACCATGGCAACGGCACGCAAACTTGTTTTTACGAGCGCAGCGATGTGTTCACCGCCTCCATCCACGGCGACCCGCGCACCGAATACCCCTTCTTTTTGGGCCATGCCGACGAGCGCGGCCATGCGGCGGGAGAAGGCTTCAACCTGAACTTGCCGCTGCCACGCGGCACAGGGTTTGAGGTTTGGTGAGTTGCGCTGCAAACCGCCTTGCAAGCGGTGAGCGACTTTGCACCACAAGCGCTGGTGGTGCCGCTGGGGCTGGACACGTTTGAGGGTGACCCGATCTCGGGTTTTAAACTGCGCTCGGCCGATTACCTGCAAGTGGGCCGCGCCATCGCTCAACTCGGGCTGCCCACGGTGCTGACCTTTGAAGGGGGTTACGCCGTGGCCGAGGTGGGGGGGGGGGAACACGGTGAATGTGCTCGAAGGGGTGGGCCGCTGAGCCGCCTCAAATGCGTCAAAAGACAAATTGAGCAAAACTTCAGAACTGATGCCTGTCACCCATGCTGGAACCAAGGGCTTAATTGTGTTGGATCAGCTTCGGAGGTTGACAAAGAACGATTAGTCAAGCGGCTGGACGCCGTGTCCGCCAAGACGTAGACGGCCGCGCTGACCACGCTGCAGGAAGGATTTGCGGCGTAAAAAGAGAACGCCCAGCGACCTGTTTTATTGCCGCGCCGTGCGCACATTGGGCGGCAACTTGCCCGGTGCACTGGTACGCCAGGGGTTGATGTCCAGCCCGCCGCGCCGGGTGTAGCGGGCGTACACCGTCAGGGTGGTGGGTTTGCAGCGCGTCCAGATGTCCATGAAGATGCGTTCCACGCATTGCTCATGAAACTCGTTGTGGTTGCGAAAGCTCACGATGTATTGCAGCAAGCCCG
>JAJTEW010000009.1 GCA_021299875.1 Comamonadaceae bacterium | reverse complement strand
CGTGTCGATCACTGTGAAGTTGATCAACCCCATTGCGATGGAAGAGGGCTTGCGCTTTGCCATCCGTGAAGGTGGCCGCACCGTTGGCGCGGGCGTCGTGGCCAAGATCATTGCTTAATTCTTTTGTGGCGCAGTGGCGCAAAGGCAATGCCTTTGCGCTCTGCAAGCAGAACACTTACCACAAGGAATTGACATGTCATCCAAGCAAAAAATTCGCATTCGCCTGAAGGCGTTTGACTACAAACTGATCGACCAGTCCGCTGCCGAGATCGTTGACACCGCCAAGCGCACGGGTGCGATTGTCAAGGGCCCCGTGCCTTTGCCAACACGCATGAAGCGTTTTGACATCCTGCGCTCGCCGCACGTCAACAAGACCAGCCGAGACCAGTTGGAAATCCGCACGCACCAGCGTTTGATGGACATCGTGGACCCCACAGACAAAACTGTGGACGCCCTGATGAAACTCGATCTGCCCGCTGGCGTGGACGTCGAAATCAAGCTGCAGTGATGCGCTTGGGGGTGGCTGAAAGGTCACCCAAATACTTGAAAAAACCCCGATTTGCCAGAAATGGCGAGTCGGGCTATAATTTCAGGCTCGCCTCAATTTGAGGTGAGATTTATTAACAGTCTTTCACACACCAAACGTGGCTGCCAATTGAAGTGGACACGGTGAAAGTTTTGGAGAAAACAATGAGTCTGAGCAACTCCCTCGGGTTGCTGGGTCGCAAGGTGGGCATGATGCGTCTGTTCACTGATGATGGGGATTCCGTTCCTGTCACAGTGTTGGATGTGTCGAACAACCGTGTATCCCAGGTCAAAACCCAAGAGAACGATGGCTATGTCGCTTTGCAAGTGACATTTGGTGCCCGCAAGGCATCGCGCGTGACCAAGCCCATCGCTGGTCACCTGGCCAAAGCCGGTGTTGAAGCCGGTGAAATCATTCAAGAATTCCGAGTGACCGCCGACATGGCTGCCCAGTACGCCGCTGGCGCGACTGTGCCCGTTGCTGCTGTGTTTGCTGTGGGCCAGAAAGTGGACGTGCAAGGCACTTCCATCGGTAAAGGCTTCACCGGCACGATCAAGCGTCACAACTTCAAATCGCAACGCGCATCGCACGGTAACAGCCGTTCGCACAACGTGCCCGGTTCGATTTCGATGGCGCAAGATCCCGGCCGCGTGTTCCCTGGCAAGAAAATGTCCGGCCATCGCGGTGATGTGACCTGCACCACGCAGAACCTCGCTGTTATCCGCGTCGACGAAGCCCGTGGCCTGTTGATGGTCAAAGGTGCCATCCCTGGCTCCAAGGGTGGCTTCGTGACCGTGCGTCCCGCCATCAAAGCCAAAGGAGCGAACTGATGCAGCTCGAACTCCTGAACGACCAAGGTCAAGCCGCTTCCAAAGTGGATGCGCCTGAAACCGTGTTCGGTCGTGAATACAACGAAGCCCTGATCCACCAAATCGTGGTGGCTTATCAGGCCAATGCCCGTCAAGGCACCCGCGCTCAAAAAGACCGTGAACAAGTTCACCACTCGACCAAGAAGCCTTTTAAACAAAAAGGCACGGGTCGCGCACGTGCGGGTATGACTTCCTCGCCTTTGTGGCGTGGCGGTGGTCGGATTTTCCCGAACATGCCCGACGAAAACTTCACTCAGAAGATCAACAAAAAGATGTACCGCGCGGGTATGGCTTCGATCTTCTCCCAGTTGGCCCGCGAAGGCCGTCTGGCTGTGGTGGATTCCTTTAAGGTTGAGACGCCCAAAACCAAGCAGCTCGCTGCCAAGTTCAAGGCCATGAGTCTCGACAACGTGCTGGTGATCGCCGACGAAGTCGACGAAAACCTGTACTTGGCTTCGCGCAACCTGATCAATATTCTGATTGTTGAGCCTCGTTACGCAGATCCCGTGTCTTTGGTGAACTTCAAGAAAGTCCTCGTGACCAAAGGTGCCATGGACAAACTCAAGGAGATGTTTGCATGAGCGCCGTGAAGTTCGACGAAGGTCGTCTGATGTCCGTGTTGGTGGCTCCCATCGTGTCCGAAAAGGCCACCATGGTGGCTGAAAAGTCCAACGCCGTGACATTCAAAGTGCTGCAGGATGCTACCAAGCCTGAAATCAAAGCCGCAGTGGAATTGATGTTCAAGGTCGAGGTCAAAGGCGTCTCTGTGGTGAATACCAAGGGCAAGACCAAGCGTTTTGGCAAAAACATCGGCCGTCGCGACAACATTCGCAAAGCCTATGTCACGCTGCAACCAGGTCAAGAGCTGAACCTGTCTGGGGAGGCCGCGTAATCATGGCTGTCATCAAGATCAAACCGACATCCCCAGGCCGTCGTGGCGTGGTGAAAGTCACGCGTGACCACCTGCACAAAGGTGAAGCTTACGCGCCGTTGCTGGAACCCCAGCACCAGAAGTCGGGCCGTAACAACAACGGTCACATCACAACACGCCACAAAGGCGGTGGTCACAAGCACCACTACCGCGTGGTTGATTTCAAGCGTAATAAAGATGCGATTCCGGCCAAGGTCGAGCGCATTGAGTACGACCCTAACCGTACCGCGCACATCGCTTTGCTGTGCTACGCCGATGGCGAGCGTCGCTACATCATTGCCCCTCGTGGCATTGAGGCTGGTGCTACGTTGATGTCGGGTGCAGAAGCCCCCATCCGCGCAGGCAACACTTTGCCAATTCGCAACATTCCAGTGGGTTCGACCATCCACTGCATTGAGCTCAAGCCTGGTGCGGGTGCTCAGATCGCTCGCTCGGCAGGTGCTTCGGCCACTTTGCTGGCGCGCGAAGGCATCTACGCTCAAGTGCGTATGCGCTCCGGTGAAGTTCGCAAGATCCACATCGAGTGCCGTGCAACCATTGGTGAAGTCGCCAACGAAGAGCACAGCCTGCGCCAATTGGGCAAGGCCGGTGTCAAGCGCTGGATGGGTATCCGCCCAACCGTTCGTGGCGTGGCCATGAACCCAGTGGATCACCCGCACGGTGGTGGCGAAGGCCGTACCGGCGAAGGCCGTCATGCAGTAGACCCGTGGGGCAACCTCACCAAGGGCTACCGTACCCGTAACAACAAGCGCACTCAGGTCATGATCGTGTCGCGTCGCAAGAAGTAAGGGTTAGACAATGACACGCTCTCTCAAAAAGGGTCCATTCGTTGACCACCACTTGTTGGCCAAGGTTGAAAAAGCCGTTGCCACCAAAGATAAAAAGCCCGTGAAGACATGGTCGCGTCGTTCCATGGTTTTGCCCGATTTCATCGGTCTGACCATCGCCGTTCACAACGGCAAGCAACACGTTCCTGTTTATGTGACCGACCAAATGGTGGGCCACAAATTGGGCGAATTCGCACTGACCCGGACATTCAAGGGTCACCCTGCGGACAAAAAAGTCCAAAAGAAATAAGGAAAGACCATGGAAACACGTGCAGTCCTCCGGGGCGTCCGTTTGTCGGTCGATAAAGGCCGCTTGGTCGCCGATTTGATTCGCGGTAAAAAAGTGGATCAAGCTCTGAACATCCTGACGTTCACGCAGAAAAAAGCTGCGGGCATCGTCAAGAAGGTTCTAGAGTCTGCTATCGCCAACGCTGAACACAACGACGGCGCCGACATCGACGAGTTGAAGGTGAAAACCATCTACGTCGAACAAGGCACCACGCTCAAGCGTTTCACAGCCCGCGCCAAAGGCCGTGGCAACCGCATCAGTAAACCCACATGCCATGTGTATGTGACGGTCGGCAACTAAGCCAGGGAAGAAACATGGGACAAAAAATCCATCCTACCGGCTTCCGTTTGGCCGTCAGCCGTAACTGGTCCAGCCGTTGGTACGCCAGCAACAAAGACTTCGCCGGCATGCTGGCCGAAGACATCAAGGTGCGTGAGTACCTCAAGGCCAAGCTCAAGAATGCAGCGGTTTCCCGCGTGCTGATCGAGCGTCCAGCCAAGAGTGCACGCATCACCATCTTCTCGGCTCGTCCGGGTGTGGTGATCGGCAAGAAGGGCGAAGACATCGAGTTGCTCAAGAAGGAACTCGCTGTTCGCATGGGCGTGCCTGTGGCCGTCAACATCGAAGAAGTGCGCAAGCCCGAAATCGATGCGCAACTGATTGCAGACAGCATCACCCAGCAGCTCGAAAAACGCATCATGTTCCGCCGTGCCATGAAGCGCGCCATGCAAAACGCCATGCGTCTGGGTGCCCAAGGCATCAAGATCATGTCGGCTGGCCGTTTGAACGGCATCGAAATTGCGCGTACCGAGTGGTATCGCGAAGGTCGTGTGCCATTGCACACCCTGCGCGCTGACATCGACTACGCCACTTCCGAAGCCAAAACCACTTATGGCGTCATCGGCGTCAAGGTCTGGGTCTACAAGGGTGACACTTTGGGTCGCAACGATGCGCCAGCTTTGGCTGAGCCTCGTGCCGAAGAAGAGCGCCGCCCACGCGGCCCACGTCGCGATGCCCGTCCTGGTGAGCGCCCCGCAGGCGATCGCCGTGGTGGTCCACGTCGCCCCGCAGGCACCAATACAGCACCTACCGACGGCAGCGACAAGCCAGCCGGTGCGGGTGGTGATGCCAAACCCGCCGTTAAGCGCGTACGCACAGTCGCCGCGCCAGCTGCAGCAGCTGACGGTCAATAAGGAGTAATTACATGCTGCAACCTGCTCGCAGAAAGTTCCGCAAGGAACAGAAAGGCCGCAACACCGGCATCGCTACCCGTGGCAACACGGTGGCGTTCGGTGACTTTGGCCTGAAGTCCACAGACCGTGGCCGTTTGACGGCCCGTCAGATCGAAGCCGCACGTCGTGCGATTTCTCGTCACGTCAAGCGTGGCGGCCGCATCTGGATTCGAGTGTTCCCTGACAAGCCGATCTCCACCAAGCCTGCTGAAGTGCGTATGGGTAACGGCAAAGGTAACCCCGAGTACTACGTGGCTGAGATCCAACCCGGTAAGGTGCTCTACGAAATCGTAGGCGTGCCCGAAGAGTTGGCCCGTGAAGCCTTCAAATTGGCCGCTGCCAAGCTGCCCTTGCGCACCACATTTGTGGCCCGCATGATTGGCCAATAATTCAG
This sequence comes from Comamonadaceae bacterium, assembly GCA_021299875.1. Taxonomy (GTDB): domain Bacteria; phylum Pseudomonadota; class Gammaproteobacteria; order Burkholderiales; family Burkholderiaceae_C; genus Limnohabitans_A. The sequence continues at coordinate 131,812 of JAJTEW010000009.1, read as the reverse complement.
GAGAAACAAGAAATGAATGCTGCTGAATTGCGCCAAAAAGACGTTGCTGGTGTGAAAGACGAGATCAAAGCGCTGCAAAAAGCCCACTTTGGCCTGCGTATGCAAAAAGCCACACAACAACTCGGCAACACTGGAACGATGAGCCAGACTCGCCGTGCCATCGCCCGTGCCAAAACCATCCTTGCCCAAAAGCAAGCCGCCAAGTAAGGAGTGACCATGACGGAAGCTAAAACATCCCTCAAGCGCACCTTGATTGGCAAGGTGGTCAGCGACAAGCGCGCCAAAACCGTGACCGTGCTGGTCGAGCGTCGTGTGAAACACGCGCTCTACGGCAAGATCGTGGCCAAGTCGAGCAAGTACCACGCACACGACGAGACTGGTGAATTCCACCTCGGTGACACCATCGAAATCACGGAAAGCCGTCCGATTTCGAAGACCAAAAACTGGGTGGCGACTCGCCTGGTTCAGAAGGCTGCTGCCGTCTAAGCCCAAAAGTCAGACCTCAGCAAACTTTCAGAAAACGACCCACAATAGTGGGTCGTTTTTTTTTACTTGGCCATTTGGCCTATACACCCCTCAGGAGATTCAGATGATCAAAGTTGGAGACAAATTGCCTGCCGTGACGTTGACGGAATTTGTAGAAGTTGAAGGCAATGGTTGCAGCATTGGCCCCAACCCAGTGGATGTGGCCCAAGCTGCTGCTGGCAAAACCATTGCCATTTTTGCCTTGCCAGGCGCTTTCACACCCACTTGCTCGGCCAAGCACGTGCCCGGTTATGTGGAGCACCATGACGCTTTGAAGGCCGCCGGCGTTGATGAAATCTGGTGTGTCAGCGTGAACGATGCTTTTGTGATGGGCGCATGGGCACGTGAGCAAAAGACCGGCGCCAAAGTGCGCATGTTGGGTGACGGCAGTGCTGATTTCAGCAAAGGTACAGGCTTGACCTTGGACCTGACCGCGCGCGGCATGGGCTTGCGCAGCAACCGTTACTCGATGCTGGTCAAAGACGGCGCTGTCGCCGTGTTGAACGTGGAAGGTCCTGGAAAATTTGAAGTCAGCGATGCGGCCACATTGTTGGCACAAGCCAAAGGCTAATCGGCCTTGAAATCAAAAAAAGGGACCTTGGGTCCCTTTTTTAGTTGGGTGCAAAGATGGCTAAAACTGGGCAGTGTTCAGAACCCGGTTACTCGATCTCAACTTTGAGGTAATGTGCACCCGCATTGGGGTTGTGATAGTAGGGTGGGATCTCTTCAAATCCAAGGTCTTCATACAGCGCACGGGCTGATTCCATGTCGTCCAAAGTGTCCAACAACACGCAGCTGTAGTCGGCATGCCGCGCGGCATCCAAAATGGCTTCGGTCAACAAACGACCGAGACCTTGACCGCGAAAAGCAGGGCGAACATACAAGCGTTTCATCTCGGCTGCATTGGCATAGTCAGAGCTGTCGAGGGGACGCAAAGCACAACAACCCGCCGGCTCACCCTCGACAAAAGCCAACACCAACGCACCGCGCGGTGCTGTGTACTCGCCAGGCAGTTCGGCAAGCTCTTTCTCAAATTCTTGAAAAGCCAAATCCACTTGAAGAGAAGCGGCGTAGTCCATAAAAAGTGCACGGGTCTGCACCCAATCTTGCGAGGACGCTGGCGCACGCAGCAAAATGGAAGGCAAAGCAGAAGGCAAGGGCTTCATCCACAGTTAAAAAAATGACAGTGTAAAGCCGATTTCAAGGCCTGATGGTGACCAGAAAATAGACGGCCAAAGCAGACAACACCAACAAAACAAAGGCCAAGAGCCGCTGCGCAGCATGGTCTTTCGATGCTGTGACGGCTTCAGGGAGGGACTTGTCGCCATGCAGCATGGCGGGCACCAAGGAGATCTTCTTCTTGAAGCGGTACCAAACCAATGCCGACAGATGCAAAATCACCAGCGCCATCACCAGCAACTGGCCCCAGTCCTTATGCCAAGACGTGGCCCATGACACCCAGCGACCAGCCACCAAAAAAGACAATGGTCCGACATTGGCAATCTCATCATCGCTGATCAAACCGGTGGCCACCTGAAGTGTCAAAACCAGCATCAAGAAAACGACAGACCACGAACCCAAGGGGTTGTGTCCCGCCCAAAGAAGCAGGGAGCGACCTTTTAAATACGCCACAACAGAGGCGGGATGAAGGGGAAACTGCGCCCAGCGTGACCAATGGCCGCCCACCAAGCCCCAAGCCAATCTGAAAAGCAAAAGTGTCAAAACAGCGAAACCAAAGCGAAAGTGCCACACCATGGCATTACCGCCCAATTCGGCCGAGACCAACAAGCCCAACACACAAAGCGCCAGAGCCCCATGGAAAACACGGGTGGGCAAATCCCAAATGCGGACAGTGACCATAGACACTTTCAAGGGTGCAAAGATGGGGGAATTATGCGAGACTGCGACAGCATAAACCTTATGCAACCGTTTCAACTGATCGGAGTCAAACATGAAACACACATTGAGCATCATCGGCACATTGCTGGCCATCACCATGGCCGTTCCAGCACAGGCACAGTTTGCCAAGCCTGAAGACGCCATCAAATACCGCAAAGCCAGCTTCAACGTGATGGCGGCACACTTCGGCCGGGTCGGCGCCATGGCCAATGGCAGAACGCCCTACGATGCCAAACTGGCCCAAGAAAATGCAGAGATTGCAGCTGCCATGTCCAAATTGCCATGGGCGGCATTCGGTGAAGGCACCGACAAAGGCGACACACGCGCCAAGCCTGAAATCTGGAAAGAAGCGGCTAAATACAAAGAAGCTTCAGACAAGATGCAAGCTGAAATGGTCAAGCTCAACACAGCCGCCAAAGCAGGCAACATCGACGCGCTCAAAGTTGCATTTGGCCCCGCTGCTGCGTCGTGCAAGGCATGTCACGATGCATTCCGCAAGGACTGAACACTGACAGAGGTTCAAGGTTTGGGTGGGGTTCAAAAGGGACGATGAGCTGGCCCTGGGCCTCGCAAAGGAAGACAGAACCCTCAGAACTGCATCAAGATTCGGCCAACAATTTGTCGATGAGTTGATGCAGTTCGACAAAGTCGGGTGTGCCGACAAAACGCTTGACGATCTGGCCACGCTTGTTCACCAAAAAGGTGGTTGGCGTGAGCTTGACATCGCCCCAAGCACGAGCCACCGCACCGGTGTTGTCGAGGGCCACTTTGAAGGGCAACTGCCGCGATTGTGCAAAGTTCACCACATAGCTCGGTGGGTCGTAGCTCATGGCCACGGCCACCGTGTCGAAACCCCGAGCTTTGAATTTTTGGTGGGTCGCGATCAGATCGGGCATCTCAGCCACGCACGAGGTGCAACTGGTGGCCCAGAAGTTGATCAACGCCACTTGACCTTGCAACTGCTGAGCGCTCAGGGTGGAGCCGTCCAGCAACACGAAAGAAGAATCAGGGGCACGCTCTGCCGCGCACCCCCACAGCACCCAGCTCAAGCCCAGTGCGCCCCCACCATGGAGCAAGCGGCGGTACAAAGGGCTCCATGAGCGCAAGCGGTTCATTGTCATGGCAGAAAGTTTAAACCGTTTGCACGCCTTCGGCCTTCAAAGCACCGACAACAGGTGCAGCAAAAGGCCTTCCGGGTCGCTGACCATGGGGTCGTGCCCGGTCGACATGTTCACCACACGTGAGCCCGGCAGCCAAGCGCCATCCCAGAATTTGGGGTCCACCATGCGTTGGCGGCTGACGTCAATGGTCCCCAAGGTGGGCGCAGTGCAGTTGACGAAGGTGCGCGGCACGCTGGCCACGCGTTGTGGGTCAAACGCCAGCACATGGGTGTACGGGCCGCCCGGTTGAGGAGTTTGACGCCTGGAGACCCAGGCGTGGTCGTCATCACTCAGGCCAAACACGGATGGGTCGGGGGCAGGGAATGCGTGCAGAGGATCTGCCTGAGCTGCCGCTATGCGGGCTTGTCGTGTGGCGCTGGCGTGCGTGCTGCTCCAGCTTTCGCCAGGTTTGGGCAGCACCGCATCCAGATACACCAGATGGCGCAAACGCTTGGGCCTGCGATCGGCTACAGCCGTGCCCAACATGCCAGCATAAGAATGCACCACCAAAACCACGTCATTCAGCTCTTCGGCATCCATGGCCGCCATCACATCTGTGATGTGGGTTTCCAGATCGATACCCGGGTGCAACAGGTGTGCCCGTTCCCCCACGCCGGTGAGGGTGACCGCGTGGGCGCGGTGCCCAGCAGCCATCAGGCCTGGTAAGACGCGTTGCCAACACCAAGCCCCGTGCCATGCACCATGCACCAACAAAAAATGCGCCATCAAATCACCCCTTTGCCGCGCAGCGCGCCTTGTCGTTCTGCGTCCCAACCCAACACCTCACGCAAGACCTCGGCCGTGTGTTGTCCCAGCATCGGCGGGGGCAAGTCTTGGCGCACGGGGGTCAGGCTCATCTTGATGGGGCTGGCCACCAGTTGCAGGTCGGCCTTGATGGGGTGTTGCCATGTTTGCACCATGCCACGTGCCTGGATTTGCGGATCGACAAACACCTCGCTCAAGGTGTTGATGGCACCGCACGGCACTTTGGCCGCTTCCAGTGCCGCCAACCAATCGGCTTTGTTCCGGGTTTTCATGATGCGCTCGAGCAAAGGCACCAACACGTCACGGTGTCGCACGCGATCGGTGTTGAGGGCAAAGCGCAGGTCGTTGGCCAAATTGGGTACGCCCGCCACAGCGCAAAACTTGGCGAACTGTCCGTCGTTGCCCACTGCCAAGATCAGGTGGTCCCGAGTACCCGGTGCAGCATCGGCAGGCGGCATCACTTCAAACACTTGGTAGGGCACGATGTTTTGGTGCGCATTGCCAGCCCGGCCTGGCACTTTGCCGCTGACCAAGTAGTTGGAACCCAAATTGGCCAGCATGGCCACCTGGGTGTCCAGCAAGGCCATGTCCACTTGTTGGCCTTGGCCCGTGCGCTCGACATGGCGAAGGGCTGCCAAGATGGCCACGGTGGCATACATGCCGGTGAACAAGTCGGCCACCGCGACCCCCACTTTTTGGGGGCCACCGCCCAGATCGTCGCGCTCGCCCGTGACGCTCATCAAGCCACCGATGCCTTGCACCGCATAGTCATAACCTGCCCGCTCACGGTAAGGTCCGGTTTGGCCAAACCCGGTCACACTGCAATACACCAGCTTGGGGTTCAAGGCGCTCATGCTGGCATAGTCCAAGCCATACCGAGCCATGTCGCCCACCTTGAAGTTTTCTACAAACACATCGCAATGGCGCACCAGTTCGCGGATCAGGGCTTGGCCATCGGGCTGGGCAATGTCACAGGTCAGCGAACGCTTGTTGCGGTTGGCGCCCAGGTAATAAGCCGCTTCGGCCGTGTTTTGGCCTTGGGCGTCTTTCAAAAAAGGTGGGCCCCAAGTGCGGGTGTCATCGCCAGCGCCGGGGCGCTCGATCTTGATCACATCGGCCCCCAAGTCGGCCAAAGTCTGGGTACACCAAGGGCCCGCGAGGACGCGGGACAGGTCGAGAACGCGGATGCCATCGAGTGAATTCATAGGCCGCATTGTCACCAAAAGCCGATGCCCCCGCTGATCAGGATAATCACCCCATGCGAAAACATTCATCGGCCTGGGTGGCCTCCTTGGGATTGATCTGGATATTGAGCGCCTGCACCCCTGCGCAGAACTGGCGAGACATCGCTTTCGAGGGCAGTGCCCTCAAGGCACAGCTGCCCTGCAAGCCCGACCGCACCACCCGTTCGGTGCCCCTGGGGGGCGTTTTGGTTGACCTGCAGGTTGCCGGCTGTGAAAGCGAGACCGCCATGGTGGCCGTCATGACCGCGTCCTTGCCCGTCGGCTCCGATGCCACGGCCGTGTTGTCAGGCTGGCAAAAGGCCACGCTGGACAACGCCCGAGTGCCCTCAACAGGCACAGACCGCCTGCCACAAACCTGGCACCGGCCAGGCCATCTGCCGCTCACATCGTCACAACGGGTGCACGCCAGGGGACTCAAAAGCAGTGGCGAGCCTGTGGCGATGGATGCCGTGTGGGGCGCTGTGACCGAGGGCGAACGGGTCCGTGTGGTCCATGCCGTGGTGTACGACCGCAAAATCCAGCCCGAGATGGCCAACACCTTGTTTGAAAGCATCAAGCCATGAGCGCTGCCACTTTGACGACACCCCCAATGCCGCACCCCGACCATTTGCCACGCCGCATGGCGGTGGTGGTGTTTCTGGCTTTTGCCTTGGCTTACTTTTTTTCGGCCTTGGTGCGGGCCATCACCGCCACCTTGTCGCCCACCCTCACCGCCGAATTCAGTCTGAGTGCGCAAGACTTGGGCCTGTTGGCTGGCGGTTACTTTCTGGGGTTTTCGTTGACACAGCTGCCCTTAGGGCGTTGGCTGGATCGGCATGGCCCTAAAAAAGTCATTCTGGCCTTCTTGAGCTTTGCGGTGCTGGGCTGCTTGGCGTTTTCTTGGGCCGACAGTTTTCATGGCTTGTTGGCCGCGCGCGTGTTGTGCGGCATGGGTGTGAGTGCATGCCTGATGGCGCCCTTGACCGGTTACCGCCGTTGGTTTGACGCCAACACCCAACTGCGCACCAACTCCTGGATGCTGATGACGGGTTCTTTGGGCATGCTGGCTGCCACTTTGCCAGTGCAGTGGCTCATGCCCATCTGGGGCTGGCGTGCGCTGTTTGTCATGCTGGGCGTGATGATTGCCATCGCCATGCTGCTGATTGTGCTGCTGGTGCCGGTTTGGCAAAAGGCCACCCCCTCAGCCGACACCTCGAAAGCCCCCGCCGATGACGACGGCAGCTACCGGGAGATCTGGCGCAGTGCCTATTTTTGGCGCATGGCGCCCATCGGGTTTTTCAGCTACGGAGGCATGGTGGCCATTCAAACCCTGTGGGCGGGTCCGTGGATGACCCAGGTGGCCGGCTGGAGCGCGCCCGAGGCGGCGTCAGGGTTGTTCCTGATCAACTTGGCCATGTTGGTGACTTTTTGGTTGTGGGGCCTGATCACCCCGGGATTGGCCCGCCGCGGTATCCCGGTTGAGCGCCTGATTGCTTGGGGCTTGCCGCTCAGTTTTGGTGTGATCGGCATTTTGGTTTGGAAGGGGTCCACCATTGGGTCGGCCGCCGCCGTGGGCATGGCTTTGCTGTGCGTCAGCAGCACCTTTGTGGCCCTGGCGCAGCCGGCGGTGGGCATGGCTTTTCCCTCCCATTTGGCGGGGCGTGCTTTGTCGGCTTACAACCTGGTGATTTTTGCGGGCATCTTTGTGGTGCAGTGGGGCATAGGTTTGTTGGTGGACGCTGGGCGTGGCTTGGGTCTGCCCAACGTGCAGGCTTACCAAATGGCCTTGGGCTGCTTTGGCCTGACCTCCCTCGCCTCATGGATGTTCTTCATCCTCAAAAATCCGTCCCAAGGTCGATAATCTGTCTCCATCATGATTGGCATCCTCATCATCGCCCACGCCCCATTGGCCAGCGCTTTGCGCGAATGCGCGCTGCACGTCTTTCCCGATTGTGTGGAAGGCGTGCTGGCCCTGGACATTGGCCCCCAAGACCCGCCCGAGGACAGTTTGCGGCGTGCCCACGCGGCCATGGCCGCATTGGGCACCCCAGAAGTCCTGTTGCTCAGTGATGTCTTTGGCGCCACACCCTGCAACATGGCCCAACAACTGGGCGATGGCCTGAACACCCGTTTGGTGGCGGGCGTGAACTTGCCCATGTTGCTGCGCAGCGTGTGTTACCGACACGAAAGCCTTGAATCCTTGGCCGCACGCGCGCAAGCGGGCGGCACCCAAGGTGTGATGCCCGTGGGCAGCACCGCACCCCAAAATCAAACTGGACAGAGACATGCCCCAAGCCACCGTGACCATCAGCAATAAATTGGGCTTGCACGCCCGAGCCTCCGCCAAACTGACCAAATTGGCAGGCAGTTTTCCGTGCGAAGTTTGGCTCAGCAAAGGTGAGCGCCGCATCAATGCCAAAAGCATCATGGGCGTCATGATGCTGGCTGCCGGCCTGGGCAGCGAAGTGGTGGTCGAGACGATTGGCGAGCAAGCCGACGCAGCCTTGTCCGCTTTGCTGGCCTTGATCAACGACAAATTCGGCGAAGGCGAGTAAGCCATGACCTTCAGCATCCATGGTTTGGCGGTGGCGCGCGGCATCGCCATTGGCCGCGCGGTTCTGGTGGCGTCCAGTCGGGTCGATGTGGCGCACTATTTTGTGAGCCCTGAGCAAGTCGGCGCCGAAATCATGCGCTTGCGTGTAGCCCGCGATGCGGTGGTCGATGAGCTGCAACGTCTGCAAAAAGCCATGCCCAAAGACGCACCGCACGAACTCGTGGCGCTGCTTGACGTGCACCTGATGCTGTTGCAAGACGAAGAATTGACCTCGGGTGTGGTGCAGTGGATCAAAACCCGTTTGTACAACGCCGAATGGGCGCTGACCAGCCAGCTGGAAATCATCGTTCGCCAGTTCGAGGAAATGGAAGACCCCTATCTGCGTGAACGCAAAGCCGACATGGAGCAAGTGGGCGAGCGGGTGTTGCATTGCCTCAAAGGTACAGGGTCCATGGTGGCGCAAGCCAAGCGCCCACAGCGCCCGCAACAAGAACTCCAGTTGGACGACACCGACGTGCCCTTGGTGCTGGTGGCGCACGACCTCTCGCCTGCCGACATGCTGCAGTTCAAGCAAAGTGTTTTCACCGGCTTTGTGACCGATGTGGGGGGCAAAACTTCGCACACCGCCATCGTGGCCCGCAGTTTGGACATTCCGGCGGTGGTGGGTGCGCGCACGGCCAGTCAGTTGGTCAAGCAAGACGACTGGGTCATCATCGACGGGGATGCAGGCGTGGTCATCGTGGACCCCTCCCCCATCATCTTGGCCGATTATGGCTTCAAGCAACGCCAAGGCGACTTGGAGCGCGAGCGCTTGGCCCGCCTGCGACACACCCCCTCGGTCACCTTGGACAGTCAAAAAATCGAGCTCTTGGCCAACATCGAAATGCCCGAAGACACCCAAGCGGCCATCACGGCCGGGGCTGTGGGGGTGGGGCTGTTTCGCAGCGAATTCTTATTCATGGGACGCCAGGGGCGCCTGCCAGACGAGGATGAACAATACTTGGCTTACCGCCGTGCGGTCGATGGCATGAATGGTTTGCCGGTGACCATCCGCACCGTGGATGTGGGGGCCGACAAGCCGCTCGATGAGACTCGCCATGACGCGGCGCACCTGAATCCGGCACTGGGCTTGCGCGCCATCCGTTGGAGTCTGGCCGACCCGGCCATGTTCCTCACCCAGCTGCGTGCCATCTTGCGCGCTGCAGCGCATGGGCAAGTGCACCTGCTGATTCCCATGCTGGCGCATGGCAGCGAGATCCGTCAGACCCTGGCCTTGATCGACCAGGCCAGGCACGAGTTGGACCGTCGTGGCGCGGCCCATGGCCCGGTCAAACTGGGCGCGATGATCGAGATCCCGGCCGCCGCCTTGTCCTTGCGCCTGTTCCTCAAATATTTTGACTTTTTGTCCATCGGCACCAACGACCTGATCCAGTACACCCTGGCCATCGATCGGGCCGACGAGTCGGTGGCGCACCTGTACGACCCGCTGCACCCGGCGGTGCTGCGTTTGATTGCCGACACCATCGCCGAATGCCAAGCCCAAGGCAAGGGCGTGTCGGTGTGCGGTGAAATGGCGGGCGATGTGGCCATGACCCGTTTGCTGCTGGGTTTGGGTCTGCGCAGCTTTTCTATGCACCCCTCGCAAATTCTGTCGGTCAAGCAACAGGTGTTGCGTTCGGATGCGACCAAGCTGGCGCTGTGGGCCAAGCAGGTGTTGGACAGCGACGATCCCGCTGTTCACATGAGCCCCTAGCGAAAAAAACACCCAGCGAACCGGGCTCAACTTGAGCCGGCCTTATGCCGGCTTGAGTTTGTCCTGCGTGCGGGTGTCAAAGTCGCTGGCGTCGTGCCGCTCATGCAGTTGAGATTCGGGCGCGCCCATCACGCGGTTGACCATGCGCCCGCGCTGCACAGCCGGGCGCGCGGCCAGTTCTTCGGCCCAGCGCTGCACATGGGTGTATTCATGTACCTGCAAAAACTCACCCGCTTCGTACAGCAGGCCTTTGGCCAGTGCGCCGTACCAAGGCCAGATGGCGATGTCGGCGATGGTGTAGTCGTCGCCCGCAATGAAGCGGCTGTTGGCCAAGCGCTGGTTGAGCACGTCCATTTCGCGTTTGACTTCCATGGCAAAGCGGTCGATGGCGTATTCGATCTTGATCGGGGCATAGGCATAAAAATGGCCAAAACCGCCGCCTAAATAGGGGGCGCTGCCCATTTGCCAGAACAGCCATGACAGGCATTCGGCACGTTGGCCAGGCTCGGTGGGCACCAGGGCGCCAAACTTTTCGGCCAAGTACAGCAAGATGGCACCCGACTCGAACACCCGCACCGGCTGGGGGCCGCTGCAGTCGAGCAGGGCCGGAATCTTGGAGTTGGGGTTGACGCCCACAAAGCCACTGCCGAACTGTTGGCCTTCGTTGATGCGGATCAGCCAGGCATCGTATTCGGCGCCGGTATGCCCCAGAGCCAACAACTCTTCGAGCATGACGGTGACTTTGACACCGTTGGGTGTGCCCAGCGAGTACAGCTGCAGCGGGTGTTGGCCGCGTGGCAGTTCCTGCTCGTGTGTGGCCCCTGCCACGGGCCGGTTGATGTTGGCAAAACGCCCGCCATTGGCCTTGTTCCAGGTCCAGATTTTGGGCGGCGTGTAGGGGCTGGAATCGGTCATGGCGGTTTGGCAGTGTGTGGCGGTTGAAAGGCTTTAGGCGCGGCTGTCGGCCAGGTTTTGGCTGGCGGAATGCGCTTGTTGATCAGCGTGGTAGCTCGATCGCACCATGGCGCCCACGGCGGCATGAGAAAAGCCCATTTCGTAGGCTTTGGCTTCGAACATCTTGAAGGTGTCGGGGTGCACGTAGCGGCGCACCGGCAAGTGGCTGTTGCTGGGGGCCAGGTATTGCCCGATGGTCAGCATTTCTATGTCATGGGCACGCATGTCGCGCATGACCTCTAAAATTTCATCGTCGGTTTCACCCAAGCCAACCATCAAGCCGCTCTTGGTGGGCACGTTCGGAAAGAGCGCTTTGAATTTTTTCAGCAAGCTCAATGAGAACTGGTAGTCCGAGCCGGGGCGCGCTTCTTTGTACAGGCGCGGCACGGTTTCCATGTTGTGGTTCATCACATCAGGCGGTGCCGCCTTCAGGATTTCGAGGGCGCGGTCATCGCGTCCCCGGAAGTCGGGCACCAGCACCTCGATTTGGGTGGTGGGTGACAGCTCGCGTGTTTTGCGGATGCATTCCACAAAGTGGCCCGCGCCGCCATCGCGCAAATCGTCTCGGTCTACGCTGGTGATGACGACGTATTGCAGCTTGAGCTGGGCGATGGTTTTGGCCAGGTTGTCCGGTTCGTTCACATCCAGCGGGTCGGGGCGGCCGTGGCCCACGTCACAAAATGGGCAGCGGCGGGTGCACTTGTCGCCCATGATCATGAAGGTGGCCGTGCCTTTGCCAAAGCACTCGCCGATGTTGGGGCAGCTGGCCTCTTCGCAGACGGTGACCAGTTTGTTGGCGCGCAAAATGTCCTTGATCTCGTAGAAGCGCGTGCTGGGGCTGCCCGCCTTGACGCGGATCCATTCGGGCTTTTTCAGCACCTCGCCCTGCTCGACCTTGACCGGGATGCGCGAGAGTTTGGCCGCCGCTTTTTGCTTGGCCATCGGGTCGTAGTTTTCAACGCTTTGTACTTCGCGAACCACGTTGCGTTCGGTGGGGGTGTTGCTCATTCAGATCTTTCAGTCGCTGCGGCTGCGTGGGTGTGCAGGCAGGGTTTCATAAACGGGTGGCCAATTGGTGAGCCAGCACGCGGGCGGCGTCGTCCCAGGTGGTTTCTACACCGATTGTAGAAAGGTCCACGGTTTTCAGGCCCGCATAACCACACGGGTTGATGCGGTCAAACGGTTCCAGGTCCATCGCCACATTCAGCGCCGCGCCGTGGTAAGTGCAATGTCGGCTGACCTTGATGCCCAGCGCGCAGATCTTGCCCAGCCCCTTGAAGGGGTCATGGGCTGGGGCGGGCCCCACCAGTGCGGCATGGCTGGACGGGTCGTCCAAGCGCACATAAATGCCGGGTGCGCCGGCCACGCGGTGGCCCGTGACGCCGAAATGCGCCAGGGTGCGGATGACCGATTCTTCGAGTTTGAAAACGTATTCCTTGACGTAGTAACCGGCTCGCTGCAGGTTGATCATGGGATAGGCCATGATTTGGCCGGGGCCATGAAAGGTGACTTGACCGCCCCGGTTGGTCTGCACCACCGGAATGTCGCCGGGCACCAACAGGTGAGAGGCCAAGCCCGCCAGCCCTTGGGTGAACACAGGCGGGTGTTCGCACAGCCAAAGTTCATCGGGGCTGCTGGGCGCGCGATTGGCCGTGAAAGCCTGCATGGCTTCGTAGGTTGGCAAATAGTCCACCCGCCCAAGAAGCCGAACGTCCATGCTCACAACACAATTTTGACCATCGGGTGCGAGGTCAGCGCGCGGTACAGGTCATCCAGTTGCTCACGGCTGGTGGCGTTGATGTTGAGCGTCACACCCAGGTAGTTGCCGCCTTTGCTGGGGCGTAACTCGATGGTGCGGGCGTCAAAGTCCGGGTCAAATATCAGTGCCACTTGGCACATGGCTTCGGCGAAGCCGTCGACCATGGCCCCCATGACTTTGATGGGAAAGACCGAGGGGTATTCGATCAGGCTGTCTTTGCGGGGGTCGGTGCCAGCGGGCGGGGTGTTGGAGGCGCTCATGGAGGATATTGACTTAGTACTGCAAGCTTAACGCCAGACCGCCACCGCCAGAATCGCCAGCCACCCCAGTACAAAGTTGGTGAGCACCAGGGGATGGATTTGCCCGAGGGCTTTGCCTGCCTTGGGCCAGTCACAAGCGTGCACAGCGGCTTTGAGTCTGCGAAATGGCGCAAACCAGATGTGCGCAAAGATCAGGCACATCAACAGACCCAAACCCGACATGGCGTACCAACCTTTTGGCGCCAAATGGACGTCGGTCATGGACAACATCCAGAGGCCCGAGCTCAGCAAAAGGGCGATCGAGACCCAGACCATCAGAAAAAAACGGGACAAGACGGCGGTCATCAACGTTAAACGCTCAGGCGCTGCCATTTGGACAATGGCCACTGGCCGCAAAGCGAAAATAACCAAGGCCATTCCGCCAAGCCACACGATGCCTGCGCTCAAGTGAATCAATCCAATCCATTCGTACATGAAAACCCCCGACGATTTCTTGCCAAGTGAACGATTGACCCAGCAAAAACCAGCTGACATTGTCGCTCTTGGCATCAGAAACTTACAGTCTGAAGGGGATTGTCGACCTGTTTTTGTTGGTTAGGCACTGGTTTCTACGTATAATCTGAGGCTTTACAGTTATTGCCGTGTTGTCCGTAACTTCGGTGTAATTTGAAATGGTCAAAATCGGCGCATTGTCGGAAAAAGGCACGTCGGCCAAGATGGCAGATCCTGCGCAAGACGGTTTTGACACTGAATTCAAGCCCTTGACCGCGGAACAGGCGCAAGTTTGGAGGCAACAAAACCAAGCGGTCTCGCCTTGGCATGTGTTGGCTTTGCAGGTGGTTGTGGGTGTCCTGGCGGCAGTCCTGATCGGGTTGATTGGGGGGCAGTTTCGACTGGCGTTGTCCGCGGCATGGGGTACTTTGGCGGTGGTTTTGCCGGCCGTCGTGTTTGTTCGGGCCATGAGCAGGCAAATGCGACGTACGCCATCGGCTTCTGCATTGGTTGGGTTTTTTGTTTGGGAGTTGGTCAAGATCATCTTGACCGTGGCGATGCTTTTGGTGGCGCCCATTGTGATTTCGGAATTGAACTGGTTTGCCTTGGTGGCCGGTTTTGTGGTGACGATGAAGGTTTACTGGCTCGCCATGTGGCTGGGTTGGATGAAGCCCAAATCGAAGTCGAACATTTAATGAACGGATTGTTGATTTATGTCTGCTGAAAACGCTGGCGCAAATGCCCCAACGGCTGGAGAGTACATCCAGCACCACCTGCAACACCTGCAAATGAACTTTTCGTTCGAAGGTGTCAAGCAAACCAGCATTGTTGACTTCAGTCTGTTCAATCTGGACTCGGTCTTTTTCTCCTTGGTTTTGGGTGTGATTGGCAGCTTCTTTTTGTGGTCTGCCGCCCGCAAGGCGACTTCAGGTGTTCCTGGGCGCTTCCAGGCGGCGGTCGAGATCTTGTCCGAAATGGTGGAAAACCAGGCCAGGGGTGTGATTCGGAACGAAAAGAGCCGCAAACTGATCTCTCCTTTGGCCTTGACCGTCTTTGTCTGGATTTTCTTGATGAACGCCATGGACATGTTGCCTGTCGATCTGCTTCCTGCAGCTTGGCACGCCGCGGGTCCGGCATTGGGTTTTAAGGATTACATGCGCGTGGTGCCAACGGCTGATTTGTCCACCACGCTGGGCCTTTCATGTTCCGTGCTGCTCATCTGCCTCTTCTACAACATCAAGATCAAGGGCTTGGGGGGGTGGTCCCACGAGTTGGTTGCTGCGCCTTTTGGAGACCATTGGATTCTTTATCCGATCAACTTCTTGATGCAGATGATTGAATATCTGGCCAAGACTGTTTCGCATGGCATGCGATTGTTTGGCAACATGTTTGCGGGTGAGTTGGTGTTCATGTTGATTGCCCTCATGGGTGGCGGCTGGGCATTGTCATCCACTGGCGTGGGACTGGCCATAGGTCATGTCATTGCCGGTACCGTGTGGACGCTGTTCCACATTCTGGTCATCACCCTGCAAGCCTTCATCTTTATGATGTTGACCTTGGTCTACACAGGCCAGGCGCACGACGCACATTGATGACACTTTTTCCCTTGTTTTTTCTTTCTTTTTCCACTCAATTTTAGGAGCTTCTCATGGAAAACATTCTCGGCCTGGTGGCATTGGCTTGCGGTTTGATCGTTGGCTTGGGTGCCTTGGGTGCCTCCATTGGCATCGGCATGATGGGTGGCAAATTCCTCGAATCTGGCGCGCGTCAGCCAGAGTTGATGAACGAATTGCAGACCAAAATGTTCTTGTTGGCAGGTCTGATCGACGCTGCGTTCCTGATCGGTGTGGCCATCGCTTTGCTGTTTGCCTTCGCCAACCCCTTCGTCCTGAAGTAATCCACGTACCTCTTCCAACAGAAGAAGGACTGAACCGTGAACATTAACGCTACTCTGTTCATTCAGATGATCGTTTTTGCGATTCTGGTGTGGTTCACGATGAAATTCGTGTGGCCCCCGATCACAAAAGCGCTCGACGAACGGGCACTGAAAATCGCTGACGGCCTCGCTGCAGCCGACAAAGCCAAAGCCGAACTCTCCAGCGCCAATGCGCGTGTTGAGGCCGAGTTGGCCCAGTCGCGCAACGAGACGGCTTCGCGTTTGGCTGATGCCGAGCGCCGTGCCAATGGCATCGTTGAAGAAGCCAAAGTTCGTGCCACCGAAGAAGGCAATAAGATCATTGCCGCTGCAAAGGCTGAAGCCGAGCAGCAGGCTGTCAAAGCCCGCGAAGCTCTGCGTGAGCAGGTCGCAGCTTTGGCCGTCAAAGGCGCCGAGCAGATTCTCCGCAAGGAAGTCAATGCCGGTGTCCACGCTGATCTGCTGAGCCGCCTCAAGACCGAGCTGTAAGAAGCTCCAGCCAGAGAAGACCATGGCAGAACTTGCTACCATCGCCCGCCCTTATGCCGAAGCGCTTTTCAAAGCGCAGGCATCCGATCTTGCTGGCACGGCCGCTTGGCTGGACGAACTGGCTGCAGTTGCCGATAACGCGCAATTGCAACAGTTTGTCGACAGCCCCAAAGTGTCCGACGAGCAGGCGTTTGACCTGATCTCCGGCGTGGTGCGCACAGCACTGCCAGAGGCTGGCAAAAACTTCCTGCGCCTGGTGATCGAAAACCGCCGTCTCAGTGCACTGCCTGTCGTTGCACAGCAGTACCGGGCCCTCATGAATGCGCAAAGTGGCACCGCTGACGCGGTGGTTTGTAGCGCATTTCCCATCGACGCTTCGGCCTTGGCTGATTTGTCGTCCACGCTCGAAAAACGCTTTGCGCGCAAGCTCAACGTGAGCGTTGAATTGGATGCCGACTTGATTGGCGGCATTCGTGTGGTGGTGGGTGACGAGGTGCTCGATACCTCTGTCAAGGCCCGACTGGAACAAATGAAATCGGCCCTCACCGCTTGATGCGGATTGAGACCGGACATATTTAAAGAAAGAAGGAAAGAGTCATGCAACTCAATCCCGCAGAAATTTCTGAACTGATCAAGAGCCGCATTGAAGGGCTGTCCGCCAGCGCCGATATCCGCAACCAAGGCACCGTGGTGTCTGTGACCGACGGTATCGTTCGCGTGCATGGCTTGTCTGATGTGATGCAGGGCGAAATGCTCGAATTCCCGTCTACCGCCGATGGTGCTGCCACTTTTGGTCTGGCCCTGAACCTCGAGCGTGACTCGGTGGGCGCCGTGATCTTGGGTGAGTACGAGCACATCTCCGAAGGCGACACGGTCAAGTGCACCGGCCGCATTTTGGAAGTCCCCGTCGGCCCTGAATTGATTGGCCGCGTGGTGAACGCCTTGGGCCAGCCGATTGACGGCAAAGGCCCGATCAACGCCAAGATGACCGACGTGATCGAAAAAGTCGCCCCTGGCGTGATCGCACGTAAATCGGTGGACCAGCCCATGCAAACCGGCCTGAAGTCGATTGACTCCATGGTGCCTGTGGGCCGTGGTCAGCGCGAATTGATCATCGGTGACCGTCAGACCGGCAAAACTGCCGTCGCGATCGACGCCATCATCAACCAAAAAGGTCAGAACATGACCTGCGTTTATGTCGCGATTGGCCAAAAAGCCTCGTCGATCAAAAACGTGGTGCGTGCTCTGGAACAAGCTGGCGCGATGGAGTACACCATCGTTGTGGCAGCTTCCGCCTCCGAATCCGCTGCCATGCAGTACGTGTCGGCTTACTCCGGCTGCACCATGGGCGAATACTTCCGTGACCGCGGCGAAGATGCTTTGATCGTCTATGACGATCTGTCCAAGCAAGCTGTGGCCTACCGTCAAGTGTCCTTGCTCTTGCGCCGCCCACCAGGCCGCGAAGCCTACCCTGGTGACGTGTTCTATTTGCACAGCCGCTTGCTCGAGCGTGCAGCCCGCGTGAACGCCGATTACGTCGAAGCCTTCACCAAAGGTGCTGTGACGGGCAAGACAGGTTCTTTGACGGCGCTGCCCATCATCGAAACCCAAGCCGGTGACGTGTCTGCCTTCGTGCCGACCAACGTGATTTCGATCACCGACGGTCAGATTTTCTTGGAAACCTCGTTGTTCAACGCCGGTATCCGCCCTGCGATCAACGCCGGTATTTCGGTGTCTCGCGTCGGTAGTTCGGCGCAAACCAAGATCATCAAAGGTCAGTCCGGCGGTATCCGTACCGACTTGGCCCAGTACCGTGAATTGGCGGCTTTCGCTCAGTTCGCTTCCGATCTGGACGAGTCCACACGCAAACAACTCGACCGTGGTGCCCGCGTGACCGAATTGCTCAAGCAAGCCCAGTACAGCCCTCTGTCGATCAGCTTGATGGGTGCCAGCCTGTTTGCGGTCAACAAAGGTTTCATGGATGACATCGATGTCAAGAAAGTCTTGGCATTCGAACACGGCTTGCATGCTTACCTCAAAGACTCGTGCGCAGCATTGTTGGCCAAAATTGAAAGCTCCAAAGCTTTGGACAAAGAGGCGGAAGCCGAATTGACCACGGCTGTCACAGCGTTCAAGAAAAGCTTTGCTTAATTTCCACCTGATCAAAAGGAGCCTCTGATGGCATCGGGCAAGGAACTACGCACCAAGATCAAATCGGTTGAAAACACCAAGAAGATCACCAAGGCCATGGAGATGATTTCCGTCTCCAAAATGCGCAAAGCGCAGGAGCGTATGCGCACGGCCCGGCCTTACAGTGAGAAGATTCGCACCATTGCGACCCATCTCGGTCAGGCCAACCCGGAGTATGTGCACCCCTTCATGAAGCGCAACGATGGCAAGTCGGTGGGCTTCATTGTGGTCACCACAGACAAGGGGTTGTGTGGCGGTTTGAACACCAACTTGTTGCGTGCAGTGACCGTTCAATTGCGCGATACGCAGGCGCAGGGCAAAACGCCTGTGGCTGTGGCCATCGGCGGCAAGGGGCTGGGTTTTCTGAACCGGGTCAATGCCAAAGTGGTGTCCCATGTGACGCAGTTGGGTGACAAGCCCCACTTGGACAAGCTGATTGGCCCCGTTAAAGTGTTGCTTGACGCTTACGCTGCAGGCGAAGTGAGCGCTGTTTACCTGTGCTACAACAAGTTTGTCAGCACCATGGCTCAGCAACCCACCATCGACATGTTGTTGCCTTTGTCAACAACCGATATGCAGGCAGAAACCCAAGCAGCGGGCCACACCCACGGTTGGGATTACATCTACGAACCCGATGCCCAAACGGTCATTGACGAGTTGTTGGTTCGTTATGCAGAAGCTTTGGCGTACCAAGCCGTGGCCGAAAACATGGCGTCCGAGCACGCAGCACGGATGGTGGCCATGAAGGCTGCAACCGACAACGCAGGCAATGTGATCGGCGAACTCAAGTTGGTCTACAACAAGACACGTCAAGCGGCCATCACCAAAGAACTGTCGGAAATCGTCTCTGGCGCAGCCGCGATCAGCGGTTGATTCCCAGTTCAGCAAATTCAAATTATTTGGAGCGAAAAATGCAAGCCCAAGGAAAAATTGTTCAGTGTATTGGTGCTGTGGTCGACGTGGAGTTTCCACGCAACCAAATGCCCAAGGTTTATGACGCACTCAAAATGGAAGGCTCCGCGCTGACCCTGGAAGTGCAGCAGCAACTCGGCGACGGCATCGTGCGCACCATTGCGCTCGGCTCTTCCGACGGTCTGCGCCGAGGCTTGATGGTGTTCAACACCGGCAAAGCCATCACCGTTCCAGTGGGCAAAGCCACACTGGGCCGCATCATGGACGTGTTGGGTTCGCCCATCGACGAGCGGGGTCCTGTCAGCCAGGAGCTCACCGCTTCCATTCACCGCAAGGCCCCGGCCTATGACGAGCTGAGCCCATCGCAAGAACTGCTGGAAACCGGCATCAAGGTGATTGACTTGGTCTGCCCCTTCGCCAAAGGCGGTAAGGTCGGTTTGTTCGGTGGTGCCGGTGTGGGCAAGACCGTGAACATGATGGAACTCATCAACAACATCGCCAAGGCACACAGCGGTTTGTCCGTGTTTGCCGGTGTGGGTGAGCGTACCCGTGAAGGCAACGACTTCTACCACGAGATGGCCGACTCCGGCGTCGTGAACCTCGAGAACCTGTCAGAGTCCAAAGTGGCCATGGTGTACGGCCAGATGAACGAGCCACCAGGCAACCGTTTGCGTGTCGCTTTGACCGGTCTGACCATTGCGGAATCTTTCCGTGACGAAGGCAAAGACGTGTTGTTCTTCGTGGACAACATCTACCGCTACACCTTGGCCGGTACCGAAGTGTCCGCTTTGTTGGGCCGCATGCCTTCTGCTGTGGGTTACCAGCCAACCCTGGCCGAAGAAATGGGTCGTTTGCAAGAACGTATCACTTCGACCAAAGTGGGCTCGATCACTTCTATCCAGGCCGTTTACGTGCCTGCCGATGACTTGACCGACCCATCACCGGCCACCACCTTCGCCCACTTGGATTCCACCGTGGTGTTGAGCCGTGACATTGCCTCGTTGGGTATCTACCCTGCTGTGGATCCTCTGGACTCCACCAGCCGTCAGCTGGACCCATTGGTTGTGGGCCAGGACCACTACGAAACAGCACGCGCTGTGCAAGGCACTTTGCAGCGTTACCGTGAACTGCGCGACATCATCGCGATCATGGGTATGGACGACTTGGCGCCTGAAGACAAGTTGGCCGTGGCCCGTGCTCGTAAAATCCAGCGCTTCTTGTCGCAGCCGTTCCACGTTGCTGAAGTGTTCACGGGCTCTCCAGGCAAGTACGTCACATTGGCCGAAACCATCCGTGGCTTCAAGATGATTGTCGCTGGCGAGTGTGATCACCTGCCAGAGCAAGCCTTCTACATGGTCGGCACCATCGACGAAGCTTTCGAAAAGGCCAAAAAGGCAGCTTAAGCACGCGTTGGGGCTGGCTGGTTCAGCTTCCCCAATGCCCGCTTGAAAGCACCTTTTTAAGGAGTAAACATGAACACCATCCACGTTGACGTGGTCAGTGCCGAAGAGACCATCTGGTCGGGCAAAGCCCGATTTGTGGCTTTGCCGGGTGAGTCTGGCGAATTGGGCATTTACCCACGCCACACCCCCCTGATCACCCGCATCAAAGCCGGCTCGGTTCGCATCGAAAAAGCAGACGGTGGCGAGGAATTCGTTTTCGTGGCCGGTGGCATTTTGGAAGTGCAGCCTGACTGCGTGACCGTGCTGTCCGACACGGCGATCCGCGGCAAAGACCTCGACGAAGAAAAAGCCAACGCAGCCAAGCAATTGGCAGAAGAGGCCCTGCGCAACGCGAAAAGTGAAATTGATTTGGCAGTGGCTCAGTCTGAATTGGCGGTTTTGGCCGCTCAGTTGTCTGCACTGCGCAAATACCGCAAAAAGTAATTCACGCGATCGACCACGGCTGTCCCTTTGGGTACGGCAACACACACAACCCGGTGCAGCAATGCAACCGGGTTTTTTGTTGGCAAAATGACAGCCAATCCACAGGTAAAAATACACATGAAACGCGCAAAGATGAATGCTGCATTGTTGGGAGGAACACCCGATGACGTGGAGCAGGCTTTTTACGAAGCCCTGCACAACGCCGATCTGGAAAAGCTCATGGCGTGTTGGGCCGAAGAAGATGAGATTGTGTGTGTCCACCCGGGAGGTGGACGCATGATCGGTGCAGGCGCCATCAGGGCAACATTTGAAAGCATGTTCAGCAATGGGAGCGTGCAGGCCTATCCAGAGCGGGTGTACAAAATTGAATCTTTGGCCTCATCGGTTCACCACCTTGTCGAGCGTGTCGAGGTCATTACCCCTCAAGGCCCCAAGCAGGCCTATGTGATTGCCACCAACGTTTACCACAAGACGGCTCAGGGCTGGCGCATGGTGGCGCACCATACCAGCCCGGGAACAGCCAATGACTCCGCCGATACCGGCGCAAAACCCACCGTGTTGCACTGATCCGATGAAGTATGCTGCACCCGTTTGGCTGCCTGGGGGGCATGCCCAAACCATATGGTCTGCGCTGTATGCCAAGAAAAGAAGCCGAACAGCATTGCCACTGCAGCGTACGCGCTGGAATGCGCCAGATGGCGACTTTGTGGATGTCGATCACCAAAATGCCAGTTGTGGCAGCAGGCCGATGTTGGTGTTGTTTCATGGCCTCGAAGGCTCATCGGCCAGCCATTACGCACAGGCCTTCGCCGATTGGTCGGCAGAGCAGGATATCCATCTGGCCATGCCCCATTTCCGGGGCTGCAGTGGTCAGATCAACCTTGCACCGCGGGCTTACCATTCAGGCGACCATGCAGAGATCGATTGGGTCCTCAAACGCTTGAAACAAGAGCACCAGCAGCGGGGCGGCAGTGTTCTGCTGGCCGCTGGAGTCTCATTGGGCGGCAATGCTTTGATGCGATGGGCCGCAGAGCATGGACATCAAGCCAGCCAATCTGCCCAAGCCATTGCCGCCATCTGTTCACCCTTAGACTTGGCCCTCAGTGGTGCAGCCATAGGCAAAGGGCTGAACCGGTACCTCTACACCCCGATGTTTCTGAAGAGCATGAAACCCAAAGCATTGGCCAAATGGGCGCAGTTTCCGGGTTTGTTCGATAAAAAAGCCATGTTGAACGCCTCAGATTTGTATGCGTTTGACAATGCCTTTACGGCGCCATTGCATGGCTTCAAAGACACCCCAGATTACTGGGCGAGAGCTTCGGCCAAGCCGCTGATGCGCGACATCCGGTTGCCCGCATTGGCCTTGAATGCCTGCAACGATCCGTTTGTACCGGCTCAGAGCTTGCCGCAAAAGTGCGATGTGTCGAGCAGTGTCACCTTGTGGCAACCCCAACATGGCGGCCACGTGGGGTTCGCTTCAGGAGCATGGCCTGGGCATGTGTTGCACATGCCCGAGGCCGTGGGCCGCTGGCTCATGGCAGCAGCAGGACAGCCTATCGTAGGCATAAAGCAGCGAGAGGATTGAAGAATGGATGACATTGTTCGACAAGCCATGGCCAAGTGGCCCCATGTGCCCGATTGCTATGGGTGGCTTGGGCTCGATGCCCGTGGCCAATGGCTGATGCGCGATGATCGGGTGCAGGCTTGGGGGTCATTTCAAGAGGGCCCGAGCGCTGCAAAGGGCGCGGTGTTGCAACACGAAAAGCTCATTGCATTCATCGAGCGCAATTACGCGTGCAATGAGAAAGGCTGGTGGTTTTTTCAAAATGGACCCCAACGGGTCTTCATTGAACTGGCAGTGACCCCCTTCATCTGGCGCATGAACGACGCATTTGAGGTGAATGCACACACGGGGGCTTCGGCACATCCCCAAGCGTGTTGGCTCGACGAAACGGGCCGAGCCTATCTGCAAACCGACTTGGGTTTTGGACTCGTGCACACCATGGATGTTCCCAGACTTGCATCGGCCTTGGAGCAAGGGATTTGGGCGTGTCAGGCGTGTCAGTCCCGTGAATTGCCGGAACTCTTTGGGTACGAGCGCAGCCCCCAACGGGCGCAAGCCCAACCAACGGACAAGGCATAAAAAAACCGACGGCAAAGCGTCGGTTTTTTGAAAAAAATTGATGATTATTTGGCGGCTTCTGCAGCAGGTGCTTTGGGCACTTCAAATTTACCGCCAGCGCTGTTGACCAAATAAACCACGGCGCGAGCAATTTCGGTATCGTTGAAGTCACCGCCGGCTTGCGCCCCCATGGCGCCCTTGCCCTTCAAGGCAGAATTGACCAAGCCATCCAGGCCTTGGCCCAAGCGACCACTCCATGCGCTCGCCACTGCGAACTTGGGCGCGCCAGCAGCCCCTGCTTCATGGCAAGCGGCACACTGTGCTTTGTAAACCTCATCGCCATTTTTGAGAGGGCGATTGGCATCACGTACTTCAACGGTGCCCACTTTTTGGATGCGAAGTGCGGTGGCCTTCTCGACGTCTACAGCGCCAGCGGCCGGCTTGTTCTCCGAGGTCACATAAAACACCAAGCCGATGATGATGAACACGGGGATAACAAACGAGGCAAAACTCAGCATCAGCATCTGCATGGGCGTTTTAACGGGGCCTGTGTGGGCTTCGTGTTGATCGTGGCTGTTGTCGCTCATGAAATCCTCTTTGGGGGATGGCCGCAAGGGCTGTGTTGGTGATCAAAATCAACCTGCGATTATAGCGTCCCACCCTTCACCGATCTTTCAAAACGGACAAGTCAAGGAACAAGCCGTGTGATAATCAGCAACTCCAATGTGCGGCTGTAGCTCAGTGGATAGAGTATTGGCCTCCGAAGCCAAGGGTCGTGGGTTCGATCCCCGCCAGCCGCACCATTTGAACCCGGCAAGGGTACCGACCTTGACGACCTTCAAAGTCTGCTGGATGCCTTGGATTTAGGCAGAGTTTAACCAGTGAGTTGATCCAGACTGGGGTTGGATTGGGTCGACACATTCTCGACCAGTTTTGGATGCCCGCTTAAGGGTGCTCAACAATTTATGGTCTCAAGTCAACAGACCAGAGCCAAGATCTAAAGACTCGTCAGTCATCCCTCTCAGAAGTAGGGCAACAACCTCGTTGTCCATTCCCTAATTCCAATGGACCCTCACAGCACCTCATTTGATCTAGGTGGCGCCAGTGAAATATTTCAGCCCAGATGAACTCCAGTCGTTGATATCAATCATTCGAGATCAACACGGACTCACATTGACCCGTCATCAGTTCACAGGCATCTCATTCGATCTCTTTGAGGACATCTCTGGCTTGGAGGGACTACATCCTGAACAAGCCATGGAAATCATCAACACTCTGTGGAGCGTCTACTGTGAATACAAACATTGAAACCCAACTGATCCCATCCCCTGTCAATCCATCTTTGTACAAGGATGCCATCAGGATTGGTCAACAGGTGCTAGTTGAACAAGGATCGAAAGCTGCGGCTGCAATGGAAATCTTCAAGATCCTGAAGGATGAATCAAGGGAAGTGGTCCTTCAAGCGTTCATTGAAGGCGCAAACATCACACCAAAGGGAAGTCCAACATACTTCTACAACGTCACACGGAAACTAAGGAGACAAAAAGTGGTGGTTTGAACCCTGATCAATCAGTTGGGATAACGGGTTGGGTTTCTTTAAAGAATACAGAAAAATCCGGTTCGTTATCCCAAACAATACTTCTGGACTGAGTGGGTGTTTCCACCCACTCCAACCGTCAATCAAATTGACGGTTGGGACTTGGAATCAATCGTTGTCTACCCCTGAAATCTAGGGGATCGTGGAGTTTAAACAACCCAAACCCCTCCAAATGTCTGTCTCCAAACGCAATGGTTCCAAGTACTTCTACATCCAGTTCCAGTACAACGGAAAGACCTATATCAAGTCCTCCAAGACCACTGACAAGCAACTTGCTCTAAACATTGAAGCCCAGTGGCGCAAACAACTGATTGAACAAAGCCAGTTGGGTCTTAAGTCCCCCATAGAAATCACCAAGGGGTTCCAGTTATTCATCAAGTCCAAGTCCCACATCAAGAGTATCAAGTACACAGTCCACTGGTGTGAAAAGGCTTCCAACCACTTTAAACACGTTCTATACGTCCATCAGATCACGACCATTGAAATCGACAGGTTCCGCCAACTTCTGCAGTCAAACAACTACTCCAACCAGACCATCAAACATGTGATGAATCAGGTGGGAGGGATGATCAAGTACATGCGGAAGCTTGGGTACCAAGTGTCTGAAGTAGAAATGCCATCGATCAAGTTACCTAAGGGGCGCCTGAGGTACCTGTCGACTGAGGAGGAGCAAAGACTACTTAGAGCAGCTGATCCGATCCGTGAAATCAAATACGTAGCTCCGTATGACACAAGAAGGGTCGACATCAGGAATCAGATGCAAGACTTCTATGACCTGTTAATCCTTCTTCTGGACACAGGAGCCAGACACGGGGAGATCTGTTCGCTTGAGTGGTCCAAAATCGACCTAGAACAAAGGACCATTCAGTTGTGGAGGTCCAAGGTCAACAATGAATCAGTTCTGTACATGACAGACAGAGTACATGAAGTACTGACCAGAAGGTGTGAAACAAAAATCAACCAGTTCATCTTTACGAACAAGAAGGGGCTTGCGAGGGGTAGCCTTACCAAGATCTTCAAAAAGACGTTTGATCGAGCCGGAATCGAAGGGTGTTCAGCCCACACATTGCGTCACACTCATGCCACTCGGTTGATTCAAAACGGAATGAACCTCTATGAGGTCAAAGAAATCCTTGGACACTCAGACATCAAGACCACGATGCGGTATGCCCACATCGAACAGTCCAAGATCACTCAAAGGGCTATGAACGTGATCAACAAACTGAACATCTCTGCACTCAACGACTCTCAATCACAATGACAGCCACTGTCTTTCCACCCAATACGGAGATGGATTTAGACATGTCAGATGCCTTGCCTCTGATCACCTTGAGTACTTTGAAGTCCTTCGCTTGACGTAAACAGTCAATCAATTCAGCTTTGTTCTTTGGGTCTGTAAGCATGGAAATTCATCCTCCTGATCTATATATCCAAGTCAAACAACCTTGGAAATGAACTCACACTCCTGATCGTTGGACAATCTAATCACAAGACCTTCCTTGTCAACTTTTACAAATAACTGATCGACTTGAAGTTTAGGAAATACGTTGTTTACAAAATCAGCCAAAACACGTTTGACCCTGTCAGTAGGTGGAACTTGATGGGGAATGAAGTCCTTCTTCAATCCATTTTCTACATCAGCCTTCGTACATTTAATTCCAGACTGAGTTAAACAAGTTGCAAAGTCTTGGTTCGTCATTGAAACAAATTTAAATCCAGCCTTACGTTGTTTGAAAGCCGCACACAACATTTGACGTAATCGTTTGATGTCACCATCTTGTTTACGGATGTAACTCAAATTACTTGAAGATGCCGCTGTAATAGTTTCAATGTATGTGGACAAGTTTTGGAAATCCTCCACAGTCTTAATACACCTTGGACTGTTTCTTTGGTAGTCATCAAACTTCTCACGCATCAAGTTAAATTGTTCAACAGTGTTCCATGGTTCAGTACTGAATGCCACATGGTCATAAGTGTTTGAGTAAGTCACACCAAGAGGTCTTCTCTTCCAGTCAAATTCCATGTTGAGTCGTTTCGTAACAATCTTTTCAACAAAGTCAGCCCCTCTTTCAACCACGTCCCTTAAACCTGTTTTACCTTCAATATCTATTGCCGTATCAGGAGTTCTTTCAAAGAAGTGTCTCAGGATTTCATCGTTCTGTTCTTGAGTTTCTTCAAACTCTGGTCTTATCCAAAGTCCTCCCTTTGCCAACAGGATGTGCGAGCTGTCACCCTTACCTTTATCTTCACCTGGGATTAGTGTTGCTTGACCTCGGGTTCTCCATCCAAGTGGGTTTCGTATCTGGTGTTTCTTCTCTAAGATTTCATCGTCATTAGCCAGAAGTTTCCTTTGACGTTTATACAAACCACACAACACTCCTGATGTTGTCTTGGTTGCCTCTTTATCCGTCATGTTTGAAAGGAACCCATCTGTCGTACAACTGAAGACTATTTTGTCCTTGGGAATCGAATTCATAATTTCACCCAATACACCCCTTACAAATGACGTGATATATGCAGCGTAGTAAGCGTTCGTTACTCGACTGAGTGGGAGTGACTTGGTTTCTCGATCTCTTAAGTCATAGACCCTTCGATCCTTTAATCCCTGTGCCGTCTTTCCATACGTTGAGTTACTGATCTCTTTCCAGAACAATCCACGTAAGGTTTTCTTACCAGCCTCGACCCTTTTGGAATTACATTGAATAATGAATTCCTCAAAGACACGTTTCTTTAAGTCTGTCTTAACAATGACCCCGTACTTGATTGTTAACTTCGCTCCTAACTTATGAGCCAAATAAATTTCAGGAGAACAACAGTCACTTCTTCCTTTCAATGGAAACACAAGTCCATTTGCCGTTCGAACTGGAAGTGTTGGAAATCGGATGTGAGATGGGAATTCGAAATCAACTGTTGCAAATCCAAGGGTTTCAGGAGTGAATAGTTCAACATCATCGGTTTTATAAATTTCTTCCCAATTGGGCATGCCAATCAAGGACATAGCCGTGGGATAAGCCGATGACAAATCAAAGTCAGACCATGAGTCTTCGAAACAAGGACCAAACCAATACTGTTCATTCCTTCCACCGTGATAACAATCAATTGCAAACAGTTCGTTGTACCTTACAAGTGGTCTATCAATCTCAACATTTTTCTTTACGTAGTACCCCTTAGACTTGATGTAATTTTTATCCTCAACCAACTCCTTACCCAGAACATCCAATCTGTTGTAACCACTGTCAGTCCATTTTAATTCCAACAAATCCATACCAATACCAGTCAAAGTAATTGGGACCTTGGATTTGCCAGTAACTGACTTGTACTCCCTCATCACTTCTTCAATGTAACGAACACATATTTCTGCGTCAGTTAGAGCGTACCTTTTGAACAGTTCCCATTGATCTATCCGAACACGGTCCATGTTCTTTATCATTTGTCTATACGTTGATCTGTCTGGGGAAAGTTCAACCTTATCCACACCAACCAGTTCACCAATCTTCTTAAGACTCCTTGAGGACTGAGGGGTTAACAACATCGTGTCACGGATATAAACCTTCAAATCAATCCCATCGTCATCCATTGTGTTGACAACTACCTTCGTGTAGTTGTCAATCGAAACAAATGTGTTTCGAACTGCCGAGAACTGTCTATTGATGTCTGAAAAATCTTTAAACGCTGGGACGTCTGCCCGTGTGAAGTGACCAACCAAATAAATCTTTGAAGGAATCGATTTCAGTCCATGAATCCTTGAGCCACATGAAATTACAAACATCATGAATTCACTTAGAGTAATCCTCTCGTTCCCATCAGGACAACAGAGTCCTTGCCAAACAAATCCATCAGGAGTCTTTGCGTAGAACTGATAAGACAGGATCAATGATCGAGCCATCCCTGCGTAGATCTCATCATTGGTCACTGGTTTGTCTGGGGTCTTGAACTCCGTATCAAAACCAACCAACAAATATTGGTCTTCCTTTTTGGTCTCACCCTTTTTGGACCTTTTAGGTTTGTTCAGGTCAATATCACCATCCTCCAACCAAAGTTCCACGTGATCAGAGGGGTTCTTGTGTTCTGGAGGACCAATCCAAAAGTTTTTCTTCATACCAACTTTCAATCCAAGTTTTACAGCAGTAAATGTTAACCTCTTACTCCCATATGAGTGATTTACTGGAGTATTTCTGATAAAAAATACAGTAAAAGTTGTATATGGGAGTAGAGGTTAAAGATTTACTGTAGGTATTTAGAGTATGGAAGGATGTTTTGGTCGGGTGATGGGGGGAAACCCCATAAACCCATGATTTCACAATGTGGAATAAATCCAAAAGGACGTAGTCAAACGGGGTTGTGAAACAACCCCGTTTGGAGTCTCTGGAACACTCTGGAATTCTGTGTAAAACGGTCTTAGGCAGGTGTTACAGAGGGTCACAGTAGAAAACCTCAAGATCTGTTTGTAAGAGGTCTGGAACCAGAATTTGAAATAACCTTAAAAAAAAATAAATAAATAATAATAAATAAATACTAAATAATCAAGTAATGTAATTAAGATTGACCGGATGGATGATCAAAAAGGTCTTTGGGTCGATTCCCAGATTCAACAAACGTCAATTAATCATCTTTTTCTAAAAGAACAAGATAACCAGCACCCCACGTCCATAAGCCAAGTGTCAGTAATAGAACCAAAATTTGGATAATAGTTATCAATAAATTTGTGTTGCTGTGTTTAAGAATTTGAACGGCGCTCCAACCGTCTGCATTTGCTTCAATCATTAGCTCATCTAGCGCTTTTCTTGGGTTCGTAAACAACATGCCTATTAAACCACCTGATAAAAATATGCGTTCCACCTTGTTAGTTTTCATATAACCCCTTTTTGAAATTAAAGATTGTAATAAAACAAAACCGTTTGAATCGAAGACCTATTAATGCTGATGGTTCTATAAAAAAATAGTTGATACTTTTAACAATAAGAAGAGTTAGAAGGATCATATAATCCTTATTGCTTTAAAGTACACCCTATATTGAAATACCGTCAATTAAATTTACGGTTGGCATGACCCGAAATCTCTACCAGACCCAATATAGGATCCTTTGGAAGACACTATTCACGGGGCTCTCAGGGCAAGGGTCCTTGGCTTTATAAGCCATAGATCTGGGTTTAGAAGTGGGTTAACTTCATGGTAAACCAATTTACCGAAGTCCTATGTGCGTGGTTTTACCCATGTTTTGGCTGAAATGGAAAGTAACCTTTTGAGAATGTTCTTTTTAGTATTTATTTAATTGTTGATATAACTTCCAAGTTGATGCCGAAAAAGTCAGAATCGGCAGGCATCTCTTTGGCTTTACAATGCGATGCAGTTTTTAGAAATCTAAAAGAAGCAACACTGCGATTTTTATCGTAAGCCTTGTTGTCAACATAAACGAATTGACCACTGGTTAGAGCAAAATCACCAACGGTCATTTTAGCAAGTTCTGTATAAATTCTAGAGCCTTCAGGCGCCGTACCGTAAAAATTTTGAGGGTTAGCGTCACAAGCATTTGATCCGACATATACATTACAAGGTAGTTCCATTAAAACTTCTGCGGAGCCATCAATTGCTTGCGATACAAAAACAGTACGCATTATCCAACCTTGAAATTTACCATCGGGCAAAAGAGAATTTAATGATTGACTTAGATTCCTAAAGGTTTCATTAACTTTAATTTGATTTTTAGATTGTTGGGCAATTTCGTTTTCAGTTCGAAAATTTTCAATGATTCTGCAAAATTGTCTTTCCTGAATCGTAATAGAGGGGTTAAATGAAACCCAAACCTCATTTCCACTGGTTTTTTTCTGCGTGTCTATTGGATTTGTAGTTAGTTTGGTAGCTTGATTATTTTGTCCCTGAACTGAGGGTACTGTCGGCTGAACATTACCTATTGCAGCATTTCTTGCTGGCTGGTTTGGAGTGGCTGGCACTGGCGCGGGCATAGGCGGCAATTGACTATTTGCATTCCTACATTTTGATGGATTTGTAGCACATTCAAAAAAATTTGTTTGAGCTTGAGCTTGTAAAGAAGAAAAAACTAAAAGTGGAAAAAGAAAAAATACTTTAATGAGGTTTAACGACATATTTTTCTCCATTATTAAAATTTAAGTGTAAATCACCATCAATTTTCGAACGAAATGCATTGTAATGTAAATTACT
Organism: Comamonadaceae bacterium; assembly: GCA_021299875.1. Taxonomy (GTDB): domain Bacteria; phylum Pseudomonadota; class Gammaproteobacteria; order Burkholderiales; family Burkholderiaceae_C; genus Limnohabitans_A. Next base: position 101,177 of record JAJTEW010000009.1, on the reverse strand, counting down.
AAAATCAATTTCGCCAGGCATATTTTCAAAACACATAATTGGGAAGGGTCTGCCAGAAACCTTAAGAAATGAATTCATCTTTTCCAATGTGCTTGATCCTTTATTAGTCTGTGTAGTGACACCATTAAAAGAGCATAGTTTTTCACCACTGAAATTATAAATGCCTGAATTTATACTGCCAACAGAAAAAAGAACTGGGAGTTCTCCTTTTGTTCCAATAAGTGTTCTTCTGAATTTAAACTCTTCGGATTTGAGAGTCTCATCGTCTAATGAACGCCAAGTAGTTTTATTATTTTCAACTCGACTAACGGTTTCTAGTATTATTTTGCAGTTGCACAGGTTGTTAATTTCAGAAGGTAGACCGGCTAGTTTTTCTCTTTGTAATGAAGAGCATTTATCTACGCTTTCATTCTTAAATGCATTTACGTCACCCTTCCAAACTAATTTGTAGAAGTTTCCATAGGGGCAAAAAGGTGGTGGTGCAGCAACTATCCAATCAGCAGTAGTTGCCCTATCTTTCCATTGCCCATTGCTTATATTTAAAGCGAATTGAAACCATGGCAGATCAATCAATCGAACCTCTGCTCCAGATTGCATTTTCACAACAACCTTATCGAATTGGGCAAATGTGAGATTAGAAAATGACAAAAGGGTAAAAAATAGTATTAAATAACTAATTTTAATCATTAATTTACCTTTTTTGTATGTCGATAGTTATTATTAGATTCAAATTTATATTTTACTAGAGGGATCTAATCTATGTCAATCTTAATGTGTAGGAAAGAAACTATGCATTGTTGTTCAATCCCTTGTTTATTGTTTTAGAACGTTCTCAGACACCCAACAGCTCCACCACAGAACCATTGGAAATCCAGAGTGACTGACACCACAGTCCAATGGGAAGTCCGATCCTCCGAAGCCAAGGGTCGTGGGTTCGATCCCCGCCAGCCGCACCAATTTTGTGCCCTTGAGTGGCCGAGACAACCCGCGCTCCGGTGCGCTTGATGCAGTCATCGCATCTTGGCCGAAGCCAAGATTCCGATCAGGTAAGCATGCAACCACACGGCTGAAATAGGACCAGAAACCAGTTGTATCGAAGAGTCGGCTCCGTTGGGAATTGATGAAATCAAGCCCTTCTCTTGTGTGATGATGACCACAGACAAAGGCGATGTTCCGCGTTTGTTGAAGTTTTCAAGTGCCTTGAGTGTTTTTTCCTGTTGCACGAGGGGCATCGACATCTCGATCACCACCATGTCGGGGCGATGGGCCGACAAATCCAATATGGCTTCGGTGACCGACTCAAAAAAAACGACTTCAATGGGCAGCTTCCACTGGCTCAAGTCGCTTTTGAACGATTCAACCCAGCCAGTGTCATCGACCACCACACTGATTTTGAGTGTGTTTGCCATTTTTAATTTGCGGGTGATGGAGGAACTCGCCTGTCTTTGGTAGTCCTGGATCGATTCGGCAGAGATGCGGCGGTGGCCGCCGCGCGTCTTCCACCCCTTCAGGTCCCCTTGATCCACCAGCGTTTGAACCAGCGTGGTCGAAAGCCCCAGCATTTTGGCGGCAGCCGCAGTGCTTAAAAACGAAGATGGGACCTGTTGGACTTTCGGTTCTTGTAAGGTCGACGGATTCAGCATGAGCTTGTCCTCAAAGCTGGAACAACGGCACAAGCAAGGCCCTTCACGCACTCAGAATAAAAGCTGGACCTCCGATCAAGCGGCAAGGGAGGGGTTGAAAATAAAAGAATGGGCATGAAAATGTCATTAACTATAAAAACAACATTATCGAGAAAGTCACACGATGAGAAATCACCCAAAAGGATTAGTGGGTCATGAAATCGCCAATATCGGCATCTTGAAAAACCCGTTTGTTGATTTCAGACCCCGTAGCGGTCACGGTAACTTTTGACAAAGCCCAAATGTTCCCCCATGGGGCTGTCACTGCGGGCAGCTAAAAAATCGAGCAGATCTGACAATTGAGCAATGGTGCACACCTGCATGCCCAGGGTGTTGCGCACATATTGAACAGCGCTGTGCGGAACATCCTTGATCGAGCCGTCGACTTGCTTTTCGGTCGCCCTCTCTTGCCGATCAAGCGCAATGGCAATCGCATGGGGAACAGCACCGGCGGCCTGGATCAGCGCGATGGACTCGCGCGCAGCGGTGCCGGCGCTCATCACGTCATCCACGATCAGTACCCGGCCCTTGAGTGGCGCACCCACCAGCGAACCACCTTCGCCGTGGTCTTTGGCTTCTTTGCGGTTGTAGGCGAAAGGCACGTTCTTGCCCAGGCGGGCCAACTCGACCGCCACCGCTGCGCCCAGCGGGATACCCTTGTAGGCCGGGCCAAAAATCATGTCGAACTCGATGCCGCTGGCCAGCAGGGCTTTTGCATAGAATTGTGCCAATCGGCTGAGCTTGGCACCGTCGTCAAACAGCCCGGCATTGAAGAAGTAAGGGCTCATGCGCCCGGCCTTGGTTTTGAACTCGCCAAAGCGCAGCACGCCCGAATCGACTGAAAACTGTACAAATTCCTGAGCAAGCGCCTGCATTTCGGCGCTGTTTGCCTGTCCTGTCACCATGGGGAAATCCTTGTTCAAACTCACCAGCCTCAACCTCAACGGCATCCGCTCGGCCACGACCAAAGGCGTTGAAGCCTGGTTGGCGCAAGAAAAGCCCGATTGTATTGGCGTGCAGGAAGTCAAAGCCCAGGCTCCCGATGTGGCAGGCAAGTTTGAAGAACTGGCGGGTCTGAAAGGCCATTTTCACTTTGCCGAGAAAAAAGGCTATTCGGGTGTGGCCGTTTACACCCGCCATGAACCCAGCGACGTTGTGGTCGGTTTTGACGGTGGCGAGTTCGACAATGAAGGCCGCTACGTGGAGCTGCGCTTTGACACCCCTTCGCGCAAGATGTCCATCATCAGCAGTTATTTTCCCAGTGGCTCATCGGGCCCCGAGCGGCAAGAGGCCAAGTTTCGTTTCTTGGACAAGATGTACCCGCACCTGATGGCGCTCAAGGCAGGGCGTGAATTTGTGGTGTGCAGCGACATCAACATCGCCCACCAGCAGGCTGACCTGAAAAACTGGCGCAGCAACCAGAAAAACAGCGGCTTCTTGCCCGAAGAACGCGCCTGGATGACCCGTCTCACCACAGAAGGCGGTGTGGTGGATGTGTACCGTCAGCTGCAACCGCACACCTCCGACGACTGCTACACCTGGTGGAGCAACCGGGGCCAAGCTTATGCCAACAACGTGGGCTGGCGTCTGGACTACCACTTGGCCACCCCCGCGTTGGCCGAAAAGGCACGCAAGGAGTCCATCTACAAGTCCGAGAAGTTTTCGGACCATGCGCCGTTCACGGTGGAATACGATTTCAGCCTGTAAGCACAGGCCTTGAAGGCTCAAGCGCGGGTGTAGGTCAGCATGCGGCCTTTGTAGGCTGGCGCACCCAATTGGGCTGGGCGGTCCAGCAACTGCTCTTGTAGACGGAAACCTGCCAGCACCATGTGCCTGTGAAACGCCGCGCGGTTGCCTCGGTTGGGGTCGACCACCCACACCTGCGATTGGGCCGCGGCATGTGCATGGATGAAGCTGGCCAATGCGCCTTCGTCGTCGCGTTCGTACAAGATGTCGCTGCCCACAATCAGATCAAACAGGCCCACAAGCTGCGCATCCTTGGCCGCAGTCAGCACAGGCAATCCGTCTTCGCGCAGCGCCGCACGCCCCCAAAGCCCGTGCCGATAGCACAGGGGCGGCAAGCCATTGAGGCGGGCGTTATCGTCCAAAAATGCATGCGCCAAAGGATGGCAGTCACTGGCCGTCACCCTGGCCCCCCGGCGGTGTGCCACCAAACTGGCCAAGCCCAGGCCGCAGCCAATTTCCAGAATGCGCTCGCCCGTGACGGGGCGTCGCGCCATGCGCTCCGCCAGGTGCATGCCAGAGGGCCACAGCAGGCCAAACAAGGGCCAAGTTGCCGATGAGATGCCCAAATTCAAGGCCTCGTCCAAAGGGTCATGGAACTGGTGTTTGTCGAGCAAGGCGCGGATGACCAAGTCGTCCACGCCTGCAACCGCGATGCTGTCCTGACGGGTCAGGTAGCCGGGTGATGAAGGGTACAAAAAAACAATCGGTGCAGCGCAAATGCAAAAACCAAAAGGCGCTGGCTGGGGTCACTGTACACCCAGTGATACCAGAGCCTGAGCTGGCCAGGTGGCCAGCTACAGGGGCTCCTGGGATCAAGGACGCACCGCGACCTCGTTGCGCACAGATGTGACGCCCCGAACTCCGCGCGCGATGGTTTCGGCTTTGTTGCGCTCTAAAGTGCTTTTGGCAAAACCAGAAAGCATCACGGTCCCGTTCAGTGTTTCCACGCTGATGGCTGAGCCCGCCACGTCTTTGTCTTCAAAGAAGCGTGACTTCACCAAGGTGGTGATGCCCGTGTCGTCGATGTAAGCGCCTACAGATTCTTGTCCACGCGTGACCGCGCAACCAGATGCAAGCACCAGAACCAGAGAGGCGGCCAATGTGGCCCAAGTCGTTTTTTGAATCATGTTGTAGTCCTATCGTGCAGTTGGTCGAAACAGCCAAGCCAAGGCTTGACCCCGTACTTGAAGCCGCACCCCTCAGGTTGGCGATTCAAGACGACCCATCGTATGCAAGAACTTGGGCTGAGTTGGTGCGCTAGGCCGCACAAGATGCAACAACATGGGCAGGCGCCTCAATCCAAGACAGAACAAGTCCGGGCGCTGTCGGGTTGCTGCGTGCGGCTGCGCAAACGGACCGATCAGCCATGCCTTTGGATCGGATGGTGAAACACAGAGAGGGCACATCAAGCTTTTGCATCGCCAATTGCAGCCATGCCACAACCCGCGCAGAGTCTTCAGAGACTATCCAGTAGGTCAAGGACTTGCCCAAGAAAGGTGCACCCATGGGACTTAAAAATGTCAGAGCTTTGGTGTTGCACTCCAGCACACAGGCGTCTCCATCGAGCAGCAATTGCGCGTGGGGCGCAGCGGCATTCAAGTTCAATTGCCTGTCCCAAGCTGATTCGAGCTCGCTGCGAGACGATTGAAGTTCCTCACGCTGCAGTTCGAGCTCAACCTGGTGAACTTGCAGCTCGTGCAGCAAAGCCAATGCCTCATGCGCAGTGGCAGGTTTTGAGGCCAAATCAAAGAGCACACGCAGTGCGGAACTTGGGTCTTTGGCCATTTGAAGGCTGGGCGAACTGGCCTGGAGGCGTGTTCTAGCGCGCTCGCGCAAGTTGGTGCGTGGTGCGGTTGGGGAAGTGGATGGGTCGTTCATGGGGTGGCCTTGTATGTCCATCGTTTCAGTTGGCTTCGCGCAGGCGAAACTCCAGCGCTTTGGCGGTGCTGATGTCTACAAAAGTGAGGACCGCGCCGTTGACCATATTGGCCAAGGTCCGGTAGGGCATGATGCGCACAGAAAACCAACGGCCATCGCTGGCCACGATCGACTTGGTGCATGGGGCCAGTGTGCGCAAAGTCTCTTTCACATCGTCCAGCAAAAGCGGGTAGTACAGGGTGTTGGCCAAATCACTCAAGGGGCGGCCCACATCGGCATCGCGCAAATGGAAAATGGCCACGGCTTGCTCGGTGTAGCGGCGAACATTCAGATCGTTGTCCAAAAACAGCGTGGCGATGTCCGTGCTGTTCAACAGGTTTTGCATGTCGCTTTGCGCTAAAGCCAAATCGTCCAGTCGGGTCTGCAGCTCGCTGTTGATGGTTTGCAGCTCTTCGTTCATGGACTGCCCTTCTTCTTTGGCCGTGGTCAACTCTTCATTGGCCGCTTGGAGCTCTTCAATGTTCTGTTTTAAGGACTTGTTGAGGGCATGCATCTGAGCTTGGGAGGGCAGCACCTCCTGCCTCAAGGGCTGCATTTCATCCCAGGTACTTTGGATGTCCGGATTTGCCGTTGCGGGGACCCCAGTCGAGCCGCTTGACAGGCTTGAAGGGTCTGGCAGGTCCTTGAAGATCACCATGACCATTCCCACCAAAGCTGAGGGCTCTTGCAGCGGATACACCGTGACTTGCAGGGGTCGCAGCCCTTCTTTTTCAAAGGAAAGGTCATTGAGCACGACGGATTTTTGGTCTTGCAGCGCTTGGCGCAGGCCCAGGGCAATTTGAGCGCGAAGCTCTGGACGCAGCATCACATGGATGTTCCAGTTGGCTTTGCCTGCAGCGGGCTCCAGGTATTGCCCGGTTTTGCCGCTGATGTACAAGATGTCACCATCTGCATTGACCAAGACCGCAGCAGGTGAAAAAGTTTGCAACAAGACATGGTCGGCCATCGTTTGCAAATTCTGGGATGGGTGTGCAATGGATGGGGTCACCGGCAACTCCGAGTTGAGTGGGCGAGCGTCAGCTCGCCGATGGACAGGAAATACCACCGATTCTGGCTTGGGCGTCAGGCAGACTCGTCCGTAGATCCGGGACTTTGAAATCAAGGTGTTGAACAAATGCTGCGTTCGCCCTACCGTCTCTGCGCTGCCCAGAACTAAGGTGCCGCCTGCACGCAAACTGAAGTGAAACAAGCGGATCAAGCGCTTTTGCAGCGTGGCATTGAAGTAAATCAACACATTGCGGCACAGCAGCAAGTCCAACTTTGTGAATGGTGGATCAATGATCACATCATGTTGCGCAAATATGACCATCGCGCGGAGGGTGGGGTGGATGCTGAAGCCCCCTTCGTGCCGGGTGAAAAACCCTTTTTGACGGGCTTCGGAAACATGTGCCAACGCTTGGGCGCTGTACCAGCCCTTGCGGGCAACCGCGATGGCTGCTGGGTTGAGGTCGGTGGCGTAGATCTGAACAGGTGCTGTATTTGGATCCGCAGGGTCGAGCGATTCCTGCATCAGCATGGCCAAGCTGTAGGCCTCCTCACCGGTTGAGCACCCTAAAACCCAGGCCCTGATCGCTTCTTTGGGCGGTTTGATCACCAGATGGGGCAGAACGTGTGCCGACAGATCCAGCCAAACTGGTTCATCTCGAAAAAAACAAGTGACGCCAATCAGCATTTCAGAAAACAGCAAGTCCAATTCGCGAGGATTTTGTTGCAGGCATTGCAAGTAATCCCCCATGGCGGACAACTGGTGAACATGCATGCGCCGCTCAATCCTTCTGAGCAATGTGCTGGGTTTGTAGAGCGAGAAGTCGTGCTGCAGCTTTTGATGCAGCAAATCCACAATGGCTTGCAGGCCTTCGGTTGAGGAAATTGATTCTGGCGTGTGGGTCTGTGCGGTGTGTTCAAGCGCCCAGCGTGCAATGTACGCTGGCATGTCCTCAGGCAACGCCACCCTGTGAACACACGACGCGTCAATGGCGCTTTGAGGCATGGAGTCAAAGGCTGCGGTGTCGGGTTGTTGTGCCAAGCACAAACCGCCTGCATGGTGAATGGCCTTCAAACCTTCGGTGCCGTCATGCCCCATGCCCGATAACACCACGCCCACAGCGCGATGGGCTTGATCAGCGGCCAATGAGCTTAAAAAAATATCAATGGGTGCCTGTGTGTTTTTCAAGCGTTTGGCCGCTTGAAAATGCAGACAACCTCTGGCTATTTTGAGTGTGCCACCTATGGGCATGAAGTAAATGCGGTTGGGCAAGATGACGGCGCCATTGCAGGCCTCTTCAATCGGTATTTCAGTGACGCGTTGGAGCAAATCACCAAGCAATGTTTTGTGCCCGGAACGGGTGTGCTGTACCACCACATAAGCCCAGTCGGTGGTTGCAGGCAGATGGTTGAAGAACCGTTCTAACGCTTCCAAGCCTCCCGCTGAAGCCCCAATGCCGACCACGCGCGTGCCCAAGACGGGAGATGACCCTGAGGGTGAATCAGACACACATGGCATTCATGGCTTGGGTGTGGGACAAGTGGGTTACATGGCCATTTGCATGGGAAGCAAGCGATCGTATTCGGTTTTGATCACTTTGTAGCATTCGCAGGTGCCGGCCTCGATGCCCGCGCGATTCAAGACCGAGATGTGACCGCGCGAATAGCGGATCAAACCTTGCTTTTGCAGTCGCATGGCCGCTTCGCTCACGCCTTCGCGTCTGACCCCCAGCAAGTGGGCCATTTTTTCGTGGGTCAACAGCAGTTCAAATCCAACGGTCCTGTCCAAGGTCAGTAACAAAAATCGGCTGAACGCATTGTCCAGCGTGTGGTGCCTGTTGCACACCGAAGTTTGGGCCATTTGGGTGATCAGTGCTTGCGTGTAACGCAGCAGCAAATGCAAAAGCGGCGTGGAATGCTCAAACTCCCGGAGCAAATCTGCACCGCGCATGCGCAAGAAAAATCCAGTTGCAAAAACAGTGGCATTGCTGGTGGTGGATTGACTACCCATGAAGCTGGAGACGCCTACAAAACCCTCCTTGCCCACCAAGGAAAGCACAGAAGAGTTGCCATTTTCAATTTGGCCATGCAGCACGACCAAGCCACTCAAAGGAAAGTGCACGTGGTGAAAATGAGTTCCGGCTTCGATCAAAGGCGTGCCCGCTGGCAACTCTACTTTTTCCATCATGGGCATCAGGCGCTCCCAGTCCGGGTCTGGCAAGCAAGCCAGCAATTCGTTGCGTGGTCGTAGCAATCTGGTGAGCGTCATCTCGAGGCCCTACTGGGTGTAGCCATTTTCGTGGGGCGCGCGCTTTTGAGATCCATCGGTTCCATTCAATCCCATACAGGTTCCCGGTGCTGCGCTTTGATGAAATGACAACAAACGGTAACTCATCATGACCGAAACACCAACTTTGACATTGATCTGGCTCAATTTAACCCTGATGGGTCATCGGACGAACGATCTTCTGTTGGCGATCATGAGGGTGATGCTCAAAATGAGACGACTCGGTGTGTCAGCCAACAGACGCAGCGATCTGGGCTTCCTAAAGTGAATGTCTCTCTTATTCATTCACCACCAAGGCCAATATGTCCGATCTCAAATCTGCAACCGAAAAAATGTCTTCGCTGGGTGCCAGCGTCAACAGCAATGTTGATGAATTACTCAACGAAGCGCGACCTGTGTTGAGCCGCATGACCCACCGTGTCAAAGATGAGTTGCACGATCTGGGTGAATCCGGCAAAGAAGCCATGTCGGACGCCAAGCACAAGCTGGAAAAGGAAGCCCGTCATGTGCGCGTCACAACCGAGCATTTCATACAACACGAACCGCTGACTTCGGTGTTGATTGCAGCCGGTACCGGTGCTGCCGCGGCCTTGGCGGTGTTCTGGCTCATGCGCTCACGCCCACGTTGATGCTCAAACTGCTGCTGAAAATGATGTTGCTGCCGCCGGAGTTGATCAAGTCGCATGCCCAAGGCTATGTGGATTTGGCCAGCGAGGTGGGTTCGCGCTACCTGTGCACGCTGAAAAACAGATGGGTGATGTTTGCACTGAGCGCGTTGACCATGGTGTTGGCCCTGATCTTCGGCGGCGTGGCCTTGATGCTGTGGAGCACAGCGACTCAACTGGACGCAACGCAAGCGGCGGTTTTGTGGGGCTTGCCCAGCACCTTTTTGGTCATCAGTGCGCTGTTGGGGTGGCGCGCAAAAAGCCTGCGTCTGCCTTCTTTGTTGCAAGACATTCAGTCACAGCTGCAATTGGACCTTGAAGTCATTCGAACGGCTGACGCGCCATGAGTGCCGAGTTGACGCCCCTTCAGCGTCTGGCCATTTCACGAAGGCAGTTGGCGCACGCTCTGCGTGATCCTGTTTGGCTGATGCTGCTGCAGCGCTTTTTGAAAGAAAAACCGCTTTCTTAGTTGCAGGTCGGTCCCAGGGCATCGGACCCCATTTATCTTTTTATCAACGCCTTTCACTTTTTGATCCGGGAAAATTCAAATGACACAACACACTTTCAAGCCCCGTCTCTCGCTTTTGGCTTGTTTGATTTTGGCTGCGCCTTGTGCTTACGCGCAATCGAGCATCGACAACACGGGCATGTACATGGGCATTGGGGCGGGTGATTCCAAAGCCAAGTTCAACCACGATGCTGCCGTCCAAAATGCACTGGGTGCTGGCGTCGCGGCGGGCCCACTGGCCGTGGATCAGAGTGGCAATGCATACAAGGCCTACCTGGGTTTTCCAATCGCACCCAATTGGGCAGTAGAGGCGGGTTACTTCAATCTGGGTCGCTTTGGTTTTGACGGCAGCACCACCCCAGCGGGCACTGTGAGCGGCACAGCCAAAGTTCAAGGTCTCAACTTGGACTTGGTGGGTACCCTGCCTATCACGGACCGTTGGTCTTTGCTGGGCCGTGTTGGCGCAGCCTATTCCGAAACCAAGGGTGGCATTGGCGGCACTGGTGCCGGTACGGTCGCAGCGACTTCGACCAACAAACGTGACACGCATTACAAGTTTGGTTTTGGAACACAGTACGCTTTCACCCCTGCTTTGACGGTCCGTCTGGAAGGAGAGCGTTATCAAGTCAATGATTTGGTGGCTCAAAAAGCCTTCGTCGACTTGATCTCGGTTGGTTTGGTGTACCGTTTTGGCGCTCCCGCCGCCCAGCCGATGCGCACGTCCTATGTGACGCCTGCACCGCTTTATCGTCCAGAGCCGGTCATGCAAGCTGCGCCCGAGCCTGTACCCGCACCTGCTCCCGTCATCGTGGCAGCCCCCGCTCCGCTGCCCGTGGTTGTCCCTGTGCCTGTACCCATGCCCTCTAAGCCTTGGGTGAAGGTGAAGCTGCAAGCGGACTCTTTGTTCGGTTTCGACCAAGACAGTTTGCAAGCCGATGGCAAAAAAGCGTTGGACAAACTGGTCGAGGAATTGCAAGGCGTGAATGTCGAGGCGGTTCAAGTCACGGGCCATACCGATCGCCTGGGGACCAAGGCGTACAACACCCAGCTTTCAATGCGCCGTGCTGACGCTGTGCGCAACTATTTGGTGCAGGTACGCGGCATGCCATCCAATAAAGTGACGGCTGTGGGTGTGGGCTCCACCGAGCCCGAAACCAGCTTCGGTCAGTGCCAAGGCGTCAAAGCCAGCCAGGCCCTGATCACTTGCTTGCGCTTGGATCGTCGCGTGGAAGTGGAAGTGACGGGTACGCAGCCGCAACGCTGAACGGTCAAAACCACAAAGCCTGCATCACTAGCGTGGTGCAGGCTTTTTTGTAGCGCCATGTTTGTGGTGAGCCGACAGTCAGGGCCTTCGGCCTTGGATGACACGCACCAAGACCACCACCACGGCGATGACCAGCAACAAATGGATCAGCCCTCCCAGAGTGACCGATGAAACCCAGCCCAACAACCACAAAAGCACCAACGCGATCGCCACACTTTCAAGCATAGCGAGACCTCACTTTTTGGGTTTTTCAATTTCGTGGCCAATGACGCCTCCGACCGCGGCGCCCCCTAAAGTGCCGGTGGTGCTGCCCCCGGTCAAGATGGATCCCCCAATGGCCCCCACCCCCGCCCCAATGGCAGTGTTTTTTTCTTGTTGTGTCATGCCAGCGCACGCGGCCAGAGCCAGCGTGGTCATGGCGAGCAGGGATGTCCCTGCCATGCGAATCAGTGGATGAGCGGTGTGCATAGATGAACTCCTTGTTAAGCATGGGAAGACTTGACCGCTGCCCGCGCCGACTCGGCGCTGGCCGATCAAGCTGTTTCAGGATAAACAGAGCGCAGCGCACCGTCTGTGGCTTGGCGCACACGGGTGGGCGCCAAATGCAAAGGCCACGCGTTCCTATAATTCCAGAATGCTGCAATACCAAACCATCCCCGTCACGCCCTTTCAGCAAAACTGCTCCCTTGTGTGGGACGACCAAAGCCACCAAGCGGCGGTGGTGGACCCCGGGGGTGATTTGGATTTGATTTTGGCCGCCGTCCAGGAGCACCGTCTGAAGCTGGAACAGATCTGGATCACCCATGGTCACCTGGACCACGCATCGGGTACGGCCGATTTGGCCGAGCAATTGGGCGGCTTGCCCATCATCGGACCGCACCCGGCCGACCAATTTTGGATTGACGGTTTGCCTCAGGCTGCAGCCGCTTATGGCTTTCCGCCCGCACGGGTGTTCAAGCCCACCCGGTGGCTTGCCGATGGTGACACCGTCACGCTGGGTGCACACACCCTGCAGGTTCGCCATTGTCCTGGGCACACGCCGGGCCATGTGGTGTTTTATTCGCCAGAAATCAAGCGTGCTTTTGTGGGCGATGTGCTGTTTGCCGGCAGCATTGGCCGCACAGATTTTCCGCAAGGTAACCACGATGATTTGATCGCCAGCATCACACAGCGCCTGTGGCCCATGGGCAACGACACGGTGTTCATTCCTGGCCATGGCCCCGAAAGCACCTTCGGGCGGGAGCGGCAACGCAACCCTTATGTGGGCGGCACCTGAAGCGCGCCGGGGTGCTCAGCTTTTGCGGGCTTGCTCGTACAAGTGCTGGACTTTAGGCAGGTTGGCCTGAAGCTCTTCGATGCGATTGCTGCCGCTGGGGTGCGTGGATAAAAAAGATGGCCCGCCATTGCCGCTGGCCGATTGCATTTTTTGCCACAAGCTCACGCTGGCTTCGGGCTTGTAGCCACCGCGTGCGGCAATTTCAAGGCCCACCAAGTCGGATTCGGTTTCGTCATCGCGGCTGTACTTCAGAGTGAGCAGCTGCGTGCCCAAGTTGGCTGCAGCATCGCCCAATGCGCCCAAACCCAAGAGCTGCGAGGCGATGGACAGACCAAAGCTGGTGGCCTGGCTTTTGGCCAGTCGCGCGCGGGCATGTTCGCGCAAAGCGTGCGCCATCTCATGCCCCATGATCATCGCTGCTTCGTCGTCCGTCAGTTTCAGCTGGTCCAAGATGCCGGTGTAAAAAGCGATCTTGCCGCCGGGCATGCACCAGGCGTTGATTTGTTTGCTGCCAATCAAGTTGACTTGCCAACGCCAGTCCCTCGAACGGGGGTTCCAGGGGGTGCAGTGCGGAATCAGTTTGTTGGCAATGGCTCTGAGGCGCTGCAACTGGGGGTGGTCGTCCGGTGCCAGAGCGCCTTTGGCGCGGGCTTCGGCCAAGACCTGCGTGTACTGTTGCTGCGCCGAGTTTTCGAGGGTCTCGGCAGGCACCAATTTGCGAAGGCCAGACGCTGAGCCCACATCCACCTGGGCCAAGGCGCCTGTGGTACCCACAGCTGCAGTGGCGCCAGCGGCCAGCAGGAAGGCACGGCGGGCTTGCCAACGAGGTGAGTCCGAGGGTGGGGTGGCATCGACTGCCGAGGTTTTGAAATCGCAAATAAAGCACATGGTTTGCAAATCATAACGAATGCTTCGGGTTTGCCACAGCCCAAGGTGCTTTTCGCCGTGCTGCGCAGCAACCGATAATCTGCCCATGTTTGAAACTGCTGCCCCACACAAGCCCGCCACGCCCGCCACTGTGCGCACTTGGCGACAGGCGCTGCGCTTGTATTTACAGCCCGCCAGCTTGCGCATGCTGGCGCTGGGCTTTGCTGCCGGCCTGCCTTTGCTGCTGGTGCTGGGTACACTCAGTTTCAGGTTGCGCGAGGCGGGCATTGACCGCAGCACGATTGGCTACCTCAGTTGGGTGGGTTTGGCCTATGGGGTGAAATGGATGTGGGCACCGCTGGTGGACCGCATGCCCATTCCTTGGCTCACGCGGCTGTTGGGGCGCAGGCGCAGCTGGTTGCTGCTGTCGCAAATCGTCATTGCTGGCGGTTTGGTGGGCATGGCGCTCAATGACCCATCTCAGTTGCTGGGTCCCTTGGTGGCTTGCGCTGTGGCGGTCGCCATCGCCTCGGCCACCCAAGACATTGCACTGGACGCCTACCGCATCGAGTCGGCCGAGGTGAATGCCCAAGCCGCCTTGGCTGCCAGTTACCAAACCGGTTACCGCTTGGCCATGATCTGGGCTGGGGCGGGCGTGTTGTGGATCGCCGCCTGGGCGCAAGGCGAAGAAACCACGGGCTATGCCCAGTCGGCTTGGCAAGCGGGTTACTTGGTCATGGCGCTGAGCATGATTCCGGGCATGCTGGTGGTGCTGGGCTCGCCCGAACCGGTGCCCGCACCTTTCAAACCCGCACGCAATGTCGCGGAGTGGCTCAAAGGCGCGGTGCTCGAGCCCTTCGCCGATTTTTGGCTGCGTTACCGCTGGCAGGCGGTGCTGCTGCTGGCACTCATCTCTGTCTACCGCATCAGTGATGTGGTCATGGGCATCATGGCCAACCCGTTTTATGTGGACATGGGTTTCACCAAAAGCGAGGTGGCCGGCGTGACCAAGGTGTACGGCGTCATCATGACCTTGGTGGGGGCCTTTGTTGGCGGCCTGCTGTCAGCGCGGTTCGGGGTCATGCGCGTGCTCATGCTGGGCGCGGTGCTCAGTGCGGCCAGCAACTTGTTGTTTGTTTGGCTCAGTGGCGTGGGGCACGATGTGCAGGCGTTGGTCTGGGTCATCTCGGCCGATAACCTGGCCAGCGGCATTGCCTCAGCCGCCTTCATCGCTTATTTGTCATCGCTCACCAACATCAGCTATTCGGCCACCCAATACGCCCTGCTCAGCTCCATGATGCTGCTCTTGCCCAAGTTCATCGCAGGCTTTTCGGGCGACTTTGTTGACGCCTATGGTTATGCCCATTTTTTCACAGCCACGGCTTGGTTGGGTGTGCCGGTGTTGGTGTTGGTGGCGTTGGCGGCGCGGGTGCATGCGCGGTCAAACGGGTAAATTTACGCATCTTTTCTTTTGCCACACGAGGGCGCACTTGCAGCAAGCGATGGTGTCCAGATGCAACAACTATTGTTGATCGAGGACGATGCAAGCGGGGTTGACTTGGTGGCAGAGTATCTGACACAAAACGGGTTTGAGGTAGAACATGCTCAGGACGGGCAAAGCGGCTTGAGCAATTTGCAAACACCTCAATGTTGCATCCGCATTTATTTGTAGAGCGGCCTTACGATCATTCGGGATGTGATACTTGGGCTTGATCCACGTCTAGAATCCAACAGCGCATACCTGATTGATACCCGTCAACATGAGTCCAGTCGCCTCTGCATTATTCACATGCGCCATAAAAATGGACGGTGCCACTGAACGTATGGCACGCATGGATGGCGAGTTGGTGCAGGTGCCCATCCCTTATATCAATCAGCTGTGCAGGGCACGCAATTGCCTTGCCCCAATGGGCACTTTTCGGACTGGTTTTACATATGCCTAAACGATTGGCGTTGGGCGCCCAGAGAGTTAGATTGTTGTAAGAGTCGCATTCAGTGTGTGCGCAATTTTTTGGAAACGGATGCAAGGTGTGCCCTGATTCTTGAAGACAATGTCAAACACGATGACGGCATCAAAGGCATTTTGGAGCGGGCCATGGAACATGCTACGGTTGAGCAGCGTGAACCATGGGAAATGGTGGCCTGTGAGGAAAATGGGGGTTCACAGTCTGGCCGTTTGCTTGACCCGCGAAAAAGGCGCAGGCGGTTACCTTGTAGACCGGAAAACAGAGGCTTGCATGGTGAAAAAACTATTGCCCGTGCGCCTGGCATGGGACATTGCATTTGACCTCGAAGGGTTGTTGGGATTCAAAACCTTGGGGGTTTATCCACTGCCTGTTCAATAAAGCACAGATTTTGAAATGCAAATCCAACAAGGCCTGGCCAATTTGAAGTTAAAAAATAAATTTATTTATTTTTCGGTCGCCCCATTCGGGTTGTTTTGAAAACCTCTCGTTTTGCATACAGGTTGATTTTAATGATCAGACTGGCTTTAAAATAATAATTAAACATCAATCATAAAATAACCAAATGATATCTCCTGCGGAAATGATGGTTCGCGCTTTGAGTGGGCTGGTCCCAGCGCTATTCTTGCTGTTTCCGATCGCTATGGCGTTATCGAATGTCATCTTGCTTTTGGTCTTGATGCTGTTCGCGTTGACCCTCAGTGCGGCTTATTTAAAGCGCGATGTCTGGAGTTGGCCGGGTATTTGGTTGATGGCGCTGTTCGGCATGGTGTTGATCGGCACGCTTTACACCCCTGCACCTTGGCATTGGGTCTCCGTCGATTTGAGCAAATACGCCAAGTTTGGTTGCGCAGTTGTGTTGATGCTTTTGTTGGTGCGATTCCCACAGTGGCAGAAAAGAGCGCTTTGGGCTTTTGTTGCGGCCATGCTTTTTATTTTGGCCTCCACATGGCTGAATGTTTGGTTTGTGTTACCTTGGTCAGTGACCAAGACGCCCGGTTGGGGTCTGTCCCATCATGTGTTTGGGGACTACATCACGCAGAACGTGATGATGTCTTTCTTGATCGTGTTTGCTTTGTCGAAAGTGCAGTGCCCGTGGCTTGGCCAAACCAGTCTTTTTTGGTCGCTTGTTGCAGTGCTTGGGGGATTCAGCATTACCCACTTATCTTCGGGGCGAACCGGGGTGTTGTTGCTGTTGGCGGGGTTGGTGTCTTGGATGTTGATGCGATGGGAGGGTAAGAAGCTGTGGATCGGTTTGTCGGTGCTTGTGCTGATTGTGTCTGGTGTGTTGGCATCGTCCAGCGGGATGCGTGAGCGCATGGCCTTGAGTTGGGCCGAGTTTGGTAAGCGCGATGTGGATGTGATGTCGTCCGTTGGACACCGGGCTTACAACTACCGTACCGTACCCAAGATGATGGCAGAAAGCCCCATCATGGGGCATGGCACAGGTGCGTACCACACAGAGATTTGTCGATTTTTGGACAAGCCAGAATGGTGTGAAATCTTCCGGTGGCATCCACATAATCAGTTTTTGCTCTTTGGTGCCAGCCATGGGTTGATTGGGGTGCTGCTGTACATTGCGTTACTGGCATCGCTTTACCGTGTAGCGATGCGATCTGATCACGCCCAAGGCAAAGTGCTGCTGGTCTCATTCACCAGCATCCTGCTGGTGGACAGCATGATCAATTCGCCTTTGTTCAGTTCCAGAGAAAGCCACTTTTTCTTGTTCATGATGGCATTGCTTGTCGCAATGAATCACAAAATCGATTCTCAAAATACCGTATTAAGACAGGAGATTTAAATTTCAGTTATCAATCGGCGCATCTAATGACGAGGTAAAGCACGGTTTGACTCGGTGTGAAAAACCTCGTATGCAGTCATGCGGCCCAAGGTAGATTTTTGAATCCGGGTTGGAGTTCAGGTGGTAAGGGGTTGAGCCAATCCAGCGTTAATGCTTGCTCGTACTTGAGGAGGTAGTTTTTGCACATGGTCTGTGCGCTGAAACATTCGATTGCCCGCTGATGGCAATCATGTGGATCCAGGTTTTGTGTCTTAACTGCCTCAGCCAAGGTGCGTGCAGATGAAGAAAGCGTCCCGCACTCGGGAGTTACGATCTCTGGCAGAGCGCCATAGGGTGTTGCGAATACTGCGCAACCAAAATACATGCTTTCAATCACTGCGAGCCCGAAAGGTTCATGCCAACGAACAGGAAAAATCAGACCCGCGGAACCATTGAGTAAGTCGAACTTGGTGTCGCCCCCCACCATCCCGTGGAACCTAATTTTTGGCGAAAGCGTTAACCGAAATCCTCGCTTGAAATTGAGTCTGTCTCCACCCAGTACCGACAGCCTTTGCCCCGCCATCAGGGCGACGTCAATTGCACCGGAGACGTTCTTGACGCGCCAAGCCGCCTTGCCAAGAAAATGGAAATAGTTGCGCGATCGCTTGAAATCGACGGACCCATAATGTCGCCAGTCCAAGCCGTTATAGACAAACTGATTTGAGCCGTGGCGCTCGGCGTGGTTCGCAGAAAGGAAAACGGCATTTAAAGGCAGTTTACGATTTTCTCCAGAATTCCCGTGTTCGGTAAAAATATAAGGACGCCCTAATTCTTGGTCAAGATCAAAATTAGGGTGGAAGTGGAAGTGTACGATGTCCACATCCGCAGGAATCTGTTGACGCAGGTCTATGCTGTTATCAATATGAATTACGCTTGCGAAAGCGCATACTGAACCGGTTGCGACAAGATAAGTGACACGATGGCCGTTTTCCACAAGTGCTTGGCCCAAGTCCCAGATCACTCGTTCAGTACCTCCATAGGTAACGACGGGAATTTGGGTATGACTGACGATTAGAATATGCATTCAGGATGTGTAAATAGAATCTATGCACGACTTACGAATGAACAATATGTCAAACTGTGTCAATGCGCCATTGATAAAGTGTTGTTCGAGTACCTGAATAGATAACTAGCCCTTGTTCAGCATGAACTGAATGTAGACATCGAATGTCGATATGCCTGCATTGTATTCGAATACAGGACATTCCATATATATTACATGGCACTGCTCTAGAAGTCCATCGCTCCCATTGAGGATGTCGAGCTCGGCATCCTGCACATCAAGCTTGATAAAGCTTGGTGCAGGTAATTTTTTTCTCAACTATAGCTTTCAAAGTTCGTGTGGTCACTTCTCGAGACTTGACTTCCTCGTAGTGTTTCGTTTTTTCAAGATACAGAGAGTCACCGGTACCGCCGATCGAATAAAAGCGCCGAGTTTCCTCTTTCGAGCCAAGTACACAAATGAAGAAAGAGAAACCTCTGGAAACTGGTTTTTTTTGGTGCGACTCTTTGGCCTCAAAAAGAAAGAAGTTGGAGTTGAGTAAGATCCTTTTTATATCCCGTGACCAACGACCCTTGTTGGCCTCAATGTCATAAACTGTCGAAATCGCAAACCCATTTTTCTGGAGAAGCACCAGAGTTTTGCGGAGTTTTTGACGATTTAACCAGCGATCGAGCCAGCCGTCTAAATTTAAATTGAGCGTCATCACGGGTCTAAATAGAAGTTGCCAAATTTAATGTTGATACGAATATAGGGCTAATTCATGATCTCAATGTTGAGAGAAAGGATTTTTAATATTTATAGGTTAAAATTTTTCATTGGATTTTATATTGAAGATTAGCGTGCGGCAGTTTTTTTCAACAGTTTTCCATCATATTTAATCATCGTGTAGCGGAAAAAGCATTCGAGGGCGATAAAGAAACAAAATAAAAATCCCTCTGCGCCACAAAGAAAGCCGCGTCTAAAAATATACAGTTGCAGAAAGTTGGCAAAAGCAGAGGCAAAGCCACGCAGGATGCCACCGCCTTTACCTTTTCCTGCACGCTTGAGGGCACCCAGTTGTGCATATTGCGCCAGTTTTTGCAAACTGCCATAAATCGTCTCACGGGAATAATGCAGCAATCTGCCTTTGAACTTGATCACTGGGGTGGCGGCATTTCGAACAATTGCTTCCTCATGGACCACGCCAGCAAAACGATCCAAATTGCCAGTGGGAAACATGCGTTGCACGCCACCAGTAGACTTCATCAAGGTCAAGGGTCTTCCGTACGCCACTTGGTTCCACAAAACTTCCCATGTGGCCTGTTTGCCACTGGAAACTGCAGCCTGTATTTCGCCCTGAAGCTCTGCCGTGATGACCTCATCCGCGTCCAAAAAGAAAATGTAGTCACAAGTGCAGTATTGCAGTAAGCGGTTCCTTTGTTCGGCAAAACCTTGCCAATCAGCATGGGTATGGACTTGGGCACCCAGGCCTTGAGCGATGGAGACGGTGTCGTCGGTGCTGCCGCTGTCCACCACCACAATTTGGTTGGCAAATTTGGCGCTTTGCATGCATTGCTCAATGCGGCGAGCCTCGTTCATGGTGAGGATGCCGATGCACAGGGTAGGTTGGGTCATGGTTTTTTCCAGTCCATCACGCCTTTGAATCGCCCCCACATGCGGGCCAACAATCGAGGATTGAAGGCCAAAACTCTCAAGGGCAATGTCATGGCGGTTTGCCACAACAACTTGCGTTGTTGCTGAAGTGCGATTTGACGGCTTTGGTATTTGTGGGCGTAAATCAGTTTGGATTGCGCGTGGTGATAGCCGCGAATGTATTCACTGCGCAGCGGATACTTGCCACGCACGCTGCCGCGTGAGCGGTGGGTGGCTGTGGCAGCAGGGTCTATAACCATGGCTTGCCGCTGGTTGAACAGTCGGGTGCACAAGTCATCGTCCTCGTAATAAAGGAAAAATTGTTCGTCGAAAAATTGACCACCAAAGGCGCTCATGCGAAGCAGCATGGCTGCCCCACACACAAAGCCGACGCAGGCCGGACCGTCTGTCACGGCAGGGCCACGGCTGTGCCACAGCAGATGGGGCCAGCGGTAATTGATTTCGGGAGCGCCGTTGGCTTGCAGCAGTTGAGGGGCGACCATGGCGGCGTCTGGCCACAGGCGGGCAGTGTGCAAAAGCTGCGAAATGGCATGTAAAGAGATTTCGCAATCAGGGTTGACCAGCAGGGCAAACGGGGTCCGCACTTGCGCTAAGGCAAGGTTGTTGGCCGCGCCAAAGCCCAGGTTTTGGGGCAGCGCGATCACCTGAGCGTTGGTCAGGTGTTGCCCAACAGCCTTGGCGCAGCCATCGTCACTGCCGTTGTCCACCATGATGACATGGGGGCAAGCGGAAAGTTGACGACCTAATTCGGGCAGGCAATGGGCACTGTTGAAGGTGACGATGACGACCGTGACGTCTTGCAGCATGGCCTGATCGGCAACGGTGGCCGTGCCCTCTGTCATGCTGATCAGTGGTGGTGCCCCACCACCTCCCCGGCTTTCAATTTGTAAACCGTGCCGCAATACGGGCATTTGGCTTCGCCGGTCTTGGCCACGTCCAGGTACACCTTGGGGTGGCTGTTCCAGATTTTCATGTCAGCCTTGGGGCTGGGGCAAAACACACCGCCCTGAGGGTTCAGGTCGTTGGCCAGCAGTTCAACAGATGCGTTGCTCATGGTTCAAACTGGGGTCAGCCAGTGGGCGTACTTGGGGTTGCGGCCGTTGACGATGTCAAAGAAGGCGCTCTGGATTTTTTCGGTGATCGGGCCGCGGCTGCCCACATAGCCTTCTTTGCCCAACTCGATCCGGTCGAGTTCGCGAATCGGCGTGACTTCGGCAGCGGTGCCGGTGAAGAAAGCCTCGTCGGCAATATAGACCTCGTCGCGGGTGATGCGCTTTTGCACGATCTCCAGGCCCAAATCCTTGGCGATGTGGAACACCGTGTTGCGGGTGATGCCGTTCAGGGCACCGGCCGACAAGTCGGGCGTGTAGATCACACCGTTTTTGACCACGAATATGTTTTCGCCCGCGCCTTCAGAAACAAAGCCCGAAGTGTCGAGCAACAGGGCCTCGTCGTAACCCTCGTCGGTCACTTCCATGTTGGCCAAAATGCTGTTGGTGTAGTTGCTCACCGCTTTGGCCTGCGTCATGGTGATGTTGACATGGTGGCGTGTGTAGCTGCTGGTCTTGACGCGGATGCCGCGCTTCATGCCCTCTTCACCCAGGTAAGCACCCCAGGTCCAGGCGGCCACCATCACATGGATGGTGTTGCCCTTGGGGCTGACGCCCAACTTTTTGTCGCCAATCCAGGTCAGAGGGCGGATATAGCCCGATTCCAAATGGTTCTCACGCACCACGGCGCGCTGGGCTTCGTTGACCTGTGCTTGTGTGAAGGGGATGTTCATGCGCAAGATCTTGGCACTGTTGAACAGGCGCTCGGTGTGTTCTTGCAGGCGGAAGATGGCGGTGCCTTGCCCGGTTTTGTAGGCACGCACGCCCTCAAAAGCGCCGCAGCCGTAGTGCAAGGTATGGCTCAGCACATGGATCTTGGCGTCGCGCCAATCGACCATCTGGCCGTCCATCCAGATTTTGCCGTCACGGTCTGACATGGAGGGAATGACAACGCTCATGAAAGTGTCCTTTGAAGAAGGGGCATTAAACAGTGCAAAACGGCAATTTTAAGGGCTGACCTGTTCGGGGCGTACCAGCACCCACTCGGTCAACTTGCCGCCGACAAAAGTACAGGTGACCACCGACTCGCTGGCATCGGTCCAGGAGAATATCTCGGGTTGGGCGTCTTTTTCTGTCAAAAGCTTGCCCAATGAGCGGGTCATGGCGATCACGTGCATCAAATTGACGCCTTTTTTCAACTTGGCATTGAGCATGACGGCGCTGGCCACATGGCCGATGGGCCGATTGGCCGCTTTTTTCAGGATGGTGACCATGCGGGTGAAGTGCAGCAGCACCCACATGACCACACCGCCCAAGGCCAGGGCAATGCCGGCCCATTGAAAGGCCTGCCAGGCCCCAATGGTGAAAACAACAATGGCCAGAGGCGCGATGATTTTGGTGAAATTCATGGGGGCAGATTGTGCCTTGATTGCCGATTGGCATCGAATGCCAGATCAATCCAATCCCCGCACCACTTGCATGGCTTCTTCGATGCGCTCGACCGGGTAAATCGACAGGCCTTCAAAGGACTTGTCGTTTTTCTTGGGGGCATTCGCTTTGGGCACCACCGCCACTTTGAAGCCGAGTTTGGCGGCCTCTTTCAATCGGTCTTGACCGCGCGGCGCTGGGCGCACCTCCCCGGCCAAGCCCACCTCGCCAAAAGCGATGAAGCCTTTGGGCAAAGCTTTGCCACGCAGGCTGCTGGTGATGGCCAGCATGACCGCCAGGTCGGCCGCGGGTTCGCTGATGCGCACGCCGCCCACCGCGTTCACAAACACGTCCTGGTCCATGCAGGCCACGCCCGCATGGCGGTGCAGCACGGCCAGCAGCATGGCCAATCGGTCGCGGTCCAGGCCCACAGACAAGCGGCGAGGCGATGGGCCGCCGCTGTCCACCAAAGCTTGAATCTCGACCAGCAACGGGCGGGTGCCTTCGAGCGTGACCATCACACAGCTGCCAGGCACCGGCTCGGCATGCTGACTTAAAAAGATGGCGCTGGGGTTGCTCACGCCTTTCAGGCCTTTTTCGGTCATGGCAAAAACGCCGATCTCGTTCACCGCGCCAAAGCGGTTCTTGATGGCGCGGATCAGGCGGAAGTTGGAATGCGTGTCGCCCTCGAAGTACAGCACCGTGTCCACCATGTGCTCCAGCACACGGGGGCCAGCCAGGGCCCCTTCTTTGGTGACGTGGCCTACCAGCACGATGGTGGTGCCGGTGGATTTGGCGGTGCGCGTCAGGTGCGCCGCGCATTCGCGCACTTGGGCCACCGAGCCGGGCGCGCTGGTCAGTTGGTCCGAATACACCGTCTGGATGGAGTCGATGATGGCGATGTCCGGTTGGCGCGATTGCAGGGTGTGCAATATTTTCTCGAGCTGGATCTCGGGCAATACCGGCACTTGCGAGTCCGGCAGGCCCAAGCGGCGCGAACGCATGGCCACTTGCGCGCCACTTTCTTCGCCCGTCACATACAAGGTGTTCATGCCGCTGCGCTGCAGCGCATCCACCGCTTGCAGCAGCAAGGTGGATTTGCCAATGCCCGGGTCGCCGCCGATCAGCACCACCCCGCCTTCGACCATGCCACCGCCGAGCACCCGGTCGAGCTCGTCGATGCCGGTGGGGTGGCGTTCAAAGTCGGCCGCCTCGATCTGGGCCAGGGGCAGCACTTCCGACGTGGGCGCCAGCGAGGCATGGACCGAACCAAAGCGGTTTTTGGCTGCAACCGGTTCGCTCGAACCCTCGATCAAGGTGTTCCAGGCGTTGCAGCTGGGGCACTTGCCCATCCAGCGGGCGCTGGTGCCACCGCATTCGGTGCAGGTGAATATCGATTTGTCTTTGGCCATGGGGCGATTGTGCCTTTCAGGTCGCGCCGCTCAACGCCAAGCGTTCACCAAGTTCCGGGTGATGTCCGCCGCGCTCAGGCTGCGTGCGGTGGCGGCGTTCTGGCCCGACCACAGGGGCGTGAAATCGCTCAAGCCCTGAGCTTCCGCAGCGGCACGCAAAGGGGCGATGCCCGCCGTGGCCAAGGGAAAAGCCGGTGCTGCAGGGTTCAATGGGCCGAGCTCGCGCATCAAGCGGTTGACGATGCCGCGCGCTGGGCGCCCACTGAACAAGCGGGTCAGGGCCGTGTGCTGGCCCGCGGGTGACTGCAAGGCTGCACGGTGCAGGGCGTTGGTGGTGGCCTCGTGGCTGCATAAATAGGCCGTGCCAACTTGCACACCTGATGCGCCCAGGGCTTGGGCCGCAACCACGCCTTGGGCAGAGCCAATGCCCCCGGCGGCGATCACGGGCAGTTGCACCGCCTGAACGATTTGGGGCAAGAGCGCGAAGGTGCCCATTTGGGTGCTCAGGTCGTCGGTCAAGAACATGCCCCGGTGCCCGCCTGCCTCCAGACCTTGCGCGATCACGGCGTCTGCGCCATGGGCTTGCAACCACAGCGCCTCTCGCACCGTGGTGGCCGACGACAGCACCCAACTGCCCCAGCTTTTGACACGCGCCAACAAGTCGGGCGCAGGCAGGCCAAAGTGAAAGCTCACCACCGCTGGGCGAAAGGCTTCCAGCACATCCGCACTGTCGTGGTTAAAAGGCACCCGCCCAGGGCCTGAGGGGATGTTGGTCGGGTCAAGGTCGAACTCGCGGTAATAGGGCGCCAAGGCCGCATGCCATTGGGCTTGGCGCGCCGCATCATCTGGCGGCGGGGTGTGGCAAAAAAAGTTGACGTTGTAAGGGGCTGCAGTGGCCGCTTGCAGGGCTTGCAATTCGGCCTGCAAAGCTTCCGGGCCCAGCATGGCGGCGGGCAGTGAGCCCAGCCCGCCGGCGGCACACACGGCCAAGGACAAGCGGTGGTTTTGTGAGCCCGCCATGGGGGCTTGGATGATGGGCGCGGCCAGCTGTTGGAACAAATCAAGTGCAGACATGGGACAAACAGAAATAGGGAGACCTCATCTTAGGTGAAACCCAAAAGACACAGGCGATGCCTCCAGGAGTCCAGGAGAGAACAAACCCTGTTGTCAAAGACCGTGCATTCATTTAACATGTTAAATAAATGACTGCCAAGCCTTCTTTTGTCCACCGTAACCTGCCCCGGCTTTTGCTCGAAGCCCGTGAGGCGGTGATGCTGCACACTCGGCCGAGTTTGCGAGAACACGGACTGTCAGACCAACAATGGCGCGTTTTGCGTGTGTTGGGTGAGCATGCGCACGAGCCCAGCGGGGTTGAAACCGGCCGTGTGGCCACCGAAGCCTTTTTGTTGGGCCCCAGCTTGACGGGTGTGCTGGCCCGGATGGAACGCGATGGCCTGATTGAGCGCCAGCGTTGCCCGCAAGACGCCCGCCGCACGGTGGTGCGCGCGACGGCAGCAGGACTGGCCAAAGTGCAGGCCTTGTCGCAAACCATCGAGGCGCATTACAGCTGGATGGCGCAGCATTTGGGGCCCTCGCAACTGACGGCTTTGTACAACTTGCTGGACCAGTTGATTGCCCTGGAAGTGCCCGGCGGTCAGTCCCAAAAATCCGATAACGCGACGTCCAAGGAATAAGCGATGCCCAAGATCCCCCCAAACCCCCTGCTTCATCGGCTTTGGCAGCCCCAAGGCACGGTGTACGGCACTTTGCTGAACTTTCGCCGCGAGTGGAACCTGTGGGCCCCGCGCATGACACAAGACCCGCACAAGGCCGCACCCCAAGCGCCCATCCTTTATGTGAAAAGCGCCAACACCTTCAGCCCCGTCGGGCAAGGCCTGCTGCTGCAAGACGGCGTGACCGAAGTCGACATCGGCGCCACGTTGGGCCTGGTGATCGGTGACGATGGCCAAGTGGCGGGCGCCGTGCTGCTGTGTGACTGGTCGGTGCCGCACGCGAGCTACTTCCGTCCGCCGGTCAAGTTCCGTTGCCGTGATGGTTTTCTGGCTTTGCCGCAGCAGGCCACAACGGGCCATGTGACGGATTGGGTCGCGCTGCAGATCGAAGTAAGTTGTAATGGCGAACGTGTGCAAACCGTGGATTTGCGCGAATTGATGCGGGACTTGCCTGCGCTGCTGACCGATGTCGGCGAATTCATGACGCTGCAAGCCGGCGACGTGTTGATGGTGGGCACCGATTGCTTGGCCGATGGTTCGCGCCCTCGCGCCAAAGCCGGGGATCGGGTGGAAATTTCTGCGCCGGGCTTTTCGTCAGTGTCGGTGCAAGTTGGAGGTGCCGCATGAAGCACGCACGCATCGCCTGGTCCGGCGCCATCCAGCAAGCCGTCGAGTCAGAAGGTCAGTTGCGCATCACCCAAGGCCCGCACAAGGGCCAGCTTGTGGGTTTTGACGACGTCGTCTGGTTGCCCCCGCTCATGCCTGTGAAGCAGCCGCGCACCGTGATCGCGCTGGGCCTGAACTACGCCGACCACGCCAAAGAACTCGCCTTCAAGGCGCCCGAAGAGCCGCTGGCCTTCATGAAGGGCGAGGCCTCGCTGATCGGGCACAGAGCGCTGACCCGGCGACCTGCAGACGTGAGATACATGCATTACGAATGTGAGCTGGCCGTGGTGATCGGCCGCACCGCGCGGCGCGTGAAGAAAGCCGATGCTTATGACTTTGTCGGTGGCTACACCGTGGCCAACGACTACGCCATCCGCGACTACCTGGAAAACTGGTACCGCCCCAACCTGCGCGTGAAAAACCGCGACACCTGCACGCCCATTGGCCCCTGGCTGGTCGATGCCGCAGATGTCCCCAACCCCATGGCACTCAAGCTGCAGACCACCGTGAATGGCCAAGTCACACAACGTGGCAACACCGCCGACATGGTGTTCGACGTGCCCACCTTGATCGAATACTTCAGCAGCTTCATGACGCTTCAACCCGGCGACCTGATCCTCACGGGCACACCCGACGGCATCGTGAACGTGAACCCGGGCGATGTGGTCGTGACCGAGATCGACAGCATCGGGGCGCTCACCAACACCCTTGTCTAAGCAACACCATGAAAATTGACCACCTCATCAATGGCACCCAAGTCGCAGGCCGCGAATACTTTGAAACCGTCAACCCGGCCACCCAAGAAGTGCTGGCCGAAGTCGCCTCGGGGGGCGAGGCAGAAGTGAACGCCGCGGTGGCCGCCGCCAAGGCCGCTTTCCCCAAGTGGGCCAACACACCCGCCACCGAGCGCGCCAAGATCATGCGCAAGCTGGGTGACCTGATCACGAAACACGTGCCTGAAATTTCAGAGACCGAGACGAAAGACTGCGGCCAGACCATCAGCCAAACCGGCAAGCAGTTGGTGCCGCGTGCGGCCGACAACTTCCACTACTTTGCCGAGATGTGCACCCGTGTGGACGGCCACACCTACCCCACCCCCACGCACCTGAACTACACGCTGTTTCACCCGGTGGGCGTGTGCGCCCTCATCAGCCCCTGGAACGTGCCTTTCATGACCGCCACCTGGAAAGTCGCACCGTGCCTGGCCTTTGGCAACACCGCGGTGCTCAAGATGAGCGAGCTTTCGCCCATGAGCGCTGCGCGTTTGGGCGAGCTGGCGCTGGAAGCGGGCGTGCCCGCTGGCGTGCTGAACCTGGTGCATGGTTACGGTAAAGAAGCGGGCGAGCCGCTGGTCTCGCACCGCGATGTGCGCGCCATCAGCTTCACCGGCTCCACCGTCACCGGCAACCGCATCGTACAAAGCGCGGGTCTGAAAAAATTCAGCATGGAACTGGGTGGGAAAAGCCCGTTCGTGATTTTTGAAGACGCTGATTT
Source organism: Comamonadaceae bacterium (assembly GCA_021299875.1). GTDB lineage: Bacteria > Pseudomonadota > Gammaproteobacteria > Burkholderiales > Burkholderiaceae_C > Limnohabitans_A. Next base: position 73,718 of record JAJTEW010000009.1, on the reverse strand, counting down.
AGATCGTGCACTTGACGCCGCTATTTTCATGATCTTCAGCAACAACGGCGAGCGCTGCACCGCAGGCAGTCGCATCCTGGTGCAGCAAAGCATCTATGCCGACTTTGCCGCCAAGTTTGCCGAACGTGCCAAACGCATCACCGTGGGCGACCCGCTCGACGAGAAAACCATCGTCGGCCCGATGATCTCCAAAGCCCACCTGGCCAAGGTGCGCAGTTACATCGAACTCGGCCCCAAAGAGGGCGCCACGATGCTGTGCGGCGGTCTGGTCCAGCCCGGCTACGCGGCCGATCTGCCTGCGCATGTGCAGCACGGTAACTTCGTTTGGCCCACCGTATTTGCCGATGTCGACAACCGCATGCGCATCGCGCAAGAAGAAATTTTCGGCCCGGTGGCTTGCCTGATCCCCTTCAAGGACGAGCAGGATGCGATTGAAAAAGCCAACGACATCGAATATGGCCTGTCCAGTTACGTTTGGACCGAGAACCTCGGCCGAGCCCACCGCGTGGCCGCTGCGGTCGAGGCGGGCATGTGCTTCGTCAACAGCCAGAACGTGCGCGACCTGCGCCAACCCTTTGGCGGCACCAAGGCCAGCGGTACCGGACGCGAAGGCGGAACCTGGAGTTACGAAGTGTTCTGTGAGCCCAAAAACGTGGCCGTGAGTCTGGGCGGTCACCACATCCCGCATTGGGGTGTATGACAAAAATTTAATCCATGTCATACTTTGTGTCGTGCAAATTTTCAATTGATGTATGACAAGGAGCCATCATGCTGTCTGTTCGCCTGCCTGAAGCCATTGAACGTGATTTGACGCAGTTTTGTGCTTCGCGCAAATTGACCAAATCACATGTCGTGCAAGAAGCCTTGGCCGAGTACATGGTCTTGGCCAAATCGTCGTCCGCCAAGCCACTACCCGAGCCCGATCTGTCGTTTCTGGCCCCAGACGATCCGATCCGCCAGTTCATTGGCATGGCCAAAGACGGCCCCAGTACCGATGAGTGGATGGCCATCACGCGTGGCGAAGATTGGAACAAGCCATGATCCTGGTGGACACCAATGTGCTGCTGGACGTTTACAAGGCCGATCCGATCTGGATGCCCTGGTCGCTGAATCACCTGCGCAGTGCCAAGCCCGGCCAACTGGCCATCAACATGGTGGTCTATGCCGAGTTGGCCGGACACCCTGCCGAACCGGCGCACCTGGACCAGTTTGTGGACATGCTCGGTATGCAAATGCGCGACCTCTCACGCCCTGCAGCCCGCCTGGCAGGTATGGCCTTCAGGCAATACCGCCAACGCGGGGGCACCAAAACCGGCGTACTGCCCGACTTCTTCATTGGCGCCCATGCGCAAGCCGATGGCTACAAACTGCTCACCCGCGATGCGGGGCGCTACCGCCGCTACTTCCCGGACATTGAGCTGATCAGTCCCTGACCCTCACACACGCATCAACAGGACATCCCCATGGGCCAACTCGCACTCGCCGCCAAAATCACCCACGTGCCCAGCATGTACTTGAGTGAGATCCCCGGGCCGCGCTTTGGCACGCGCCAAAGCGCCATCGATGGCCACAAAGAAATCAGCCGGCGCTGCCGCGCTCTGGGGGTGGACACCTTGGTGGTGTTCGACACGCACTGGCTGGTCAATGCGAATTACGGGCCACCTGCTGGCCCAAGTGGCCAATGAACACGGCGTGGAAACGCTGGCGCACGACAGCACCACCTTGGACCCCGAATACGGCACGCTGGTGCCGCTGCGCTACATGAACGAAGACCAGCACTTCAAAGTGATTTCGGTCTCGGCCCTGTGCATGGTGCATTACCTCAACGACAGTGCCCGCTTGGGCTGGGCCATGCGCGAGGCGGTGGAAAAGCATTACGACGGCAAGGTGGCGTTTTTGGCCAGTGGCTCGCTCTCACACCGTTTTGCCCAAAATGGCTTGGCCCCTGAGTTTGCCCACAAGATCTGGAGCCCGTTTTTGGAGCAACTTGACAAGCAAGTTTTGCAGATGTGGGGCAACCGCGAATGGAAAGCCTTTTGCGAGATGCTGCCCGAGTATGCGAGCAAAGGTCACGGCGAAGGCTTCATGCACGACACCGCCATGCTGATGGGCGCTTTGGGCTGGACGGGGTATGACGGCGGCGTGGACATGGTCACACCGTACTTTGGCGCCAGCGGCACGGGCCAGCTCAATGCCATTTTCGAAGTGACGCCGCAAAAGGGCGAACACATTCCCGCAGCCGTGGCCAGCAGCGCCGAAGGCTACACCGCCGTAAGCACAAGGGTGTGACCATGCCCCATCTCGTTATTCTCTACACCGGCCAACTTGACCACGAGGTCAGCATGACCGCTTTGTGCCGTCAGATGGCCGACGCCATGCTCACCGTCCAGGACGAAGAAGCCAAGCAAGTGTTTCCCACCGGCGGCACCCGTGTACTGGCTTACCCCGCGCCGCATTACGCGGTGGCCGATGGCGGGGCAGCGGGGCGCGAAGTGGGTGGCACGGGTGACTACGCCTTTGTTTACCTGAATGTGCGCATGGGCCGTGGCCGCACCGAGGCCACGCAGCAACGCGCTGGCCAGACGCTGCTGGATGTGGCCAAGACTTTTTTTGCGCCGGTCATGGCGCAGCGCCACATTGGCATCACCCTGCAGATCGACGTCGGCCCCGAGGTGTTTGACGCCAAACACAGCAACCTGCATCCTCTTTTCAACAAGGTGTGAACCATGTCCGTCTTGACCGAAGACCAAATTCATCAGCTTGCCCAAGAGTTGAACCAGTCCCAAAAATCACGCGTGCAGATCGAACACTTTTCCAAGCGATTCCCGGGTATGAGCATCGAAGACGGTTACCGCATCAACCGCGCCTGGATGCAACTCAGGTTTGCCGAAGGGCGACAAATGATCGGACACAAGATTGGCCTCACCAGCCGCGCCATGCAGGTCTCAAGCCAGATCGACGAGCCCGACTACGGCACGCTGCTGGACGACATGCGCTACACCTGCACCCCCGGTCAGGTGCTGGACATCCCGTTCACCGATTTCATCGCCCCGCGTGTCGAGGTCGAGTTGGCCTTCATCCTCAAGAAAGAACTGCGTGGCCCCAACGTGACGGTCCAGCAAGTCTTGGAGGCGACTGAGTATGTGACGCCGGCGATTGAGATCATCGACTCGCGCATCGAGCAGTTCGATCGCCACACCAAGGTGATGCGCAAGGTCTACGACACCATCAGCGACAACGCGGCCAATGCGGGCATCGTGCTCGGTGCCAAGCGGGTCGATCCGCTGACCACCGACTTACCTTGGTGCGGGGCTGTGCTGAGGCAAAACGGTGTGGTCGAAGAAACCGGTTTGGCAGCGGGCGTGCAAGGTCACCCGGCCGTTGGCATCGCTTGGTTGGCCAACAAGCTGGCACCTTGGGGTGAACACCTGCAAGCCGGAGAGATCGTGTTGGCTGGTTCGTTCACCAAACCGGCGCTGGCCAAAGTGGGCGATGTGTTTGAGGCGGACTACGGGCCGCTGGGCAAGCTGGAGTTTCGGTTTGTTTGAGCGTTTGGATGCGTCTGCAGCGGCTTCGTCTTGCGATAGCGGGAGGCTGCTGGGGCCGGGGTGGCGGCCCGAGCTCAGAGGCGCTTCGCTTTGCCACATCGCCCGAGCCGCCACCCCGGCCCCAACATCCTATAAGCCGTTTGGCCTTTAACGAGAGGAACTTCACCATGAACACCCCTGTGAACTTATTCAAACAAGCCCTGCAAAACCAACAGCCCCAGATCGGCCTGTGGATGGGTTTGGCCAGCGCCTACACCGCCGAAATCTGCGCCTTGGCCGGGTTTGACTGGCTGGTGATCGACGGCGAACACGCGCCGAACGACCTGCGCAGCATCCAGGCGCAGTTGCAGACCCTAGCCGCTTACCCCGCCAGCCACCCGGTGTGCCGAGTGCCCCTGGGCGAGACGGCGCTCATCAAGCAATACCTGGACTTGGGTGCGCAAAACATTTTGGTGCCCATGGTCGATACGGCCGAGCAAGCCGCGCAATTGGTGCAGGCCATGCGCTACCCGCAAGACGATGGTCTGGGCGGCGTGCGGGGCATGGCCGGGGCGCGGGCTTCGCGCTGGGGGCATTTCTCGGATTACTTCAAGCGGGCCAACCAAGAGGTCTGCCTGCTGGTTCAGGTCGAGTCACGGCAAGCGCTGAAGAACCTGGATGCGATTGCCGCCACGCCCGGTGTGGACGGTGTCTTCATTGGCCCGGCCGATTTGTCGGCCAGCATGGGCCATGTGGGCAATGCCGCGCACCCCGAAGTGCAAGCGGCCATTGAGGACGCCATCGCCCGCATCCTGAAGGCAGGCAAAGCCCCCGGCATCCTCACGCCCGACCGCCAACAGGCCGCGCATTATTTGTCGCTGGGCGCTTTGTTTGTCGCTGTGGGCCTGGACACCCAACTCTTGATGCGCCACACCACCGATCTGGCGGCGCATTTCAAATCAGCCGCCCCCGTTGCCGCACCCGCCAAAGGTGCGACTTACTAATTGGGGTCTGACCCCAATTCATGCAACCCCAATTCATGTCCCTAATTCATTGATCAAGGAGACGTCGATGTTCCCTACCCCCCAACCGGTCGTGCCATCGCTGCAAGCGCGGGTGCACCCCGATGAATGGCAAGCGCGATTGCAGCTGGCGGCCAGTTACCGCGTGTTTGCCCTGCTCGGCTGGACCGAGATGATTTACAACCACATCACGCTGCGATTGCCCGACAGCGTCACCGGGGGCGATAAACACTTTTTGATCAACCCCTTTGGCCTGCACTACAGCGAGGTCACGGCCAGCAACCTGGTCAAGATCGACGTGCAAGGCCGGGTGCAGGATGGCTCGCCTTACCCCGTCAACCCGGCAGGATTCACGGTGCATGCTGCCGTGCACGAAGGCTTGGCCGCGGCGCATTGTGTGATGCACACCCACACCACGGCGGGCGTGGCCGTGGCTTGTGTGCAAGGCGGTTTGCAGCAGACCAATTTTTACAGCGCCCAGTTGCACAACATGGTGGCTTACCATGACTTTGAGGGCATCACCATCCACGCCGACGAAGCGCCACGCCTGCTGCGCAGCATCGGCCACAAACAAGCCGTCATCTTGCGCAACCACGGCCTTTTGGCCTGGGGCCACACCTTGCCCCAAACCTTTGCGGTGCTCTGGACTTTGCAGCGCGCCTGCGAAATCCAGCTGGCCACTTTCAGCATGGGCCAGCCCATTGCCGTGTCCGAGGCCGTTGCCGACCAATGCACCCGCGACGCCCTGCAGTTCAACCCGAACCATGGCGCGGGCCAAGACGTTTTCCAATCGCTGGTGCGCCAAGTCGACCGGCAAGACAAAGGGTGGCGCGCATGAAAGTCTGTATTTACGGTGCAGGCGCCATTGGCGGTTGGATGGGCGTGCATTTGGCGCGCCAAGGCAACACGCTCAGCGCGGTGGCACGCGGGGCCACCTTAGAGGCTTTGCAGCAAGTGGGCTTGGTGTTGCGCCAAGGTGATCAGGAGATGGTGGTTTCTTTGAAAGCCCGCGCCGATGCGGCCGAGTTGGGTGCGCAAGATTTGGTGATCGTGGCCGTGAAAGCCCCAGCCATGGCCGATGTGGCACGTCACATCGCGCCGCTGCTGGGGCCGCAGACGGTGGTGCTGACGGCCATGAACGGCGTGCCCTGGTGGTTTTTGCAAGGCTTTGGCGGGTCGCTTTCGGGCACCACTTTGCAATCGGTGGACCCGTCGGGCGTGATTGCACGGCACATCCCGGCAGACCGCGTGATCGGCGGTGTGGTGCACGCGAGCTGCTCGGTCGACATGCCCGGCGTGATTCGTCACCACTTTGGCAACGGCTTGATCTTGGGCGAACCCAGTGGGGCCGACACTCCGCGCCTGCGCGAGCTGGTGGCGCTTTTGGAGCAAGCGGGGTTCAACGCCACGGCGTCACCGCAAATCCAGAAAGACGTTTGGTACAAGCTGTGGGGCAACATGACCATCAACCCCATCAGTGCCTTCACCGGGGCCACCACTGATGTGATTCTGGACGATCCGCTGGTGTGCGGCTTTGTCTCCAGCGTCATGCTCGAAGCCAAGGCGATCGGCGAGCGCATGGGCATCCCGATCGCGCAAACCCCCGAAGACCGCCACGCCGTCACGCGCAAGCTCGGGGCCTTCCGCACGTCGATGCTGCAAGACGTGGACGCAGGCAAGCCGGTTGAGCTCGATGCCTTGGTCTCGTCCGTGCGCGAGCTGGGCGGCTTGACCGGTGTGGCCACACCCTTCACCGACGCCTTGCTGGGTTTGAGTCGCCTGCATGCGCGGGGCTTGGGGCTTTATCCTCAACCATGACCACGTCCGACCGACCTCCAAGGCCTTGAACGCATGAGCAACCCAGCCTCATCCCGCTTGACAGGGGCCGCTTTTGCCACCTTGTTGTTGACCGCCTTCATGATGGGCGCCAACCACGTGGCGGCCCGAACCGCGTTCAACCATGGCTTGGATGTGGTGACGGCGGTCACGGTGCGCAGTGTCCTCACCGCCATCGTTGTTGCCTTGATCTTGTGGCACCAAAAGGTGGCCTTCAGCGTGCTGCCGCCACAGCGCAAATACCTGGCGACCGTCGGGGTGCTGATCGCGGTGCAAAGCGTGTGCCTGTATTCGGCAGTGGCGCGTTTGCCGGTGGCGCTGGCTTTGCTGGCGTTCAACACCTACCCACTGACCACCGCCTTGTGGGCCCGTATTTTGTACGGCCACAAGCCCGAGCGCGCCCTTTTGTGGGCCATGCCGGTGATGATGTTCGGATTGGCCTTGGCATTGGATGTGCTGGGCGCGGCGTCTGGCTTGGGTGCTGCGCGGCATTGGGGTGAAATTGGCGCGGGTGTAGGCTTTGCTTTGATCGCGTCGGTGACATTTGGTTTGGCCTTGGTGTTGACACAGCACGAAACGGTGGGTGTGGATGGGCGCTTGCGCACCTTTACCTCGCTGACCACGGTCGGTGTTCTGGCCGCCTTGGTGGCCAGCACGCAAGGTGGATTTCAGTGGCCCCAGGCCGAACCGGGTTGGTGGGGCTTGGCCTGGTTGACTTTCCTGTACGGCACGGCCTTCACCATCATGTTCACCGTGCTGCCCAAGCTGGGCGTGGTGGGCAACTCGGCCATCATGAATGTGGAGCCCATTTTTGCATTGGTGCTGGCCTGGGGCTTGCTGGGTCAGGCCATTGCGCCGATGCAATTGGTGGGGGCGGCGGTGGTGGTGTCCACGGTGATGTGGTTGGGTTTGCGCAAGCCCAAGCCTTGAGCGTGGCTGCGGCTGTGGTCGCGTTTTAGCTCTTCAGGCCCTTGACCAAAGGCTGTGCCAACCGCGCGCCTTCTTGCTCCCAAAACGAAGGATCGGCTTGCCGGATGCGGCCTATTGCGTTACCCATGTGGGCCGCTGCAGCCTGCCTGGCTTGGTTGGCGTTGCCGGCCACGATGGCCGACAAGATGGCTTGGTGTTCGGCCTGCACCTCGGCCGCAAAATCGAACCTGCGCGCCTCGTTGGCCCGTGTCACTTGGGTGGCACCATGGAGAAATTGGCTCAGGTACTGCAGAGTCTGAATCAAAAAGGGGTTGCGTGTGGCCTGTGCAATCGCTCGGTGAAAGTTCACGTCTTCGGTCACCCCATTGCCACCGGCCAAGACCGCCTCGTTCAGGGCATTGACCGCTTGCTCAATGTCCAAAATATCCTGGGGGCTGCGCCGCTCGGCGGCCAAAGCGGCCACTTCGGCCTCCAGAGCGCGGCGCACCTCCACCATCTGGACCACCGCATCTTGCGAAGCGGCATGTTGGGCTTCGAAATGCAAAGCGGGAAGGGGCAATTCCAGTTTGACAAACACCCCACTGCCTTGGCGCGAATCCACCAAGCCCACCGACTTGAGGCGAGACACCGCCTCTCGGACCACGGTGCGGCTGACCCGAAACTGTTCGGCCAAATTGGCTTCAGTGGGCAACTTGGCGCCCGGTGCCAATCGACCCTGTTCGATCTCGGCCATCAGTTGTGCGGCCACTTGGTCCGAAAGACGTGCGCCACTGGAGACAGGAGTGAAATGTTGGCTCATGGACTTGTCATACAAAAAACAAGCTCCAGCATACAGAGCTTCACTGGGAGGCGATGACCATCCCGCACGATGGGGCGTTTGCACGGCCCATACATGCCTCATAATTACGTTTAGGTAAACCGATTTAACAATGGTAAATTATGCCTTGGGCACCGCAGGGTGCATTTAGACCGTTCTGGAGCTCGTCAAATGGGTGCTTACGTCAACCCGATTTATTTTGATCGTCATTGGCGCAGGGCCGGTGGGACTGGCCGCTGCCATCGACGCCCGCTTGCAGGGTTTGGATGTGCTGGTGCTGGACGACGACAAAACCGTCTCCGTCGGCTCACGCGCGGTGTGTTACGCCAAACGCTCGCTCGAAATTCTCGACCGCCTTGGCATTGCCGATCAGGCCTGCAATCTGGGCGTGAGCTGGAACATCGGCCGCACCTTCCTGGAAGAAGACGAGGTGTACCAGTTCAACCTGGTGCCCGAGCCCGGCCACAAGCGCCCCGGCATGATCAATCTGCAGCAGTACCACATCGAAGAAATGCTGATCGCCCGTGCCCTCGAACTGGGCGCGGATATTCGTTGGCAGCACAAGGTCACCGCGGTCACGCGTCACGACAAGCACGCAGCGCTCACGGTGGAAACGCCCGACGGCAGCTTCGACATCGAAGCCGACTGGCTGGTGGTGGCCGATGGCGCGCGTAGCCCGATCCGCCGCCACCTGGGCCTGGACATCGAAGGCCGCGTGTTTCAGGACCGCTTCCTGATCGCCGACGTGATCATGAAGGCCGACTACCCCGCTGAGCGCTGGTTCTGGTTCGACCCGCCGTTTCACCCCAAGCAAAGCGTGCTTTTGCACAAGCAGAGCAACAACGTCTGGCGCATCGACTTTCAGCTCGGCTGGGACGCCGACCCCGAAGAAGAAAAGAAGCCCGAAAAAGTCATCCCACGCCTTCAGGCCATGCTGGGCGATGAGCGCCCGTTTGAGCTGGAGTGGGTGAGCATCTACACCTTCCAGTGCCGCCGCATGACGGACTTTCGCCATGGGCCCGTGCTGTTTGTCGGCGACGCGGCGCACCAGGTCTCGCCCTTTGGCGCGCGCGGTGCCAACTCGGGCTTTCAGGATGTCGACGATTTGATGTGGAAGTTGGCGCTGGTGATGAAGGGGCGAGCACCCGAGCGGCTGCTCGACACCTACGCGATCGACCGCCAGTTCGCCGCCGACGAGAACATCATGAATTCGACGCGCTCGACCGACTTCATCACGCCCAAGAGCCGCACCAGCAAGACCTTTCGCAACCAGGTGCTGGCGCTGGCCAAGCACCACCCCTTTGCCCGCAAGCTGGTCAATTCGGGCCGTTTGTCGGTGCCATCTTTCCTGACCGGCTCGGTGCTCAACACACCCGACGCTCAAGCGTTTGAAGGCAACATGGTGCCTGGCGCACCGATGGACGATGCGCCCGTGCAGTTGGATGGTCAAGACGCCTGGCTGCTCGACCAGGTGGGGAGGGGCTTTGCGGTCTTGCACTTTGTCGATGCTGCGCCCGATGCCCAGACGCTGGCCGCACTGCAGGCCTTGAAGCAAAGCGCCGTGCAGGTGGACAGCCTGATCGTGTCCCGTCAGGCCCTGCAAGTGCCCGGCTTTCGAGTGTTGGTAGACGCACAAGGCTGGATGGCCAAGCGCTACGACGCCACACCCGGCACCACCTATTTGCTGCGCCCCGACCAGCATGTGGCGGCCCGCTGGCGCACGCTGGACGCTGCCAAGCTGCAAGCCGCCCTGGCCCGCGCCACCGGTGCCCACATCGGCACGGCCTGAACCGCACCCAAGACCGATATGAGCATGGACATGCACACCGCCCTCAAAACCGACCCCAACTTCCATGAAGCCGGTCGCCGGTTCTTCCGTGACTTTTCACCAGCTGACGAGTTTTATGAACAGCTGATCGACGCGCACAACGGCCTGAGCGACGAACAAAGTGAGGCGCTCAACGCCCGCCTGATTTTGCTGCTGGCCAACCACATTGGCGACTTGCGTGTGTTGCGTGAAGCACTGCAGGCCGCCCACCAAACCGACTGAACCCCCAGGAGACCCGCCATGAAAATCGACCGCATCCACCACGCCGCCTACCGCTGCAAAGATGCCAAAGCCACCGTCGAGTGGTATGTGAAAAACCTGAACATGGATTTCGTGTTGGCCATCGCTGAAGACTTGGTGCCCTCCACCAAGGCCCCCGACCCCTACATGCATGTGTTTCTGGACGCAGGTGGCGGCAACGTGCTGGCTTTTTTTGAACTCCCCAACTCACCCGAGATGGGGCGGGACACCAACACCCCAGAGTGGGTGCAGCACATCGCCTTCAAGGTGGACAGCCTGCAAGCCCTGGAGGATGCCAAAGCCCGCCTGCAAGCCAACGGCGTGGAGGTGCTGGGCCCGACCAACCACGCCATCTTCAAGAGCATTTACTTCTTCGATCCCAACGGCCACCGCCTGGAACTGGCCACCGACGTGGGCACACCAGACATGTACGCCAAGCTCGACGCATGCAAATGGGACATGCTCAACGAATGGTCGCAAACCAAGCGTGCCCCCAAACACGCGGCCTGGATGCACGAGCCCGAGCGCCACAGCTGAAGCCCTGCGCGTTCACGGTTCTGATGCGGCGGCGCTCCACAAGGCCAGTGGCGCTTGACCGGTCATGTTTTTCTCGCGGTAGAGGCGAATGTCCAGCGGCACGTGCCACTCACCGGGGCAGGCGCTGACCAGCCTGCCCGCGGCCAGGTCTTCCTCGACCAAGGTCTTGGGCAGCCAGGCCAGGCCTCGGCCATCGAGCGCCATGGTGCGCAGAACCGAAGCCAAATGGGCCTTGAACACCAGTTGGGTCGGCACCGTTTTGAGCCGCTGGCCCAAGACCGCCTCAAAAATTCGGCCCAGTCCCGATGCCTCGGTGTAGCCCAGTACCGATGTGGGTAATTTGTTATCAGCCGCCAGGGCGTGCAGAGGCTGACCCCGGTCATTGGGCCGGCACACGGCCATCAATTCATCCGACCCAATTTTCAGGGCCCTGTAATGTTCGGCATCCAGTGGGCTGGGGGCGAGGGGATGCGCATGGGTCAGCACAAAGTGCACTTTGCCTTGTTGCATCAGGATTTCGCAGCGCGACAACACATCCGACAACAACTCCACGCGCTCTAGGGCGAACGATGACTCGATTTGGCGCAACCAGCGGGGCAAGAAAACAAAGGAAAGTCCGTGGGTGCTCGCCATTCGGAGGGTGACCGCCTGTGTTTCCGCGACCTGCTTGGCCTCGTCCGGCAGTCGCGCGATTTGGCCCACCAAGTTTTCTGCCACGCCCTTGAACCATTCGCCAGCGGCTGTCAAACGGGCGGGTTGGGAGCTGCGGTCCACCAAGTCGGTGCCGAGCCATTCTTCCAGCGAACGTATCCTTCTGCTGAAGGCCGGTTGAGAGCTGCACCGGTCTTCGGCAGCGCGCGAGAAATGACCCGTTTGGGCCAGGGCCAAAAAGTCTTCCAGCCAAATGAAATTCATGTGTGGTTCGTCCAGTGCATGGCGCTAGCCAAAACGAGCATTGGCTTTAAGGATTCCGTCGCGGCAACATCACCCCCATCTCCAACCCCCATACGAGTCGTGACATGAAAATTGTTGAAATCCGCGAAAAAACCCTTCCCATCAGTTCCTCGATCAGGAACGCTTACATCGACTTTAGCAAAATGAACCTCAGCCTGGTGGCGGTGGTCACCGATGTGATTCGCGATGGCAAACCGGTCATTGGCTACGGCTTCAACTCCAATGGTCGCTACGGCCAGGGCACGCTGATGCGCGAGCGGTTCATCCCGCGCATCCTCGAAGCCGACCCCGCCTCTTTGATCGATGACACAGCCCACAACCTGTGCCCGCACAAAATATGGCAAACCCTGTTCACCAACGAAAAGCCTGGGGGCCATGGTGAGCGTTCGGTGGCGATTGGCACCATCGACATGGCCATCTGGGATGCAGTGGCCAAGATCGAAGGCAAACCGCTGTTCCAGTTGCTGGCCGACCGATACGGCGATGGCCAGCCCAAGCGCAAGATTTTTGTGTATGCCGCAGGTGGTTACTACCACCCGGGCCAAGACCATCGCAAGCTGCAAGATGAAATGCGCAGCTACCTGGACCGGGGCTACACCGTGGTGAAAAAGAAAATTGGTGGCGCCTCTCTCGACGAAGACCTGCGCCGCATCGACGCCGTCATGGAGGTGCTGCAGGATGGCCAAAAATTGTGCGTGGATGCCAATGGCCGCTTTGATCTGGACACCGCGATCCAGTACGCCAAAGCCCTGTCGCAATACGACTTGTTCTGGTACGAAGAGGCGGGTGATCCCCTGGACTTCGAGTTGCAAGCCACCCTGCGCAATTACTACAAAAATCCCATGGCCACTGGCGAGAACTTGTTCTCTATGCAGGATGCCCGCAACCTGATCCGTTATGGCGGCATGCGGCCAGACCGCGACTATCTGCAATTTGACTGCGCCTTGAGTTATGGCTTGGTCGAATACCTGCGCACGCTGGACATGCTCAAGGAACATGGCTGGTCGGCCAGCCGCTGCGTGCCGCATGGCGGCCACCAGATGTCCTTGAACATTGCGGCTGGCTTGGGGCTGGGGGGCAACGAGTCTTACCCCGATCTGTTCCAGCCTTTTGGCGGTTTTCCTGACGGCGTCAAGGTGGAGAACAGCTTTGTCACCTTGCCCGATTTGCCGGGCATTGGCTTTGAAGGCAAAGCGGACCTGTACCGCGAAATGAAGGCCTTGGCGTCCTGAGCCGTGGGGCCAACTGTCTGGGGCTTGGGCTCAGCGGTGGCGCAGCGCCCACTGGGCGGCCACGGCCAGCAGGGTGAAAGCCAGCATCATCCAGCCCAGGTTGACCGCGCCCTCATGCGGCACCAGCCCGACCAAGTAGCCGCCCGTGGCGCCGGTCAGTTGCTGCATCAGGCCTGCGACGGCTGCCGCGGATCCCGCCAACGCAGGCAATACGCTGACGGTGCCCGCCAGCGCGGGTGGGTTGATCAGGCCATGGCCCAGACCCAGCAAAAGCAGCGGCAGAGCCACGGCCAGCGCGGTTTGCACGCCACCCAAGGCCAGAGCCAGCATGATGAGCAAGCCCGCCACTGTGAGGGCTTGGCCCCAGGCCATGACCCGCGATTCCCCCATCTGCTGGATCAGACGTGAGGTCATGAAGTTGCCCAAAATGTAGGACACGGGCACGGCCATGATGAACCAGCCGATCCCATCCGGGCCAATGCCGTAACCCTTGAGCACGATGGGCGCGCCCGCCAGAAAGGCGTAAAACGTGGCGGTGGTGGCGGCGAGGATGGCCACGTACAGCAAAAAGCGCGGCTCGCGCAGCAAGCGGGCATAAGCATTGAGCATGGCGCGCAGCCAATGGCCCGGCGCGGGTGCGGCTGGGGCCACACGCGGCAAGCCCAGCCAAGCTGCAGCCAAAAGCAACAGGGCCAATACGGCCAGCAGCACAAAGTTGGTTTGCCAGCCAAGGCGCACATGGATCTGCCCGCCGATCAGTGTGGCCAGCGGCGGGCACATGCCCAGCGCCATGCCAATATAGGCCATGACCCGCGTGCGCTGCGCACCGGTGAACAGGTCTTGCACCATGGAGCGCCCGACCACCATGCTGGCGGCGCTGCCCGCGCCTTGCAGCACTCGGGCGGCGGTGAGTGTGGCGATGTCGCTGGCCAGCGCGGCCATGACCGAGGCCAGCCCTGCCACCACCAGACCGATCATCAGGATGGGCTTGCGCCCGTGGCGGTCTGACAAGGGGCCGTACACCAACTGCAAAGCCCCATAGGCCACCACATAACCGCTGAAGGTCAGCTGCACATCGGCTTGGCGGGTGTCAAAGATGGCGCCCCATTCCTGCATGGAGGGCAGGCACAAGGTCATGGCCAAAAGGCCAAATGAAATTTGAGCCAGCAGGTTGGCTATCAGCCAAGGGCTGTGACCGGCCTGGCCTGGGATGCCCGGCACAGCTCTCATCTCAGCTGCGCTGCAGTTTGTAAACCGCCGTACCCGCCATCAGGTTGGGCAGGGTGCGCACTTCTTGGCCGCGCTGCAGGCCAAAGGCGTCCACCACCTGCAAATGGTTTTTTCGCGCCAGGTCGCCAAAGTCGGCAAAGGTGCCCACGCGGATGTTGGGCGTGTCGTACCACTGGTAGGGCAGGCGCTTGGTCACCGGCATGCGGCCTTGCAGCACGCTCAGGCGGTTGAACCAATGGGCAAAGTTGGGAAAGGCCACGATGCCCACCCGGCCCACACGCACCGTCTCTTGCAGCATGGTCTCTGCGTTGCGCAGGTGTTGCAGCGTGTCGATTTGCAGCACCACGTCGAACGATTGGTCGGCAAACAGGCTCAGGCCTTCGTCCAGGTTCAGTTGCAGAACGTTCACCCCGCGCTGCACACAGGCGTGCACATTGGCGTCGTCCAGTTCTACGCCGTAGCCGGTGCAGCCTTTGTGTTGTTGCAGGTGCGCCAGCAAGGCGCCATCGCCGCAGCCCAAATCGAGCACACGCGCGCCTTGCGGCACCAGCCTTGCGATGGCTTGGATCGTCAAAGCATCGCTCATGCGGCACCCCCTTTGTGCAAAGACTTGGCCATGTTGGCAAAGTAAGAGCGCACCACGTTCATGTAACGCGCATCGTCCAGCAAAAAGGCGTCGTGCCCATGGGGCGCATCGATTTCGGCATAGCTCACATCGCGGCGGTTGTCGAGCAGGGCCTTGACCATTTCGCGGCTGCGGGCGGGCGAGAAGCGCCAGTCGGTACTGAAGCTGACCAGCAAGAACTTGCAACTGGCCCGGGCAAAAGCCTGCGACAAATCGCCGCCAAAAGCGCGCGCCGGGTCAAAGTAATCGAGCGCTCGGGTGATCAGCAAATAGGTGTTGGCGTCAAAGTACTCGCTGAACTTGTCGCCTTGATAGCGCAGGTAGCTCTCGATCTGAAATTCCACGTCTTGTGTGGAGTACTTGTAGCCCGTGGCGTTGTGCGTGACGGCCTCGCGAAGCTCGCGGCCAAACTTCTCGTTCATCACGTCGTCGCTCAAATAGGTGATGTGGCCGATCATGCGGGCGATGCGCAGCCCGCGCTTGGGCACCACGCCTTTTGAGTAAAAGTGACCCTCGTTGAAATCCGGGTCGGTCACGATGGCGCGTCGGGCCACTTCGTTGAAGGCGATGTTTTCGGCATTCAAGTTGGGGGCGCTGGCCACCACCACCGCGTGCTTCACGCGCTCGGGGTATTGCAGCGTCCAGCTCAGCGCCTGCATGCCACCCAAGCTGCCACCCATCACAGCAGCCAGTTGTTGTATGCCCAAAGCGTCCAGCAAGCGGGCTTGGGCATTGACCCAGTCCTCCACCGTGACCACAGGAAAGTCCGCGCCGTAAATGCGTCCAGTATCAGGGTTCACATGCATCGGACCGGTGGAGCCAAAGCACGAGCCCAGGTTGTTCACCCCGATCACAAAGAACTGGTCGGTGTCGAGCGACTTGCCGGGGCCGATCATGTTGTCCCACCAGCCCAGGTTTTTGGGTTGGTCGGCGTACACACCCGCCACATGGTGAGAGGCATTGAGCGCGTGGCAAACCAGCACCGCGTTGGATTTGTCCGCGTTGAGCGTGCCATAGGTCTCGTAGCTCAATGAATAGCCACGGATGGACGCGCCGCTTTGCAAGGGCAAAGGGGCTTCAAACAGCATGCTTTGGGATTGGGCAATCAGCATCGAATGAGTTCAGGTGTGCAAAAAACAAAACCCGGCTTCGCAGTCAGCTGGGCCGGGTGTCAGTGAGTTGAAACACACGCCATTTAGCTGAATTTCGAAACCATCACGGTTCCGGCGCCCGCAATCGGGTTCAAATCGGCGCATGTCGCAAGTATAAGACGAAGCGATTTCACCCCGGTCAGGAGCCCCTATGTCAGATCTTGATGGCTCGGACGCCTACAGCCCTGCTGAGATTGCCCGCCGTGTCGAGGCGGTGGGCGAGGCCAAGGCCCACATGGCGGCGCTGCCGCTGGCCATGCTGCTGCAACACGGCGGCCTGACGGGTGACACAGCCGTCACATGGAGCGGCATATTCAGCAACTTGTTGCCCGTCATTTTGGGCAATGTGTTGGGCGGCGCAGTTTTGGTGGCGGGGGTTTACCACGTCATTTACAAGCGCCAGCCGCCCACTTGAAACCTTCCCGCACAGGGTGCGCTCCTACAAGGGACTGCGCTGACTGTTTGTAGGAGCCCACCCCGTGGGCGATTGGGCGTCGCACGCGCCGCCGTTGTTTAAGCGCCCCAGCCTGACAGCGCGATCACGCCGAGCACGGCAAAAATGCCTGCCGATATCAGGTGCACCAAGCGCAGCGGCACCCGCTTGGTGATGGCGTCGCCAAACCACACCACGGGCGCGTTCGCCAGCATCATGCCCAGCGTGGTGCCTGCCACCACGGCGAACCAAGCGTTGTACTGGGCTGCCAGCATCACGGTGGCAATTTGGGTCTTATCGCCCATCTCGGCCAAGAAGAAAACCACCACGGTGGTCAGGAAAACCCCCATGCGCGGAGCGCTGTCGCCCTCGTCGTCGTCCAGCTTGTCGGGGATCAGCATCCAAGCCGCCATGGCAATGAAAGACGCACCCAGCAACCAGCGCAGCACATCGGGCCCCATCACGGTGGTGACCCAGCTGCCCACGGCGCCAGCCAAGCCATGGTTGGCCAGTGTGGCCACCAAGATGCCCAACACGATGGGCCAGGGCTTGCGAAAACGGGCGGCCAGCACCAAAGAGAGCAATTGGGTTTTGTCGCCCATTTCAGCCAAAGCCACGATGCCGGTGGAGACGAGGAATGCTTCCATGAAAAACCAGGGTTGTGTCCGTTGAGTCTGCAAGAGGGCTTGATCTTAAGTGACCCACGCTGGGGCCTGGATGGGATCGGGTTCGTTTTGGGTGCGCTTCTTGCTTGGATTTGGTGCGCCTAGGGTTTGAAAACCTCAAATGCACCAATCAAGAGCAAAAATACGCAAAGGATGATCGTGGAAGCACTGAAACAGGGCGCGGATGCGCTATTTATTTTGTTGGGTGGCATCATGGTGTTGGCCATGCACGCCGGATTTGCCTTCTTGGAGCTGGGCACTGTTCGCAAAAAGAACCAAGTCAACGCCTTGGTCAAGATCCTGGTGGACTTTTCGGTCTCCACCGTGGTTTATTTTGTGGTCGGCTACAGCGTGGCTTATGGCACCACCTTTTTTGTAGGCGCCGAACAGCTGGCCGCCAAGAACGGCTACGACCTGGTCAAGTTTTTCTTTTTGCTGACCTTTGCCGCGGCCATTCCCGCCATCATTTCGGGCGGCATTGCCGAGCGGGCCAAGTTTTGGCCTCAGTTGATCGCTACTGCGGTGATCGTGGGCTTTGTGTACCCCTTCTTTGAGGGCATCGCCTGGAACCAGCACTTTGGCGTGCAAGCCTGGATCAAGGCGGTCACGGGCGACGAGTTCCATGACTTTGCCGGTTCGGTGGTGGTGCATGCCATGGGCGGCTGGATCGCTTTGCCTGCCGTGGTGTTGTTGGGCGCCCGTTACAACCGTTACCGCAAGGACGGTGTGGTGTCGGCGCACCCGCCCTCAAGCATCCCTTTTCTGGCCTTGGGCTCATGGATTTTGATCGTCGGCTGGTTTGGCTTCAATGTGATGAGTGCCCAGACGCTGGACAAAATGTCAGGCTTGGTGGCGGTCAATTCGCTGATGGCCATGGTGGGCGGGACTTTGGCGGCTTTGGTCTTGGGCAAGAACGACCCGGGCTTTGTGCACAACGGGCCGTTGGCCGGCTTGGTCGCGGTGTGTGCGGGCTCTGACTTGATGCACCCATTTGGTGCGCTGGCGGTGGGGGCTGTGGCCGGAGGCCTGTTTGTGGTCATGTTCACCCTGACCCAAAACAAATGGAAGATTGACGACGTGCTGGGTGTTTGGCCTTTGCATGGCATTTGCGGCGCTTGGGGCGGCATTGCGGCGGGTATTTTCGGTGCAACCAGCTTGGGTGGCTTGGGCGGGGTTAATTTGACGGCCCAGTTGATCGGCACCTTCTTGGGCGTGGCATGGGCTTTGTTGGGCGGTTTGTTGATTTATGGTGTTTTGAAAATCACCATGGGCCTGAAACTCAGCCCAGAGGAGGAATACGACGGTGCCGATTTGAGCATTCACAAAATCAGCGCCAGCCCTGACCGCGAGGTGAGTTGGTAAAACAACAAAAAACCAGTGAAAGCCCCGTTTTTAATAGGTATTGGGGGGTTTCCCCCTTGCCTTTTGCTTTGTTTTCACTCTCATAATTCGATGACTTTGGGGCATGTTGCCGCAAGGTCTTGTTTGCGGTGACCCCATCAGTTTCGCTTTCCTTACGATGTTTTCAGGTATGTCGATTGCGTTGTTGAAGCTCCATCGCTTTTTTCATGTGTTTTGAGGAGTCCCTTTCATGGGCAACAAACTTTACGTCGGCAACCTGCCTTACTCGGTTCGTGACAACGATTTAGAACAAGCCTTCGGTGAATTCGGTGCGGTGACCAGCGCCAAAGTCATGATGGAACGTGACACGGGTCGCTCCAAAGGCTTCGGCTTTGTGGAAATGGGCAGCGACGATGAGGCGCAAGCCGCCATCAACGGCATGAACGGTCAGACCTTGGGTGGCCGCAATGTGGTGGTCAACGAAGCCCGCCCCATGGAAGCACGTCCTCCTCGCACAGGTGGTGGTGGCTTTGGTGGCGGTGGCGGCGGCGGCGGCTACGGCGGTGGTCGTCGTGAAGGTGGCGGCGGTTACGGCGGTCCCCGCGAAGGCGGTGGTGGTTATGGCGGCGCGCGCGAAGGTGGCGGTGGCTTCGGCGGTGGCCGTGAAGGTGGCGGCTATGGTGGCGGCGGTCGCCGTGAAGGCGGCGGTGGTTATGGTGGTGGCGGCGAAGGCGGTGGCGGTGGTTTCCGTAGCCCCTATGGCGCAGGCCCTCGGGGTGGCGGTGGTCGCCGTGAAGGCGGCGGTGGCCGTGAAGGTGGCGGCGGCTACGGCGGCGGTTACTGACCTTGGCCACGGCTGATGCTCAGCCAGACGCCCACACAAAGCCCTGCTTCGCAGGGCTTTTTTTATTGTCGGGGTTTTGAGGAAGGGGCCAAAACCGACTTCACCCGGCCCTGCAGTTCGTAAAGGCCACTGCGGGTGTCAAAGTCCATGGTTTGTGCCGTGAAGACATCACCCCCTCGGACGATTTCAACCGGCACAGAAGAGACCAAGCGCTCTTGGTCCATCAGGGCTGTGACCGCCTCACCTTTGAGCGTCATGCGCGGCCCTTGGTGATCAGCGGCTCGAACCGCCAACACATCGCCAGTCAGATCCATTTGCTGTTCGGTTTCTTTGGACACACCCCGACGGGCGTTGGCCTGCAGGCGTGTGCCCTTGTCGTTTTCGGCAAAAATCCGGATGTTCTGGATGTGCAGTTCTTGCGTGGCTGGAAAGTGTGTGGCGCTTTGCCCGCTGACCTCACGGGTCAGGCGACCCGAAGTGTCAAAGGATTTGACGGTGAATTTTTCAAGCCGGTAATCAGGCTCCACACGCAGCAGTTTGTCAGTGCCTGTGGGCAGCAATTCAGGCATGCTGCGCACCAACCACCAACTGCCCAGTGCCAACACGCCAAACAAGATCAATGGCAAGTAAATGGTGAGCCGGTCCAGCGTGCGGCGCAGACGCATCCAGGCACTCATGCAGAGGGGCCCTTGTGCTCATTCACTCCAATTTGGGACAGCAAGCGTGCGTAGTGCCCACCTGCGACCAGCAGCAAGTCGCAAAATGCCCGCGCCGCACCTTCGCCACCGCGTTCGGCCGTGATGTGGTGGGCCAGTGCTTTGGCTTGGGCGTGGGCGTTCGCGGGGGCACAGGCGAAGGCCGCCCGCTGCATCACCGGCAGGTCAGGCCAATCGTCGCCGATAGCGGCCGCTTGCGACCAGTTCATTCCCAGTTGATCCAAAAACGCTTCGGCGGCGGGTCGTTTGTCCTCGGTGCCAAAGCGGGCATGGGTGATGCCCAGGGCTTGAAGGCGCAGGCGCAAAGGGGCGGAGTCACGCCCTGTGATGACGACCGGCGTGATGCCTGCTTTTTGCAGCAGCTTCAGGCCTTGGCCATCCAGCGTGTTGAAGCGCTTGAGGGTTTCGCCAGCTTCTGAAAAATACAGTCCCCCATCGGTCAACACCCCGTCGATGTCAAAAAACGCGATACGAACGCCCTGGGCTTGCAGCAGCAACTCGGGTGGGTAATTCAGGGCGGGGGTCAGTGCTTGCATGTCAAATCACCTTGGCCCGCATGAGGTCGTTGGAGTTGATGGCGCCGCACAACACGCCTTCGGCATCGACCACCAAAATGCTGGTGATGCGGTGCAGTTCCATCATTTCGGCCACTTCGACCGCCAGGGCGTCGTGCCGGATGGTGCGCGGGTTGGGGTGCATCACCTCGTGCGCCTTCAGGCTGCGCAGGTCCACGCCTTTTTCAATCAGCCGGCGCAAGTCGCCATCGGTGAACACGCCCAACACTTGGCCGTTGGCGTGGGTGACCGCGGCAGCGCCCAAACCTTTGCTGCTCATCTCGCGCATCAGGGCGGTGAATTCGGCATCGGGGGCCACCTGCGGGACATCGTTGCCTTTGCGCATGACATCGCCCACATGCGTCAGCAGCTTGCGTCCCAAAGAGCCGCCAGGGTGAGAGCGTGCAAAGTCTTCCGGCTTGAAGCCTCGTGCATCCAACAAGGCCACCGCCAAAGCGTCGCCCATGGCCAGCTGGGCCGTGGTGCTGGCCGTGGGGGCAAGGTTCAAGGGGCAGGCCTCTTTGCTCACGGAGCAGTCAATCACCACATCGGCATGGCGCGCCAAAGAAGACTGCATGCCACCGGTCATGGCAATCAAGGGCACACCTTGCCGCTTGAGCACTGGCAAGATGGCCACCAGTTCGTCGCTTTCACCGCTGTTGGAGATGGCCAAGACCACATCCACGGTTTTGATCATGCCCAAGTCCCCGTGGCTGGCCTCACCGGGGTGAACAAACATGGCCGGTGTGCCGGTGGAGGCCAGCGTAGCGGCGATCTTGCGACCAATGTGGCCGCTTTTGCCCATGCCTGTGACCACCACACGGCCCTGCACAGCCAGCACCATGTGGACCGCTTGGACGAAACGCTCGTCCAGACGGTCCTTGAGTTGAAGCAGTGCAGCCGCTTCAATGTCGAGGGTCTCGCGGGCGAGTTGCAGGGTGGTGGTGGTGTGGGCAAGCATGCGGGTCATTTTATCGGCTTGAGGGCTTGGCGCCTTGTTAACATCAGACCTGCCGGTCAAGTCGATTGGCACGCTCGGTGAACCTTCTGGCTGGTTTATTCAAAGACACCCACTGCGGGCCCAAGACATGGACAATCTGAACGTCAACGCCTATCTGAAGCGCCATATCCGCACTGTGCCGGATTGGCCCGCACCGGGCGTTCAGTTCCGCGACATCACCCCTTTGTTGCAAGACCCGCGGGTGTTCCGAGTTCTGATCGATGCGTTTGTGCACCGGTACATGGCGCCCGATTTGCGCCCCGATGTGGTGGCCGGCTTGGATGCGCGCGGTTTCATCCTGGGTTCGGTGGTGGCTTATGAGTTGGGTTTGGGCTTTGTGCCCATCCGGAAAAAAGGCAAGTTGCCCTTCACCACCGTGGAAGAGACCTACGAGCTGGAGTACGGCAGCGCCACTGTCGAACTGCACACCGACGCTGTCAAGCCTGGCCAGCGGGTCTTGCTGATGGATGACTTGATTTCCACTGGCGGCACCATGATGGCGGGCAAATAATTGTTGGAAAAACTGGGGGCCAGCGTGATCGAGGGGGCCGCCATCGTGGACCTGCCCGAATTGGGCGGGTCGGAGCGCATCAAGGCCACCGGCCTGAAGCTGTTCACCTTGGTGTCTTTTGCAGGGCATTGAGGGCCTTGGCTGCTCCGTCCTTGCGCCAATGGCGCTCAGGGCTGTCACACATGGTGCAGGCCAGCGAAGCGCGCTGTTTTAAGCTGTGTTCTTTAACCCGTTCACAGCCAACCCATGAGCACCAAGCACACGCCACCAACGGCCGCCGACGACCGCGTTCCTTATGCCAAACCCCAGCCATGGGGCATGTCGCCCGACATGGTGGTACTCAATGTGCAAACCGAAGACGAGCGCTTGTGGGCCCCCATTGCCCCGGGCATTTGGTCGCGCCCTTTGCACCTGAATGTGAGCGGTGGTTTTTATGTGCACCTGCTCAAGGTCAAACGCTCGGGTTTGCTCCAGCGTCACCGCCACTCAGGCATGGTGCATGCGCACGTTTTACGAGGCAAATGGCTCTACCTGGAGCACGACTGGGTGGCCGAAGAAGGCAGCTATGTGTATGAGCCGCCGGGTGAAACCCACACCTTGGTGGTGCCCGACGATTGCCAAGACATGGTGACGATGTTCACTGTGCATGGGGCCCTGATGTACGTGGACACACAAGGCAACGCCACAGGGTATGACGACGTGTTCACGCGCATCGAAAAATACCGCGCCCACTTTGAGGCTGTGGGCTTGGGCGCGGACTACGTGAAGAATTTCATGCGCTGATTCGGTCATACACCTTGGGCCATGGCCCAAAAAAACCGCCGATCAGGGCGGTTTTTTTTGGGCTTTCATGAACCCATCAAGTACGGTGCCCACTTGGGATGACTGGGGGCATGCCCCAGTCCGTCAAGCATCACAGGGGCTTTTTGATCCAGTTGGCAATCTCGCCAATGATGCCGCGTCGGAAGGCCAATACACACACCACAAAGATCACACCCTGAATGATGGTGACCCAGGCACCCAATTGGGCCAAGTAGTTTTGCATGCTGACGATCACAGCGGCGCCGACCACGGGGCCAAACAAAGTCCCCATGCCGCCGACCAGGGTCATCAGCACCACTTCGCCCGACATCGACCAGTGCACATCGGTGAGTGATGCCAACTGGAACACCAGCGATTTGGTCGCGCCCGCTGTGCCCGCGATGGCACCCGAGATGACGAAGGCCAGCAGTTTGAATTTGTCGGTGTCGTAGCCCAAAGAGGTGGCGCGGTCCTGGTGCTCGCGGATGGCCTTCAGGATTTGACCGAACGGCGAGTGGATAACGCGCCAGACAAACAAGAAACCCAGGATGAAAATCGAGAACACAAACATGTACATGTTCATGTTGTCGGCCAGATCAAACAGGCCAAACAGATGGCCGCGTGGCACGTTTTGGATACCGTCTTCACCGCCTGTGAACGGGGCTTGCAAGGCGAAGAAGAAGATCATCTGGGCCAAAGCCAGGGTGATCATCGCAAAGTAAATGCCTTGGCGGCGGATCGCCAAAGAGCCCACCACATAAGCCAAAGCGGTGGAGCACAGCGTGCCGAAAAGAACGGCCAGCTCGGGCGTTAAACCCCAGACTTTGGCCGCATGCGCGGACGCATAACCGGCAGTGCCCAAAAACATGGCGTGACCAAAAGACAGCAGGCCACCAAAGCCCAACAACAAGTTGAAGGCGCAAGCAAACAGCGCAAAGCACATCACCTTCATCAAGAAGATTGGGTAGACCCAGATCGGGGCAATGGCAAGGGCCAGCACCATGATGGCGAACGCCACCCAATGCGAGCGGGAGGAACCAGAGGTCACAGTGGTCATTGCAGAGTTCGACATGGCTTTACTTCTGGGTGCCGAACAGGCCGGCGGGCTTGAGGAGCAGAACGATGGTCATGATCACAAAGATCACGGTGGCCGAAGCCTCGGGGTAAAAGACCTTGGTCAGGCCTTCCACCAGGCCCAAGCCAAATCCAGTGACGATGGCGCCCATGATCGAGCCCATGCCGCCAATCACCACCACGGCGAAGACCACAATGATGAGGTCGGCGCCCATGGTCGGGTTGACTTGGTAAATGGGCGCGGCCATGACGCCGGCCAAAGCAGCCAAGCCCACGCCGAAGCCATAGGTCAAGGTGATCATGCGTGGCACGTTGATGCCAAAGGATTGCACCAGGCTGGGGTTTTCGGTGGCGGCGCGCAAGTAGGCGCCCAACTTGGTGCGTTCAATCACGTACCAAGTGGCCAGACACACCACCAAAGAGGCCACAATGACCCAGGCTCGGTATTTGGGCAAGAACATGAAACCGGTGTCGATCGCACCCCTGAAGACTTCGGGCACGGGGTATGGCATACCTGAGGAGCCAAATTCGTGTCGGAACAAGCCCTGGATGATCAGTGCCAATCCGAATGTGAGCAACAGACCATACAGGTGGTCCAATTTGTAGAGTTGCTTGAGCATGGTGCGCTCAATGATCATCCCTGTCGCCCCCACCACAAGCGGTGTGACCACCAGAGCGACCCAGTAATTCATCCCCAGTTTTTGCATGCCCAGGTAGGCCACAAAGGCGCCCAGCATGTACTGGGCGCCATGGGTGAAGTTGATGATGTTGAGCAGGCCGAAGATCACCGCCAGCCCCAGCGAGAGCAGCGCATAAAACGAACCGTTGATCAGTCCGATCAGCAATTGCCCAAACAGGGCTCCTGAGGGAACGCCAAAAATTTCCATGACGGTGACTTTGGTTAACTCAAAACAGTGGGATTACTTCTTAACGAGTGGGCATTCGCTCTCGGACAAGGGGCGGAAAGCCTCGTTGGCCGGGATCGTGGCAACCAGTTTGTAGTAGTCATACGGGCCCTTGGACTCGGATGGCTTTTTCACCTGGAACAAATAGGCAGGATGAATTTTGCGACCGTCAGGACGCACGCTGCCCTTGCCAAACAGCACGTCATCGGTGGGCAACTCTTTCATCTTGGCGGCCACTTTGGTGCCGTCATCGGTTTTGGCCGACTCGACTGCCTTCAGGTAGTGGATCACGCTGGAGTAAACACCGGCCTGCACCATCGAAGGATGCTTGCCACCGTTAGCGCCTGCAAAACGCTTGGTCCAGGCACGGGTCTGGTCGTTCAGATCCCAGTAGAAGGTCTCGGTCAGCATGAGGCCCTGTGCGATGTTCAAACCCAAGGAATGGATATCGGGCAAGAACACCAGCATACCGGCGAGGTTTTGACCGCCACGTGTGATGCCGAACTCGGCTGCTTGCTTGATCGAGTTGGTGGTGTCGCCACCGGCGTTGGCCAAACCAATGATCTTGGCTTTGGAGGCTTGCGCTTGCAGCAAGAAGGAGGAGAAGTCTTGTGTCGGGAAAGGCGTACGCACTTTGCCCAACACTTTGCCGCCGTTTTTCAGCACCACGGCCTCGGTGTCACGCTCCAGGGCGTGACCGAAAGCGTAGTCGGCGGTCAAGAAGAACCATGTGTCACCGCCGCTTTTGACAATCGCCTTGCCGGTACCGTTGGCCAGCATCCAAGTGTCGTAAGCCCAGTGGATGGTGTTGGCGTTGCACGCCTTGCCAGACAGGTCGGACGTGGCCGAACCAGAGTTGACATGCAACTTGCCTTTTTCGCGGGCAATCGCTGCCACAGCCAAGCCCACCGAAGACGTGGGCACGTCGGCGATCATGTCGACCTTGTCGGTGTCAAACCACTGGCGGGCAATGTTGGAGCCCACATCGGGCTTGTTTTGGTGGTCAGCACCGATGACTTCAATTTTGAGTTTGGAGCCAGTGGCCTTGACATAGTCTTCGACCGCCATGCGGGCCGCCAGCAACGAGCCAGGGCCGGTGATGTCGGAGTACAGGCCGGACATGTCGTTCAACACGCCGATCTTGACCGTGCCGTCAGAGATCTGGGCTTGGGCGGCACCGCCAAAGGCGCAGGCCGCGGCTGCGGCGATGGTGAGAAGTTTGCGTTTCATGGTGTTATCTCCTGGTTAAAAGTAAAAAATCAGACGCCGAGGTACTCGCTGAGCATGCTCATTTTGTTGGACAACTCGGCCGAGGTGAAGCCCTCAACGATTTGCCCATGCTCCATCACATAAAAACGGTCGGCCAGCGGTGCTGCAAAGCGGAAGTTTTGCTCCACCATGATGATGGTGTAGCCCTTGGCCTTGAGTGAACGGATCATGCGGGCCAGGGCCTGCACAATGACCGGGGCCAAGCCCTCCGAGATCTCGTCCAGCAGCAAAAAGCGAGCGCCGGTGCGCAAGATGCGGCCCACGGCCAACATCTGCTGCTCGCCACCCGACAGGCGAGTGCCGGGACTGTTTTTGCGCTCGGACAAGTTGGGAAACATGTCGTAGATTTCGTCCAGACCCATGCCGCCACTGGCGATCACAGGTGGCAGCATCAGGTTTTCTTCACAAGTCAGGGATGCAAAAATGCCGCGCTCTTCAGGGCAATAACCAATGCCCAGCTTGGCAATTTGGTGCGGCGCCATGTGGACCGACTCGGTGCCGTTGATGGTGATCTGGCCGGTTCGTCTGCCCACCAAACCCAGGATCGATTTGATGGTGGTGGTGCGCCCTGCGCCGTTGCGCCCCAGCAGGGTCACCACTTCGCCTTCGTTGACGGTCAAGTTCACGCCATGCAGGATGTGCGACTCGCCATACCAGGCGTGCAGGTCGCTGATGCGCAGAAATTCTTTGGGCTCAGCCATGGGCCCCCTCCAACTGGTTTTCGGCCGTGCCCATGTAGGCCTCGAGCACTTGAGGATTTTGAGACACCACCGCGTAAGGTCCTTCGGCAATCACTTGGCCGCGTTGCAAGACGCTGATGGTGTCGGCGATCTTGGCGACCACGTTCATGTTGTGCTCAACCATCAAAATGGTGCGGTTGGCCCCCACTTTTTTGATCAGCTGTGTGACGCGGTCCACGTCTTCATGGCCCATGCCCTGGGTGGGCTCGTCCAGCAGCATGAGCTCGGGCTCCATGGCCAGGGTGGTGGCAATCTCCAGGGCGCGTTTACGGCCGTAGGGCAGCTCGACCGCCATCAGGTGCGCCATGTCTTGCAAGTCGACTTCGGCCAGCAGTTGCATGGCGCGGTCGTTCAGGCTGTCCAAGACACGTTCAGAGCGCCAAAACTGCATGGACATGCCGGCCCCGCGTTGCAAGGCAATGCGCACGTTTTCAATCACCGAGAGATTGGGGAACGTGGCAGAAATTTGAAATGAACGCACGATGCCGCGACGGGCAATTTGTGCAGAACGTTCGCCGGTGATGTCGCGGCCATTGAACAGGATCTGCCCACGGGTGGGGATCAAGAACTTGGTCAGCAAATTGAAGACCGTTGTCTTGCCGGCGCCGTTGGGGCCGATCAGTGCGTGGATCTCTCCGCGACGAACCTTGAGGTTCACGTCGTTGACAGCCACAAACCCTTTGAACTCTTTGATGAGCCCTTGGGTTTCGAGAATGATTTCATCAGCCATTGCGTCTTGCACCAGGACGAAAGAAGAAAAATGTCTTGGCGCATTCTGGTGCCCATCCACCAACGGTGTTACATGGTTATCCCCAGTTCATGTCCCATAAGCGACTGAACTTGCGTGAGCCTGACAGGCATGGCGCTCTGCCGATGCGGGCAACGCTTCAGATCAGCGTAGCGCCTTTGCGCTGTGTCTGCGCGCCACCGTTATCGCCATGGTCATGGGTTTGGCTGGTGGCCAAGCGCAGCACGTGCACATAACCGGTGGCCAGCTCCATGCGCGGCCCCAAGCCTTGCTCAATCAACATGCGGTGGGCCGCAGGCAACTTCCAGCACGGGGTGAACACAAACAGATGATGCTCCAGGTGGAAGTTGACCCAATAAGGTGCCAGCACCATGCGCGTGCCCCAGTGGGCCAAAGTGGTGCGCGTGTTGCGCAAGCGGTCATGGTTGTCGCCCACCACTGCATGCTCGGCGATGTTACGCACCCGGCTGATCACTTGGTACCAAGTCAGCAAGGGCAGAAGCCACAAGGCGAAGTACGCCCACCACACGCCGGCTAAGGCGGTGACCGCAAAGATGATCAGATTAGTTGTAAAGAAGTACTTTTCTGCGGCGATCAGTTTCCTCAGGCGCTGCCAAGGGCTCGGGTCATCGCCCATTTCCATGCGGAAGAATGCCATGCGCCGCTGGTAACCGGTGATGCCCAAAATGTCACGCCGCATCTTGCGCCAAAAGCTTTGACGGGTGATGGGAAAGGGGGCCGACAAAATCAAGTCGGGATCTTCCGCTTGTTGGGTGTGGCGGTGGTGGCTCAGGTGATAGGGCCGGTACAGCGTGAGGCTTGCACCTACCGGCCAGCCGCACAAAAACGCCCCCAACGTGTCATTGAGCTGGGTGTTTTTGAACAAGGCGCGGTGCGCCGCATCGTGCATCAAAATCGCCAAGCCCAGCTGCCTGCCGCCGATGACGACCACGGCAACGATGAAGCTCAAGGGGTTGGGCCAGACCACAAAAAATGCCATGGCCAGCGCAATCATGCCCCAGGCATGCAGCACCAAATAAGCGCCCATCCAGTCCGAGCGTTCGCGCAAAAAAGCGTCTTGCTCGGGAGTCAGGATGGGCTGATGGGCATCAGCGTTGACCATCGTGTACAGAAACCTGGTCTTTGGTCAGTCCACCCAGTCTTGAATGCACACGACCGCCCGTGCCCATGACCAGCGCAAACAAAATTTCGTTGGGGCGCGGCGCATCCTGAATGCCCACTTCCATGCTGTTGAAGTGGCTGCGCACATAGCAAGCGTGGATGTAGTGCACGGGCACCATCAGGCGATAGCCCGCGCTGGCCACCGCCTTGCTGGCAGGCACGATGGCTTTGGGCTCGCCCAACACGGAGCGCATGGCCCAGCCCCCGGCTTCGTGCCAGACAGCGCCGTGTTCCATTTCACCATTGACGCCCACGATGGCGGCTTTGCTGTAAACCTCGATGTTGTCTTTGCCCAGTGTGTCGATCAACTCTTGTGCCAACACCGTGCCCAGCGACCTGAGCTCGGCCATGAAAGGCAAGAGGTCAGGCGCATAGGTGCCTGCGTAGGGGTTTTGAATGACAGCACACGCGGCGGCCAACTTCAAAGGCTGGTCGGTGACGGGGCCGCCTTCG
Organism: Comamonadaceae bacterium; assembly: GCA_021299875.1. Taxonomy (GTDB): domain Bacteria; phylum Pseudomonadota; class Gammaproteobacteria; order Burkholderiales; family Burkholderiaceae_C; genus Limnohabitans_A. The sequence continues at coordinate 44,553 of JAJTEW010000009.1, read as the reverse complement.
TGGTAGGTCGTTTCAATGGTGAGGCTGCGTTTACGGATCTGAATCAATGACATCTTGAGCTTTCAAAAAAGTCGGGCTCGGGGCCGTCGACTGTGCATGCACCAGCTTACCAGCCTTAATCAGGCGCCCGTGATCTGCCGGGCGGATCAGTTCTTTGGGATTTTGGCGTCGTTCACCACTTGAATCCATTTTTGGGTTTGCCCAGCCACCATGTTGCGCATCTCCTCCGAGGTGCTGCCGCGCACTTCGCCACCCATGTCTTCCAGACGTGTCTTAACGGCGGGCACCACCAAAGCTTTTTGCAACTCGGCGTTCAGGCGATCAATGACGGGCTTGGGTGTGCCTGCAGGCGCCATCAAGCCGGCCCATGACTGCACGTCGTAACCCGCCACGCCTTGCTCCGACACGGTGGGCACATCGGGCAGACCCTGCCAGCGCTGAGGACCGGTGGTGGCAATGGCGCGCAGCTTGCCAGATTTGATGTTGGCCATCACGGCCGTGGGCGGGGCAATGATCATCGGGATTTCGCCGCCGAGCAGGGAGGTGAGTGAGGCCGAGTCGCCCCGGAAGGGCACATGCAGCAACTGGGTCTTCGACATGCTGGCGAGCAACTCACCAGCCAGATGGTGGGTCGAGCCGATGCCCGCGGTGCCATAACTCACCTCTGTCGGGTTGGCTCTGGCGGCGGCCAACAAGGCCGACAGGCTGGGGTACTTGCTGTTGGCCGGAACGACCACCAAGAACGGGAAGTAAGTGATGGTGCTGACCATCTCAAAGTCTTGCACTGTGCGGTAAGCCAAGTTGTTGTACAAAGCGCCAGCCACCGCATGCCCGCCTGTGGCCAGCAGCAAGGTGTAGCCATCGGGTCGTGCTTTGGCAACGGTGGTGGCTGCGATGGTGCCACCTGCGCCTGCCTGAGCCTCGACCACGATGTTTTGGCCCAAGCCCTTGCCCATTTCCAGGCCCACAGTTCGGGCGATGTTGTCGGCGTTGCCACCTGGGGCAAAGCCCTGCATGACCTTGATGGTGCGGTCTGGATAGGCTTGTGCCAACGCGATCATGGGCAAGGCCAAGGTGGTGGCAGTCAAAGTGGCGAGAAGTTGTCGGCGTAGCATGGTTGTCTCCTGGTTATAAAAGTATCACTGTCAAATGCACGGGTTCAGCTGAGGGTCATGGGTGCATGACCAGCTTTCCACTGACAAGTCCTTGGTCAAGCAAAGCGTGGGTTTTTTGGACCTCACTGAGCTTGAAAATCTGAGGGGGCGTAAAGCGGACGCGCTGCTGCGCCAACAGCGCCGTGGCCTCGCTCATCAGTCCGCGTCTTGTGGCGCGGTCTGCATCGAAGGTGTGCATGGAAAAACACCGGATGGCCAGGCTTTTTTCGAGCAATTGGCGCATCACCTGAAAGGTGTCTTCTGTGGGCGGGCCTTGCACGATGTTGTAGGACACCAGGGTGCCAAAGGGGGCCAGGTTTTTGAGACCATCGATCAGGCTTTGACCGCCCAAGTGGTCAAACACCACATTCAGGCCTTGCCCCTTTGTGATGTGCGCCAAGCGCTCATGGGTGGTCTCGTGGTCGGTGCCAATGACATGGTCAAAACCATGCGCCAACGCAAACTGAGCTTTGTCACGGCTTCTGCTGGTGCCGATGGTGACACAGCCCTGGAGTTTGGCCACTTGGCACAGCATGCCCGCCACGCCGCCAGAAGCGCCGGTGATCAACACATGGGGTGCTTGGGATCCGATGGGCCCGGCGATCTGCAAAAGTGCCAGGGCCAACTGCAAATTGGGCAAACTCACCGCATCGTCGAACGAGATGGTGTCCGGCAACCGGTAGGGTGCATCTTCGGGCACCACGATGGCTTCTGCGTAACAGCCGCCTCTTTGGGTCAACTCGCGGGCGCTGACCAAAACGCGGTCACCCGTTTGCCACTGTGTCACCCCTTCGCCCACCGCATCCACCACACCGGCCAATTCGGCGCCGGGTATCGCGGGCAACGGCGGCATCCATTTGTAGGTGCCTTTGCGCAGCAGCACATCAGGGCGGCCCACCCCGATGGTGCTGGCCTTGACGCGAACCTGTCCACGACCGGCTACCGGCTCTGGAAGCACCACCTCCAACAGGTTTTCTGGCCCGCCAGTCACATGGACTTGGATCGCTTTCATGTTCAGGCTTGTGCAGCAATCGGGTTGACCAAGGTGCCGATGCCTTCGATCTCGACCTCGCACACATCGCCGGGCTTCATGAACCAGGCGGGCTTACGGCTCCAGCCCACGCCTGCGGGTGTGCCTGTAGCGATCACATCGCCGGGCACCAGGGTGAAGATGGTCGAGGCATAGCTGATGAGTTTGGCAATCGGAAAGATCATGTGCCCCGTGTGGCTGGACTGCACCACTTCGCCATTCAGGCGTGTGATCAGCTTCAGTTCTTGGTTGGGTGCAATCTCGTCAGCCGTCACCATCCAGGGGCCAAAGCCGCCGGTGGACTCGAAGTTTTTGCCCGAAGCAATTTGTTTGGCGTGAAACTGCCATTCGCGGATGCTGCCGTCGTTGTAGCAAGAGTAGCCCGCCACATGGTCAAACGCATCGGCTTCAGAAATGTTGCGGCCTTCTTTGCCAATGATCACGGCCAACTCGCCTTCCCAGTCGAGTGAATCAGAGACCTTGGGGCAAATGATGGGCTGACCGTGCGCGACCTGTGAGCGCCAAACGCGCAGAAAAATCGGCGGCTCTTCGGACAGTTCGCGGTGCATGCCTGCTGCCAGCACTTCTTTGTGGTGGTCCATGTAGTTGCGCACAGCACACACGATTTTTTCCGGTTTGGGGATGACGGGCAAAAAGGTGATGTCGCCCATGGCAATGGCCGTTTTTTGCTGGGCCGCGTCGTGTTTCGCCTGCAAGTAAGCACCCGAGGCAATGTAGTCTGTCAATGTGGCAAATTGCGGCATCGCTTGGCCCAAATCAACCACGGTGTCGGAGCCGGTGACGGCGCCCCAAGTCTCGCGACCTTGGTGAACGAAGGAGAGTAATTTCATGGAAGTTCCTTGGGTGAAATGAATTCAGATTTTTTGATTAAATTGCGCTTGCCATTGGTCAATGGGCATGAAGCTGGGGTCGCTGCGGCAGATGGCTTCGGTCTCGCGCAGGATGGTGGCGTCGTCCAGGTTCAAGTCGAGCGGATCGCCATGCGGTTGCGAAATGTAGAAGGGCATGTCGATGTAGGTTTCCACCGTGTTGCCCTCGGGATCTGCAAAGTAAACAGACAAAGCATTGCCGTGGTTCATGGGCATGATCTTGGTTGCGCCTAAGGCCATGGCTTTGTCACGCAAATCGCGCAGTGTCTGGATGGAGGGCACTGCAAAAGACAGTTGCATCACCGTGCTGAAGGTGGCCTCTGGCGGACGTCCACCCGCGATGACCAGCTGATGGTGCTGGTCGGGTGTCGAACTCAAAAAAACCAAGGGGGCTTTGAAGGTTTTGCCTACCCCTCGGTCATTGATCACCATGCCAAAAACCGAGGTGTAAAAGTTCACCATTTTCTCGACATCCCAAACATAGATGCCGAAGTGAGAAGGGGTGGGTTTTGTGACTTGCAGCATTGGGGTTGTGAGTTCAAAGGGTGGATGAAGTTACACGCGGTTCTTTTGCATCAAGGCAAAAGCAGCCAGCACATTGGTTTGCGTGCTGGCAATGTGTTCGCTGAGCATTTGGGCGGCGGTGGCCGCATCTCGCCGCACCACGGCCTTCATCAGGGCGCGGTGCTCGGCGTCTTTCTTTTTGAGCACGGTTCGGTTGCGTGCTGCAAAGTGCCGATACCGCTCGGCTTGGTCAAACAGACTCATGCTCCAAGCCAATTGCCGCTCAGAGGGGCAAGCGGCGATCAGTGAGAGGTGAAAGTCCCGGTGGCGTTGGCTCCACTCGGCGTCGAGGACGACTGGCCCTTGCGGCAGGCGGGACTCGATTTTTTCGAGGCGGTGAAAGGCCGCCACAATGTTCGCTTCCCAAGCGTCGTCGCCGTGTTGGATCGATTCGTGCAGCGCAGCAACGTCAAGCAAAAGGCGCATTTTGGTGATGTCGGCCAGATCGTCTGGCGAGATGGCGGCCACCCTGAAGCCACGGCGTTCGTCCGCTTTGACCAAACCCTCTTGCACCAATCGGTTCAGGGCTTCACGCAGCGGACTGCTGGAAAAGCCATATTGATGTTGCAGGGCGTCGACTTTGAGCTTGCTCTCTGGCACATGGCGGCCAGACAAAACGTCCAGCCGCAAAGCCTGAAAGGCTTGCTCTGAGACGGTGGTGTTGGTGGCTATTTCTTGCATGATTTTTAAATTGTGCATAAAAATGAGGGGAGGCGCACCCTCGCAAACCCTAGTCCAAGGATCGGCTGAGTGGTGGGTGACCGTGCGGGGGCTGCCCTGGTTGCTGGGCGGCGCAAGCCCTCAGGGCTTATTTGCCGATGCAAAAACTCGAAAAAATCACGCCCAGCAAATCGTCGGCGCTGAACTCGCCCGTGATCTCATTGAGCGCGTTTTGGCCCAGCCGCAGCTCTTCCGCCAGCAGGTCGAGGTTTTGTGCTTGCGCTGCCAAATGCGCATCGGCCACTGCCAGGTGTTCGCGCACCCGGCGCAGGGCCTGCACATGGCGTTCGCGGGCGATGAACAGGCCTTCGCTGGCTTGCTGCCAACCGGCTTGTTGCAGCAGCTGCAGGCGCAGTTGCTGCAGGCCTTCGCCGGTTCGGGCCGACAGCGTCAAGCCCGCGCGATCTTGAGCGTTGCTGGCTGCGTCGGCTTTGTTCCACACGTCCACCACGGAGACGCTGGCGGGCAGTCTTTGTTTCAAGGCGGTGGCAATGTCGGCATCGGCTTGGTCGTATTCGCTCTGGCCTGCGCGGGTCAGGTCATGCAAAAACAGCACCGCGTCGGCGTTGTCGATCTGACCCCAGGCGCGGGCAATGCCGATTTGCTCGACCTCGTCCACGCCGTCACCTTCGCGCAGTCCGGCGGTGTCGATCACATGCAGCGGCACGCCTTCGATCTGGATGGTTTGCTGCACCACATCGCGCGTGGTGCCCGCAATCGGTGTGACGATGGCCAGCTCAGCCCCAGCCAGTGCGTTGAGCAGCGAACTCTTGCCCGCATTGGGCTGCCCTGCAATCACCACCTTGATGCCTTCACGCAGCAAGGCGCCTTGGCGGGCTTTGCCCAGCACCGTCATCAAGGCCGCTTGCAGACGGTTCAGTTGTCCCTGTGCATCGGCCTTTAGCAAAAAGTCGATCTCTTCCTCCGGGAAGTCCAGCGTGGCCTCGACCAACATGCGCAGGTGAATCAGCGCATCGCGCAGCCCATGGATCTCTTTGGAGAAATCGCCTGCCAAAGAACGGCTGGCGCTGCGTGCCGCGGCTTCGGTGCTGGCATCGATCAGGTCTGCAATCGCCTCGGCCTGGGCCAAGTCGATCTTGTCGTTCAAAAAAGCACGTTCTGAAAACTCGCCCGGCTGCGCCACCCGCAAACCGGCCAAACGCGGCTGGCCTGTGGCGGGGTCCGCTTCGGCCGCAGCCTGCAGGCAACGTGCCACCAGCAACTGCAAGACCACAGGGCCACCGTGTGCTTGCAGTTCCAGCACGTCTTCACCGGTGAACGAGTGCGGGGCCACAAAGTGCAGCGCCAAGCCGTGGTCGATGGGGCTGCCATCGGCATCGGCAAAGGGGATATAAGTGGCCTCGCGCGGCCTGAGTGTGCGGCCGCACAGGGCTTGAATCAGTGACGCCAAATTGCGGCCCGATACCCGCACGATGCCCACGGCACCGCGCCCGGGTGCGGTGGCGATGGCGACGATGGGTTCTTGGTGTCTGGCGAGCATGGTGGTCTTGGGCGGGCTGAAGCAAAAAAAGGCCGCTTGCGCGGCCCTTGGGGTGGTGTGGAGCTTACTTGAACTTGGGCAAGTTGAATTGTGGCGGCACGCCCATGCGGGTGTTGATCATCCACTGCTGGGCAATCGACAAGATGTTGTTCGTGATCCAGTACAGCACCAAGCCGGACGGGAAGAAAAAGAACATGACCGAGAAGATCAACGGCATCATCCACATCAATTTGGCTTGCATCGGATCGGGTGGCGCAGGGTTCAATGCGGTTTGCAGCAAAGTCGTCAGCGTCATGATCAGCGGCAAGATGAAGTAGGGATCGGGCGCGGCCAAATCCTGAATCCAGCCCAGCCATGGGGCATTGCGCATCTCCACGCTGGACAGCAACACCCAATACAGCGCAATAAAAACAGGGATCTGCACCATGATCGGGAAGCAACCGCCCATGGGGTTCACTTTTTCTTCACGGTAAATCTTCATCATCTCCTGTTGCATTTGCTGCGGGTTGTTTTTCAGGCGCTCGCGCATTTCCATGATCTTGGGGTTGATGGCTTTCATTTTGGCCATGCTGGAGTAGGCCTTGGCATTGAGCCAATAGAAAGCGATCTTGATCAACAGCACCAGGGCAACAATGGACCAGCCCCAGTTTTGCAGCACACTGTGCAGTTGATCCAGCAACCAGTACAAAGGTTTGGACAGCATGGCCAACCAGCCATAGTCTTTCACCAAGTCCAGGCCCGGCGTCAGGGCTTCGAGCACTTTTTCTTCTTGCGGGCCGCTGAACAGCTGGTTGCTGATGCTGCGGGTCTGGCCTGGAGCCAACTCTGCCAACGGCGTGATCATGCCCACGGCGTACAGGTTGGTGTCGACCTTGCGGGCAAAGTTTTCGCGCTGGATGCCTTCAGGCAACAACCAAGCGCTGGCAAAGTAGTGCTGCACCATGGCCACGTAACCATTGGGAGAGGATTTTTCGAATTCGACCTTGTTCTTTTCGATGTCGGAAAACTCCAGCTTTTGGTACTTTTTGACTTCGGTGTAAATGGCCGGTCCGGTGAAGGTGAAGTAAAAAGCCGACTCGCCCTCGGGCTTGTTGCCATCACGCACCAGTTGCATGTAAAGCTGTGGCGACACAGGTGCAGCGCCTTTGTTCACCACATCGTGCTTGACGCCGATGACGTGGCTGCCACGTTTGAAGGTGTAGGTTTTGATGAGCTGCACACCGTTGATCTCGGACGATTCGAAACGAACCGTTAGTTCATCTTGGCCCTCTTTGAGTTTGCGCTCGCCGCTGAAACTCATGGGGGTCTTGTGAGTTGGGAAGTCCCCGCCGATCAAGCCGGTTTGTGCCATGTAAACGCGGCTGCTGCTTTGGTCCAGCAGCACCATGTTCTTGTTGGGATCAACCAAGTCGCGGTGCTGGGTGAACTCGCTGCGCACCAAAGAGCCGCCCTCGGTGTCAAAGCTGAGTTTGAGCACATCGGTTTCGATCTCGATTTTTTCACGTGCGGTGGCAGCGGTGCCAGGTGCCGAGGTGGGCACTTGCCCAGGAGATGCCGTCACCGGTGTCGTGGCCGTGGCCGTGGGCAAGGCGTTGGCACCGGCGGTGGCCGCGGCGGGCGCAGAGCCTGCCGCAGTCGCAGTCGCTGGCGCTGTGGCCGGCGCAGCTATTTCAGGTTTAGGGAAAAAGGTGGCTTTTTTCCCATTGTGAAGCTGCCATTGGTCCCACAGCAGAACCAGGGAAAAACCAAAAATCACCCAAAGGATGGTGCGACGGATATCGTTCATGGGGTCTTCTTTGACGACGTAGGGGAAAACAAAGCAGAGAACAAGCGGGGTGCTTGTGTGGGAACAGGGTCATGGCCGCCCTTGCACCAAGGGCTGCAGCGCACCAAACGGTGCAAGGTCAAGTAACTGCCAGCCGCAGCGCCATGCGCCGACAAAGCGTCCAAAGCATAGGCCGAACAGGTGGGCTCGAACCTGCACGAAGAGCCCAGCCATGGGCTGAGCAGCAAGCGGTAGCCGCGCACCACCCCCATCAAAAGGCGTTGCATGATCATGCGATGGCCTTGGGCTGAATGGGTTGGAGCACTGCGCGCTCAAAAAGCTGTTCAAGCTCAAGCCGCACCGCCAACTTGAGTTGGTCAGAGCTGGCGCTGATGAACAGTTTGCGATCAAACGTGGTGCGCAGACGCACCACGTGTGCGGCCACAGGCAGACGTTCACCAAAGCGTTCGCTCACGTTGTAGATCTGCCTTTTGATGGCGTTGCGGGTCACCGCTCGGCGCGCCCATCGCTTGGGCACCATGGCACCCAGCCAAACGCCAGACAAGTCAAAAAGGGCCTGCGCCGGTGAGGGTGCAGGCCCGATGCATTCGGCGGGGGCCGATGGGAAGTCTGAGGGCTGGGGTAAATTCAGGCGGTGCAACGCAAAATGTGCCGTCCGCGAGACCGTACCACCCGCCAGGGCAGCCTGAAACTGTGGGCGTGTTTTTAAACGCTGCACGATGGCCATGCCCCGATTGCAACCGCCCGAAGTGGCGATGGGCCACGAACAGACGGCTGAACAGTCATTAGACGGCCAGGCGCTTGCGGCCCTTGGCGCGGCGTGCATTGATCACAGCGCGGCCGCCACGTGTTTTCATGCGAACCAGAAAGCCGTGGGTACGGGCGCGACGTGTCTTGGATGGTTGGTAGGTGCGTTTCATAACTCTTCCTTAGTGCCCAATGCCATGAATCAGCTTTGGACGAAACCCAAGATTATCGCAAACTTTCAGGTCTGCGGCAAACAAACTGTATTTTTGTCCATCAGGGTGTGTCCGGAGTGTTCCAGCATGGATGTGGTTTATGATCCGCTTTCATTTCGATTCAGCATGTGGATAAGCTCTTGATAAAGCCCGTCGTTCCGTGCATCGTGACCACTTCTGTCCACAATAAAAAAGTACGCAATGACCGAGGGAATGACCCCAGAATTTCAGGCCGATCCAAGCCCCTCTTTGTGGCAAGCCTGCGTCGACGATTTGGCGCGCGAGTTGCCAGAGCAACAATTCAACACCTGGATCAAACCGCTCTCGGCACAGGTATCCAAAGACCATCAAACAGTCACCATTTATGTGGGCAACCGCTTCAAGCTGGACTGGATTCGCGCCCAATATGCGGGCCGTTTGACCGCCTTGTTGGAAAGCCTGCAAGGCCATCCTGTCAAACTTGAGTTAGCGATCACTCAGCGGGAAAGTGGCATCAGGCCTACAAAAGCCTCCACGCCTTCCTCTATGGACATGCCGGTGACTTTGGCTGCTGTGGCCGACGAATCGGTTGCCAACCCTTTTCGCAGTCGCCTCAACAGCGCCTTGAACTTTGACAATCTGGTCGAAGGCACCGCCAACCGCATGGCTCGTGCCGCGGCCATGCATGTTTCGGGCTCGCCGGGTCATCTGTACAACCCTTTGTTCATCTACGGTGGCGTGGGTTTGGGCAAGACCCACCTGATGCACGCCATCGGCAACAAGCTGCTGGCCGACCGCCCAGAATCCAAAGTTCTCTACATCCACGCTGAACAGTTTGTGTCGGATGTGGTTAAGGCCTACCAGCGCAAGACTTTTGACGAATTCAAGCACCATTACCACTCGCTGGATTTGCTGTTGATCGACGATGTCCAGTTCTTTGCCAACAAAGACCGCACGCAAGAAGAGTTCTTCAACGCGTTCGAGGCCCTGTTGGCCAAAAAGTCACACATCGTGATGACCAGCGACACCTACCCCAAGGGGCTGGCCGACATCCATGAGCGCTTGGTCTCGCGCTTTGACTCGGGCTTGACGGTTGCCATGGAGCCGCCCGAGCTGGAGATGCGGGTGGCGATCTTGATCAACAAGGCCATCAGCGAAGGCAGTGAAATGCCCGAAGAAGTGGCTTTCTTTGTGGCCAAAAACGTGCGCTCCAACGTGCGCGAGCTGGAGGGTGCCCTGCGCAAAATCTTGGCCTATTCGCGCTTCAACCAAAAAGAAATCTCCATCCAGCTCGCTCGCGACGCTTTGCGTGACTTGCTGTCCATTCAAAACCGCCAGATCAGTGTCGAAAACATCCAAAAAACGGTGGCCGACTACTACAAGATCAAGGTGGCCGACATGTACAGCAAAAAGCGCCCTGCCAGCATTGCCCGGCCGCGCCAGATTGCCATGTACCTGGCCAAGGAAATGACGCAAAAAAGCCTGCCCGAGATCGGCGAGCTGTTTGGTGGGCGCGACCACACCACGGTGCTGCACGCGGTGCGCAAAATTGGTGCAGAACGTCAGCAAATGACCGAGTTGAACCAGCAACTCCACGTTTTGGAGCAGACCCTGAAGGGTTAAACCGCCATGTCCCCGCTCAACAGGCTTGTTTTCGGTGATTTGAACCCTCTGAAGCCTGTTTTGCGGGCAAAAAGCGGCGAAAATGCATCCAGTATCGAAAATTTCGTCCAGATTTGATCTGCGGCGATAAAAAACCACCAAAGGTAGACAAATGATCGTCCTGAAGGCCACCCAAGACAAATTGCTGTCGGTCCTGCAATCCGTGTCCGGCATTGTGGAGCGCCGCCACACATTGCCCGTACTGGCCAACGTGCTGATCCGTAAAACCGGTCACGCACTGCAACTGACCACCAGTGACCTCGAAATTCAGATCCGCACCACGGCCGAGATGGAAGGCGATCCCGGCGACTTCACCACCACCGTGGGCGCGCGCAAACTCATCGACATCTTGCGCACCATGCCTGCCGACCAAACGGTGAGCCTAGAGTCCTCGCAAGCCAAGCTGATCTTGAAGGGTGGCAAATCCAAGTTCACCTTGCAGACCTTGCCCGCAGAGGATTTTCCGCTGGTGCAAGAAGCCGCCAGCTTTGGCCCTGTGTTCAGCGTGCCGCAAAAAACCCTCAAGGCTTTGCTCGGACAGGTCTCGTTTGCGATGGCCGTGCACGACATCCGCTACTACCTCAATGGCATCTTGTTTGTGGCCGAAGGCAACCGCCTGAGCCTGGTGGCCACCGACGGCCACCGTTTGGCGTTTACCGCCGCCACGCTGGATGTGGAAGTGCCCACCAAACAAGAAGTGATCTTGCCGCGCAAGACCGTGATCGAATTGCAGCGTTTGCTGTCGGACGCCGATGGCGCCATCGACATGCAGTTTGCCAACAACCAAGCCAAATTCAGTTTCGACGGCATGGAGTTTGTGACCAAGCTGGTCGAAGGCAAGTTCCCTGACTACAACCGCGTCATCCCCAAAGGCCACCGCAACAACCTGACGCTGGGTCGCCAAGCGCTGCTGTCTTGCTTGCAGCGCACCGCCATCTTGACCAGTGACAAGTTCAAAGGCGTTCGCCTCAACCTTGAGCCCGGCACCTTGCGCGTAGCCTCGACCAACGCCGAACAAGAAGAAGCTGTGGACGAACTCGACATCGACTTCGGCGGCGACGCCATCGAAATCGGTTTCAACGTGACCTACATCATCGACGTGCTGGCCAACATGGGCCAAGACATGGTCCGCATCGATCTGGCCGACGGCAACAGCTCGGCGCTGATCACGATCCCCGACAACGACAACTTCAAATACGTGGTGATGCCCATGCGCATTTAAGGCCTGCGCCCTACGGCCATCGACCTTATCGAAACCCGCGACCCTTCGCGGGTTTCGGCCATTCAAGCGACAGAGAAAAACCCACATGACCGACGACATCAACCCCAGCGAAGACGCTTTCACCACCGCACAACCCAAGATCGATGCCCACCAAGCGGGCGCATCCGAAGGCTACGGCGAAGGCTCCATCCAGATCCTGGAGGGCCTGGAGGCCGTGCGCAAGCGCCCTGGCATGTACATCGGCGACACGTCCGATGGCACCGGCTTGCACCACTTGGTCTTTGAGGTGGTCGACAACTCGATTGACGAAGCGCTGGCAGGCCACTGCGACGACATCGTTGTCACCATCCACTCTGACAACTCCATCAGCGTGACCGACAACGGCCGCGGCATCCCCACCGGCGTCAAGATGGACGACAAGCACGAGCCCAAGCGCAGTGCCTCAGAAATCGCGCTGACCGAACTGCATGCGGGTGGCAAGTTCAACCAAAACAGCTACAAGGTCTCGGGCGGCCTGCACGGCGTGGGCGTGTCTTGCGTGAACGCGCTGAGCAAATGGCTGCGCCTGACGGTGCGCCGCGAAGGCAAAGTGCACCAGATCGACTTTGCCAAGGGCTTTGTGCAAAACCGTTTGCTCGAAACCGTGGACGGCGTCGAAGTCTCGCCCATGCGCGTTACAGGTGCCACCGACAAGCGCGGCACCGAAGTGCACTTTTTGCCTGACGTTGAAATCTTCACGCAGAACACCGATTTCCATTACGAAATTTTGGCCAAGCGTTTGCGCGAGCTGTCTTTCTTGAACAACGGCGTGCGCATTCGCCTCAAAGACGAGCGCAGCGGCAAAGAAGACGACTTCTCGGGCGCCGGTGGGGTCAAAGGCTTTGTGGACTTCATCAACGCCAACAAAAAAGTGCTGCACCCCAATGCCTTTCATGCCAACGGCGAGCGCCCAGCCGACAGCTACGGCGGCATCCCCGGCACCAGCATCGGTGTGGAAGTGGCCATGCAATGGAACGACGGTTACAACGAATCGGTGCTGTGCTTCACCAACAACATTCCCCAGCGTGACGGCGGCACCCACCTCACCGGCCTGCGCGCCGCGATGACCCGCGTCATCAGCAAGTACATCGAGAAAAACGAGATCGCCAAAAAGCAAAAAGTCGAAGTCAGTGGCGACGACATGCGCGAAGGCCTGTGCTGCGTCCTGAGTGTCAAAGTGCCCGAGCCCAAGTTCAGCAGCCAGACCAAAGACAAACTGGTGTCAAGCGAAGTGCGCGCCCCGGTGGAAGACATCGTGGCCAAAGCCCTGACCGACTTTTTGGAAGAGCGCCCCAACGACGCCAAGATCATCTGCGGCAAGATTGTGGAAGCCGCCCGCGCCCGCGAAGCCGCCCGTAAAGCCCGCGAAATGACACGCCGCAAAGGCGTGCTCGACGGCATGGGCCTGCCCGGCAAACTGGCCGACTGCCAAGAAAAAGACCCGGCCCTGTGCGAAATCTACATCGTTGAGGGCGACTCCGCCGGCGGCTCGGCCAAGCAAGGCCGCGACCGCAAATTCCAGGCCATCTTGCCCCTGCGCGGCAAGATCCTGAACGTCGAAAAAGCCCGCTACGAAAAGCTGCTCACCAGCAACGAAATCGTCACACTCATCACGGCCTTGGGCACCGGCATTGGCAAGGCCAGCGCGGAATCCGGCAAAAGCGGCACCGACGACTTCAACGTCGACAAACTGCGCTACCACCGCATCATCATCATGACCGATGCCGACGTGGACGGCGCGCACATCCGCACCCTGCTGCTCACCTTCTTTTACCGCCAAATGCCCGACCTGGTCGAGCGCGGCCACATCTACATTGCCCAGCCACCGCTTTACAAAGTCAAGGCCGGCAAAGAAGAGCTGTACCTCAAAGACGGCCCTGCGCTTGACGGCTTCTTGCTGCGCATCGCGCTCAAAGATGCCAGCATCAGCACCGGTGGCGCAGCGCCCCAAGTGCTCACGGGCGAAACGCTCGAAGCGCTGGCCCGCAAGCACCAAGTGGCCGAACACGTCATTGCCCGCTTGTCCAACTTCATGGACGCCGAAGCCTTGCGCGCCATGGCCGACGGCGTGTCGCTCAACCTCGACAACATGGAGTTAGCCGCCGCATGCGCCCCCGCGCTGCAAGCCAAGCTGCGCGAGCTCAACACCACCGGCATCCCCGCCGAAGTGGCGGCCGAGTTTGATGTGCGCACCGACAAACCGATTCTGCGCATCAGCCGTCGCCACCACGGCAACATCAAGAGCAGCATCATCACGCAAGACTTTGTGCACGGCGCCGACTACGGCGCGCTGGCCGAAGCGGCCGAGACCTTCCGCGGATTGCTCAGCGAAGGCGCCAAAGCCCAGCGCGGTGAAGGCGAGCGGCAGAAAGAAGAAAAAGTGGGCGACTTCCGCCAAGCCATGCATTGGCTCATCAGCGAAGCCGAGCGCACCACCAGCCGCCAGCGTTACAAAGGCTTGGGCGAGATGAACCCCGCCCAGCTGTGGGAAACCACCATGGACCCCACCGTGCGCCGCCTGCTGCGCGTGCAGATCGACGACGCCATCGAAGCCGACCGCGTGTTCACCATGCTCATGGGCGACGAAGTCGAGCCACGCCGCCACTTCATCGAAAGCAACGCGCTGCGGGCGGGTAACATCGATATTTGAGCTTCAAAGCACCGTCTTGCGCACCGCGTGTTCCCACAGCGCCATCTGTTCGGTGGCGAAGTCGGGCAGGCGCTGCGGGCTAAAGCGCCGTTCAACGCGCCATTGCGCGCTCAACTCGTCTGTGCTGGCGTACACGCCGGTGGACAGGCCCGCCAAATAGGCCGCCCCCAATGCGGTGGTCTCGGTCACTTCGGGGCGCACCACATCCAGGCCCAGCAAGTCGGCCTGAAACTGCATGAGCAAATTGTTCACGCACGCGCCGCCGTCCACGCGCAACTCTTGCACCGGGGCCACGCCCGCCTGTGCCAAATCGCGCCCCATGGCTTGCAGCAAAGCCGCGCTTTGAAAGGCGATGCTCTCCAGCGCCGCACGCGCAATGTGCGCCACGGTGCTGCCACGCGTCAGGCCGGTGATGGAGCCGCGTGCATCCGGTCTCCAATACGGCGCACCCAGCCCGGTGAAGGCGGGCACCACCATCACGCCGCCCGAGTCGGGCACGCTTTCGGCCAAAGCTTGCACCTCGCTGCTGTGGCGGATGGCGCCCAGGCCATCGCGCAGCCACTGCACCACGGCACCGCCCACAAACACGCTGCCCTCCAAAGCAAACTGCGGCGCGCTCTTGGGCTGTGCCGTCACTTGTGCCGCGCTGGTGGTGATCAAGCCATTTTGCGAATGCATGGCCGTGTGGCCCGTGTGCATGAGCATGAAGCAGCCGGTGCCATAGGTGTTTTTGGCCATGCCCGCGCCAAAGCACGCTTGGCCAAACAAGGCGCTTTGTTGGTCGCCCGCCACCCCGCCGATCGTGATGGCGTGGCCCAGCAACACGGGGCGCACCTGGCCATACACCGCGCTAGAGGCTTGCACCGTGGGCATCATGGCGGGGGGGATGCGCAAGGCTGCCAGCAAGTCGGTATCCCATTGGTGGGTGTGGATGTTGAAGAGCATCGTGCGCGAAGCGTTGCTCACATCGGTGGCGTGCACCGCGCCACCGCTCAGCTGCCACATCAGCCAGCTGTCCACCGTGCCAAACAGCAGTTCGCCACGCTCGGCTTGTGCGCGGGCGTTGGGCACGTGGTCCAAAATCCATTGCAGCTTGGTGCCCGAAAAATACGCGTCCACCAGCAAACCGGTTTTGGCCTGGATGGTGTCGGCCAAGCCTTGCTCGCGCAGGGCCGCGCAAGCCGGCTCGGTGCGACGGTCTTGCCACACGATGGCGTTATGAATCGGCTGGCCCGTGCCTTTGTGCCACACCACCGTGGTTTCGCGTTGGTTGGTGATGCCCAGCGCCGACACTTGGGCTGCGTTGATGCCGCTTTGGGCCAGCGCTTCGACGGCGGTGGCCAACTGGGTTTGCCAAATCTGCATCGGGTCGTGCTCCACCCAGCCGGGCTGGGGGTAGATCTGCGTGATCTCTTGCTGCGCCATGGCCATCATCTGACCCTGAGCGTTGAACACGATGCTGCGCGAACTGGAAGTGCCTTGGTCGAGGGCGAGAAGGTAAGTCATGGGCGTATCGAACCATAATCTGTGAGACCGAGCCACTTTAATCCATGCAGACCCGAGCCCCACTTGCACCACCCCTGCCCACCCGCCGTGCTGACCTCGTGGCGCAGTTGCAGGCCGACACCGTCTATGACCTGGCCGTTGTGGGCGGTGGCGCCACGGGCCTGGGTTTGGCCTTGGATGCGGCCTCGCGCGGTTACCGCGTGGTCTTGGTGGAATCAGACGACTTTGCCAAAGGCACGTCTTCGCGGTCGACCAAATTGGTGCACGGCGGCGTGCGGTATTTGGCGCAGGGCAACCTGGCTTTGGTGCGCGAAGCCCTGCACGAGCGAAACACCTTGCTGCGCAACGCCCCGCACCTGGCCCAAGCGCTGCCCTTTGTCATGCCCACCTATGCGTGGTGGGAAAAGCCGTTTTACGGCATTGGCCTGAAGGTGTACGACGCCTTGGCGGGTGCATCTGGCTTGGGGCGCACCGAATTTTTGTCGCGCCAAGACACGCTGGCCAGCTTGCCAACGGTGCAAGCTGCGGGATTGCATGGCGGCGTGAAGTATTGGGACGGGCAGTTCAACGATGCCAAGCTGGCGCTGGCCCTGGCGCGCAGCGCAGCGCGCCAAGGGGCCTTGCTGCTCAACCGCATGCGGGCCGAACGCCTGCGCTACACCGAAGGCCAAGTGTCTGGCTTGCAATGCACCGACACCCTCACCAGACAAACACACGAAATTCAGGCGGGTTGCGTGGTCAATGCCACGGGGGTGTGGGTGGACGCGCTGCGCGAGCAAGACGGCAGCACGCAAGCCATGGTGGCCCCCAGTCAGGGCGTGCACCTGGTGGTGGACAAAAGTTTTTGGCCCAACCCAGAAGCCCTGATGGTGCCCAAAACCGCCGATGGCCGGGTGCTGTTTGCCGTGCCTTGGTTGGGCCAAGTGATCTTGGGCACCACCGACACACCGCGTGACGATTTGGCGCGCGAGCCGCTGGCTTTTGAAGCCGAAATCGACTTCATCTTGCAAGAGTCTGCGCGCTATTTGAAGCGTGCACCGGGGCGCCCCGATGTCAAAAGCATTTGGGTCGGTTTGCGTCCCTTGGTCAAACCGCCGCAAAGCGGTGGCGACCACACCAAAGCCCTGAGCCGCGAACACACCGTGGTCGTCAGCCGTTCGGGCTTGGTCACGGTGACCGGCGGCAAATGGACCACCTACCGCGCGATGGCCGAAGACGTGCTGCAAAAGTGTGTGGACCACGCACGCCTGCTGCCACGCGGACCGGCGCAAACCGCGCACCTGCCGCTGGTGGGTGCGGTGGGGGCAGGGGGTGGCCTTGCGGTTTCCTTGGGCGAGCCCGAAGGTGCGCACAGCTATGGCAACGAACAAGCTTGGCTGGCCCAACTGCCCGGCGCCAACCACAGGCTGACTCCGAGCCTGAGCGACGCCATGGTGCGTTTTGCGGCCCGCTACGAATACGCACTGAGCGTGGAAGACGTGTTGGCCCGCCGATCCCGATTGCTGTTTTTAGATGCCCGACTGGCCGCGCAAACAGCGCCTGCCGTGGGCGATATCTTGCAGTCCGAAACCGGACTTGACCCCGATGTGCAGGGTTTTTTGAAGTTGGCGGCGCAATACCGCTTGGACTGAATCAACCGAACTACGCCTTAGAAATCAACGCGCACCACCAGCCTTCATGGAGGGCAAGGCGTTGCGGGTGGGTTTCAGTTTTTTGACCAGGCCGCATGGGCACTGAACGCAGCGGCCGTCAGTTCGATATCTGCCCGAGAAATCCGGACTTGGTTGGCTACAGCGCGCCAAGTGTCCACGACACCCATCACCTCGTCCACGATGTGCCGCCCTTGCGCTGCCGTCAGGCCGTAAAACGCGGCCGTGTTCAACGCAGTGTGCAAGTCAGGACGGTTGTCCATATCGTCAATGTTCAGCACATGCTCGGCTTTGTCGATATTCGGGTTCACGTCAAACGCGGGTGCCAAACGCCAACCTGTTGAGCTCAACACAAAGCCGTGATTGCGCAAATGGTCGTCCCGATTGCCGACCGCCACATTAAAAACCACGCGCCTGAACAGCTGAGCCAGATCTGATTGAACCGTCGCTGCATCACCACTGGCCCGCAGAAACTGCGCCAATTCCAGATAACTGCAGCCTTCGCTTTGGTCTTTTCGCAGCAGCGTCATGGCCGATGCATAAAACAGCCGCTGACCACCGACACGGTCGAAGCGCTGCACACAAAAAGTATGAAACTCACCACCCAATCGCAACAGCTTTGCAGCAGGGACATCGATGCCTGCACGTTGGGCCATTTGATGTGTGGCGAACTCCCAAGCCCCGACATCACGGTCATCATCACGCGCCGGAAATTTGCCAATCCAAAGAGAACCGTCCAGCTCTGAGAAGTTGGCTTTGGGCCGAGCGCCCCCCAACGAAGCTCCCGGAGCCACCAGAACGGTTAACCATTTGCGCAAAGCATCGAGATCGTCAATGCGCTTGTGAGTCAGTTGCCAAGCCACCTGCTCCAGTTCGCGCAGCGTGGTCACGGGTGGCGCTGCAAAAGCATCGTTGCCCAAAAACGCTTGCATGCCAGATGGGCGAAACCGCAACGCCCCCTGCCGGGTCATGTCCTGCACGCCGATCAGGAAATCCCACGCATAAAGTGTTTTGGCCGGACGCTTTTGGTCCTTGGCCAGCAAGGCCTCGCGCCGTTTCATCAGCGTTTGTCCCCAGCGGTCGGGTGATGAGTCGAGAAACACGCCAAAGTTGGCCAGCTCCGGCTTGGGGAAAAACGGATGCACGTCCAAAGACAAATCAGGGTCCAGCGCAAAAGCCCTCGGGTCGTTCAGCCAATCTTTGTCGTAATGAAAGCGAATCTGCCCTCGGTCATGCGCCAAGTGGCCTACTAAACAAGCGGGCCCCAAATCGCAGTCCAACCAGACTTCTAGCCCATCGAATTGCCCCGTCATGGCGGCCCCTCAGAAGTGCTGTTGGCAGCGTCGCTGGACAGCACGCTGGCACGGCGCTGGCGTCGCGCTGCAGGCGATGGGGCCAAAGCCAAATCCTGCAGCTTGCGCCCCACTTTGTCGTCGGAGGCTAAGGCGTTGAAATCTGCCTGCAGCCCAAGCACCGCCAGCACGCGCAGATAAGTGCCCAAAGTGGCACCCGCATCGCCGGCCTCAACCTTGTAGACCGAAGTGCGCGACATGCCAGCCCGCTGCGCCACCACGGCCGTGCTCAGTTTGCGGCGCAAACGCGCCAGCCGCAGGCGCTCGCCCAAGGCGGTGAGCAGCGTTTGCTCTTGTGGAAAAACGATAGGTGGCTTACTCGACATTTCGCCATTATGGACAAAAAATAAAATAATTGTCTATTTTGAAGAAATTTTAAAAGACCATTGGAACGATTGGGCCGCAGACTTGGGCAAATCTAGCCCTGCAAATTACCCCGCCGCCGTATCCAGCCCAAACACAATGCTCATGGGCCTGCTGCCCTGGTGCGACTGGTAGCGCACCCGGCCGTGGTACGTGAACGGTGCGGCCTTGCCAGCGGCCAGCTTGGTGTCGCGCACAAAGAGGTGGATGTCGATGCCTAAAGCGGCGTGGCGGATGATGTCGTCGCCGCGTTTGCTGGTCGGGTCGGTGGCGTTCTGGCTTTGCCAGTGAAAGTGCGTGTCGTCGATCCAGTGGTCCATGTACTTGTGCGCGTCAGCCCGGCCTTGTTTGTTGAGCGTGACCAGCAGGATGTGCGGCGCACAGCCTTTCATCAATTAGCAAGGTTCACACTTCATAGAAATCCAAACCGTAGCGCATGCGCCTCCAAAAACGCAGGCGCTGGCCGAAAGCGTTCCGGCAGGCGAATAGCTTGCCCTTGGCATTGCGCCAAGCTGCTTTGTGCAAATGGGTCCAACTCGGCGTGACGCAGCGCATCGCCCACGCGGATGGTGAAGTCCGGTAAGACCGTGATCAGCCCTTGGTCATACGCCCGGTCGTGCAGGGCCGACAGGCACAGGCCGTTGCTGGGGTTCAGGCGGTTTTGTGTGTCCATGCTCCACGGCACGATGTGGCTGGCCACCAGCAGTTTGGGCACGCGCAGGCCGCTCATGCAGCAAGTGGCGTTGTAGCTGGCCAAGATGGCGCGGCGAAACCGGGCTTGGTTGACGCGCACCTGCACGATGGCCGTGGTGGTTTTGCCTTCTTCAATGTTGGTCAATTCGTCCAGCACGTCCACAAAGGGCGGCAGGCCGTTTTGTTCTGCATAGCGGCCAAAGGACGTGGCCGCTTCGGTGACCACGGGGTCGTTGGCCGCCAAAAACTCGTTCCAAATTTGCTCGTCGAGCTTGGACGCATGCCCCATGCCGCTGCGGCCACTGGCCACAATCTGAGGGTCGAGGCTGGCCAAATTGACCAGCTTCATGGCCACAGCGCTGGCGGTGCGCCCCATCCACTGCGACAACTGCACGATGCGTGCTTGGTTGCGATGCAGCTGCCCAAATGGCAGTTGCAGGTAAATGTGAAACGCCGCCAATGTTTCGTTGCGCGTCCAGTCGGTGGATCGTGGCATGTGTTGTTCTCCCTGATCGCGGATGTTAGCTGTCCTCGTCCCACCGGAGCGGCCCAATGGCCGGGCCATCGAAGCCCCAGCCGTGCATGGCTTGGTTGGGCGTGTCGCGGCCATGAAACAAGCCCAGATACAAGCCGGGCTTGCTCGGGCGAACGCCATAAACAGGCGTGGTGCTTGGGTCTGTTGCGGGGTGCATGTTGCCCCCATGTGGGTGAGGCAATCAGCTTAAGAAAAGGGTGCGGCTTTGTGTACCAGGGCTTTGCCTGGGTCAAGAAAAATTCACCGCGTCGAGCGCCATCACGCCGCGCAGCCCCACCCCAAAACTCTGAAACCCTTGGGCGTCCCAGTGGGCGCTGCTGTCAATGCTGTCGTGTTGGTGGCCGTGCACCGTCATGCGCACGCCCATGCGGCGGGCCAGTGAGTCCAGCGCTTTAAATCCGTGTTCGTGGTAGCCGGGCGCTTCGTGGGTGATGAGGATGTCGGCCTGCAGCGTGGCCAGTTGTTCCACCTCGTCGGGGTAGATGGTGGACCAGTGCTTGAGGTGCACGCCGCCTTGCCAGCGGTCTTGGTTCGGGGTGACGCGGGCGTGGTCTTCGCGGTTGCGAAATTTGGGCGCTTGCTGGTCTTTGGGGTACCACACCGCACCGCGAAACACACCGCCCAGCCCAGCAATGCGCGTGCCGCAGGGCAGCGTGACGACGCGGCCGTGCAGGCTGCGCTCGCTCACTTCGTCGTGCCAGACGTTGCCAAAGTTGTCCGCATGGTCGGTGTCGTGGTTGCCGTGGATGAACCAGACCCGCTCCCAAATCGCTTCCAGCTCGATGTGCAGCGGCCGGGCCGGCTCCAAGTCGCCCAGCAAGATCACGGCGCGGGCGTGGGTTTGCTCAGCCGCATCGAGGATGTGCTGCCACTGGCCGTGCGGGTCGCCGCAGAAGAGGAGGGGGCCGGGGTGCATGGGTAGATCAAGTGCTCAGCAATTCCACATAGGCTTGGTAGCTGTAATGACGGTTCTTTTTTTGCCCGGTCTGCTCGACCACGATGCCGAGCTTTTCCAGTGTTTTGACCGCTGCATTGGCTGTGGGAAACGTGGTTCCCAGTCGTTCGCAGACTTGATCGATGGAGAAAATGGGCATCAGTGGCAAGAGTTCAAATAGACGAAGACTCGCTGGCGTGATTCTGGGCTCTTGGAGCAGGCGACGTCGGTCGGTGTTGATCAGGCTGGCCAATGCGACGATGCCACGCTCAGCGGTGTCTGCTGCGCGGGCAACACCTTCCAGGAAAAAAACCACCCAGCCTTCCCAATCGCCATTCGTGCGGACTGCAGAAAGTCGTCGGTAGTATTCGGTTTGATGCTGCTTCAGGTAGGCGCTCACGTAGACCAAGGGCTCTGACAACAAGCCCCATTGCTCCATGAGTGCGGCAATCAGCAATCGCCCAATGCGTCCGTTGCCATCCAAAAAGGGGTGAATGGTTTCAAACTGAACGTGCACAAGCCCAATGCGCACCAGAGGGGGCAGGGTGGGCCGTGTGTCGTGTATGAAGCGTTCAAGATCGGCCAGCAGGGCGGGTACTTGCGTGGGCGGCGGGGGTACAAATACAGCGTTGCCGGGCCGTGTGCCGCCGATCCAGTTTTGAGACTGGCGCAATTCACCCGGTTGGCGACCAGAGCCACGGGCGCCATCCATGAGCAGGCGGTGGGCTTGCCGCATCAGGCGCACGCTCATGGGCAGGCCATTGGGGTCCCGCAATGTTTGTTCTGTCCAGCGAAAGGCACGCAGATAATTGGTGACCTCCTCCACATCGTCTGTGTTGCTGACGACCAGCCCCGCCTCTTTGTCAAACAGGTCGACCAGTGTCGCCTGGGTCCCCTCAATCTGGGATGTGAGCAGGGCCTCTTTGCGGGTGGCGCTGTAGAGTAACCAGTCGATCGAAGGCACCAAGCCTGCCACCCCTGCCAGACGGGCCAAGGCCAGTTCAGCCGTGCGGTTGAGTTCGGCATAGCAAGCAGCGTCCAGTTCGGGCTCTGCAGGTGGCAGCGCATGGGGCACAAAAGCGCGCACGCTCTCGCCAAGAGTGGTTGAGGTGACGTAAGTTCCGGTGACGCGCATGGCCAGATATTAAAGATCGCTTGAATACAGGTTCATCATATTAAAGCCATCTTTAATATGATGCAAGCCTGTGAAAGCGGGTTTTAATCTGAGACCCGTTTGTGCATCGGCCTTCTTACCATGACCCCCATCGCCATCATCGACTTCGAAACCACGGGCATTTCGCCCAATATGGGCGACCGCGCCACCGAGGTGGCCATCGTCATGCTCGAAGGCGGGCAGGTGGTGGACCGTTACCAAAGCCTGATGAACGCCGGGGTGCGGGTGAACCCTTTCATCACCCAGCTCACGGGAATCACCAACGAGATGGTGCAGGCCGCTCCACCTGCCGAGCAGGTGATGCGCGAGGCAGCGCGCTTTGTGGGCGGGCGGCCCATGGTGGCGCACAACGCGGCTTTTGACAAAAAGTTCTGGCAGGCCGAGCTGGCCCGTTGCGGAGAAGATGCGTCGCACCCATTTGCCTGCACTGTGCTGCTGTCGCGCCGCCTGTACCCGCAAGCGCCCAACCACAAGCTGGGCACGCTGGCCGCGCTGCACCATTTGCCGTCGTCAGGCCGCGCCCACCGGGCCCTGGCCGATGCCGAGATGGCCGCGCATTTGCTGGCGCAGATGCAGCACGACCTGAAAACCCGCTACGGCTGCCAGCATGCCGACCACGCCTTGCTGATGGGCCTGCAACGCACCAGCCGCCACATGGTGGGGCCGTATTTGAAGCAGCGGGCGCAGGGCTGAAAGCCCTTCACCCCAAACCCAGCGGCAGCGCCGTTTTGTAGCGCACCTGCTTGAGCGCAAAGCTGGATCGGATTTTTTCCACGCCCGGAATCGGTGAGAGTTGTTCTAGGATGAAGCGCTCCAGCGCCGCCATGTCGCGCACGGCCACGCGCAGCAGGTAGTCACTGTCCCCGGTCATCAAATAGCACTCCATCACCTCGTCGTGACGCGCGATGTGCGCTTCAAAGCCGGCCAAGGTTTCTTTGCTTTGGGTCTTGAGGCTGATGGAGATGAAGACCGTCAGGCCCAGCCCCAGCGCCGCCGCGCTGGCCAGCGCCACGTAGCGCTGGATCACGCCGCCCGACTCCAACGCCTTGACGCGGACCAGGCACGGCGAGGGCGACAGGCCGATGCGTTTGGCCAGGGTCACGTTGGACAGCGAGCCGTCGCGCTGCAGTTCATCCAGTATCTTCAAATCCACGTTGTCCAGAACCATGTGCTGAATTCCTTTTGATTTCGGCATATTGTGCTGCAAATGGATGTCTTAGAGGTGCAAATACGCAGCACATGCGCCGCATGCCTCTGTACAGTCAAATGCATGAACGCACCCATCGACCCCCATTTGCAAGCCATGTTGTCCGCCCACGACATCGACCCCGAAGAAACCGCCGAGTGGCGCGAGGCCTTGTTGGCGCTCATTGGCACCCAAGGCCCAGCGCGTGCGCGCCGGATCTTGGACGAACTGGCCATCGTGGCCCGGCAGCAGCGCACGGGCTGGCAGCCGGATCTGAATACGCCCTACATGAACACCATCGCGGTGGAGGATCAGCCGGACTTCCCCGGCGACTTGGCCACCGAAGAGCGGCTGGTGGCCATCATGCGTTGGAACGCTTTGGCCATGGTGGTACGCGCCAACCAGGCCTATGGCGAGTTGGGCGGGCACATCG
Source organism: Comamonadaceae bacterium (assembly GCA_021299875.1). Classification (GTDB taxonomy): domain Bacteria; phylum Pseudomonadota; class Gammaproteobacteria; order Burkholderiales; family Burkholderiaceae_C; genus Limnohabitans_A. The sequence goes on along the minus strand of JAJTEW010000009.1, from coordinate 20,572 downwards.
CCAGTTACGCCAGCGTGGCCGATTTGTTCGAGACCGGGTTTCACCATTTCTTCCATGCCCGCACCGAGCAGCACAAGGGCGACTTGGTGTTCTTTCAGCCGCACAGCGCCCCCGGCGTTTACGCCCGCGCTTTTCTGGAAGGCCGCCTGACCGAGGCCGACCTGATGCACTATCGCCAAGAGATCACCGCGCCGGGCAGCGGCGCACGCGGTTTGTCGAGCTACCCGCACCCTTGGCTGATGCCTGACTTTTGGCAGTTCCCCACCGGTTCCATGGGCTTGGGGCCGATCAGCTCGATCTACCACGCCCGTTTCATGCGCTACCTGACGCACCGCCAGTTGCAGGACTGCAGTGGCCGCAAGGTGTGGGGCGTGTTTGGCGACGGCGAGATGGACGAGCCCGAGAGCATGAGCGCTCTGACCTTGGCGGCGCGAGAAAAACTGGACAACCTGGTGTGGGTGGTCAACTGCAATTTGCAGCGCCTCGATGGCCCGGTGCGCGGCAACGGCCGCATCATCGACGAGTTGGAAAAACTGTTTGCCGGTGCCGGCTGGAACGTGATCAAGCTGGTCTGGGGCAGCGACTGGGACGGCCTGCTGGCGCGCGACACCTCGGGTGCTTTGCTGCGGGCTTTTGCCAACACGGTGGACGGCCAGATGCAGACCTTTGCGGCCAAGGACGGTCGCTACAACCGCGACAACTTCTTTGGCCAAAACGAAGAACTGGCGCGGCTGGCGCAGGGCATGACCGATGAGCAGATTGACCGACTCAAGCGCGGCGGCCACGACATCGTGAAGATCCATGCGGCTTACGCGGCTGCGGCGGCGCACCGTGGCCAGCCCACGGTGATCTTGGCGCACACCAAAAAAGGCTTTGGCATGGGCAGCGCGGGCCAAGGCAAGATGACCACGCACAGCCAAAAGAAGTTCGACGAGCAAGACCTGATCGAGTACCGCAACCGCTTTGACCTGCCGCTGAGCGACGAACAGGCCAAGGGCTTGGCCTTTTACAAACCCACCGACGACAGCGCCGAGATGCGTTACCTGCGCGAGCACCGCGCCCGCTTGGGCGGCAGTTTGCCCCGCCGTGAAACCGCGTGCGATCGCATGCCCGTGCCCGCACTCGCCAGCTACGGGCAGTTTGCGCTGCAGGCCGATGGCAAAGAGATGAGCACCACCATGGCCTTTGTGCGCATGCTGGGCAACCTGCTCAAAGACCCGCAACTCGGCCCGCGCATCGTGCCCATCGTGGCCGACGAGGCGCGCACCTTCGGCATGGCCAACTTGTTCAAGCAGGTGGGCATTTACAGCAGCGTGGGCCAGCGCTACGCGCCGGAAGACATTGGCTCGGTGCTGAGCTACCGCGAAGCCACCGACGGCCAGATTCTGGAAGAAGGCATCAGCGAAGCGGGCGCGATCGCCAGCTGGACGGCGGCGGCCACCAGTTACAGCGTGCACGGCTTGGCCATGTTGCCCTTCTATATTTATTACTCGATGTTCGGTTTTCAGCGCGTGGGTGACGCCATTTGGGCTGCGGCCGACCAGCGGGCACGCGGCTTTTTGTTGGGCGCGACATCGGGCCGCACCACCTTGGGTGGCGAGGGCTTGCAACACCAAGACGGCAGCAGCCATTTGGTGGCGGCCACCATCCCCAATTGCAAGGCCTACGACCCGGCCTTTGCGGGCGAGCTGGCGGTGATTTTGGACGCGGGCATGCGTGAGATGGTCGAGCAGCAGGCCGATGTGTTTTATTACGTCACCCTGATGAACGAGAACTACGCACAGCCCGATTTGCCTGCGGGCGTGGCCGTCGATGTGCTGCGCGGAGGCTACCGATTTGGCGTGTACGGCCCGAGCGATGCCGCAGAGCGCGTGACCTTGCTCGGCTCGGGCGCGATCCTGACTGAAGTCATCAAGGCTGCCCAGCAACTGGCCGCGCAAGGCGTGGGTGTGGCGGTGCTGAGCATCACCAGCTGGAGTCAACTGGCGAGAGACGGCATGGCGCAATCCGAGAGCTCGGGCCGTAACGCTGAAAAGAACGCCAGCCATTTGGCGCGACTCCTTGCCAGCACCCAAGGCCCCGTGATTGCGGCCACCGACTATGTGCGGGCCGTGCCCGAGAGCGTGCGCGCCTTCGTGCCTGAAGGCCGCCGCTACCGCACACTGGGCACCGACGGCTTTGGCCGCAGCGATACCCGCGCCGCGCTGCGCCGCTTCTTTGAGGTGGACTCAGGCAGCATCGCGCAGGCGGCGATGCAGGCGCTGGATCATTGATGGTGCGTGCGCTTTAGCCCTGCACCACGGCCAAGTAGGCCTGGCGTGTTTCGGGGCTCACGGCATCCAGCGCTTGCTCGTAGCGGGTCTGGTGCTGGGCCAGCATGCGGGCCGAGGCGATGGTTTTGGAGCGGCAAAACCAGTGGCAGCTGTGCTGCATCAAAAACATCTCGCCCACCATGCGAAATGACCGCGCCTTATCGGACAGGCCTTCACGGTTGTCCACGGCGCGCTCGATGCCTTGAGCGTGCACCTCGAGCAGGCGGCGCATGTCAAAACAGACCTTGGGCGAGAGTTGGTCAATGAAAGGCAGGGCGAGCTTGAGGCCGCGCGACACGGGGGCGGGAAGTTGGGCAAATTCGCGGGCCAAGAGCTGAAAGTCAGCGGCCAGTTGTTGTTCGGCTTGTTCTTGAAGTTGAAAGATGTGCCTTTGGCGCTCTGGGTCGTTTTCTCCCAAGGCCCGCATGTAGGAGGTGGTGAGCTGCGACATGAGCTTTTCAATTTGGTAGGGGCGCAGCTGCTCGGCCAACAAGGCTGTGCGTTTGCGCTGGCCCTGCAGATTGAGCCAGTGAATGCCCAGGGCCGAAATGAACAACAGACTGATGAATTCCATAAATTTAAAAAAGTTTTCGGCCCAATTTGCTTGAACGCCAAGTGTAGTGAATGGCTGAACCCACAGCGTCAAAGGCCCTGCCCGCGCGATGGTTCAGGGCTGAGGCCTGGTTTTCTGCGCCTTGGCGCTCACAGTCGGCCAATTGGAGAGTGGACTCTAAAGTGCGGGTTTTCACTTGCCCCGACCTCTTGATGGTGTTCAAATTGCTGCATTGCAACAAAACCTTTTAAGGAACACACCATGAACTTCAACGCCGACCAATTCGCCGCCACCCAAAAAGCCAACATCGCTGCTGCTGCAGACCTGTCGCAAACCGCATTTGCCGGTTTCGAGCGCTTGGTTGAGCTGAACCTGGCCGCTGGCAAAGCCGCTGTGGGCGAGTCTTTCGCCAACATGCAAGCCCTGATGGCCGCCAAGAGCCCACAAGACTTGATGGCTGTGCAAGCCGCTTTGGTTCAGCCCGCCATTGAAAAGTCGGTGTCTTATGGCCGTCACATGGCTGACATCGCCAGCAGCACCAGCGCCGTGTTCACCAAAGCTGTCGAAGGCAAGATGGCCGAGTCCGAAAAGGCTGTCAAAAGCCTGGTCGAGAACAGCCTGAAGAACGCACCCGCTGGCTCTGACGCCGCTGTGGCCGCCATCAAGACCGCTTTCGAAGCCAGCCAGACGGCTGCTGAAACCCTGAAGAAAGTGGCCAAGCAAGCGGCTGACAGCGCAGAGTCCAGCATGAAAGCCGCTCAAGCCCAAGCCGAAGCTTCGGTCAAAGCCGTCATGTCCAAGGCCAAAGCCAAGGCCTGATCGACCGCTCCAACAGCGGGCGCTGGTCGCCTGCTTCCTACAATCAGGGTGTCTTTGGACACCCTTTTTGTTTTGGACGCCCCCCATGCTCTCAGCATTTGCCCAGCCTTCTGTCCCCGTTTTGCACATCGAAGGCGGCGTGGCCACCATCACTTTGAACCGCCCGGCCCAACGCAACCGCTTGGAAAACGCCGACCTCAAGGCTTTGTTGGTGCACTTTGACACCGTCAACCGCGATCCCGAGGTGCGCGTGCTGGTGTTGACCGGCAACACGCTGGGTCAGCCCAAACCGGTGTTTTGCGCGGGTTATGACATTGGGGGCTTTGACGAGCCGGGCCATGGGGCCACTTTTTTTGAAGAAATCCCGGATGCGCTGGCCGCCATGCGTCCGGTGACCCTTTGCGCCTTGAACGGCAGTGTGTATGGCGGCGCGACCGATGTGGTGCTGGCGTGTGACTTGCGCATAGGCTTGCAAGGCACCGAGTGGCGAATGCCCGCCACCGCTTTGGGTTTGCATTACTACCCGAGCGGTTTGAGGCGCTACGTCAGCCTATTTGGCTTGGCCGGTGCCAAAAGGGCTTTTCTGACGGCGCGGCCTTTCACCGCAGAGCATCTTGACGCCATGGGCTTGTTTGAGGATCTGGTCACGCCCGAAGCGTGGTCGCTCACGCTTCAAAGCCTGTTGGACGATGTGTTGGCCTTGGCCCCATTGGCCGTGGAGGAGACCAAAAAGTCTTTGCGCGAGATTGAGGCCGGGCAGGCCGATGAGGCTCAGTTGCGGGCGCGTGAGCAGGCCAGCAGCCAAAGCGAAGACTTTGCCGAGGGGCGCGCGGCATTTGCCCAGCGGCGCAAGCCGGTTTTTGTGGGGCGCTGACCGACTATCAAGTCAAAGCCTTTGCTGCCGATACTGTAAGTGGATGCTTTTTTCTTGGAATGGGTGCGCAATGGGTGCAAGTCGTTGGTGGTGTGCGGTGCTGCTGGGCATGTTGGCTGCGCCTTCGGCATGGGCGGGTCAGTACGTGCTGGCGGCCGGCCAGACCCAAACGGTGCCCGTGTCGGCGCGCGTGCTCAATGGCGAGCAAGTTTGTAATCTGGAAATCACCGTCCCCGGACAAGCCCCGTTTGAGCGCGTGGTGCGCGCGCCCTTTTTTGACGCTCGCGTGGCGATCACACCTGGCAACGAGGCGTCTGTGCTGGTGCAATGGCGCGGCCTGACCAGGCGCACGGCGGATGGGGTGATCAACGCTTGCCCGACGCAGGGTGACACGGCTTTTAAGGTGGTCCGTGACAACGCCTTAACGAAGGCCGTGTGGTCAGCCATGTTGGCCCAGTTGACGCCGGCCAAAGCCGATTGTTTACGCGTGGGCATGGCCCATGAAATGGTGCGCCCGGAGTGGTTTGACTTCAATGACCCCCGGCCCAGTGCCGAGGACCTTCGGATTCAGCAGGTCTTCAACCAATGTGATGCGTTTTTGGACCGTCCCAAAGCTTGGGGGGCGCAGAGTCCGGCCGGTCACGCTTGCACATTGGCCGGTGGCATCAAAACCCGCTGCGAAGGTTTTTTCAGCGCTCAGATCAATGGCAAGACCCAAGTCATCAGCCAAGAGGTGGCCATCCAAAGGCAAATGAGCCAGCAAGCTTGGACAACGGGTGTGCGTGAAATTGCGGGTGCCAAAAACAAGCGTGTGCAGCAAGAACAAGAACGTGTAGCTCGCTTGCAAGCGGAAGAGGCGGCCAAGATCCAAGCCATTGAGGATGCCCGCTTGCTGGTTTTACAACAGGCAGAAGAGGCCAAACTGGCCGAACAACGCGCTATCCAAGCCAAAATTGACGCACTCAAGGCGCAAATTGCGGAGGACAAAATTCGCAAAGAAAAAGAGCGGATTGAAAACCGGAATTGGATTCTCAAACAAGTCGACAAATTGACGGGCAGTAACCAGCCCGCGCCGGCGGAGGATCCCAAGCCGACGCCTCCAGCCGGTGCTGCGCCCGCCGCACCTCCAGCGGCGCCTCCGCCTGCAGCTCCGGCCGCTCCTTCGCCAACAGCTTCGCCTACTCCTGCGAAGTGAGGGGTCGCTCAGTCTGGACGCTCAGGGGGATGGTGGCTGAGCGCGCCCGGCTGACCAAGCCGTGCCCATCGAGGCGGCCATGACGAGAGCAATGGCCAAGCCTTGCGACAAGGTCAGGTGTTCGGCCAACACCAACCAGCCAGCGAGTGCGCCCACCGCTGGCTCCAGGCTGAGCAAGATGCTGAAGGTGTTTTTGGGCAAGTGGTTGAGCGAGAACATTTCAAGCGCATAAGGTATGGCACTGGACAACAAGGCCACAGCCAAACCAGCGACCAGCCATTGAGGGTCCAGCATGGCTGTGCCCGCATGGAAAACACCGATGGGGGCCACCACGATGGCGGCGGCCAGCATGCCCATGGGGGTGGCCATGCTGCCATAGCGCAGTGCCACGCGCTGGCCAAACACGATGTAAAGCGCCCAGCAAATGCCCGCCGAGAAGGCGAAAAACATGCCCATGGGGTCGAGCGCTGTGGCTGCATTGCCCCCGGGCAGGGGCAGCAACAGCCCCAGGCCCGCGATGGCCAGCGCCACCCAGAGCCAGTCGCTGGCTTTTTTGGAAGTCCAGACCGCCACGGCCAGCGGCCCGGTGAACTCGATGGCGATCGCGACACCAAAGGGGATGGTCTTGATGGCGCTGTAAAACAGCAGGTTCATCACGCCCAGCGTGACGCCATACAGCCCCAGCGGCAACGCATCGGCCCAGACCCACTTTCTGCGCCAGGGCCGGAAAACCGTCATCAGCATCAGGGTGGCAAACAGGATGCGGTAGGCGGTGGTGCCTTCTGCGCCCAAAGCCGGGAACAGGCTTTTGGCAAATGAAGTGCCCACAGCCAGAGACACCAGACTGCCCAACAAGGCCAGCATGGCCCACAAACGCAAGTTCAAACGCGGCCTCTTTCTGCGGCGTCCAGCACAATGGCTTGACCGTGCGGGGTGCGCTCGGCGGCATCGGCCCAGGCGTGTTCCAGCGCGTGAATTTGCTCAGGGGTGCCCAACTGGCGCTCGATCACCATTTGCTCCAGCGCGTTCAACCAGTGGGTGTAGTACAGGCTGCCGTCGTTGGCTTCGCCGCGCGTTTGCCCTGACCGGATCTCGCGAGTCAGGGCTGCGGCCCATTCGGGCCAGGTGAAGACGCCTTTTTCGTGCAGCTGCAAGGTCATGGCGAAGGCGTGGGCCTGCCAGGGTTCTTCAAACACCGCGCCGTTGTTGGCGGTGGCGGGCATGGGAAAGCCGTCACCGCAAGCGCGGGCCAGGTCGTTCAGGTCTTGGATGGCGGAGTTCATGGGGCCTTGATCAGCTGGGGGTCGCTTCGAGATAAGACTCCCAGGCGTCCACGCTCACTTGGTGCCCGGCCTCGGCTTTCGGGCCCCACAGTTCGGTACCGTCAAACACCACGGTGTAGAGGTGCTCGGCCGCGCCATCAAACGGCGGCAGCATCTTGTTCACATGCTGGTCGGGCAACACGTGGCTGCCGTGGTGCAGCACCACCGTGCCCACATGGCCGCGCACATAGCGCGGCAGCCGGGTGTGGCCCTGGGGGTTGAGGTTCAGGGCACGCACACGCTGGCCCACAGCAAAGCGGGGTGCTTGGGTGCTGGGACGGTCTGCAGGGCTGCCTTTGGCCAAAGCCGCATCGACCTCGGCGGCTTTGAGCACCCGCACCCCCGACACAGGCGGCGTGATGGCTTGGCCCTGGGTCAGTTCTTGTTCAGTGATCAGGCCGCGCTCGATCAGCAGCTTTTGCAGCGCTTGGGTCCAGATGGCGTAGTAAGGGCCTTGCACATAGTCGATCGGGGGCAAAGATTCGCGGGCCGAGCGGGCCAGGTCGATGTTCCACAGGCCGCTGGCGCCCATGGCCACCGTCACACCCAAAGCGCGGCGCTCCCACTCGCCATGGAACAGCGGTTCGTTGGCTTCGATCTGAACCGGGCCGTAGCCTTGCAGACCGCCCATGTCGTGCACGCCGTTCATGCGACCTCCTTGGGGTTCAACGGTGGATTCAAAGGCAGACCTGTGCCAATCATGGCGTCGCGGGTGACCAATGGGGCCAGTTGTTCCTCGCTCCAGCCCTCGGTGCCGGCGGGGCGCTCGGGCAGCACCAAGTAGCGCACTTCGGCGGTGGAGTCCCAGACGCGGATGTTTTGTCCCGGAGGCAGGGTCACGCCAAAGTCGGCCAGCACGGCACGCGGCTCGATCACGGCGCGCGAACGGTAAGCCGCACTTTTGTACCAAACCGGGGGCAGACCCAACACGGGCCAGGTGCACAGGGTGCAGACCACCAGGTTGTGCGTCTCGGGGGTGTTGGGCACGGCCACCATGTGCTCGCCCTGACGGCCGGTGTAGTCCATCGAGGCGATGGCGGCGGTGGCGTCTTTCAAAAGCCAGTCTCTAAAACTGGGGTCAGCCCAGGCGCGGGCCACCACTTTGGCACCGTTGTGCGGGCCCACATGCACCTCGTAGGTCTCGATGATGCGGTCCACGGCGGCCGGGTCCAAGTAGCCTTTTTGCGTCAGCAGGGTTTCCAGGGCGCGCACCCTCAGGTCCATTTCGCCCAAGGTGCTGTGCGCGTGGTCATGGTCGTGCGGGTGGTCGTGTTCAGCGGGCATGGCGATCTCCTGTCTGGTGGCCTGGGGTTGCGCTTGAGTGCTGCTTGGATGTGACTTCAAGGGGTCTGACCCCGTGCGGCCGGGGCTTTTGGGACCGATCATAGCGCCGCATACAATGGCGGCTTCGCCTGCGAAGGACGCGGGCGTTCACTGTTTCAAACCGAATGTGATTTTTGGAGACCCCATGTTCATCTCTTCAGCTTTTGCCCAAACTGCTCCTGCCGCTGCCTCGGGTGGTGACTTCCAGTCCACCTTGATGAGCATGCTGCCTTTGTTGCTGATGTTCGTGGTTCTTTACTTCGTCATGATTCGCCCCCAGATGAAGAAGCAAAAAGAGCACCGCGCCATGATTGATGCCTTGGCCAAAGGCGATGAGGTGGTGACGGCGGGTGGTTTGCTGGGCAAAGTCAGCAAGATCGGTGACGCCTACATTGGCATCGAGATGGCCACGGGCGTTGAGGTCCAAATGCAACGCAGCGCTGTGATTCAGGTTTTGCCAAAAGGCACGATCAAGTAATTTTTCCCGATAAAAAGCCTGCACGCGAGCCACCATGAACCGTTACCCGATCTGGAAGTACGCGATCCTTGTGATTGCCTTGTTGTTGGGAACGGTGTTCACGCTGCCCAACTTTTTTGGTGAGGCCCCTGCGGTGCAGGTGTCTTCTGGCAAGGCCACGGTCAAGGTCGATAACACCACCTTGCAGCGCGTCGAAGAAGCCCTCAAGACTGCAGGCTTGAATCCTCAGACCTTGGCCCTGGATGGTGCCTCGATCCGCGCCCGCTTTGACACCACCGACAACCAGATCAAGGCCAAAGACGCGATTGAAAAGGCCTTGATTCCAGACGCCAGCAACCCCTCTTTTGTGGTGGCTTTGAATTTGGTGACACGGTCCCCGGCTTGGTTGTCTTCGCTGGGGGCGGCGCCCATGTATTTGGGGCTGGATTTGCGGGGTGGCGTGCACTTCATGTTGCAAGTGGACATGCAGGCGGCCTTGACCCAGCGTGTCGAAGCCTTGGTGGGCGATTTGCGCACCAGCTTCCGCGAGAAAGATTTGCGCCATGGCGGCATGAGCCGCAATGGCCAAACCATCGAGATGCGTTTACGCGATGCCAAGCAGTTGCAGGCCGCACAAGACCTGATCGCCGCTCAGTTTGCAGACCTGCAAATCAATTCGGTGGCCGATGGCAACGAGTTCCGTTTGACGGCCACCATCAAACCCGAGGCGGCTCGCTTGGTGCAGGCGCAGGCCCTCAAGCAAAACATCACCACCTTGCACAACCGCATCAACGAGTTGGGTGTGGCCGAGCCGGTGATTCAGCAGCAAGGCTTGGACCGCATCGTGGTGCAGCTGCCTGGCGTGCAAGACACGGCCAAGGCCAAAGACATTTTGGGCCGCACCGCCACCCTGGAGGTGCGCATGGTGGACGAAAGCACGGAAGCCCGTGCCGCTGAACAAGGGGGCATCGTGCCATTCGGTACCGAGCGTTACCTCGAGCGCGATGGCCGCCCTTTGATTGTCAAAAAACAAGTGGTGCTCACGGGTGACAACCTGACCGATGCCCAGCCCGGCTTTGACAGCCAGACCCAAGAGCCCGTGGTCAATTTGACCTTGGACGGCAAGGGTGCCCGCATCTTCAAGGATGTGACGCGTGACAACGTGGGCAAGCGCATGGCCATCATCTTGTTCGAAAAGGGCAAGGGCGAAGTGGTCACCGCCCCCGTGATCCGTGCCGAGATCGGTGGCGGCCGGGTGCAGATTTCGGGTCGCATGACCACGGCCGAAGCCAACGACACGGCGCTGCTTTTGCGTGCAGGCTCGCTGGCCGCGCCAATGGAGATCATTGAAGAGCGCACCATTGGCCCGAGCTTGGGTGCCGAGAACATCGCCAAGGGCTTCAACAGCGTGACCTGGGGCTTTGTGGTGATCGTGGTTTTCATGGCGATTTATTACGCCATGTTTGGCGTGTTCTCCGGCATCGCACTGGGGGTCAATTTGCTGTTGTTGGTGGCGGTGTTGTCCTTGCTGCAAGCCACGCTCACCTTGCCCGGTATGGCGGCGATGGCACTGGCGCTGGGCATGGCGATTGACTCGAACGTGCTGATCAACGAGCGTGTGCGCGAAGAGCTGCGCAACGGCGTCAGCCCTCAGGCGGCGATCCACGCCGGCTACGACCGTGCATGGTCCACGATTTTGGACTCCAACATCACCACCTTGATTGCTGGTGTGGCCTTGCTGGCCTTTGGTTCCGGTCCGGTGCGCGGTTTTGCGGTGGTGCATTGCATCGGTATTTTGACGAGCATGTTTTCTGCGGTGCTTTTTTCACGCGGATTGGTCAACCTTTGGTACGGCGGTAAGAAGAAACTCAAATCGGTGTCCATTGGTACCGTTTGGCGCCCAGAGGCTGGCACTGCGGTGAAAGCCGACTAAGGGGAAAAGACCATGGAATTGTTCAAAATCAGAAAAGACATCCCCTTCATGCGCCATGCCTTGGTGCTGAATGCGGTGTCCTTCATCACCTTCTTCTTGGCGGTGTTCTTTTTGTTCAGCAGGGGCCTGCATTTGTCGGTGGAGTTCACTGGCGGCACCGTGATGGAGGTGAGTTACAGCCAGCCGGCCGACTTGCCCAAGGTGCGCGGGGTGATCTCGGGCTTGGGTTATGCCGAGGTGCAGGTGCAGAACTTTGGCTCGGCGCGAGAAGTGCTGATCCGCCTGCCGGTGCAAAAAGGCGTGACCACCGCACAGCAGAGCGAGACGGTGCTCAACGCCCTGAAAGCGGCCAACCCCGATGTGACGCTGCGCCGCACCGAGTTTGTGGGCCCACAGGTGGGCAACGAATTGGTGGAAGACGGACTGATGGCGCTGGCCTTTGTGGTGGGCGGCATCATGCTGTATTTGGCCATTCGCTTCGAATGGAAGTTCGCTGTCTCGGCCATCATCGCCAACTTGCACGATGTGATCATCATCCTGGGCTTTTTTGCCTTCTTCCAGTGGGAGTTTTCACTGGCGGTGCTGGCCGCTGTGCTGGCGGTGCTGGGTTACTCGGTGAACGAGTCGGTGGTGATCTTTGACCGTATCCGTGAGAATTTCCGCCGTTACCGCAAGATGAACACGGTTCAGATCATCGACAACGCGATCACCTCGACCATCAGCCGCACCATCATCACCCACGGCTCCACGCAAATCATGGTGCTGTCCATGCTGCTGTTTGGGGGTGAGACGCTGTACTACTTTGCGCTGGCGCTGACGATCGGTATTTGCTTTGGCATTTACTCGTCGGTGTTTGTGGGCGCTGCCGTGGCCATGTGGCTGGGCATCAGCCGCGAGGACATGGTCAAGCCCGTCAAGAAAGACATTGACCCGAACGACGAAAATTCGGGCGCTGTGGTCTGACGGATTCACCAGGCTTAGCTGTCGCACAAGGGCACCTTCGGGTGCCCTTTGCTTTTGGGGCAGCAGCTTGGCGGCTTGCGCACCGACGCTGACCTAGGCAGAGCCTATGCGCTGGAACAGCCCGCCCGGCAAACGGCCCACTTGCCCCATCAGCTCCAGCTCCAGCAGTTGGGCCTGGAGTTGTGCTGTCGGCCATCCGCAGCGCGCTTGCAGGGCGTCCAAGCCCACAGGGTCGTGCCCGAGGGCGCGCAACAAGGCCCGCTCGGGATCGCTCTCTTGGCCAGTTGGCGTCTTGCCGTCTGTATTCGGGTCGGTCGACTGGTCCAGTGCCTGTTGTGCCAACGGTGCAGGCAGTCGCAGTTCTTCGAGCACATCCTGCGCCGACTCCACCAGTTTGGCCCCTTGCTTGATGAGCGCGTGACAGCCTTTGGATTGGGTGGCGTGAATCGAGCCAGGGATGGCCATCACATCGCGGCCTTGTTCGAGGGCTTGTTTGGCGGTGATGAGGGAGCCCGATTGCAAGGCGGCTTCGACCACCAGGGTGGCCTGTGAGAGGCCTGAAATCAGCCGGTTGCGCCTGGGGAAGTTGGGTGCCAGGGGCGGTGTGCCCAGTGGGTACTCGCTCAGGATCAATCCGTTTTGGGCGATTCGGTGCGCCAACTCGCGGTGCTGGCGCGGGTACACCCGGTCCAGTCCGGTGCCCACGATGGCGATGGTGGCCAGGCCTTTTCCGGCGTGCCCCAGCAAAGCCCCTTCGTGTGCCGCACCGTCCACACCCAGGGCCAGACCTGAGACGATCGTGAGCCCATTGGCCGCCAGACTGCGGGCAAATTCACGTGCATTGTCTGCGCCTTGGGGCGTGGGATTGCGGCTGCCCACGATGGCCAAGGATTGTTCGGCTTTCAGTGTCGCCAAGTGCGCTGTTTGCCCCATGGCGTAGAGCATGAGCGGTGGGTCTGGAATGTCCAGCAAGGGGGTTGGGTAGTCACAGTCCCCGAGCGTGAGCACGCAGCAGCCCCATGGGGCATGGGCATCAAGCCAGTCCAAGGTCTCTTGCGTAAGGGCTGCGCAGCCATCGGGTTCAGAGCCCAGCGCGTGTGCTTGGTTGGCGCTGACCACTTGGCTCAAGGCGGTTTCGGTTTGCGCAAAGATGGCGAGGGGCTCGCCAAAGGCCGCGAGCAGTCGCCTTGCGCTATCGGGGCCAACGCCGGGTGTGAGGCTCAGGCGCAACCAAGCGCCCAATTCCTGAGGGGGGTGTGTCATGCGGTCTCCCTGTGCAGCCTAGAGGGCTGTCTGCCGGGGCATTGTGTGCCAAATGGCGGCACTTGCCTAGCCAAAAGTCAGCGCAAAAACCGCCACTTTGACATCAGAGTCATGGGTTTGGCCGCCGATGGGCCAGCCACCCCCACAAGAAATGATTGGCCAGCACCACGCTCCAACAAATGAACCCAGTCCACAAGGTATGGCTGGGGAAGTGCGCGCCCCTGAGTGTTTGGGTCAGACCCAGCAAGAAGCCTACTCCCAAAACGATGAGCAAAATGCGCAAGCCTGTTCGGCGCTGCGCTGTTGAATCAGAGGCCAGCCAGGGCAAAGCCAATGCCATAAAACCGAAAGCGGAGGACACATGTCCACCGGGGAAGCAGTGCCCCGAGCCACCGTCTGCCGTCGAAAAAAGCCAGTGAGAGACACGCATGGCTTGCCCTCCGAAGTCCTTTAATTCCCAAGGGCAGCTGGTCAGGCTAAAGCTTTTGAGGGTGCTGATGGTGATGATGCTCAGAGCAATGCCCACCACGATTTCTGACCGCTGCCAGCGCGAGAGTTGGCGCAGCACTTGGGGTGGCCACCACACCATGACCACCAATGCCAGATAGACCAGCATCGCCAGCTGTTTGGCCCGGGTGTGCAAAACGGTCTCTAGCCACCAGTTGTCCCGCAGTGTGAAGCCACTGCGGTCAGCCAAAATTTGCATGATGCCCATGTCCAGCCCGGAAAAATCCCAAGCCAGCAAACACAGCAGCGTGACCCATGTGGTGAGCCCCAGACGACGTGCTGGAGACAAATCGCTCAGATGTAAAAAATGTTGTGAAGGGTTCATGGACCAAGGAGTCGAATGCTTCAAGGCGGGCTTGAATGACAGAGGGCGGTGGGACGCTGGGTAAATCGCATGCGGTCAACAAAGTGCAGCTTCCAATGTAAGCGTGTTTGACCCAAAAATCGGTCTGGGTATTGAGGTACGTCAATGTTTATGATCGTTGCTTTCGAACCCTTCTGCCGACCCTGTCAGAATCGAGTTCATTGGTATCTTTAGGCATTTTTTAATGGCGTTTCTTTCTCCGCGTTCGGCGTGGCACCCCACGCGCTTGCTGGCGGTTTTGGTTCTGTGGCTTGCAACGGTTGGAAACCTGCCGTTTTGGATGGCGATTTGGCAATTGCCCGAGACCCAAGGGCTGCGGGCCGTAACCACCATGGGCAGCCTTTGGCTGATTTTGGTGTCCTTGCTGGGCTGTTTTTTGTGTTTGTGGGTGTGGCCCCGTTGGCTCAAGCCGGTTGGCGTGGCAATGTTGGTCATGGTCACTTCCAGCAGTTACTTCATGTTGACCTACGGCGTTGTCATCGACACCCACATGCTGGCCAACGTGGTGCACACCGATGTGCGTGAAGTCCGTGATTTGCTGTCTTGGCGCATGTTGGCAGCGCTCATCGTCGGTGTGGTTTTGCCGGGCATTTGGCTCTGGCGCCAGCCAATTCGCGCGGTACCTGCCCAGTCTTTGATCGGCCGACAAGTGGGCGCTGCCACGGTGGCTTTTGTGGTGGCTGTGGGCATTTTCTGGATATCGTTTCAGGACATCGCGTCCCTCACGCGCAACCACAAGGAGCTGCGATATTTGATCAACCCGTTCAACAGCGTGTACGCACTGACGCTGCTGTCCGTGGGGCAAGCGTCACAAGCTGCCAAACCCTTGCAAACCATTGGCGAAGACGCCAAATTGCTCAACACCCCGGCCAGCGAAGCCGCTGCGCCCTTGGTGGTGTTGATACTGGGTGAGACGGCCAGGGCTGCCAACTTTGGTTTGGCGGGCTATGAGCGGGACACCACACCACAGTTGCGCAAGCTGCAGGCGCAGGGTGATTTGGTGTACTTTTCCGATGTCAAATCCTGTGGCACGAGCACTCAAGCGTCGGTGCCATGCATGTTTTCTCATCTTGGAAAAGCGGCCTATGAGGGCAGCAAAGTGCGGTATGAAAGTCTTTTGGATGTGCTGCAACGCGCGGGGATGGCGGTCCTTTGGTTGAACAACCAGTCCGGTTGCAAGGGGTTATGTGACCGTGTGCCCAATGTCACTACCAGTGCATTGAACGTCCCGGAGTTTTGTCAGACGGGCGAGTGCCTGGACGAGGTCATGCTGCACGAATTGCCCAGGCGGCTTGCTGCGCTGGATCCGGCGAGGCGAGCCAAAGGTACGCTTGTGGTGATGCACCAGATGGGCAGCCATGGTCCGGCTTATTACAAGCGCTCGCCTGCCTCCATGAAGCCGTTTCAGCCAGAGTGCAGCAGCCATGCACTTCAAAATTGCCCACCTGAACACATTGTCAATGCCTATGACAACTCCTTGTTGTACACCGATCACTTCATCGCCAAGACCGTGGCCTGGTTAAAAGGGCAGTCTCGCCCAACGGCGCTGCTGTACGTGTCGGACCATGGTGAGTCCCTGGGCGAAAAAGGGCTCTATTTGCACGGCATGCCCTACAGCATGGCGTCGAACGAGCAAATTCAAGTGCCCATGCTGGTCTGGCTGTCTCCAGCTTTCCAAAGTCAGCGGGGTTGGCGCATGTCGTGTTTGCGAGAGCAAAGTGCCAAGGCCTTGAGTCACGACCATTTTTTCCACTCGGTTTTAGGCTTGACGCAGGTCAGTACGCAGTTGCGCAAACCCGAGTTGGATGTGTTTCAAGCCTGCGCGGCGGCCAGATGAAGAGGGGGCATCCTCAAGATGTTCCCCCTCGTTGGCACCCGCCCCTGAAATTGGGGACAATAACGCCTTCATTTATTCGCTCTGAAGCCATGGCCCTGCTCCCCATCCTTTGCTTCCCCGATCCTCGTCTGCACAAGGTGGCTAAACCCGTGCAGGCGGTGGACGCCCGCATCCACGCCCTGATCGATGACATGGTGGAGACCATGTACGAGGCGGGTGGCATTGGCCTGGCGGCCACGCAAATCGATGTGCACGAGCGCTTGGTGGTGATCGACACCTCGGAAGAGCGCAACCAACCCATGGTGTTGATCAACCCCGAAATCACCTGGATGGGCGATGAACGGGTCAAGGGCGAAGAGGGTTGTTTGTCGGTGCCCGGCATCTATGACGGTGTGGAGCGCGCCACGAAAGTGAAGGTCGCAGCGCTGGACCGCGATGGCCAAAGCCGCAGCATCGAGGCCGAGGGCATGTTGGCCATTTGCATCCAGCACGAGATGGACCACCTGATGGGCAAGGTGTTTGTAGAGTACCTGTCGCCACTCAAACAAGGCCGCATCAAGACCAAACTGGTCAAAGCCCAAAAAGCCGAGCGCTGATGCGCTTTTGAAATCTTCCCCATGCGTCTGACTTTTGCGGGCACGCCCGAATTCGCCCAAGTGGCCCTGGCAGCGCTGCACGCCGCTGGTCACGAAGTGGTGTTGGTGTTGACCCAACCTGACCGCCCCGCTGGTCGCGGCATGAAACGCCAAGCTTCCCCCGTCAAACAGTGGGCTTTGGACCATGCAGTACCGGTGGCTCAGCCGCGCAGCCTGCGGCTCGACGGCAAATACCCCGAAGACGCGGCCGCCGCCCGCCAAAGCCTGCTGGACGTCCAAGCCGACGCCATGATCGTGGCAGCTTACGGCTTGATCTTGCCGCAATGGGTGCTGGACTTGCCTCCCAAGGGTTGCCTGAACATCCACGCCTCTTTGTTGCCCCGCTGGCGCGGCGCTGCGCCCATTCACCGTGCCATCGAGGCGGGCGATGCACAAACCGGCATCACCATCATGCAGATGGACGCCGGCCTGGACACGGGCGACATGTTGCTGGTCTTGTCCTGCGCCATCACGCCCACCGACACCACCGCCGTGCTGCACGACCGCCTGGCCGAGCTGGGCGGGCAATCCATCGTGCAGGCGCTGGCGAAGCTCGATGCCTTGCCGCACCAGCCCCAACCCGATGAGGGCGTGACCTACGCGCACAAGATCGACAAAGCCGAAGCTGCGCTGGATTGGGCTTTGAGCGCCGAGGTGCTGGCGCGGCGCATGCGGGCGTTTGACCCGTTTCCGGGCATGACCGTGCCGCTAGGGACCGCTTCGGGTTTGGAAACTTTAAAGATCTGGCAAGCCGTGGCCGAACCTGTTGCACATGATGCCCGTGCCGCCGTGCCGGGTACCGTGCTCAGCGCAGATGCGTCAGGCGTGCGCGTGGCCTGTGGCGAAGGCCAGCTGTGCCTGACGCAATTGCAGCGCCCCGGTGGCAAGCGCCTGGGCGCGGCCGACTTTTTGCACGGTTGCCCTTTGCAGCCCGGTCAACGGCTGGTGGCCTGATGTTTTTCCGGCCCACGCTTTACCGGCATGCCGAGTTTTGGCAAGGTCTGCGCGACCTGGCTCCGCAAGCGCCCGGGGTGGCGGCTTGGGGCCTGATGACGGGCGTGGCCATGGTCAAGTCGGGCATGAGTGTGTTCGAGGCGGTGGCCATGACCTTGCTGGTATTTGCAGGCAGCTCGCAGCTCGCAGCCATTCCGCTGTTGGTCGCAGGTGCCCCGGCTTGGGTGATTTTGGCCACCGGTTTTTGCGTGAACCTGCGCTTTGTGGTGTTCAGTCTGCACTTGCGGCCCTATCTCATGCACTTGCCCCGATGGCAGCGCATGTGCCACGGTTACTTCACTGCCGACATCAGCTATGTGTTGTTCACCCGGCGCTACGCGCAGCCTGGTGAGACCGACACCGCACGCACAGGGCAAGAGGCCTATTTGGCGGGCAATTACTTTCTGAATTGGAGCAGTTGGATCGTGGCCAGCCTGTTGGGGATTGGCTTGGCCAACCTGATCCCACCCGAATGGGGCTTGGGCTTTGCGGGCATCTTGTGTCTGCTGGGCATTCAGTGTTCGCTGGCCAGTTCGCGCATGCGCATTTTGTCGGCGGCAGTGGCGGGTGTGGCGGCGGTGGTGGCTTACCACTTGCCACTGAAGCTCAACATTGTGGTGGCGATCGCCGTGGCAGTGATCCTGTGTTTGACGGTAGAGAAAATCCGGCCAGCACCGAAGGCAGCGACATGAGCGAAACCGATCTGTGGACCTTGGCTGTCATCGTTGGTTTGGCCGTGGTGACGGTCGTGACCCGAAGTTTCTTTTTCATCTCGAGTCAGTCGTGGCAATTGCCCAACTGGGCGCAACGCGGCTTGCAGTACGCGCCCATTGCTGCGCTCTCGGCGGTGGTCATTCCCGAAGTCATCACAGTCCAAGGCGAGCTGGTCAGCACCTGGCAAGACGCCCGTTTGTACGCGGCTGTGGTGGGGATGGCGGCTTACTTTTGGCGTCGCGACGTGCTGATCACCATCCTGGCTGGCATGGCGGTTTACTTGCCATTGCGCTTGGGTCTTGGCTGGTAGGTCGCCAACCAATGCCCAACCAATGCTTTCGGGTGTCGGCCATTGCCGCTGGCGGCGGCGATGTCAGTCCTTGTCAGGCGCTGCTTTTAAAATACCCCCCGATTTAACCGGTACAGGATAAGTTTTCCCATGAATGTCATTCGTTTTTCAGATCTGTGCGCCAGTGGCCAAGTGGCTGGACAACGGGTTTTCATTCGCGCCGACCTGAATGTGCCGCAAGCGGACGATGGCCGCATCACCGAAGACACCCGTATTCGCGCCAGCGTGCCTTGCATCCAGATGGCCTTGGAGGCGGGTGCGGCGGTGATGGTCACTTCGCATTTGGGTCGCCCGACCGAGGGGGCTTTCAAACCCGAAGATTCCTTGGCCCCAGTCGCCGAGCGGCTGTGTGAGTTGCTCGGCCGCGAGGTTCCCTTGGTTGCCAACTGGGTCGAGGGCGTGACCGTGGCCCCGGGACAAGTCGTCTTGCTTGAAAACTGCCGAGTCAACCTCGGCGAGAAAAAAAACAACCAAGACCTGGCCCGCAAAATGGCCGCGCTGTGCGACATCTATGTGAACGACGCCTTTGGCACCGCGCACCGCGCTGAGGGCACGACCTACGGAATCGCCCAGTTCGCGCCCATGGCCTGTGCAGGCCCGTTGTTGGCCGCTGAAATTGACGCGATTGGCAAAGCCCTAGAGGCCCCGCAAAGACCCCTGGTGGCCATCGTGGCTGGCTCCAAGGTCAGCACCAAATTGACCATTTTAAAGAGCCTCTCGCAAAACGTAGACCAGTTGATTGTGGGTGGCGGCATCGCCAACACCTTCATGCTGGCGGCAGGCCTGAAGATTGGCAAGAGTCTGGCTGAAGCCGCCTTGGTGGACGAGGCCAAAGCCGTGATTGACGCCATGAAGGCGCGTGGCGCAGAAGTGCCGATCCCTAGCGATGTGGTCACAGCCAAGACCTTTGCGGTGGATGCTGTGGCCACGGTCAAGCGGGCCAACGAGGTCGCCGAGGATGACTTGATTTTGGACATTGGCCCGGAGACTGCCGCCAAACTGGCCAAGCAACTCAAGCAGGCGGGCACCATCGTGTGGAATGGACCTGTGGGCGTTTTTGAGTTTGCGGCCTTCGAAAACGGCACCAAGGTGATCGCCCAGGCGATTGCCGAGTCCAAGGCATTCAGCATCGCCGGCGGCGGAGACACCTTGGCCGCCATTGCCAAGTACGGCATCGAAAAGCAAGTCGGCTATATCTCGACGGGCGGCGGTGCTTTTCTAGAGATCTTGGAGGGCAAGACTTTGCCCGCCTTGGAGATCCTGGCCAAGCGCGCTGCCGGTTGACGCATCGGCGGGGTTTTTTGTTGTTTCGGGCAAAGACCCGATCAGGCCTGTACAGCAGGGGGCAAGTTGCCACGGACCGGACTGGTCATGTTGCCCTGAAAATCGGTCCAGCATTCACGGCCAAAGTCGTACATCTTGCAGTTTTTGGCGGTTTCGAAGTACCACTTCCAGCTGAAGGCTTGGACGATGATGCGGCCCGGCAGCATTTCTTCGAGTTTGGCTTGCGCCTGCTTCAATCGGTACAGCGGGATGCTCATGTCCACATGGTGAGCCGTGTGTTCCATGATGTGGTGCATCATGCCGCCGATGTTGAAGGGGAAAGTCAAGTGCACCGTGGTTGAAACAAAAGGTGCAGCCTTGGTCCAAGCGGCTTTGTTGTCGTGCCAGGACACTTTGACGTGGGTGTGGTGCACGTAGACCACAAAACCGATCATGGTGTTCCAGCCAAAGAAGGGGATCAAGACGCCCAAGAGCAGGGACAGCCACACCGATTGACCGGTGTAAACCGCGGCTGCGGCAACGGTTGCCACCCAAAAAACACCAAACAAACTCACCAGCAGGCTGTCTTTGAAAAAGATGGGGCGGCGCGTGGGCATGTGGGTTTTGTTGGGGAAGAACTCGCGCTTCCACCAGATCTCGATCATGTAATAAAGACCGGGCGCCCAGCCGCTGCGGTAGGCGCGTTGCAGCAAGCGTTGTACGGGGTTGAGTGCAGCAAACTCTTCGGCCGTCAAAGGTGTCCAGACAAAGTCCACGCCTTTGAGGTTGGTGTACCCGTGGTGCACCACGTTGTGGCCGGTGTCCCACAGGCTGTAGGGCGTGAGAGACGGCAAGAACGCGATGCGGCCCAGCACTTTGTTCAGTTCGCGGTGGGG
>JAJTEW010000020.1 GCA_021299875.1 Comamonadaceae bacterium | reverse complement strand
TCCGAGCCATCCACCATCACTTCTTGCTGGAGGCGGGAGCCGCAGATGCGCCAGAACTGCCGCGGAATGCTTTGAAAAACTCACTGGAAGGGTCGACGACCATCACATCACTTTTCTTGTTGAAGCTCGCCTTGTAGGCGTCCAGGCTGCGATAAAACTGGGCAAATTGGGCGTCACGGCCAAAAGCTTCAGCATAAATTTTGGCCGCTTCAGCGTCGCCCTCGCCTTTGATTTTTTGGGCATCACGGTAGGCATTGGCGACCGTCACCTCACGCTGGCGATCGGCATCGGCGCGAATTTTTTCGCCTTCGGCTGCACCAGTGGAGCGCAGTTCATTGGCCACCCGTTTGCGCTCGGCTTCCATGCGCCGATAAACCGATTCAGTGATGGCATCCACATAATCGGCACGGGTGATGCGCACATCCACCACATCCACGCCCCAGGGCTTGGCCCCTTGGACCACTTCAAGGACTTCGCGCTTGACATCTTGCAGCAGGGTTTCGCGCTTGACGGACAACAACTCTTTCACCGTTCGTTTGTTAATTTCCTCTTGCAAAGCATTGCGGACCACGCGGCTCAATTGCATGGCACCCGCCTTTTCATCCAAGCCCACATTGCGGATGTAATTGGATGGGTCGGTGATGCGCCAACGCACATACCAATCGATGACCATGCGCTGCTTCTCAGCGGTGAGCATCGGCTCGGTGTCTTGGTTGTCCAGGGTCAACAAGCGCTTGTCGATGTACGAGACGTTTTGAAACGGTGGCGGCAGCTTGAAGTGCAAGCCAGGCTCGGTGATCACGTCTTTGATCTGACCCAAGGAGTAAACCACCCCAAATTGGCGCTGATCGACCACAAACAGCGTGGAGCTGAGGATCAACAAGGCCACCAAGCCAGAGGTGATGTAGAAACCAATTTTATTCATGATGGATGACCTGGTCTTTCAGCGGGCGTCGCGGTCGCGGGAGCGAGCGCCGTCTCGGTTGCGCACATCCGCATTCGAAGAGCTCGCCGGGGCGTTGTTGTCTGCGCTGTTGGAGGGCAATGGCGCCCCCACAGCAGGCGCAGTGGATTGGGTGGCCTGCATGATTTCGTCCAGCGGCAGGTAAAGCAAATTGGAGCCTTGCTTGGACTCGACCAGCACCTTGGTGACGTTGCTGTAGATTTGCTGCATGGCATCGATGTACATGCGGTCACGCGTCACCTGAGGGGCTTTTTGGTACTCATTGAGAACCGATCTGAACCGCTGTCCGTCACCTTGGGCTTGCGCAATGATGCGGGATTTGTAGCCTTCGGCCTCTTCTTTCAAGCGCGACGCCGCACCGACAGCCCGGGGGACCACATCATTGGCATAGGCTTGGGCTTCATTTTTGGCACGCTCACGCTCTTGGCCGGCCTTGAGCACGTCGTCAAAAGCGGCCTGAACCTGCTCGGGCGGTCGCACACCGCCTTGCTGCAAATTGATGCCCACCACCTCGATGCCCACTTTGTAGCGGTCCAAGATGATTTGCATGATGGCCCTGACACGCGGGCCGATTTGGTCACGCTCTTCAGACAAGGCTGAATCCATGCGCATTTTTCCCACCACCTCGCGCACAGCAGTCTCAGCCGCTTGAACCACGGCATCGGTGGGATTTTTGCTTTCGAACAAATACGCCCGTGCATCGGTCAGCCGATATTGCACAGCGAACTTCATTTCCAAAATATTTTCATCTTCAGTCAGCATGGCCGACTCGCGCAAACCAGTGGCCTTGATGACCGTGTCGCGGCCAATGTCCAAGGATCTGATTTGGGTGACAAAAACCAGCTCATGGCGTTGCACCGGGAATGGCAAGCGCCAATTGAAACCCGCGCCCACCGTGCTGTGGTAACGACCGAATTGGGTGATGACGGCTTGTTGACCCTCTTGGACGATGAAAAAGCCTGTGCCCATCCAAATCAGAACGGCAATCGCTGCAATCACGCCCAAACCCGCTCGGGCGTTGCCCATGTCGGGTTTGAAGCCGCCCCAATTGCCGCCACCAGAACCGCCTCCTGAGGAGCCACCCCCGGCGGGTCCGCTCCTTTTTCCACCCATCAGTTGGCCCAATTTGCGATTGAAGTCGCGCCAAATATCATCTAAGTCGGGTGGCCCCGAGGTGGGCCTGGAAGGCTGTTTGGGCTGAGATTCGATGTCAGGCTTGCCGTCTGAATCAGGCGGGCGTGGTGCATTGCCACTCGGATCAGCATTGGGAGAGGCACCTGGTTGGGGAGCACCTTGCGAATCAGGCGCCCTGCCCCATCGGCCATCATTGAGATTGAACATTCCCAAAAGACGTTTAGACCAAGCCAAGCCCACGGGGTTCCAGCGATTAAGGTTCATGCGAGACCAACATTTCAATCCAAAAGAATGCCATTGTGCCCAATATCCAAAGACCCACTTTGACGTGGGTCGAAGAAAGCGTGAATGAACTTGAGTCGGGCGTCATCGCCCCCAACGGTCACAGTGACTCAGCGACTGGCTCGCCCTGCAAACGACTCACTCGGCGCGCCAATTCCGTGCGCAACTCGGACAAACCCAAGCCAGATTGGGCGCTGATGAAAAATCGGTCCACCAAATCGCCATCGAGCTCATAAAAGTCGCGCACCTGCACCGGCTTTCGAAAGTCAGGCAAAGCATCGACTTTGTTGAAGACCATCAATTGCGGAATCTTTTCAGCACCAATCTCATGCAACACGTTTTGCACCTGTTGAATTTGAGCCGCCCATTCTGGGTGGTTTGCGTCCACCACATGCAACAGCAAATCGGCTTCAGCTGCTTCTTGCAGGGTGGCGGCAAAGGCTTTGACCAGCCCATGGGGCAGATCGCGGATGAATCCCACCGTATCGGACAAGGAAGCCGTGTTCGCCAAACCATCGGTTTGGCCCAGGTAGATTTGCCGGGTGGTGGTGTCCAAAGTCGCAAACAATTGGTCAGCCGCATAGCTTTTGGCTTTGACCAATGCGTTGAACAATGTGGACTTGCCCGCATTGGTGTAACCGACCAAGGACATGCGAAAAGCATCCTTGCGCATTCTTTGTTTGCGTTGTGTTTGCCTTTGGCGCATCACTTTCTCAAGCCGCTCGCGGGTTCGTTTGATCCCCTCACCCAACATGCGCCTGTCGAGTTCGATTTGGGTCTCTCCTGGGCCGCCCCGATTGCCAATGCCACCGCGCTGTCGCTCCAAGTGGGACCAACGTCGCACCAGCCTGGTTGACAGGTATTGCAGGCGTGCCAACTCCACCTGCAACTTGCCTTCGTGGCTGCGGGCACGCTGGGCAAAGATTTCCAAAATCAACAAAGTTCGGTCATTCACCGGCATGTCCCAATGGCGCTCTAAATTTCGTTGCTGCGCCGGGCTCAGTGACTGATCAAAAACCACCTCCAGCGCCCCAAGTTGGGTGGCCAATGCTTTGATTTCCTCGGCCTTGCCCTTGCCCACAAACAATGCTGGATCTGGTGCTTGGCGCTTACAAGCAATTTTGCCCACCGGACGCATGCCCGCACTTTGAACCAACAAACCCAGTTCTTCTAAATTGGCATCAAACCCATCGGTATGGAAATCCACCCCCACCAATAAAACCGGGGTGGACACGGCGTTTGATAGGTTATTCAAATGGCGTGGTTCAATTTGCGTTGAAGAAAGCCAGCAGTGGCAGACAACTCAGGTGTAAGACCATGGCTGGCTAGATGCTCAGGCGCCCTCGACGGGTGCCGCTTCGTCGGATTGGTAGGTCACCGCACGCCCGGGGACAATGGTGGAAATGGCGTGCTTGTAAACCATTTGGGTTACCGTGTTTCTCAAGAGAACCACATATTGATCAAAAGACTCCACTTGCCCTTGCAATTTGATGCCGTTGACCAAATAAATCGAAACCGGAATGTGTTCTCTGCGCAAAGCATTCAGAAACGGATCTTGTAATAACTGCCCTTTGTTGCCCACGATATTCTCCGTGTTGGTGATGAAGCTTCGACCTTACCACAGGCCTTTGCGCAGGGGTTTGCGTTGGCGCAAAAAACTCAATCGGCCTTGTTTTTGTAGGGGTTTTCTGAAGTTTTCATTTCAATGCGCAATGGGGTGCCCTCCAAATTGAAAGCTTTTCGAAATCGCCCTTCGAGGCACCGCGTATATGTCGCGCTCACATGCTCCAAGGAGTTGCCATGGATGATGATGACCGGGGGGTTCATGCCGCCTTGGTGGGCATAACGCAATTTGGGGCGGAACATGCCCGACCGTTGGGGGGATTGAAATTGCACCGATTCCAGCAGCAACCGCGTCAAAACCGGGGTGGACATTTTGCAAGTGGCCGCAAGATGGGCCTGGGCAATCGAGGCCCATACAGGCCCCAGGCCTTGGCGTTTTTTGGCCGAAATGAGGTGTATAGCCGCAAACTTCAAAAAAGCCAGCCGGGCCTCAATGGAGCGGTGCACCAACTCGCGTTGATAAGCGTCAACCGCATCCCATTTGTTGACCGCCAGAACCACGGCTCGACCACTCTCCAAGATAAAACCAGCTATGTGCGCATCTTGATCGGTCACCCCTTGGGTAGCGTCCAAAAGCAATAAAACCACGTTGGCAGACTCAATCGCTTGCAGAGTTTTGACGACGGAGAACTTTTCGATGGCCTCAAAAACCCGGCCCTTGCGCCGAAGACCTGCGGTATCAATCACCTCATAACGCTGACCGCCACGCTCAAAAGGCACGCTGATCGCGTCCCGGGTTGTCCCGGGCTGATCAAACGCAACCAAGCGCTCCTCACCCAGCCAGGTGTTGATCAAGGTAGATTTGCCCACGTTCGGACGCCCAGCAACAGCCAGTTTGATGGTCCCCTCGGTGGCAGCGTCATCTTCTTCGCCAAAAAGGCCCGTGTCGTAAAGGGGCTGTAGGGCCACTTCCACCAAGCCG
>JAJTEW010000019.1 GCA_021299875.1 Comamonadaceae bacterium | reverse complement strand
GCTTCAAAAAACAGATCGAGTGCTGGTCACAGATGGGCGAGACCGTTTTAACTGTTGCGTTTGACCACATCGCCAGATGACGCAGCTTGAATGAAGCGTGAGCTCTGATTAATGAGATGATTCACAAGCTAAGACCGTTTTAGCGTTTGACCGCCCCTGAGCGTTTTCTCAGAGCTGTCTGTCATGAATGAAAAAGGGAATGCCAGCGATGCACAGTGTCAATATTCGGCCTCATATCATCGAGCGTGTGACCGCTCGCAGAGGCAAATCACATTGGTTTGAGTCATTGGATAGCCAGCGCACGGCGCTGGTGGTCATCGACATGCAAAGCACTTTCTGCGAGGCGGGGGCACCTGCGGAGGTGCCGACCGCTCGCAGCATTGTTCCCAACATCAATGCGCTGAGTGCACGGCTTCGTGCAGCAGGTGTTCCCATTTTTTGGGTGCTGCATGCCAATACCCACCTCGGCGAGCGCAGTGACTGGGAGATGTTCTTCAACAACGTGGTGGCTGACGATGTCCGCAGCCGAACCATGGAGAGCTTGTTGCCCGGAAAGCAAAGCGTGTGGTCGGGGCTTGTGACCAGCCCAGAAGATGTGGTCTTGTTGAAGAATCGCTACAGCGCATTCATTTCTGGCTCATCGTCGCTGGAGCCCATGCTGCGCAACTATGGCATCGATACGATCCTGATTGCCGGCACCAAGACCAACGTCTGTTGCGAGTCAACTGGCCGAGACGCCATGATGTTGGACTTCAAGGTCGTGATGGTGTCTGACTGCTGTGCCGCGCTATCGGACGATGAACACCTTGCAACGTTGGAAACTTTTATCCAACAGTTTGGCGACGTCATGTCATGGAAAGATGTGGTCGAACGACTGGACCCAAGCTTGCCATTGGGTCCAGCCTAAACAAGAGCCTTCGTGCATTCGCCAGCCACTCCATTCAAAGCCGAGGGCGAATGAACGCCACCATCAGTCCAGCTTGAGGCCCAACTCCAGTGCTTTTTTCGGCAGAACGGCCAGCTCTCGCTGGATCACCTCATTGAAGGCTTCAATGGTGTTGCCCGTGGTGGGTGACACGCCGCCAAGCTCGCTGAGGCGTCGGCGAAACTCTGGCTCTGCCACGATTTGCGATATTTTTTGATTCAACATGGCAGTGACAGCGGCTGGGGTTTTGGCGGGTGCCACCAGACCAAACCACATGTCGAAGTCAACGCCGCCACGCAGGCCTTGCTCTGTCAGTGTCGGCAAATCAGGCCACAACTCAGAGCGGGTGGAGCGCAACTGGCCCAATGCCTTGAGTTTGCCACCTTGAATTTGAGCGCGGGCATCCGCTGTCCCCAAAAGGCCCCAACGAACTTCGCTGGTGAGGAGGGCCTGCACCAATGGCGCGCCGCCTTTATAGGGCACGTGGATGTAGTTGCCATCGGCGGCAGCGTTCACCAACTCAGAGGCCACGTGAGAGATGCCACCAGCACCTGTGGAGCCGTAAGGCAAGCCGTCCTTGCCGGCCGTTTTTCCGGCGGCGATCAGGTCTTGAATCGATCGCCACGGCGAGTTCAGCGGAACCACCAATACCAACGGGGCGAGCATGACGCGTGCAATGGGCGCTACATCAGATGCTGTGAAGCCTGCCTTGGAGTAGGTTGTTGGATTGATGGACAGCATGCCTGTCAGACTCATCGCCAGGGTGTGGCCATCGGCCGGGCTTTGCAGCAGGGCAGCCATGCCCAAATTGCCGCTGGCACCAGGCCTGTTATCAACAATCACCGTTTGCTTGAGTTCCTCTTGCAGCCGTTGGCCCACCAAGCGGGCAGACACGTCGGTTGCCCCACCAGCCGGGTAGGGAACAATGATGCGGATTGGTTTATTGGGAAAAGCGGGTTGAGCCAAAGCAGGCCAAGCAGCAAAGAGCGAAGATCCGAACAGGACGGAACTGGCAACTCGGCGATTGATGCGCATGGAAGATCTCCTATGGAAGTGCTGTTTGTGGTGGTTCAATCTCAGTGCGAGTTTTGAGTCTATCTGATTTCATTGCAAAGCCGGACCGTGTTGCACCAACCAAAGCCGCTCCACACCATGCGAGGACTGGGGTAAACACTTAAATGGCCTGGCGCCTCGCGCACTAGCATCGGTGGCCATTGCTTGAAGGGCGTTATTTTGGGTTCGACCATCGCAGAAAAAATATTGGCCCGTGCCAGTGGCCAAGTCCGCGTCAACGCGGGGGACAACATACAGGCCAAGCCCGATTTTGTGGTGGCCTACGACTTTCCCGGCTACACCGATGTCATCTTCAAACAAATGAAAGATGAGTTTGGACTCACAGGTGTGAAGGACCCGAGCCGGTACGCTTTGTTCATTGACCACATGGTCCCGGCGGTGACGCCGCAAGAAGAAGAGCTGCATCAAAACACGCGCGATTGGGGCGCACTCAATCACGTTCCTGTGTATGAGCGAAAAGGCATTGGCCATCAAGTGGCCTCTGAGCTGGGCTATGCAACCCCTGGGGCATTCGTGGTTCACTTTGACGGCCACATATCGCAGCTGGGGACCTTTGGCACCCTGGCCATGGGCGTGCGCAGGCATTTGATTGAGTCGTTTGTGAATGAAAAAATTCGCATGGCTGTGCCCGCCACGACACGGGTCGACTTGGTGGGGCAGCTGCAAGCTGGTGTGATGGCCCGAGACGTTTTTCACCATGTTGTGCGTGTGTTGGGCCCGGCCAGTTGTCGGTTTCAGGTGCTGGAGTTTGGCGGTGAAGCCATTGCAGACATGGGCATCGATGCACGCCAAACGCTGACCTGTTTGGCCATGTTCACGGGTGCGGTCACCGCCATCATCAACCCCGATCAAGTCACGCTGCCCTACGCGCAAGAGCGCGCACGGCTGACCATCGAGCCGCTGTATTCTGACCGCGATGCCACTTACGCCGCTCGCCACACGATTGACATATCGCAGTTAGAGCCTGTTGTGGTCATCCCGCCAAGCCCGGCCAACACACGAAACTTGGTGGACCATTTGGGTTTGCCGGTGCAGGTGGGCTATTTGGGTTCTTGTGCTTCGGGTCGCTTGGAAGATTTGC
Organism: Comamonadaceae bacterium; assembly: GCA_021299875.1. Taxonomy (GTDB): domain Bacteria; phylum Pseudomonadota; class Gammaproteobacteria; order Burkholderiales; family Burkholderiaceae_C; genus Limnohabitans_A. Next base: position 3,287 of record JAJTEW010000019.1, on the reverse strand, counting down.
GCGCCGCTGCACACGTTCTGCGTGGGCGCCATGTCAAGCCTGGGTTTCAGCTGCATGTCGTGCCAACCAGCCAGGAGATCATGCGACAAGCGGCCCAAGAAGGTCTGCTCACCGACTTGATTGCCGCAGGCGCGTTCATTTCTTCGCCTTCTTGCGATTACTGTTTTGGGCGCTTGGGGGTGATGAGTGCGGGCCAGCGTGCCGTGTCCACAGGCACGCTCAATGTGCGCGGACGCATGGGCAGCACGGACTCAGAGATTTTCATTGTCAACGCTGCTGCCGTCGCGGCCGCTGCCATCGAAGGTCAAATTGCCGACCCTCGCCCCTACCTGAGGTGACGACATGAGCTTGCCGGTGATCCATGGCCGGGTGGCCTTTGTATTTGAAGAAATCGACTTTGATGTGGACCAGATCATTGGTGTGAAAAACATCAAGCTGAGAGACCCCGCAGAGTTGGCTGCTGTTGCCATGCAGTCTTATGACCCTGCATTTGCAGCGCAGGTGAAAAAGGGCGATGTGTTGGTGGGGGCCATGAATTTTGGCTACGGCCATCCGCATTACCCGCCCATGATTGGCATGCGCCATCTGGGCATCAGCGCGGTCATCGCCGAGAGTTTTTCGCCAGGCTATTGGCGCGGTGAGGTGGCCATGGGCTTTCCCCAAATTGCATGCCCGGGCATTTTGAATTTTGTGAGCCGTTGGGACGAAATTGAAGTGGATTGGACGGCGCACCAAGTCATCAACCACACACGACAAGACCGCATTGACTTTGAAGTCTGGTCTGAAAGCGACCGGCTGATGATCGAGTCAGGCGGCGTGCTGGGATATTTGAAACACATCAGACAAGAGGAATCCACATGAATAAGAACAGGGCTGAATTTGCGCATTCGTTGCGCCAGGGGAAAACGGTGTGGGCCGCCGGTGTTTATGACGCGCTCTCCGCCAAATTGGCTGAAGCGGCTGGATTTCCTGCTTTGATGACTTCCGGCTTTGCGGTATCAGCGAGTTTGCTGGGGCAGCCCGACGTGGAGGTCTACACCATGACCGAAAACCTGTCTGTCGCCCGCAATGTCTCCAATGCCGTCAACATCCCCGTGGTGGCCGATACCGACACGGGTTACGGGAATGCCATCAATGTGATGCGCACGGTGCGTGAGTTTGAGCAAGCCGGGCTCAATGCATTGATTTTTGAAGACCAAGAAGTGCCCAAGCGCTGCCCAGCAGCGGCAGCGGTGATTGAGATATTGCCCGTGATGGAGAGCGCCGCCAAAATTCGTGCGGCCGTTCGTGCGCGACAAGACCCCAACCTCATCATCGTGGCACGCACCGATGCCCTGACCGAAGCCGATGCCATCGAGCGCGCAAAAATATATGTGGAAGCGGGCGCAGATTTGATTCAGCCCATCAGCCGTTGCTTCACATCCATTGACGGGCTGCGTCGTTTGCGTCAGGGGTGTGGTGTGCCCTTGTCACTGCAACTGCTGGGCTGGCTTGAAAACGACTTGACCACCGAACAAATTCAAGAGGTGGCTGGCTTGGCTGTTTACCCCTTGGTGGGTTTGTTCACCGTGACGGAAACATTGAAGCAAAACTATGCCCAGTTGTGGAAATCCAAATCGGTACATGGCTTGCCGCAACCCATGACCAACATGGCCGACTTCAAGAAAATGATTGGCTTCAGTGAAGTTGAAGCCTTGCAGTCCATGTTTTTGCTGGGCAACTTGCCGAAAAAATAATCAGCCATCCGTTTTGCCCTCGCCCCGACACTGGATGCCGCGGGTCGGGCCGGCCTTGATCACTGCGCAACGGTCAGGCCATTGATCTTCATCAGCAAGTAAATGTATTGGAGCTCTGCCTTTTCACAGTTGGGTGCACCCAAGCGACGCGCCAGTGCATGCGCGGGGATTTGCATTTGTTTGCCCTCCAGCTCTACTTCCACCCGGAAATAGCAGGGGCTGAATTCACGAAAGGCAATGACCGTGCCCCAGCGGCCAACGGGCCAAGGCCTTTGGATCACAAGCACCCGGTCCCCTGGGCGCGCCAGGAAATCTAAGTTGTCCTCATAGGCCTGCTGTATTTCCAGACTGGACGTCTTGGCACTGGCCTTTGCGAAGTCGTTGGCAAATTCAATAAATTGTTCAGCGTTCATACCAACAGAATCGGCTCGGAATGGCATTTTCTTTAGCGATTCAAAAATTCCCGGTTTTTGGGGCTGATTTGGTGGGTGTTGGCCCTTGTGCAACGGCCTGGAGCCCCCCTCGCTGGTGCGCCGGGCTAGTTGGGGCCAGCTGCCAAAGCGGCACCGTGGTGGTCGAAGTGATCCCCCAGAAAGGTAGCGATGAAGTAGTAGCTGTGGTCGTGCCCGGCCTGCATGCGCAAGGTGAGGGGGTGTCCGGCGGCCTCGCACGCGGCCTGCAGGCGTTCAGGCTGCAGTTGGGGGGCTAAAAATTCGTCCGCATCGCCTTGATCCACCAGCAAAGGCAAGCGCTCCTCTCGGGCCATTTGGATCAGTTCAACGGTATCCCAGGCCTTCCAGGCTTCGCGGTCGGCGCCCAAATACGCGCCCAATGCCTTTTGGCCCCAAGGCACTTGCGATGGCGCCACGATGGGCGAAAACGCAGAAACGCTTTGGTAGCGCCCTGGGTGGCGCAGGGCCGTGACCAACGCCCCATGGCCGCCCATGGAGTGGCCAAAGATGCCGCGCAAGGGGCTGGCCGCAAAGTGCTGCTCGACCAGCGCGGGCAGCTCCAAGGCCACATAGTCTTGCATCCGGTAGTGCGCGGCCCAGGGGGCCTGCGTGGCGTTGACATAAAAACCTGCGCCCTGGCCCAGGTCGTAGGCCGGGTCGTTGGCCACCGCATCGCCGCGAGGGCTGGTGTCCGGCGCGACCACGATCACACCATGGCGCGCCGCATGCGCCTGAGCGCCGGCCTTGGTGATGAAGTTTTGCTCGGAACAGGTCAGCCCGGACAGCCAGTAAAGCACCGGGCATGCTTGGCCGCGCGTTGCGGGTTCGGGCAAATACACCGCCAGCTTCATCTCGCAACCGAGCGTTGTTGACGCGTGCTTCCACACTTCTTGGCGGCCGCCAAAGCTGGCGTGTTGCTCGATGCGCTCCATGCGGGGCTCCGTTTTCAGTAATGAACCACCGAGCGGATGGACTTTCCTTCGTGCATCAGGTCAAACGCATGGTTGATGTCCGTCAGCGGCATGGTGTGGGTGACGAAAGGCGCGAGCTGAATGCGACCAGCCATCGCGTCGTCCACCATGCCGGGCAGTTCGCTGCG
>JAJTEW010000008.1 GCA_021299875.1 Comamonadaceae bacterium | reverse complement strand
AGGCCAAGGTCGATGCCATTCACGCAGGCAGGACCTACATCAAGCACATACCCGATGCAGCCGTAGCCAAGGGGCGAGACCAAGGCATCACAGCCACCACCGACTTTTCGCGGGCGGGGGAGGTGGATGCACTCATTTTGTGTGTGCCCACGCCGCTCAACCAATACAGAGAGCCTGACCTGAGCTTTGTGATCAAGACCACCGAATCGCTCATGCCTTATTTGCGGAGTGGCCAGTTGTTTGCTCTGGAGAGCACCACCTACCCCGGCACGACCGACGAGGAGCTTAAGCCTCGCATTGAGGCGCAAGGCCTCAAGGTGGGTGAAGACGTATTTTTGGTCTTCTCGCCCGAGCGTGAAGATCCGGGCAATGCCCACTTCAGCACGCAAACAATTCCCAAAGTCGTTGGCGGATACACACCCGCTTGCCTAGAGGAAGGTGTTGCCTTATATAGCAAAGTCATCGACCAAGTGGTGCCTGTCAGCTCTACCAAAGCGGCTGAAATGACCAAGCTGCTAGAGAACATTCACCGCGCCATCAACATAGGCCTGGTCAATGAGATGAAGATCGTGGCCGACGCCATGGGTATCGATATTCACGAGGTGATTCGCGCTGCCGCAACCAAGCCCTTTGGCTTTGTTCCTTATTACCCAGGTCCTGGCTTGGGCGGGCATTGCATCCCTATTGACCCGTTTTATTTGACCTGGAAAGCCCGTGAGTTTGGCATCCACACCCGCTTCATTGAGCTGGCAGGCGAGATCAACAGCGACATGCCCAAGTGGGTGGTGGGCAAGTTGGCCGACGCGCTGAATGAGCGCGAAAAATCCGTCAAAGGCAGCCGCATTTTGGTACTGGGCATTTCGTACAAAAAGAACATCGACGACATGCGCGAGTCGCCATCAGTAGAACTCATGGAGTTGCTTCAGGCCAAAGGTGCCCATATCGATTACGCCGACCCCTGGGTGCCAGTGTTTCCCAAAATGCGAGAGCACCATTTTGACCTGAGCAGTGTGACCCTGACACCCGAGAGCATTGCCAGCTATGACGCCGTGTTGCTGGCCACAAACCACGATGTTTTTGATTACGACATGATCCAGCAGCACGCCCGCTTGATTGTGGATACCCGTGGGGTTTACTTGAAGCCTGCCGCCAATGTGGTGAAGGCCTGAGTGGTTTCCGTCACAATTTTATGCATTGCTCGGCTGGATCAATAGATGGAGTGTCGTCTCCGCCTTGAATTGCCCCCTCTTTCAACACCCAAAAGCTGCAATTGATAAAGAGCCAGCTTTCAGCAGGCTCTAAAAATTGTCTAGGGTTTTGAAGATGTCATTTTGTGGATATGATTGACATTGAATCGTATGAAAAAAATGCTTGTAGGCGGCGATCAACACTTACCGCCTATCCATTGAAATCAGTGGTTTTTAACAATCAAAATGAATTTCTATTTTTATGAATAGCAATCAAACAACATTATTCTCTGTGGCTAACTTTATGTACCGTGAAGGTAACATAAAGGATGCTTGTTTGATCTATGAACTTCTTGCAGAAAATTCACCTGACTTTCAATGTTATTCCGAGAGTGAGAAATTAGCGAAAATCATGGCTGGAATAAAGCATGATAAAAAATTACATTTTAATGCTGCATCTAATTTTCAAAAAAGACTTCGTATATCTAATTTAATTCTAAGCCATAGATCGCCCAACCTCGTTGAAGCATGTTTTGAAGGTTACTTATTGCCCAATCCAGAGATACATCTGGCCAGAGCAAATAGTTTTTATGATTTAGACCAAAAAGAATGGTTGAGATTATTTAATCAATACCTGTCTTGTTTTGATTTATCACCTTTGACTTTTAAGGTTAATAATGCAATTTCAAATAATGATTTATTTCTGAATTTAGCATCATCAAAACTTAATGGTGTTAACGGTCCCCTGGTTACCATATGCATGTCTTGTTATAATTCTGAAAGTTATGTTGAGCACGCGGTAAAGTCCATCCTCAATCAGACATATAAAAATATCGAATTATTGATATACAATGACAAAAGCACCGACAACTCATTATCAATATTAAAAAAACTTGAGAAAGAAGACAATCGAATACGGCTTTTCGATAATGAATTTAATCAAGGAACCTATGTCAATAGAAACCACGCTTTCCAAATTGCAAAAGGCGATTATTTCACTGTTTTGGATGCGGATGATTACGCGCTACCTCAACGTATCGAGCTTCAAGTGAAGAAACTTGAAAAAAATTCAACCTATGTTGGCGTGATTACCGAATGGATTCGAGTTCATATTGATGGAAAAATTCAATTTCGTGGTGGTTGGGGTGGGGTTTTTAAACATGAAGCCATTGCAACCATGATGATCAGAACGCAAATTTGCAAAGATAAAGTAGGCTTTGCTGCTGATACTGAGTATCAGCATCGAATATATAAAATTTTCGGAAGAAAAAAATTACCATTGATGAAAATCCCGAGTACTTTGTCTTTGTATCATGAAGCGAGTCTTACCAATGATGCCGTTACTGGCATCAACACGGTCAATTCTGGGTTGTCACCAACACGTATTGCTTATCGAGAATCATGGCAAACTTGGCATAGCTCAACGGACAAAAAAAACTTGTACATTGAATTCCCTCAAAAGAGTCGCTCTTTTGCTGCACCTGAAAATATGCTGTAAAATTCATTTAAATAAAATTAATTTCAGAAAGTATTTCATGAGTTACATGAATGGTTCATACTGGCGCGAAAGATCCGATCTTATTTATTACAAATATATAGATTATATGGTTCGAGTTGCAGGAAGCCATGCCAAATCCATCATTGATGTAGGAAGTGGAAACAGCCCTTATCTTGAGTGGTTTGATTGGATTGACGAGAAAATTTCTGTAGATATTCGTGCGCCATATTCTTCTTCTCGCGTTAAATCCATAACAGCGAACATTTTGGAATATGATTTTACAAAAAGATACGATATTTGCATGTGTTTGCAAGTTCTTGAGCACGTAGATGACCCCATATCTTTTGCTAGAAAGTTATTTGATTTAAGTGATACAGTAATTATTTCTGTGCCTTACAAATGGCCTAAAGGTCAGACAACTGGGCATGTTCATGACCCTGTTGACGAGTATAAATTGGAGCTATGGACTGGAAGAAAACCCAATTACTCCATCATTGTAAAAGAGCCTTTTCAAGGGACCAGTAAAGACAGTAGGCTCATCGCGATTTACAACTGTGACCCAAAGAAAAATTGGCGTGGAACGGAATTGAAGTCTCGCAGACTCAGGGGTATGAATAAAACCCTCCCTTTAAAATAATCTTTTTTTCAATTTTGTTATCTGATTTTCTCTGATTCGGATAATACCCGATTGCAATTATTTATAAATAAAATTACTTTTCATGAAAATAGTGCAATATTGGGTTGATCTTCAGGCTTCTCGTCAAATCAAAGAACAGGCCGAGCGCGCGCAGGCCAACACGGCCTTGAGAAAGTTACGCGATAACCTGGCCGACCAAACGCGCCGTGAGCTGACCTTGAATTTGGCCAACAGCACCACCGCTGACCGAGCTTGGCAAACCTGGTTCTGGTTCAACCATTTCAATGTGTTTCCCCAGAAGTCGCATGTGGGTGCGGTGTTGCAGTCTTATGTGTTTGGCGCCATTGATGGGGCGCTGGACATGCGCTTCAAGGATTTGCTTCGGGCGGTCACGGTGCACCCCGCCATGCTCATGTACCTGGACAATGTCAACAACACCAAAACCAAGGGCAATGAAAACCTGGCCCGCGAGTTGTTGGAGTTGCACACTTTAGGTGTGTCGGGCGGTTATTCTCAACAAGATGTTGGTGCTGTGGCCAAGGTGCTGACGGGTTGGTCGGTTCAGCTCAACGGGCCAGTGCCTGAAATGGGCCAGACCATTTTTCGCTCAGCTCAGCACGACTCGGCTTCACAGGCGGTGCTGGGCCTGAATGTGCCCAGTGGTGGCGCAGAGCAGCTTGCGGTGCTGCTGGACCGTTTGGCGGGTCACCCGTCCACGGCCCGGCACATTGCCCGCAAAATTGGCTTGTGGTGGTTCGATGAGCCGCCAGAAGCGGCTGTCAAAGAACTGGCGCAGGTGTTTGACAGCACTGGTGGTGATTTGAAGGTGCTTTGGCAAAGTGCACGCGCATTGCACCAGCGCATGGGCTCTGCACCTGTGTTCAAAGACCCCATGCACTATGTACTGTCTGCCGCCCAGACCATTTGTGGCAGTGCACCCGTTGCAAACCCTCAGCCCTTGTTGCGTTGGATGCGCCTGTTGGGCCATCAGACCTGTGGGCCTTGTATTTGGCCAGCCCGCAATTCATGTACCGATAGTGATCTGGATTTGTCGGAAACACCATGGGTCGAGACGCCCACTTGGCCATACTTTTCTGGCAACGAGTACTTTGAACACCACTGGCCTTGCGACCCAACCCAACTGGTCAAGTTCCGCAAACTGCTGGGGGAGTTTCGGGCGTTTATTCAGCGCTAAGTGTTGCTTTTGCAGTAACAACATGAAGACCACCGGAGCGGTGCAGGCGCTGCGGTGGGATTGGGTAAAGCTGCAACAAATTCTATGTATTATTTGTTGCAAAAATGACCAAGCAAACCCATTCAGTTGACAGCCAAGTGTGGCAACGCATTGAGGCGCAGGGTAAGGGCTGGGTGTTCACGCCCAGCGACTTTGCAGACGTGGGCAGCCGCACGACGGTGGCATAGGCGCTGATGCGTTATGCGGCCAGCGTGCAGATACGCCAGTTGTCGCGCGGTTTGTACGACTGGCCACGGCAGCACCTGTTGATGGGAATGAGGTGTCCATGGTGTTTGACTTTTATGCGTCGTCCCATCATGGACACCAGGCCCCAAGAATGGATTATTTTTAAGCGTGAATAAGATTTTTAATGCATTTTTTCGCATCAATACACGTTTTTTTGCATAATCAGGTATGAAAACGCAAGACCTGATCGGTGGTGCCTGGCTGGTGGCCCAGTATGGGATAGACCTTGTCATGCACCTGTCGGTGCAAAGCCGCGTGGGTGGACGGCGCAAAACTGAGCGAGAGGATGGCACCACGACCGAGACTTATGTAGAAGGCATGCGACCTAGCGCGAACTTGCGCGGGCATCTGACCTTTCACCTCAAGCACGAGGTGCCGCACCTGGAAATGCTGAGCCGCTTGTTTGATCGCGTCGACACGGCCGAACTGGTGGCTTGGATCGAGGGCGAGCCCAGCGGCCAATATGCGCGCAAGGCTGGGTTTTGGTATGAGTGGTTGACTGGGCGTACGCTTGACGTGCAGTTGCCCATAGCTGGCACTTATGTGGACGTGCTGGACGAAAACAAACTGGTGGCAGCATCCGCAGACCAAGCAGTGCCCAATCGCCGCTGGCGCGTGAGAGACAACTTGCCAGGTTCAACGGCGTTTTGCCCCGTGGTGCGCAAGACCAACGACGTTCACGAGGCCCTCAGCGTCGATTTGCAGAGGCTGCTGAATGACTTGGCGCTGGAGTTTGGCGGCGACGTGCTCATGCGGTCGGCGGTTTGGATGACGCTGCGCGAGAGTAAGTCGAGCTTTGCCATCGAGGGTGAGGCCGATCAAGCCGATCGTATTCAGCGTTTTGCCGATGTGTTGGCACGGCGAACCGGTGTGGGGGCTTTGCCCATCGACAATGCGTCGTTGGCGCAGTTACAAACTGAAATTTTGGGCAGGCGCACCACCCTGCGGCAGTTGGGCATTCGGCAGTCACCCGTGTTTGTGGGCGAGGTGGTGCGTTACCAAGAGGTGGTTCATTATGTGGCCCCACCCGCAGAGGATTTGCAAGCCATGCTCGATGGCATGGCCGTATTCTGGACACGCACCCAAGGCCAATCGGCGCTGATGCGCAGTGCGGTGTTGGCGTTTGGATTTGTCTACATCCACCCTTTGGCCGATGGCAACGGGCGGGTGCATCGTTTTTTGGTGAACGATGTGTTGCGCCGTGATGGGGTTGTGAAAGAGCCCATGATTTTGCCGGTGTCGTCCCTGATCACCCGCGACTCGGCTGAGCGCCGTGCCTATGACGGGGTTTTGGATGTGATTTCTCGCCCCTTGATGTCCGCACTCTCGGGTGCTTATGGCTTTGCGCTGGGGCAGACTGCTTACCCCGATGGCATAGAGTCCAATTTTGAATTTGACGGCAATAACACGGCAAGACCTGTGTGGCGCTATCTTGATTTGACGCGCCATGTGGTGTATCTCGCCGATGTCCTGGTGCGAACCATTCGCGATGACATGCGCGAGGAGTCGCGTTATTTGCAACAGCACGCTCAGGCCCGTGCGGCGATCAAGGACATTGTCGAAATGCCAGACATGCAGATCGACCGCATCATTCGGTCGGTGCAGGCCAATCAAGGCCATTTGACCATGGTATTGGCCAAGGAACTGCCTTTATTGGCGGATCCGGATATTTGGGGCGCAATTGTTGAAGCCACAACCCTGGCTTTTAAGGGTCAGCTGGGTCAGAAAGGCGTTCAGCGTTAATCTGCATCCATGAGGTTGATACATTCATGCAGTAGTCGCCCCTGGTGTTGGCACAAGCGGGCCGCTTCCTCCCCAAGAAAAAATCTGTGGATAATGGTTTTTTGAAAAAAATCTTGTCCTCAGAAAGAAAAAAATGAGATTCCTGGGCTACACCCAACTCCATATGCAAATGGGGTTGACGACATTAGCCAGCCAGCCAAGCATCGAGACTTGGGGCGGTCACTCGGGTCACCGAGGTGCCTCAAGGCTTGTTGGTGCCCGCTCAAGTTGCCAACAAAACCCAAACGCTGTTGGACCATGTGTTGTTTGCGCTCAAGCACGAGGGCGTCAACATACAAAACAAGGGCAAGGTGTCGGCCAATCAGCGCAAGAAGTTTGCAGACACGGTGCAATCCACTGTGTTTGACGGCATGCAGGATGAGTGGCAGAGGTTGTTTACCGCAGTGGAATGAAGTGGAATCCGTAGGCTTGCTGAACATTGGCCTTCCAAAATTCCAGAGCATGGATGCTGGCGAGGATCCACAGACTGCAGCCGACCTGTGGGCCTTGTATTTGGCTAGCCCGCAATTCATGTACCGCTAGGCTGCGCAGGCCCTACACAAGCCCTAAATTTTGAGGCTTGGCATCTGGGAAGATGGTCTCGAGTGCGGAGGGCCTCAACCCATACAGTTGGCTGAAAACACCCGCCAAGACATTCCGATAGTCGTTCAATACCGGCATATCTCGGTTTTGGTGCAGGGTGTTGGGCTTCAAGTCGGCTTGCTCGCCTGCGATGGTGCCGCCCTGCACGGCGCCACCGGCCAGCCACATGACATTGCCATGGCCATGGTCGGTGCCGCCGCTGCCGTTTTCATGAAAGGTGCGGCCAAATTCAGACATCACCACCAGGGCTGTTTTTTTCCACTCAGGCCCCAATTCGTCGGCAAAGCTTTGAATGCCCTGGCCCAGCGCTGCCAGGCGGTTGGCCAGCAAGCCTTGCGCATGGCCTTGTCCGGCGTGGGTGTCCCAGCCCCCAATGTCCATGAAGGCGATGGACAGTGATTTGCGCTCGCGCATGAAGCGGGCCACCCTTTGCGCTTGTTGGGCAAAGCCAGAGGCGGGCAGGGCGCCTCGGGCGCTGTAGTCCATTTCTTTCATCAGCTCTGCGCTCAAGGCTTGCCGCAGACCCAAACCTTCGGCGACCATGGCTTCCAGCCGATGGCCGGCATACAGGGCCTGGACCTGATGCATATAGGCTTGGGCGTTTTTTTTGCTGGCATTGACGCTCACGGGGGCATTGACCACCTTGGCCAAACCACTCAGGGACACCGGTATGTTTTGCGTGAAACTGATGGCTTGCCCCCCGAGGACTTGCGCCAACCGGTTCAAAAATCCGTCGCCCACGTCCGGGCGCTGGTCGGGGCGCTTGCCTGTTTCCATCCAGTCTTGGGCCTGAAAATGGCTGCGCGACACAAACGAGGTGCCGCTGAAGGGCACAAACGAGAGTTCAGAGGCCTTGAACAATGCTCCTGCTGTGTCGGCCAGCATGGGATGCAAGGCCCAGCGGCCATCGAGCCGCATGGCGCCTGAATTGGGGTCCAGGGCGTTGGGCGGCGCGATCGCAATGCGTGGGCGGGATTCGTAGTAATAGGGGTCTGCATAGGGCACCAGCGCGCTCAGGCCGTCGTAGGCGCCGCGCAGCATCAGCACCACCAGGCGGACGTCGGTTGCGCCTTGGGGCGTGGCCCACAATTGCGTGGGAACCAGGCCGCCCGCAGCCAACAGTGAGAGCAGTTGTCGCCGGTTCATGTCAAATTCCTGTTTTCAAGGCGGTCCAAAAAATCGTTTGAATCTGCAGTATGGGCTTGCAAAGCGTCTGGGACCGTAAAGGCGCGTTGCGTTTGAGGGAATTGCAGCTTGGGCATAGCCGTCTGCGCAGCATGCCAGGCCGACCAAGCTTGCCGATAAGCTTGGCGCGCAGGTGCTTCGCCGCGCTCATCGTTGTGCGTCTCTTCATGGCGGGTCAGTGAGTCTTGCAGGTCCAGCTGCAGCATCACCGGGGTGTCCAGAATCTGCAAGGCGCCAGGATCAAATCTGCGAATTCGCTGGAAAATTTCTGCATCTGCCCCAATGCGAACACTGTCCCAAGCCCCTAATTTTTGGTCAAAATACGCGCGCTCAAACAGCGGTGATGGAAAGCAAAGGCGCAGGGCACCATCCAGGCTGACCCAATCAATGGGTTGAAATCGGGTGAATTGGCCATTCATGTCACAGCGCAGTGTGCGTGCCATGGTGACGGCCAGTCCAGAACCTTTGGCCTGCAGCAAGGGCTGCATTTGCTGCGCAATGCGTGCTGGAAAAGCCCAGTCGTCGGCATCGTGCACCGTGAGGTATTGACCCTTGGCTACCGCGAGCCCGATGTTTTTGGCCACATAGGGACCACGATTGGTATGGAGCGCCAGCACCTTGATCCGTGCATCTCGGTTTTGCAAGTCATGGGCGATTTGCAGGCTGTTGTCTTGGCTGAAGTCGTCGACCAAGATCAGTTCAAGGTTCTGCCAAGTTTGATCCAGGATGGACTGTGCGGCTTTGTGCAATGTGGCCGATGCGTTGAAGACCGGCATGATCACCGAGACCAACGGCCCACCTGTTTGAAGGGTGAGATGATGACCCGCAGGGCTGCAAAAACGGTGAAAACGGCTGGCGCTGCCTGGATTTAAAGAGATGGCGTTTTGCGTCCCGTGGTAGGCCAAATATTTGTTGAAAAACCGAAGCCACAGGCTGTCGATGTCAAGGCATTCGTTGGCGTACAGCAAATTGAGGGCGGGTATTTCAGGCCCTCGGGCATTTTGGAAAGCTGTTGCCAAAGCGAGGCCAGGGGGCTGCACAGCAGGGTGTATGGCTTGGTAAAGGCAGTTAAACAGACCGGGTGTGGACGTGCGCCAAGGTGCACCATCTTCGTCGGTATTGGATTGCGGTGTGGCCGTACCGTGCAGGGCGTAAGTCGTGGGCTCCGAAAAACCCATTCGGCTCAATTCACGGTCAAGGTCAACCGCGTGGTTCAGGGCCAACGTTGGCTGTTGCTGGGTACGGTGCATGGCATCGGCCAAGGCTTGCTCGACCACAGTTGGCCTGTTTGTGAAGGGGTCGGCCATCGTTTTTACTGCTCAATACTTGTTGGACATCTTGCCAAGACGCTGAAACCGTTAACTGACAAATTTAATGCCAAAAATTTCTGAATTATGATTGTTTTGTGATTTTAGAAAAATTCAGGAATTGGCGTGAAAAATCAATACAACATCGCCGTCACGGGTACGGGCTACGTGGGTTTGTCGATGGCGGTGTTGTTGTCACAAAATAACGCTGTTTGGGCATTGGACATTGTGCCGGCCAAGGTCAAACAGATCAATGCCAGGCAGTCGCCGATTGAAGATGAGGGCTTGGCCGATTACTTGGCGAACAAGCCTTTGCAGTTGCAGGCAACTTTGGACAAAGCCGAGGCTTACGCCTACGCGGACTTTGTGGTCATTGCCACCCCCACCGATTACGACCCACAAACCAATTTTTTCAATACGAACTCAGTAGAAGCTGTCATCCAAGACGTGCTGGCCATCAATCCACGAGCAGTCATGGTAATCAAGAGCACGGTCCCGGTGGGCTTTACTGCGCAAATGCGCCAAAAGTATGGCAATGCCAATTTGCTGTTTTCTCCAGAGTTTTTGCGGGAGGGGCGGGCCTTGCATGACAACCTCCATCCTAGCCGCATCGTGGTGGGCCATGGCCAAGGCGGAGTTGAACAGGCTCAGCGATTTGCAGATTTGCTGGTGCAAGGCGCCGTCAGCAAAGCCCCCCCAGTTTTGCTGACCGGATCAACAGAGGCCGAGGCCATCAAGCTGTTTGCCAATACTTATTTGGCCATGCGTGTGGCTTATTTCAATGAGCTCGACACTTACGCGGCCGCATCGGGAATTGACACCCGACAGATCATTGAGGGTGTGTGCCTGGACCCTCGCATTGGCGCGCATTACAACAACCCGAGCTTTGGTTATGGTGGTTATTGTTTGCCCAAAGACACCAAGCAGTTGCTGGCCAACTATGCCCAAGTGCCGCAAAACCTGATCCGCGCCATTGTGGATTCGAACAGCAGCCGCAAGGATTTTGTCGCGTTTGACATCATCCAGCGTCAACCCAAGGTGGTGGGCATCTACCGCTTGATCATGAAGGCGGGCAGTGACAACTTCAGGGCCAGCAGCATACAAGGCATCATGAAGCGCCTGAAGGCCAAAGGCATTGAAGTGATTGTGTTTGAGCCTGCACTCAAAGAACCTGATTTTTTCAAGTCAGAGGTGGTTCAGGATTTGGCGCACTTCAAACATCGCGCCGATTTGATTGTGAGCAACCGTTTGTCAGCCGATTTGGAAGATGTGCAGCACAAGGTGTACACGCGCGATTTGTTTGGGCAGGATTGAAGCAAATTGCAGCGGAGTAGAAAATGATTTTTGTATCTGTTGCAGCTTTTTGTGAGCCTATTTGGTTGCACACACTTCAAGACGCTGTAGCCAGTTGATACCCGTTACACCATTTGTGCAGTGTGCGCTAGCCAAGGTTTCGTAGCCAAACGCTCGGCTTCATAGGCCTTGATCTTGTCGGCGTGTCGCAGGGTCAGGCCGATGTCGTCTAAGCCATTGAGCAGACAGTACTTGCGGAAAGCCTGCACCTCAAAGGGGATCTCTTCGCCTTGGGGGCGCACCACCACTTGGCGTTCCAGATCAACCGTGAGTTCGTAGCCGGGAAAGGCCGCCACTTCGTTGAACAGCAGGTCCACGGCGGCCTCGGGCAGCACGATGGGCAGCAGGCCGTTTTTGAAGCAGTTGTTGAAGAAGATGTCTGCAAAACTGGGCGCGATCACGCAGCGGAAGCCGTATTGGTCAATGGCCCAGGGGGCGTGTTCGCGGCTGGAGCCACAACCGAAGTTCTTGCGGGCCAGCAGGACTTTGGCGCCTTTGTAACGCGGCTGGTTGAGCACGAAGTCTGGGTTGGGCTTGCGCTGGCTTTCGGGCACGCCGGGTTGGCCGACATCGAGGTAGCGCCATTCGTCGAACAAGTTAGGGCCAAAGCCGGTCTTGCGGATCGACTTGAGAAACTGCTTGGGAATGATGGCGTCGGTGTCCACGTTGGCGCGGTCCATCGGGGCCACCAGACCTTTGAGGAGGGTGAATTTCTGCATGGTGTGATTTCCCGGTTGCTTCAGGCGAATTTGCGGATGTCAACAAAGTGGCCGTGCACAGCTGCAGCAGCGGCCATGGCGGGGCTGACCAGGTGCGTGCGACCACCCGCGCCTTGACGGCCTTCGAAGTTGCGGTTGCTGGTGGATGCGCAGCGCTCGCCGGGCTCTAGGCGGTCGGCGTTCATGGCCAAGCACATCGAGCAACCGGGCTCTCGCCACTCAAAACCCGCGGCCTTGAAGATGTCGTGCAGGCCTTCTCGCTCGGCTTGCTCTTTGACCAAACCAGAACCGGGCACGACCATGGCCAGCTTGACGTTCTTGGCGACTTTTTGACCGAGCTTCTTGACGATGGCGGCGGCTTCGCGCATGTCTTCGATGCGGCTGTTGGTGCAGGAGCCGATGAAAACCTTGTCGATGGTGATGTCTGCCAAGGCTTTGCCGGGCTGCAGTCCCATGTAGGTTAATGCACGCTCGATGGCGTCACGCTTGACGTCGTCTTTTTCTTTGTCGGGGTCGGGCGTGTGGCCGTCAATGCCCAGCACCATTTCGGGCGAAGTGCCCCAAGTGACTTGCGGCACGATGGTGCTGGCGTCCAATTCGACCACCGCGTCAAAGTGCGCACCGGCGTCGGACTGCAGGGTCTTCCAGTAAGCCACGGCGTGGTCCCACTCCACCCCTGTGGGAGAGAGCAGACGGCCTTTGACGTACTCGATGGTTTTTTCGTCCACCGCCACCAGGCCCGCGCGTGCGCCGCCTTCAATGGCCATGTTGCAGACTGTCATGCGGCCTTCCATGCTGAGCGCGCGGATGGCTGAGCCTGCGAATTCGATGGTGTAACCGGTTCCACCTGCGGTGCCGATCTTGCCGATGATGGCCAGCACGATGTCTTTGCCCGTGAGGCCTTTGGCCAGTGCACCTTCGACCTTGATGAGCATGTTTTTGGCTTTTTTGGCCAAGAGGGTTTGCGTGGCCATCACGTGCTCAACTTCAGAGGTGCCGATGCCATGCGCCAGTGCACCAAACGCGCCATGGGTGGATGTATGCGAGTCACCGCAGACCACGGTCATACCGGGCAAGGTGGCACCGTTTTCTGGGCCAATGACGTGCACGATGCCCTGGCGCTTGGACAGGAAGGGGAAGAAGGCGGCTGAGCCGAACTCTTTCATGTTGGCATCCAGCGTGGTGATTTGCTCTTTGCTGATGGGGTCGGTGATGCCGTCGTAACCCAGCTCCCAGCCGGTGGTGGGGGTGTTGTGGTCAGCGGTGGCCACGATGGAACTGACCCGCCAGACTTTGCGGCCCGCTTGGCGAATGCCTTCGAAGGCTTGGGGGCTGGTGACTTCGTGCACCAAATGGCGATCGATGTAGAGGACGGAGGTGCCGTCGTCTTCGGTGTGGACGACGTGTTCGTCCCAGATTTTGTCGTAAAGCGTGCGGGCCATGGGGGTTCCTTGCTGTGCAGCCTGCCATTTTATGCGGTTCGCAGGCTTTCAAAGTCACTCTTGCGCGCGAGCCGTCAAGCATCGCGTAGGCTTGTGGCGCCAGCGCCATGGCCCGCCAGGCCTCATCAGTCGCTTCGCGCCAGCAAATCGGCCTGCCGGGCCATGGCACTGCCACCACATCGGGATGTCGATAACACAAAGGAATAAAAAAAGCCCGCACAAGGCGGGCTTTCGGTGTTCGGTGGTTAACCGATCAACGCATCACATCGCGGCGTGGTGAGCCGGTGAACAACTGGCGAGGGCGACCGATTTTGTACTCGGGGTCGCTGATCATTTCGTTCAATTGGGCGATCCAGCCAACGGTGCGGGCCAAGGCGAACACACCGGTGAACAGGTTCACGGGGATGCCGATGGCGCGTTGCACGATGCCGGAGTAGAAGTCCACGTTGGGGTAGAGCTTGCGGCTGACGAAGTAATCGTCTTCCAGGGCGATTTTTTCCAAGGCCTTGGCCAATTTGAACAGGGGATCGTTTTCCAAGCCCAGTTCTTTCAGCACTTCGTCGCAAGTCTCTTGCATCAGTTTGGCGCGTGGGTCGTAGTTTTTGTAGACACGGTGGCCGAAGCCCATGAGCTTGACGCCGGAGTTCTTGTCCTTGACCTTCTCCATGAATTCGCCCACTTTGGAGATGCCCCCCATTTTTTGGATGTCTTCCAGCATGTTCAGGCAGGCTTCATTCGCGCCGCCGTGGGCCGGGCCCCACAGGCAGGCCACACCCGCAGCGATAGCGGCAAATGGGTTGGTGCCGGATGAGCCGCACAGACGCACTGTCGATGTGGACGCGTTTTGTTCGTGGTCAGCGTGCAGCGTGAAGATGCGGTCCATGGCGCGCTCGAGCACCGGATTGACCACATAGTCTTCGCAAGGAACGCCAAACATCATGCGCAAAAAGTTGCCGGAATAGCTCAGGCTGTTTTGCGGGTACATGAAGGGCTGGCCCACACCGTATTTGTAAGCCATGGCCACGAGCGTGGGCATTTTGGCGATCAAGCGGATCGCGGCGATGTGACGGTGCTCCGGGTTGTTGATGTCGGTGCTGTCGTGATAGAAGGCCGACAAAGCGCCAATCAGGCCCGTCAACACAGCCATGGGATGCGCGTCACGACGGAAGCCACGCAGGAAAAACTGCATCTGCTCGTTGACCATGGTGTGCTGGTTGACCAGCTTGTGGAAGTCTTTGCTTTGCTGGCCGACGGGCAATTCGCCGTTCAACAGCAAGTAGCAGGTGTCCAAGAAGTCGGCTTTGTGCGCGAGCTGTTCGATGGGGTAGCCGCGGTACAACAACTCGCCTTTGTCGCCATCGATGTAGGTGATGGCGGACTGGCATGAGGCCGTCGACAGGAAACCCGGGTCATAGGTGAACATGCCGCTTTGACCATACAGCTTGCGGATGTCGATGACATCTGGGCCGATGTTGCCGGAGTAAACCGGCATTTCGATGCTGGGGCTGCCATTGGAAAACGACAGGGTGGCTTTGTTATCGGCAAGTTTCATGGTGGGTTTCCTCTAAGTTTCCAGTTGCGAACCGTTCAGGGTTCACGCTCTCAGCATGTTCAGGACTTCAAGCACCTCTTCGGTGCTGATCTCGGTTTGCAGTTCCTTTCGGCGCAGCAACAAGTCCATGAGATCGTTGTCTGACAGGTCCATCAGCACATACATGCCCCGGGCTTGGCCCACCGACAAACTTGAAGCGTGCCGATTGAAAAAGCGCTCGATGAACAAATCATTTTCAAGAAGTCCTCGCCGGCTGCGCCAGCGCAGCTTGCTCAGGGACCGCTCGCTCAAAGGCGCTTGGCGGTCAGCGCCGACCAGCGACGCGTCTTCCAGGATCGGGGTGACGGTCATCAGACAGCGCGGCGAACCATCATCTCTTTGATCTTGCCGATGGCCTTGGTGGGGTTCAGACCCTTGGGGCAGACATCGACGCAGTTCATGATGGTGTGGCAGCGGAACAGTCGGTAAGGGTCTTCCAGGTTGTCCAGGCGCTCGGCTGTGGCTTCGTCGCGGCTGTCGGCGATGAAGCGGTAGGCCTGCAGCAAACCGGCTGGACCCACGAACTTGTCGGGGTTCCACCAGAAGCTGGGGCAGCTGGTCGAGCAACTGGCGCACAAGATGCACTCGTACAGACCGTTCAGCTCGTCACGCTCTTCCGGGCTTTGCAGACGCTCGGTCTCGGGTGGGATGGTGCTGTTGATCAGGTAGGGCTTGATCGAGTGGTATTGCTTGAAGAACTGGGTCATGTCCACGATCACATCGCGGATCACGGGCAGGCCGGGCAGGGGTTTCAACACGATGGTGCCGGGCAGGGTGTTCATGTTGGTCAAACACGCCAAGCCGTTTTTGCCGTTGATGTTCATGGCGTCCGAGCCGCACACGCCTTCGCGGCAAGAGCGGCGGAACGAAATGCTGGGGTCCACGGCCTTGAGCTTCATCAGGGCGTCCAGCAACATGCGTTCGTTGCCGTCCAGCTCCACCTGGATGGTTTGCATGTAGGGCTTGGCGTCCTTGTCCGGGTCGTAGCGGTAGATTTGGAAAGTGCGTAGGGTCATGAAAGAACTCCTGGTGTTTTGGGTGGTGGACCGCCACGGAGGGTGAGCGGTCCAGGCAATCTTTAGAAGGTACGGACCTTGGGTGGCACGGAGTCCACAGTCAGGGGCTTGAGCTTGACCGGTTTGTAGGTCAGGCTGTTGTCGGCGCTGTGCCACAGGCTGTGTTTCATCCAGTTGGCGTCGTCGCGGCCCAATGGGGCCACGGCGTCATCCACTGGGCGCTCGTAGTCGCTCACGGTGTGGGCACCACGGCACTCGCGACGGGCAGCGGCAGACACCATGGTGGACTGCGCGGCTTCGATCAGGTTGTCCACTTCCAAGGCTTCGATGCGGGCGGTGTTGAACACTTTGGAGGTGTCCTTCAGGCCAATCGCGTTGACGCGCTCGCGGATGGCGGCAATCTTTTGCACACCTTCGTCCATGGAGGCTTGGGTGCGGAACACGCCAGCGTGTTGTTGCATGGTGGCACGCATGTCGTTGGCCACATCTTGGGCGTATTCACCGCCACGGCCTTCGAGTTTGTTCAGACGACCCAATGTGTAATCGGCAGCATCGGCGGGCAAAGGCTTGTGTGACTTGGTTTTGGAGGCGAAATCGACGATGTGGTTGCCAGCCGCGCGGCCGAATACCAACAAGTCGAGCAGCGAGTTGGTCCCCAGGCGGTTAGCGCCGTGCACCGAGACGCAAGAACATTCGCCTACAGCATAGAGGCCATTGACCACAGCGTTGTGGTCCGTGGCGTTTTGCACCACCACTTGGCCGTTGATGTTGGTGGGGATGCCGCCCATCTGGTAGTGGATGGTGGGCACCACCGGGATCGGCTCTTTGGTGATGTCGACGTTGGCGAAGTTGACACCGATTTCGTAGACCGAGGGCAAGCGTTTGTGGATGGTGTCTGCACCCAAGTGATCCAACTTGAGCAGCACGTAATCTTTGTTGGGGCCGCAGCCACGGCCTTCCTTGATCTCTTGGTCCATGCAACGGGACACGAAGTCACGTGGCGCCAAGTCTTTTAAGGTTGGCGCATAACGCTCCATGAAACGCTCGCCGTTGCTGTTGAGCAAGATGGCGCCTTCGCCACGGCAGCCTTCGGTCAAGAGCACACCAGCACCGGCCACGCCAGTGGGGTGAAATTGCCAGAACTCCATGTCTTCCAAAGGAATGCCCGCTCGCGCTGCCATACCCAGACCGTCGCCGGTGTTGATGAAGGCGTTGGTGGAGGCTGCATAAATGCGGCCTGCGCCACCGGTGGCCATCAGCACGGTTTTGGCATGCAGGACGTGCAGGTCGCCGGTTTCCATCTCCAGGGCAGTCACACCGACCACGTCGCCTTCGGCGTCACGGATCAGGTCCAGCGCCATCCACTCCACGAAGAAACTGGTTTTGGCCGCAACGTTTTGCTGGTACAGCGTGTGCAGCATGGCGTGGCCGGTGCGGTCAGCCGCAGCGCAAGCGCGTTGCACAGGCTTTTCGCCGTAGTTGGCGGTGTGGCCGCCAAAGGGCCGCTGGTAAATCGTGCCATCAGGGTTGCGGTCAAACGGCATGCCCATGTGCTCCAGGTCGTACACGACCTTGGGGGCTTCGCGGCACATGAACTCGATGGCATCTTGGTCGCCGAGCCAGTCGGAGCCCTTGATGGTGTCGTAGAAATGGTAGTGCCAGTTGTCGTCGGACATGTTGCCCAAAGAGGCGCCAATGCCGCCTTGGGCTGCCACGGTGTGTGATCGTGTTGGGAACACTTTGGACAGGACGGCCACATTCAGGCCAGCACGGGCCAGCTGCAGCGAGGCACGCATGCCCGAACCACCGGCGCCGACGATCACAACGTCAAACTTGCGGGTGGTGATTTTGTCTTTGGTATAGCTCATGGGTAAATGGGTAGGTGTGGTTTCAGCGCAATGAAAATGAGGGCTGACGCATCAAAGGCGCCACAGAGCCTGAACAGACCAGCCAGCACAGCCGATCAGCCAGACAAGAGTGAAGACGTGCAAAACCAAGCGCACGGCCAAAGGTTTGACATAGTCCATCCAGATGTCACGCATGCCCACCCAGACGTGGTAGAGCAGGGCAATGATCACAGAGAAAGTCAGCACCTTCATCCACTGAGAGGCAAAAATACCAGCCCATTCTTCGTAGCCAATGGGGCCGGAGGTGAAAATCACTTGGGCCAGCAGGACCACGGTGAACAAAGCCATCAAGGCGGCAGTCACTCGTTGGGCCAGCCAGTCACGAAAGCCATAGCCAGCACCGGTCACGATGCGTTTGGAGCCGTAGTTCACAGACGACATGTTGGAATTCCTTGTTGTTTTGAGTGAGGGGCTGAGAGATCAGTACAGGCCAAACAGCTTGGCGGCCAGAACAGCGGTCAGGCCCAGGCTCAATACCAAGGTGGCCACTGCTGAAGATTTACCGAATTCCTTGCTCACAGCATGGAAAGCGTCCATGTAAATGTGGCGAATGCCCGCGATGAAGTGGTGCAAATAAGCCCAGATCAGTGCCAGGGCCACCAATTTGAAGAACCAGCCGGGCACAAAGCCGATGCCCAAACTGAAAGCGGCTGAGAGCTTGGCGTAGGAAACTTCGGAGGTGATGGAGTTGTCAAACATCCAGATGATCAAAGGCATCAGCACAAACATCAAAAAGCCGCTGATGCGGTGCAGGATGGAGACGATGCCAGCAGCCGGCAGGCGATACGTAGGCAGGTCTTTCAGGGCGTTGATGTTGCGGAATTCAGGCCGCTTGCGGGCGAGTTCAGTCATGTGGGTGCTTTCTGGGTGTAACGCGTTCGTGACATGGATGACAAACGGCTGGATTCTATTGCAACGCAGCAAACTGACATGAGCATTTCAGTGACAGTTTGAACATTTTTGTGAGGTCCAAGGCTGGTTTCAGTTCAAAGCGTTGTGGTAGTGGTGTGTGTCAGTGCGGTAGAAGCCGCGCCTCAACTCCATCGGGGTGTCGTTGTAGGTGTAGGCTATGCGTTCCACGCTCAAGAGGGGGGTGTGGGCCGGTAAATGCAGCAATTCCCTTTGGGTCTTGTCAGGTAAAACGGCCCGGATTTTTTCATCGGCTCGCACCATGCGCACGCCAAACTCGGTTTCAAAAAGGGCGTACATCGGACCGTTGTAACCCGACAGTCTCTCGGCGGTCAGTCCCTTGAATGGCGTACCTGGCAGCCACAAGTCTTCCAGAATGGTGGGCACATTTGCAAACGAAAGGACGCGCCGAACTTGCAGCACGGTGTCTCCCGAGCGCAGCGCCAAAGCACGGCAGATTTCGGCCGAGGCCCGCAGGCGTTTGCAGTCCACGATGTGGCGTTGCGCAGGCCCCTCGGTGTTGAGGTCGCCTTGGTCAGGGACCAGTTTCAAAAATCGGTACTGCACCTGGTGCTCGGCGTGGGTGGCCACAAAAGTGCCCTTGCCCTGCTTGCGGATCAGCAGGTGGTCATTGGCCAATTCGTCGATGGCTTTTCTCACCGTGCCTTGGCTGACGCGGTAACGCGATGCCAACTCCATTTCGCTGGGGATGGATTCCCCGGGCTTCCACTCGCTGGCCTGAAGACTTTGCAAGATCAAACCCTTGATCTGCTGGTAAAGCGGGCTGAAAGCAGGTGTGGCCGGAGACGAATCGGTCGCGCCGGGGGGTGCTTCGTTCAAAGTCATGTGGTTGTTCATGGGCAAACCAGGCATGCGTGTTGTGTGCAAGTCAGGTGGTGCATCATATCTTATATAAGACATAAGACAAATTGACGATGGGGGTTTTCGCGGGTACACTCTGCGGCTGTTTGCTTGCGCGGTGAGCTCTTTCAGGTTCACAGGCGTGTATCCGGTTCGTCGGATGGCCCTGCCGACACGATTGTTGGCAAGGGAATGCAACCCTTGTTTTCAACCTTTCGGAGTTCCTTACATGAAAAAGCCCGTCCGCGTTGCCGTTACCGGCGCTGCAGGTCAAATCGGTTACGCATTGTTGTTCCGCATCGCCTCGGGCGAAATGCTGGGCAAAGACCAGCCCGTGATCCTGCAATTGTTGGAAGTGCCTGTTGAAGGTCCGCAAAAAGCGCTCAAGGGCGTGATGATGGAATTGCAAGACTGCGCATTCCCATTGCTGGTCGGCATGGAAGCCCATGGCGACCCCATGACCGCCTTCAAGGACGTGGACTACGCCTTGTTGGTCGGTTCGCGCCCACGCGGCCCAGGGATGGAACGTGCCGAATTGCTGGCCATCAACGGCGCCATCTTCACGGCCCAAGGCAAGGCCCTGAACGCAGTCGCTTCGCGCGACGTCAAAGTGTTGGTGGTGGGCAACCCCGCCAACACCAACGCCTACATTGCCATGAAGGCCGCGCCTGACCTCAAGCCCGGCAATTTCACCGCCATGCTGCGTTTGGACCACAACCGCGCGCTGTCGCAAATCGCTGCCAAGACGGGCAAAGCCGTGGCCGACATCGAAAAACTGTGCGTGTGGGGCAACCACTCGCCCACCATGTACGCCGATTACCGTTTCGCCACCATCCAGGGTGAATCCGTCAAGGCCATGATCAACGACCAGGAATGGAACGCCAATGTGTTCTTGCCCACCGTGGGCAAGCGTGGTGCCGCCATCATTGAAGCCCGTGGCCTGTCCTCGGCGGCATCGGCTGCCAACGCCGCCATCGATCACATGCGCGACTGGGCCTTGGGCACCCACGGCAAGTGGGTCACCATGGGCATTCCGTCGCAAGGCTGGTATGGCATTCCTAAAGACGTCATGTTTGGCTTCCCCGTCACCTGCGAAAACGGCGAGTACAAAGTCGTGGAAGGTTTGGAGATTGACGCCTTCAGCCAAGGCTGCATCGACAAGACGCTGAAAGAGTTGACCGACGAGCAAGCGGGCGTGGCCCACTTGATCTGATTGCCATTGTTCAGAGACTCTCAGTGAGCCATCCTCGCGACGTCCTCTTGGGTGCGCAAGCCGCAAGCGTTCAGCTGCCGGTTTGTGACCATTACAGCGGGGTGGAGGCGAGGATGCGCAAAAGCTTGCAGCTGCAAGCCGACATGACGCAAGAGCTTGGTACATGCGTTTTTGACGTCACCTTGGATTGTGAAGACGGCGCGCCTGTGGGTGGCGAAGCCGAGCACGCCGCGCTGGTCACTGAGCTGGCCCTGGGTGCAGCACCCGAAGCCCGTGTGGGTGTGCGCGTGCACCCCGTCAATCACCCCAGTTTTCAGGCCGATATGGCGGCCATTGCGGGCCAAGCTGCACGCCGATTGACGCACATCATGGTGCCCAAAGTCGAGTCGGTGGCCGATGTGCAACAGGCCGCGCAGGCTTTGATCGAGGCGGAGGCCGTTGATTTGCCCTTGCATGTGCTGATCGAATCGCCCGCTGCAGTGCACCGTGCTTTTGACATCGCCGCCCATCCCCGTGTGCAGTCCATCAGTTTTGGCCTGATGGATTTTGTCTCCGCGCACGGCGGCGCCATTCCAGCCGACGGCATGGGCATTGAGGGGCAATTCACCCATCCGCTGGTGCTGCGCGCCAAGCTCGAAATCGCCAGTGCCTGCCATGCCCATGGCAAAGTGCCTTCGCATTGCGTGGTGACCGAGTTCAAGAACCCCGATGCCATCCGCAAGGCGGCCCAAAAAGCGGCCCGCGAGCTGGGTTACACCCGCATGTGGAGCATTCACCCCGATCAGGTACGCCCCATTTTGGAGGCCATGGCCCCCAGTGAGGCGCAGATTGAACAAGCCGTCCAGATCATCTTGGCAGCCCAAGCGGCAGAGTGGGCCCCGATCAGCCATGCGGGACAATTGCACGATCGCGCCAGTTACCGGTTTTTTTGGCAACTGATCACCCGCGCTCACCAGACGGGGCGTTTTTTGCCGCCTGAAGTTCAGGTGTTTTTTCTCGCTTCTTCAAGCGCTGAGGGGATCCCATGAAACTGAAATTTGCTGCGTCTTGGATTACCCGCTGGATTCTTTTGTGGGCCGCTTTGTCCTTGCCCGTTTGGGCTCAAAACCAAATGCGAACCCCAGCCGCGCCCAAATCCAAAGCCGAGACCTCACCACCGATTCGCCAAGCGCCATCACGCGTTGTGTCTGCGGACGTCACGGCCCGCTTGCAAGCAGCTGCTGCAGCCACGGCGCAAGCAGCATCACTTGCCGCGCCAGTCGGTACAGCCCCCACAACAGGGGATGCCCCCGCACTGGTTGCGCCCATGACCCCATCGCCAAATACAACCCCAGCAACCACCGCAGCCGACGTGCTGCCGCCGGCGACCGCCCTTGACAGAACGACTTCTGCTGCGCCTGTGCCTCCTCCGACTCTTTCTGATCAAGCGTTGGTGCCCTCTGTGCCGCCCGAGTTGTTGATTGCCCAACAAATCCATCAGGGCCATTTGCCCTGCGAACTGGGTGCCAGCGTTCGAGTGGAGGCCGATGTCCGGCAGCCTGGTTTTTTCCATGTGCATGGCAAAGGCTTCCGATACCGCATGTTCCCCGTTCAGACCAGCACGGGTGCGCTGCGTTTGGAAGACAAAAAAGCGGGTGCTGTTTGGCTCCAATTGGCCAATAAATCCATGTTGATGGATCAGAAAAAGGGCCGCCGTTTGGCCGATGAGTGCGCCCACCCCGACCAGTTGGCCTATGCCGAGGCCATGAAAACCAATCCCCCGCCCAGCCTGTTCGATACCAAAGGCTTGGGACGATAACCCTTGAAACCTCGACTCACCGGAGAAAAACCATGTTGAAAGCCTACCGAGACCACGCCGCCGAACGCGCAGCCCTTGGCATTCCGCCGCTGCCTTTGGATGCCAAGCAAACTGCCGAATTGATCGAGTTGATCAAGGCGCCCGCTGCTGGCGAAGAAGCGTTTTTGATGGATTTGATGACCCACCGCGTGCCGCCCGGCGTGGACGACGCCGCCAAGGTCAAAGCCTCCTTCTTGGCCGCTGTGGCCCATGGCGAAATCAAGGTGGGTTTGATCTCCAAAGCCAAGGCCACCGAGTTGCTCGGCACCATGGTGGGCGGCTACAACGTCCACCCTTTGATTGAATTGCTGGACGACGCCGAAGTCGCCACTGAAGCCGCTCAAGCTTTGAAGAAAACATTGTTGATGTTCGACTTCTTCAACGACGTCGCCGAAAAAGCCAAGGCCGGTAACGCCAAGGCCAAAGAAGTGATGCAAAGCTGGGCCGAGGCCGAGTGGTTCACCAGCCGCCCCGAAGTCGAGAAAAAAATCACGATCACCGTCTTCAAGGTGCCTGGCGAAACCAACACCGACGACCTGTCGCCCGCGCCCGACGCCTGGAGCCGTCCCGATATTCCGCTGCACTACCTGGCGATGCTCAAAAACACCCGCGAAGGCGCACCCTTCAAGCCTGAAGAAGACGGCAAGCGTGGCCCCATGGCCATGATCGAAGAGTTGAAGAAAAAAGGCCATTTGGTGTCCTACGTGGGCGATGTGGTCGGCACTGGCTCCAGCCGGAAGTCGGCCACCAACAGCATCATCTGGGGCTTTGGTGAAGACATCCCCTTTGTGCCGAACAAGCGTTTTGGTGGTGTGACTTTGGGCGGCAAGATTGCCCCCATCTTCTTCAACACCCAAGAAGACTCTGGTGCTTTGCCCATCGAAGTCGATGTGAGCGGTTTGAACATGGGCGACGTGGTGGACGTGTTGCCCTACGACGGCAAGATTGTTCGCAATGGCGAAACTGTCACCACCTTCCAACTCAAGAGCGATGTGCTGTTTGACGAAGTGCGCGCCGGCGGCCGCATCAACCTGATCATTGGCCGCTCGCTCACCGCCAAGGCGCGTGAGTTCCTGAGCCTGCCGGCGTCCACCGTGTTCCGCCTGCCCACCGTGCCCGCATCGACCCAAGCCGGTTTCACCTTGGCCCAAAAGATGGTCGGCCGTGCGGTCGGTTTGCCAGAAGGCCAGGGCGTGCGTCCCGGCACTTATTGCGAACCCAAGATGACCACCGTGGGTTCGCAAGATACGACTGGCCCGATGACCCGCGACGAGTTGAAAGACTTGGCCTGCTTGGGCTTCAGTGCCGACATGGTGATGCAGTCTTTCTGCCACACCGCCGCGTACCCCAAGGCCGTGGACGTCAAAACCCACCGCGAACTGCCCGCTTTCATCAGCAACCGCGGTGGCGTGTCTCTGCGCCCCGGTGACGGCGTGATCCACAGCTGGCTCAACCGTTTGTTGTTGCCCGACACCGTCGGCACCGGTGGCGACTCGCACACCCGCTTCCCCATCGGCATTTCTTTCCCCGCAGGTTCAGGCTTGGTGGCCTTTGGTGCCGCCACAGGCGTGATGCCTTTGGACATGCCCGAATCGATCTTGGTGCGCTTCAAAGGCGAAATGCAGCCTGGCGTGACCTTGCGCGATTTGGTGCACGCGATTCCGCTGTACGCCATCAAGAAGGGCCTGCTCACCGTGGCCAAGGCTGGCAAGATCAACGAGTTCTCGGGCCGCATTCTGGAAATCGAAGGCCTGCCCAACCTCAAGGTGGAGCAAGCGTTTGAATTGTCCGACGCATCCGCCGAGCGTTCGGCCGCCGGATGCACGATCAAGCTCAACAAAGAGCCGGTCGAGGAGTACCTGAAGTCCAACGTGGTGCTCATGAAAAACATGATCGCCGATGGTTATGCCGATGCCCGCACATTGGCGCGCCGCATCGAAAAAGTCGAACAATGGTTGGCAGCGCCCAACCTGCTTGAAGCCGACAAAGACGCCGAATACGCGCACGTCATCGAGATCGATCTGGCCGACATCAAAGAGCCGATCCTTTGCTGCCCCAACGACCCGGACGACGCCAAGTTCTTGTCCGACGTGGCCGGTACCAAGATCGACGAGGCCTTCATCGGTTCTTGCATGACCAACATCGGTCACTTCCGCGCTGCGGCCAAGCTGCTGGGCGGCAGCCGCGACATCCCGGTCAAGCTGTGGGTCGCCCCACCGACCAAGATGGACGAGAGCGAGCTGATCAAAGAAGGCCACTACGCCAACTTCGGCGCGGCCGGTGCCCGCACCGAGATGCCCGGCTGCTCGCTGTGCATGGGCAACCAAGCCCAAGTGCGCGAAGGCGCCACGGTGGTGTCCACCAGCACCCGCAACTTCCCCAACCGCTTGGGCAAGAACACCAACGTGTTCCTGGCCAGTGCCGAGTTCCACGACGCCATGGGCATCGTGAACAAGGACGGCGCGGCGATCTACAAGTACCTGAACTTCAACCAGATTGAAGAGTATGTGGAGAACGCCAAGGGTGTGACGGCCTAAGCAATCGTGCCTCGCTGAAAGCACAAACGGCCCTTCGGGGCCGTTTTTTTTGACCGAAACCTTGGGCACAGTGCGTGCGGGCTCGGCACAGACAAAGGTCAACCATGACTACGCAACAGGAGACGTCATCGGCGCGGAGGCCCAAGCGTTCACTGCTGACCAACTGCCGCGCCGTCGGCAACTGGTGCTGAACAAACGCTCACTCGACGCCTGCCGGCAAGTCTGTGGTGCCCAAAACCTGGGCCATAATCTTTCGCACTTGGTTGGATTTCTTATCCCCTTTTGGCGCAGATCCTGACAACGTGGCTTCTGGTCAATACCTCATTTGGAAAGTAAATTGATGGAAGAAACTGTACAAAAAGACTCGCCTCCAACAGCAAGGGCCATGACCGCCACTCAGAAAATGTTTGCACGTGCCTGCAAGCGAGACTGGGTTACCCCTGGTGAAATTGTCTATCCCGATCCTGAGATGCTCATCATCCATGACGGGTTCGTCGAGACCGCATACAAGGAGCTTAGCGGTCTGGGCTATGGACGGATTACCGCACCAGAGAAGGTTGTTTTTGTCACTGACCATGAGGTTTCTTACAGCTCTCCTCGCGCTGTAGAGCGCGGCCGTAATATACGATCCATTGCCAACGCTTGGGACGTCAATCAGTTCTTTGACGTGGGGCGCGGAGGTCAAGGCCACATCTTTCCCATTGAAAGTGGTCTGGTTCGCCCCGGTATGTTTCTGATGTGCTACGACATGCACTGCACCAATTTCGGGGCTGTTGGCGCGTTGGCGATGGCTGTGGGTCCAGAAGTGACTTCTGTATTGGCCACGGGCACAATTTGGACCGAAGTGCCGCACACGGTCAGTATCCGCTTGAATGGCGAATTGCCGAAGGGCTCCCATGCACGTGATGTAGGGTTCTTACTGGCCCATGGTTTTACTTCAGGACGCTGGGCCTTCAAACATGATTACCGCGTCATTGAATTCGGTGGCCCTGGACTGGTTGGGCTCCAACTGTCCGAGAGGGTGGCTCTTTGCAATTCCGTGACGGAGATGGGTGTTGCCAACGTGCTCTTTAACGGCCGCCCGCCGGGTATCAACGTTGATGGTGCGCCTGATTTTCTGAGCGATCCGGATGCACCCTATGAGGTTACGATCGATTTCGACCTGAGCACTATTGAACCTCAGCTCGCCTTGCCTGGCGGGCCAGACAGGGCCGCCAATGTCGCGGATCACGTCGGACGTTCAGTCAACCATGCCGTCATTGGTTCCTGCGGATCTGGTATGTACCAAGACTTTGTAGATGCCGCAGAGATGATGCGAGGCCGGCGCGTCGCAGACGGTGTGCGGATGTTTGTGGTGCCTGGATCGCCCGCCACGGCCAAGCGCTTGGCAAACGAGGGAATTGCACAAGTTTTCATGGATGCAGGCGCGATGATTTTGCCTTCAGGTTGCGGACCTTGCGCAGGTGGAAATATGGGCCCCCTGGGCCCAGGTGAGGTGTCTATTGCCACTGCCGCCACCAACCACTCCGGTCGTTTCGGTGCTAAAGAAGCCGAGATCTATCTTGGCAGTCCACTCACAGTAGCTGCTTCGGCGCTGAGCGGCTCCTTGGCCGATCCCCGCAAGTCTCTTCACCCATGAATTTTCCAATGCTCAAATCTTTGAAAAAATCAGGCCGTTGTCATGTCTTTGGTGACGCCATTCCCTTGGATGAAGGCGTTATGGCCTTTTCTTTTGCCATCGGCCGGATTACCGATCCTGCAGTACTCATTCCGCATCTTTTCGAAAGCATAGATCCCAGCTTTGCCAGCCGGGTCAAGCCTGGCGACTTTGTCATAGCAGGCCAAGATTTCTGCTGTGGCAAACCCCACTTCCAGGGGTTCATTGCTATGGCTGCTTTGAATATGGGGGTGCTGTGTAGTTCCATGCCCCGGACGTCTTTGCGTGGCGCAATTTCTAATGGATTGCCCGTTCTGACGGGCTGGAGTCAGCAGCAACTTCCAATTGCCGATGGTGATGTGATTGAGGTTGACATGGAAACCGGAATGATCAGCAACACCACCCAGAACACCTCGGCCGGCGTTGATCCAATGCCCCTGATCCTTCAGGACATCATCCGACACGGAGGCGTGGGTGGGCAACTCAAGGTTTGGCTAGATCGACACCCGCAGCTGCAACTTCTGCAAGGTGCCGCACCGGTTTTGCAGCAGGACATTCCGATCAAGTGGATGAAAGGATGAGCATTGTGACTGACCCCATCCGTATTGCTGTAGGCGCCTATGATCGCACTGAAGCACTCTTGGACGGATCCATACCAGTTGAGGGATTCAACACCCAGTTTATTGCTGGCGATCTGGAAGAAATTTTTGCCCAAGCTTTCAGTTCAGCGCCATTCGAAGTCACTGAATTGTCTTTCAGTAACTTTTTGATCTCTAGCGCGCGTGGCACATGCCCCTACATTGCACTGCCCATCTTTCCCTCTAGGTCATTTCGTCATTCGGCCATTTATGTTCGGTCTGACGCGGGTATCAGCTCTCCCGCCGATCTGAGAGGCAAACGCATTGGTACGCGTGAATATTCCAATACTGTTTCCTTGGTGGTTCGCGGAATACTTGCCGACGAATACGGTTTTGCCCCTGAGGCCAATGAATGGCTAATTGGTGATGTCGACCACGTAGAGCGGCAAACGATTGACAGCAAAAACTGGCCAACCAACGCTGTATCCATCAAGGCCGTCCAAGGCCGACCACTGTCCAGCCTGCTGGTTGCTGGCGATTTGGACGTGTTGATTGCCTACTCGCCTCCCGAACATTTCGGCAGGGATACTTCCATGGTTCGACTTTTCCCTGATTGGCGAATGGTCGAAAAAGACTACTTCCAGCGCACCCATATTTTCCCAGTGATGCATATCATGGGCATTCGCAAAGATGTAGTTGCAGCTCAACCTGCACTTTCCAAAGCGCTTCTTCAAGCATTCGAAAAGGCGAAACAACAGGCGCTAGCCCAATTGGCTGTGCATCAGACGCTTCCCATCATGCTGCCTTGGATGACTGCAGAAGCTGAAGCGACACAGGCTCTGATGGGGAAGGATTTTTGGAGGTATGGTTTAGAAACCAACCGTGCAGTGCTTGAAACTCAGATTCGCTGGTCGTTTGAGCAGGGACTGATACCCCGTCGACCTGCTCTTGAGGAAATTTTTGCTGTTTGAAAGGACTCAATAGCTTAGTTAAATGACCATTGAACTAAGCTAAATTTTTATCCCAGCCAGACAACAAGATTTCTGATCAGAAGTCAGTCCTTCTTGATTCCAGATTCCTTCACAATCTTTGTGTATTTGGCGATGTTTGTTTGCAAATAGTTTGCGAACTCATCTTGCGTAGAGGGAAATGACACCATGCCCTGCTCAAGGAACTTCTTTTTGACATCAGTCGACTCAAGCGCTTTCACCACATCGGCATTGAGCTTTTCTTGAATGGCGCGCGGTGTCGCTTTGGGTACCATGATGCCGTACACGGTTTCAGCTTCGAAACCGGGGAGGCCTTGCTCAGCCATTGTTGGAATGTTGGGCAGGCTTGGGTATCGTTTGGAAGCTGCTACGCCAAGGAGGCGAACTTTGCCTGAGTCTACAGACGACTGCATGACGCCCAGCAACTGCCATGCGAAGTCAACATGACCGCCAATGAGATCGAGCATCAAAGGTCCGCCGCCCTTGTATGGCACGTGCAAAGTTTGATTCCCGGTTGCATTGTCAAGCATCACGCCAGCCAAGTGCAGGGAACTGCCCGTGCCGGACGATCCATAGTTGAGCTTGCCGGCCCGTGCTTTGGCAAGCGCACTGAACTCTTTAAAGTCTTTCGCAGGCAGCGCATGGTGCACAGCTAAAAACAGTGGCGCAGTGGTGCCCAGGCTGATGGGGGCGAAGTCACGCACAAGGTCGTAAGGGAGTTTGGGCTGCAAAGCGCTATTGATAATTTGCAGGGTCACTGCGCTCATGAGAACCGTGTAGCCATCTGGCGGTGCTTTGGCAACCAAATCTGCGCCAATGTTGCCGTCGGCGCCTGGAACGTTTTCGACAACGATGGTGTACCCCGACTGATCGCGCATGCGTTGAGCCAAGGTGCGGCTGAAAATATCGACGCCACCACCGGCACCGAACGGGACGATGAATCGGAGTTGCTTTGCGGGATAGGTCTGAGCGCCTGCAGCAGGCGTCTGAGCCGAGACGCTACCTAATTGGAATAAAGCTGCAACCAAAGCAAAGCCGAATATTTTCCGCATTTCAAAGTCCTTTGTTGATAAATCCGTAGAGCTGTTTTTTGAGCATTTAACAAAAATTATCCTATCCTGTTTCATGAAAAAAACAAGTGAAGGACTTTAATAATTTTGGATGATTTTTAAAATTAAGGGTTGGCCTCGAAATTCATTCTGTTGTAGTTTGCTCAAAAAGCATTCTCTTTTTGCGCGTACCTTTTTAGGATTCCAGCTTTAGCCAGTCGTCTAATCCCAATACCTTGTTGTATTCATCTAGGTTGCACATTTCGTGACGCAGGGCACGAGTCGATCCATCCTGACGCATGGTGGCGAGAACCTCGCGCAACTTCTTGACGACCGCATAGCGCAGCACTCCGGAATGGATGGCTATGACGCATCCAACACTGCGAAGAAATGCGTCATCGAGATCGCCAGATGGAGGGTGCTCATGGAGCACCGTCATGAGCGGTCCACGCACTCCCTCTGCCACACGTTCAAGCTCATCTGCCCTGTCAGCACCCACGACCAGAACGGCATCGGCACCAGCCTCTAGGTAACGTCGCCCTCGATAGGCCGCATCGTCTAAACCATGCATGGATTTGGAATCGGTGCGGGCAATCAAGAAGAAATCAGAGCTGACCTTGGCCTTGGCCAGGGCTTCAATTTTTCGACATTGCTCATCGATGGGCTCCACGGCAGTATCTGTTGGAAGCTGACCACACTTCTTGGGAAATACTTGGTCCTCTAGGTAGATGCCCGCAACACCAGCTGCTTCGAATTCGCGCAAGGTACGCACCGCGTTCAGGATGCCGCCGTAACCGGTGTCGGCATCGCAGATTAAGGGAACATCCAGAACGTTCACGAGACGGCTGGCATGTTGAACGTTTTCAGCCAGTCCAAGCAGACCGACATCTGGCATGCCCAACAAGCTGGCCGCTATGGCACTGCCTGAAGTGGATAGGGCTGGAAAACCCGCCTCTTGGGCTAACCGTGCTGTCAAACCGTCGTAGACGCAAGGCATGCGCAAAAGGCCTTCCTGTTCGATCAGCTGCCTCAGTCGAGCGCTCATGGATAGGGTATTCATTTATTTTCCTGGGTACATGCCGAGACAAAATTTCCCACAAACCTTGTATTTGAAATTTGTGGGGTGCTGGTATCAAAATCAAACAGCGAGAACCTTTTCAAAATACACACCACGGCAATCCATCTCGTACTCAAGATCCACGACGGGAGGACGGTTTAAATGCCATGTCAAACCCCCACGCATCGCTCCACGTTGCCCAATCTCCTCTGACATGAGGGGGAAGATGTTGTGCACGGTGTAAAGTTGAGAAGCGGTGACGTCAGACCAACCGAAACCGAGTGCACGCATCCGGTTTTCCATTTCACCAAGCACCCAACGTGCTTTGTTGAGCAATCCTTCTGCAGAAATATCGCCGAGGTTGACGATGTGATCTTTGTAGTTGCCCTTGCCTTCAGGGGCTTCGCCGCTGCCGGCAATGACAAAAGAAGGTGCAGCATAGGCGTCTGCAACCGTGTAGGAAAACGCGTAAAAACCGGGGGCCTCTGGTGGCGCAATTTCCGGACAAACGTTGCTCCTTGCAACTGGGTTGGTTTTTCCATCAAACAGTCCCCACCGTGCAAGTGTGCCAACATATTCCTTGTTGAAAACTTCGAAACCCGCCTCATCAAACGGGCGCGGGGAACGCAATTCGCAGGCGCATAACGCAGTGAGCGGCCTTCCAGCCGCTTGGAGGACTTGCTCAATCAGGCGAAATCCCTCAGCCAGCGAAACAAACTTCATAAAGCGGACACGTTCTATCCGAAATCCAGGCTCCGCTGCAACGCCTGCCGAGTATTGAAAAACGCCGGGAACGAAACGGTAGTTACCTGGTGCGAAGACTTGTGTGTGCGTCATGGTTGAAGTTTGTTGGGTTGGAATACGATTTCGAAAAATATGAATCTGGTGTTGGAATGCTATCAGAGGACAAACAAACAACGAACAGGGATTTCCTGTTTTGGCTTGCCTCAGGTTTTATATGAAAACAATGAACCACGACGCCATGGGCATCGTGAACAAGGACGGCGCGGCGATCTACAAGTACCTGAACTTCAACCAGATTGAAGAGTATGTGGAGAACGCCAAGGGTGTGACGGCCTAAGCAATGGTGCCTCGCTGAAAGCACAAACGGCCCTTCGGGGCCGTTTGTGTTGGTGTTAACAATGCATACAAGGTTTCAACAATCACAGATCTCTGTTTGTTGAATCGGGCCAGGCTGTATTCTTTGACCGATTGCCGCTGTCTGTTTGGCGTGTTTACAACTGACTCTAGGAAACTTTTCAATGGCTTTTGCTTTTCACGGCCTCAGGGTCTGTACTCTCATCACAGCCATGGCCTTGGTGACTGCTGCGCAAGCTCAATCCGATTGCCGTCCAGCGCCCGCGGGCGTGGCCCAGTTGCTTGAAATCAGACCAGGCTTTCATCGGGTCCAAGGGCCATTGGCCGAGTTCGATCCCTGTCACCGTTCCGTTCAATTGTCCATGCCAGGATTCTTGGCGGACAAGCTGGCCGACAAGCCGCCTTTGATGATCATTGCCCACGGGGGCAATGGCCCAGGCTCAGCCGAGCTGGAAATGGTTCGCCGGATGAATGCGCGAGGTGTGGCCACCTTGTTGTTTGATGCCTATGAGATGAATGGTTTTCAGTACCGTGGTACTTCGCTGTTTTTGACCGGCGCCACCAATGAATCGCGCCAGCGCATGATCTTCAAAGCCACCCTTGGGGCTTACCACTGGGTTCGTCAAAACACCCGCGTTGACACCACGCGCCTTTACATCCATGGCTTGTCCAACGGCGGCAGTGTGGCGCTGAACATGGCCGCTGTGGTGGATCCCGCGCATGTCCGGATGGTGTTTTCTGAAGGGGCGCCTTCGGCCGGCATCGGCATGCCGGATCAGATTCGGGTGCCCCTGAAAATGGTGTTTGGCAAAATCGACAACTATGGCGGCAGAACGGCAGACGACTGGATGCACCTGCGCACCGACCCTTGTGTGGTGAATCAGCCCGCCGAAGGCGCAGCGCCAGGCACGGCCCAACGCTGCAGTCTTCGAATCAATCCAACGGCGCAGGGGCTTTCGCCTTACCAATGGGGGGAGCAGCTCAAGGCCGAGGGACAGCCGTTGGAATTTTGGTTCTACGATGAAGCCGCACATGGTTTGTTGGCGGGGCCAATCGATCGGGGTGTGCGCACCTACGGTTCTGGCCCCACGGCTTCCCAACGCTTTGGCTGGATTGGCGCGAACTCCAATGTGGCCAACCGTTTTGTCGCTGATCTGATGACGGCCATCAAAGCCAGTTACCTCTGAATTTTGTGGGGGTGCGTGCCTCTAAGGTTGTGGTTTAGAGTTGTCTCCACAGGGCCTTGAAAGGGCCAAGTTGAGTCAAGGGCTCATCTTGGACCCACCGATGCATGTCCGAGCACAGACCATGGTCAATCGGCTTGGTTTGGGGCCTGGCCCGGGTAAAGCGTAAGGTAGAAGCACTTTTTTGGAGAACACATGCTCAATCGCCGCCATTTTCTGGGTACTGGCTTGGCCAGTGCCACTGCCTTGACTTTTTCTTCCGTCTGGTCACAAAACACGCCACAGTTCGGCGCACCTGAATTGCCTTCGGTGGGCTTTCGACGCATGAAGTTGGGGACCATGGAGGTCATTGCCCTGAACGATGGTGCCTTGCGTCGTCCTTTGGGTCAGGAGTTTGTGCCCGCTGTGCCGCTCGACCAAATCAAGGCGCTGTTGGCCACTCAAAATCTACCCACCGATTACATCGATATTCCTTTTACCCCTTTCCTGCTGGTCAATGGCAACCAGCGCTATTTGTTTGACACCGGTTTTGCCGACAACGGCCCTCCCACCACGGGCAAGTTGCTGGGGAACCTGGCCGCTGCAGGTTTCAAGCCTGAAGACATCAACAACGTGGTACTCAGTCACTTTCATGGCGACCACATCAATGGTTTGCGCTTTAAAAACGGCAATTTGGTTTACCCCAACGCACGAGTGCATGTGCCCGCACCTGAGCACGCGTTCTGGACGGACGAAGCCCGTATCGCGGCAGCGCCAGCGCAGATGCAAGGTGCCTTTGGGGCCGTCAAGCGCGCCTTGTCGGGTTTGACAGCTGACCAGTTGGTCAAGTTCGAGCCCGGCAGCACATTGGCCCCCGGTATTCAGTCGGTGGCCGCTTTTGGCCACACCCCGGGCCACACCTTGTTCACGGCGAGCTCTGAAGGCCAGTCGTTTGCCTATGTGGCCGACATCACCAACGTGCCATCTTTGTTTGCACGCAACCCCGATTGGGCCGTGCTGTTTGACATGAACCCAGAGATGGCCCGCCAAAGCCGCCGCCGCATCTTTGACATGCTGGTCAAAGAAAAAATGGTGGCCGGTGGTTTCCACTTCCCATTCCCCGCCTTTGGTTCCATCACGCCCTCGGGCAATGGCTACCAGTTTGTGCCGGTGGCCTGAGCGCATCGCTGCAGCGACCTTCCCCAAGCCCATGCCCACAAGGCATGGGCTTTTTTGTGTCCGTTTTGGACAGTCCGATACAAGGCGCATGGTTAAGATCTTGGGTGTGCCGAGAACCAGAGCCCAAGGCGCTTGCGGCATCCCTGTTTGTTTGGAGAACTCGACATGCAATTGATCACCTTGGGCAAAAGCCCCCTGAAAGTCTCTCGTCTTTGCTTGGGCACCATGATGTTCGGTGACCAAACGCCGCTGGAAGATGCGCGCGCCATCGTGGCCGATGCGCACGAAAAAGGCTGCAACTTCATCGACACCGCGGACGTGTACACGCGGGGCAAGTCTGAGGAGATGGTGGGCCAAATCCTCAAGGGTCAGCGCCAGTCCTGGGTCTTGGCCAGCAAGGTCGGGAATCCGATGTCGGACCAGCCCAACCAGCAAGGCTATTCGCGCAGCTGGATGCTGCGGGCCTGCGAAGACAGCCTGCACCGCTTGGACACCGATCACGTGGACATTTATTACCTGCACCGCGACTACAACGGCATGAACCTGGAGGAGCCTTTGCGGGTCATCGAAGCCTTGCTGCGCGACGGCAAGATCCGTTATTGGGGCGTTTCCAATTTCAGAGGCTGGCGCATTGCCGAGATGGTCAACATGGCACGCCAGATGAACATGCCTGGCCCGGTGGTCTGCCAGCCTTATTACAACCTGCTCAACCGCTTGCCCGAGGTGGAAATTTTGGAGGCTTGTGGTCACTACGGTTTGGGCGTGGTGCCTTACAGCCCGATTGCTCGCGGGGTGCTCACGGGCAAATATGCGCCGGGTCAAACACCGCAAGAGGGCAGCCGCGTCGCCAGGGGTGACAAACGTATTTTGGAGACCGAGTTTCGCGAGGAGTCCCTGCAGGTGGCCCAAGTTTTGTTGCAGCATTGCAAGAGCAAAGGTGTGTCTTTGGCCCACTTTGCCACGGCTTGGGTGTTGGCCAACCGCCATGTGAGCGCGGTGATCGCAGGCCCGCGCACCTTGGCCCAGTGGCAAGACTACGCCGGGGCGCTGCAAGTGCAGATCACCGCCGAAGACGAAGCCTTGGTCAACAGCCTGGTGGCCCCAGGGCATCCCTCTACACCGGGCTACAACGATCCTTCATATCCTATGAACGGGCGCTGAAACGGCTCTGGGCGCTTACCCGATGGTGCCATTGTCTGTGGCGTTTCAGATCGGCGCGGCTGCCTGGGTCACACATGACAGGGGTTTTTGTAGCGGTGCAGGGCATGCCCGTGCGGATGGGCGCTTGAAGCACACGCCTTCGATCGCGTGGTTGAGATTTCAAACTTGGGCTTGCCGCACAATCCCAGCATGACAAGCCAAAAACACAAACAGGTGGTGATCGCGGGCGGCGGCATAGGCGGCTTGGCCGCAGCCTTGGCGTGTGCGCAGCGCCGCGTGCCAGTGAAGCTTCTGGAGCGCGCACCGCAGCTGAGCGAGGTGGGCGCGGGCATTCAGATCGGGCCGAATGTGACGCGCATTTTGCAGGCCTGGGGCTTGGGAGCGGCGCTGGCGCAGGTGGCTGCTTTTCCTGAGCAGTTGCAAGCCCGTGATGCCCTAACCGGGTTGGTGCTGGGCACGCTGACTTTGGGCGCGCGGGTGCAGGCAAGGTATGGCGCACCCTACGCCACCGTCCACCGGGCTGATTTGCAGGGTCTGCTGCACCGGGCGGTCCAGAGCATTGGGGTGGACCTGCTGCTGGGGCAGACCGTGCAAGGCTGTCAGGCCAGCGAAGCGGCTTTGCAAGTGAACACGGCGGAAGGTCTCAGCCTGCAGGCCAGCGCCCTGATCGGTGCCGATGGCGTGTGGAGCACGGTACGCCCACTGCTGTTGGGCGATGCACCTGCACGCTTTACTGGGCACCTGGCGTATCGGGCGCTGGTGGCGCAGGCCGATTTGCCTGCGCAATTGCGCAGCGACCAGGTCACCGTGTGGATGGGGCCGCAACTGCATGTGGTGCACTACCCGGTGCGCAGTGGGCAATGGCTCAATCTGGTGGCCATCGTGCAAGGCTCTAAGCCAGACCAAGCCCAAGAATGGGACAAGGTCGGGCACACTCAGGCGCTGATGCAGGCCATGGGCGCGGTGGGCCGTGATTTACACGAGCGTTTGGCATCGGTGCCTGCTTGGCGGCAGTGGACACTGCACGACCGAGAGCCCTTGAGTGCACCCAAGCAAATGGCCCAAGGCCGCGTGGCTTTGCTGGGCGACGCGGCGCACCCCATGAGGCCATTCTTGGCGCAGGGCGCCGGCATGGCCATCGAGGACGCGCAGGCCTTGGCGCAGTGCCTGAGCGCGGCTGACGCGACGGTGGCCGAGCGGCTGCAGACCTATGCCGAGCAGCGCTGGGCACGCAACGCCCGCGTGCAAGCGCGTGCCATGCGCAATGGCCGCATCTTCCATGCGACGGGCCCAGTGGCTTGGGGGCGCAACTTGTCAATGCGCCTGTTGGGCGAGCGGGTGATGGATGTGCCTTGGTTGTACGGCGGTGGGTCGATTTCTGGCAGTCCATCAACTTTCAGGGACGTTGCTTCATGACTTCAGATCCATCCAATTCATGCACGACGGCCTTGGTGCGGGCTGCAGCCAGGGGCGCGGTGTTGGCCGCCTCTTTCCTTCTCCCTTCAGCCTGGGCGCAAAGCACCGATTTGTCGGCTTGTATGGCCGAGTTGCGTCCGGCAGCTCGAACGGGAAAGGTGAGTGACGCCACTTGGGCGCGGCACACAGTGGGGCTGCAGGCCGACTTCAGCGTGATTGAAAAGCTGAATTTCCAGCCCGAATTCCGCACGGCCATTTGGGATTACATGTCGGCCCTGGTCGATGAGGAGCGGGTGACCGAGGGTGCGGCGCGACTGGCAGAGCAGCGCCAAGCCTTGGTGCGTGCCGAGCAACGCTTTGGCGTGGACCCGGCCACGGTGGTGGCAGTGTGGGGTGTGGAGAGCAATTTTGGCCAGACTTTTGGCAAATACCCTTTGGTGCAGGCGCTGGGCACCTTGTCGTGCCACGGGCGGCGTCAAAGTTTTTTCAGGGGTGAGTTTTTCGCGGCGTTGCGCATTTTGCAAGCCGGGCACATCGCCCCCGAGCGCTTGGTGGGCTCGTGGGCAGGGGCCTTTGGCCACACCCAGTTCATGCCCACCACGTTTGAACGCCTGGCGGTGGACTTTGACGGCGACGGCCGCGCCGACCTGATGGACAGCAGCGTGGACGCGTTGGGTTCGACCGCCAACTTTTTAGCCCGTGCCGGCTGGCAAACTGGCCTGCCTTGGGGCATTGAGGTGAAGTTGCCAGCGGGCATCTCTTTGGCCGGAGAAGGCCGACGCAGCAAGCGCCCGGTGTCTGAATGGACCGCCCGTGGCGTGCGCCGCACCGATGGTGCGGCCTTGCCAGAAAGTTTGGGTTCAGTGGGCTTGCTGACCTTGGCCGGTGCCAACGGCCCGGCGTTTTTGGTGACGCGCAACTTTGATGCGCTCTACAGTTACAACGCCGCCGAAAGCTATGGCTTGGCGATTGCCCACCTGAGTGACCGCTTGCGCGGCGGTGGCCCTTTCGCCACGCCATGGCCGACCGACGACGCAGGCCTGTCGCGGGCCGAACGACGCGAGTTGCAGGGCCTGCTGACCCTGCGCGGCCATGATATTGGCCCCATCGACGGCATGCTGGGTGACAAATCTCGCCAAGCTGTTCGCACAGAACAACAGCGCCTGGGCATGGAAGTCAACGGCCGTGGCGGCCAAAAAATTCTCAAGGCCTTGCGTGGCGGCTGAGATCACACCACCAAAGGCAAGGCCCTTTGCCGCTTGCCCGTGAGGGCAAACAACGCATTGCCCACCGCGGGTGCCAGCGGCGGCACCGCCGGTTCGCCCACCCCTGCTGGGTGGCGCTT
This sequence comes from Comamonadaceae bacterium, assembly GCA_021299875.1. GTDB lineage: Bacteria > Pseudomonadota > Gammaproteobacteria > Burkholderiales > Burkholderiaceae_C > Limnohabitans_A. The sequence goes on along the minus strand of JAJTEW010000008.1, from coordinate 470,769 downwards.
GCTGGGCACGATGTGGGTTTCCACCACCGGGGTCTGGCTGAGCGTGAGCATAGGGGCGTCAGAAAAGTTGCTTTGTTGCACCACGCCGCCCACGATGTCGATTTGGCCGTACAGCGCGGCGCTCAGGGCATAGACCACGCTGCTTTCCATTTGCTGAGCCACGGTGTCGGGGTTGACCACGGTGCCGCAGTCGATGGCACACACCACGCGGTGCACACGGATCTGACCGCTGACGAGGGAGACCTCGGCCACTTGCGCCACGATGGAGCCAAAGGATTTGTGCAGCGCCATGCCCCGCGCACGGCCTGCGGGCAGGGGCGTGCCCCAGCCTGCGTCCATGAAGCTTTCCGAAAAGAAGGCGTTGTGCGAATGGCCCACCGAGCGCCAAAATCCCACCGGCACGCCAGACTTCGTGGCCACATGGCTCATGTGCTGGTTCAAAAAACCATAGGGCAGATCGAACAGGCCCTCAGATGTCGTCTTGTCGGGCATGTCGATGGGGCCCGACAGGTGGGGCGCTGCCCGCGCCATCCAACGCGGGGTGATGGCGTCACCGGCCGACTTGATGCGCAAGCTGCTGACATCGCCTTGGCCGTCGAGCGAGGCTTGGAATTTAGCCAGGTGCATGGGCCGGTAAAAGTCGTGCTTCATGTCTTCTTCGCGTGACCAGCTCAGTTGCACCGGTTGGCCTTGGCACGCCATGGCGACTTGCACCGCTTGGCCAACAAAGTCGATGTCCAGGCGACGACCAAAACCACCGCCCAGTTGGGTGACATGGACGGTGACTTGGGTCTCGTCGACCTGGGCCACTTTGGCGGCCATGTCACGTGCCATTTGCGGCACTTGCGTGGGCACCCAGATCTCGACCTTGCCGTCCAAGACTCGTGCCGTGCAGTTCATCGGCTCCATCGTGGCGTGCGCCAGATAGGGCGCTTGGTACAGCGCGTCAATGCGGGTGGCGGCAGATTTTTCGGCCTGGGTGGGCACGCCTTGTTCGTGGAAGCTGAAGCCGCTGTCTTCGTTCAAAGCCTTGAGCAAGTTGGCCTGGATGCGCTGGGTGTCCACCGCGCCCGTGGCAGGGGCTTGCCACTGCACTTGGATGGCCTGCGCGCCTTGACGGGCGTGCCATGTGGTTTGGCCCACCACAGCCAAGCCTGCCGTGCCGCCGCCCCAGGCGTCGAGCGGCACGACTTTTGAAATGCCCTTCAAGGCCAAGGCGTCTTTCGTGTCCATCGATGCGGCGGTGCCGCCCAGCATGGGGCACATCTGCACTGCAGCAAACAGCATGCCGGGCAGACGTACGTCCAGTCCGAAAGTGGCTTGGCCTGTGACTTTGGAGGGGATGTCGGTGCGCGGCGCGGGTTGGCCGATGAGCTGCCACTTTTCGCGCGATTTCGTTTGGATGCCCGAGGGTGTGGTGCCCGACGCAGCGGCCACCATCTGGCCATAATGAGCCGATTTGCCCGAAGCGTGTTGCATCACGCCAGAGGCCACGGTGATCTCGGTGGCGTGCACTTTCCATGCGGCCGCAGCGGCTTGCAGCAAGCTGGCGCGCGCGGTGGCAGCGGCCATGCGCAGAGGGTCCCACAGGTCGGCGATCGAGGACGAGCCGCCGGTGGCGTTCAGCCCCAATTCGCGGGCGACTTTGCCCACCAGCCATTCCCCCATCTTGATTTGGGTGGGCTTGTGCTCGCCTTCGCTGTCCAGCGGGTGAAAGGGCAGGCTGGCCACCAGCATGGCCACGTTGCCGTAGATGCTGTCAGCGCCAGCTTGCTCCAGACGCACGCGAGTCAAGGGCACATCGAGTTCTTCGGCCACCAACATCGCCAGCGCCGTGTGCACGCCTTGGCCCATTTCGCTGCGCGGCATGGCCAACACCACCGCACCGTCGGCGGCGATCTTGATCCAGCCGTTCAAGGCCACATCGCCTTGGGTTTTGAGCATGAGCTCGGGTGAACCCAAACGCGAGCGGGCGGGCATCACGCCCCAGCCGACGACCAATGCCCCGGTCGCGCCCAAGGCGCTGAGCAACCAGGTTCGGCGTTTCATGCGGCACCGCCTTTCTTCATGCTGGCGGCTGCCCGGTGGATGGCGGCGCGCACGCGCTGGTAAGTGCCGCAGCGGCATAGGTTGGTCATGGCGGTGTCAATCTCTGCGTCGCTGGGTTGGGGGTTTTTATCGAGCAGGGCGGCAGCGGCCATCAGCATGCCGCTTTGGCAGTAGCCGCATTGGGGCACCTGCTCGGCGATCCAGGCCGCTTGCAGTGGATGGGGCTTTTCTGCTGTGCCCAAGGACTCGATGGTTTGGATCGCTTGATGGGCCACCGCTGATACAGGCATCACACATGAGCGGACGGGCTGGCCGTCGACATGCACCGTGCAGGCCCCGCATGCGGCGATGCCGCAGGCGAATTTGGTGCCCGTCAGGTTCAGTTCGTCGCGCAGCACCCACAGCAGGGGCATGCTCGGGTCTGCAGTCGATGTGCGGCTTTGGCCGTTGATGTTCAGTTGCACGGTGTTCTTTGAATGGGGGTGGTTAAAACGGCAGGAGCAGGCTGAATTTCAGGTGACCGCATTTTGGAGTGCAAAGCGAGCATCTTGCCACTCGCCACTGTGCATGACTTGGCGCAAGTGCTCTGCGGCCTGCCACACATCGGCGTAGCCGATGTACAGCGGCGTGAAGCCAAAGCGCAGGATGTCAGGGTGCAGCCCGCCGTCGCCCGCGCGGAAGTCACCCATTACACCGCGGGCGATCAGGGCCTGCACGATGGCGTAAGCACCCTCGGTGCGGGTCAGGCTCACTTGTGAGCCGCGCAGGGCTTCTTCGGCCGGTGTGGCGATGCCAAAGCCGTGGCCATGCAAGCGCGTGCGCACCAGTTGCATGAAGAGACCCGTGAGCGCCAATGACTTCTGGCGCAGCGCGGCCATGCCGCCCAGCGCCTCGGCACTCAAAAAAGCGTCCATGCCGCAGTCGAGCGCGGTGAGGCTCAAGATGGGTTGGGTGCCGCACTGGTAGCGGGTGATGCCTTTGGCGGGCTGGTAATCGGGTGTGAAGGCAAACGGCGCGGCATGGCCCCACCACCCGGCCAGCGGTTGCATGAATGGCAGGTCGAGGCGGTTGGTGTGCTGCGGGTGCACCCATACAAAAGCCGGTGCGCCAGGACCACCGTTCAAGTATTTGTAGCCGCAGCCCACCGCAAAGTCGGCCCCTGAGCCGTTCAGGTCGACCGGCACCGCGCCCGCGCTGTGCGCCAGGTCCCACACGGTGAGGATGCCTTGGGCATGGGCTTGTGCCGTCAAGGCCTGCATGTCGTGCATGGCACCGGTGCGGTAGTTCACATGGGTGAGCATGAGCACCGCCACATCGGCTTGCAAGGCCGCAGCGATCTTGTCGGGTTCCACCAATTGAAGCGTGTAGCCGCGTTCATGGCACAAGGCCTCGGCGATGTAGAGGTCCGTGGGGAAGTTGCTGCGTTCGCTGACAATTTTGGTTTTGTGCGGGTGGTCGGCTTGGGTGATGTTCAGCGCGGCGGCCAGCACTTTGAACAGGTTGATCGATGTGCTGTCGGCAGCGATCACTTCGCCCGGCAGGGCTCCGATGACGCGGGCAATTTTGTCGCCCACGCGTTGGGGCAGGGTGAACCAGCCGGCGCTGTTCCAGCTTTTGATCAGATCTTGCCCCCATTCGTGGGCGACGGCCTGGGCCACGCGGGTCGGGGCGGTTTTGGGCAGCACGCCCAGTGAATTGCCGTCCAGGTAGATCACCCCTGCGGGCAGGTCAAATTGGTCACGCAACGAGCGCAGCGGGTCTTGTGCGTCCAGCAGTTTGCAGTCTTGCAGGGTGGGGGTGAAAGTCATGGTGAGCGCTTCTTCAACACGGCATCAGGCGTTCAGTTGTGGCAGGCCGTGGCGGCGACGGACTTGTTCGCAGGCGGGGCTGCCTTCTTCAAACTCGCGGCAGGGCGAGGGGCGCCATTCGTAGATGCCGCAAATGGCTTTTTCGCCGGTTTTGCCATAGAGCGCTGCACAACGCGGTGGGCTGTGGTCGGTACCGCGCATGCGGCAGGTGTGGTCGGTGATGGGCGAAGCCAGCCCGGCGGGCACATCGCCACCGCCTTCTTCGCATTCGTACACAGAAAAGTCCACCCGAAAGCTCACACAGCAAGCGCCGCAGGTGGTGCAGGCAGACATGTCAGGCGTTCACGCGGCCCAGCAGCAAAAACTCCATGAGTGCTTTTTGCACATGCATGCGGTTCTCGGCTTCGTCCCACACGACCGATTGCGGGCCGTCGATGACTTCGGCGCTGACTTCTTCGCCGCGGTGGGCGGGCAGGCAGTGCATGAACAGGGCGTCGGGCTGGGCCACTTGCATCATGGCTTCGTCCACGCACCAATCGGCAAAGGCTTTCTTACGGGCCTCGTTTTCGGCCTCAAAGCCCATGCTGGTCCACACGTCGGTGGTCACGAGGTCTGCACCTCGGCAGGCGTCTTCGGGGTCTTTGAAGATTTTGTAGCTGTCGGCGCTGCGCAAACCGGCCACGGCCTGGTCCACTTCGTAGCCGCTGGGCGTGCTCAGGTGCACCGTGAAGCCCAGCAACTCGGCCGCTTGCAACCAGGTGTTGGCCATGTTGTTGCCGTCCCCCACCCAGGCCACAGTTTTCCCTTGAATGGAACCACGGTGTTCGATGTAGGTGAAGATGTCGGCCAGGATTTGGCAGGGGTGGAACTCGTTGGTCAGGCCGTTGATGACCGGCACGCGCGAGTGCGAGGCAAAGCGCTCGATCTTGTCCTGGCCAAAGGTGCGGATCATGACGATGTCGGTCATGCGGCTGATCACGCGGGCGCTGTCTTCGATGGGCTCAGAGCGGCCCAGCTGGCTGTCGCCCGTGGTCAGGTGCACCACCGAGCCGCCCAGCTGGTACATGCCCGCTTCAAAGCTCACGCGGGTGCGGGTGCTGGCTTTTTCAAAAATCATGGCCAGGGTGCGGTCGGCCAGCGGGTGGTACTTTTCGTAGGCCTTGAACTTGCGCTTGATCTCGGCAGCGCGTGCAAACACATGCGCGTACTCGTCAGCACAGAGGTCGGTGAACTGCAGGTAGTGCCGCACGGGCGCTGGGGCGTTGCTCATGGCGCTTCTGCCAAGAAGGTCTTGATCAGGGGCACCAAAATCGCGACCACTTCGTCGGCTTCAGCCTCGGTCATGATGAGCGGGGGCACCAAGCGGATCACGCTGTCGGCCGTCACGCTCAGCAGCAGACCGGCTTCTGCGGCGCGTGTCCATATGGCGCCGCAAGGGCGGTCCAGCTCGATGCCCAACATCAAGCCTTGGCCGCGCACTTCTTTCACGCCTTGCACACCCGCCAGAGCCTTTTCCAGCGCGCCGCGCAAATGCGCGCCCACTTTGGCTGCGTTGGCCATCAGGCCGTCTTTTTCCATGATGCGGATGGTCTCGACCCCCGCCCGCATGGCCAGCGGGTTGCCGCCGAAGGTGGTGCCGTGGTTGCCAGGCTGGAAGATGTGGGCGGCCTTGGGCCCAGCCACCACCGCGCCAATCGGTACACCCGAGCCCAATCCCTTGGCCAGTGGCATCACGTCGGGCAAGATGCCTGCCCATTGGTGGGCAAACCATTTGCCGGTGCGGCCCATGCCGCACTGCACCTCGTCGATCATCATCAACCAGTCTTTTTGGTCGCACAGGGCGCGCACTTGCTGCAGGTATTCGATGCGCATCGGGTTGATGCCACCTTCACCCTGAATGGTCTCCATGAAAACGGCCACCACATTGGGGTTGCCTTCGGTGGCCTTTTTCAGGGCCTCGATGTCGTTGACCGGCACGCGCAAAAAGCCCTCGAGCATGGGGCCGAAACCTTTTTTGAGCTTTTCGTTGGCGGTGGCGCTCAGGGTGGCGATGCTGCGGCCGTGGAAGGCTTTTTCGTACACCACGATTTCGGGTTTGTCGATGCCCTTGTCGTGACCGAACTTGCGCGCCAGTTTGATCGCCGCCTCGTTGGCCTCTAGGCCCGTGCAGCAGAAGAACACATTCGACATGCCCGACATCTCCACCAGCTTGGCCGCCAGCACTTCGGCGTTGGGCACATGGAAGTAATTGCAGCTGTGGATCATTTTGGCCAACTGGTCTTGCAGCGCGGGCACCAAGTCGGGGTGGTTGTGACCCAGGGTGTTCACGGCGATGCCTGCCAGCGCGTCCAGATAGGACTTGCCATTGACGTCCCAGACTCGGCAACCTTGACCATGGCTGAGTGCGATGGGCAGTCGGCCATAGGTGTTCATGGTGTGCGGTGAGGCGGCTTCAATGTGAGCGGGCATGCGTGAACTCCTGAAATGAAATCGGCCCGATGGTGTGGGGCCGCTGGATGATTATTTTAGGGGCAGTTGTCCCTGTACCTCAGGGTTATCTGCATGGGCTTAGGTCTTATATAAGATAGAATACTCAACATACAAAAGCAGCGGCGATCCCGGTGTGTTTGGTCCCCACTTCAACCCCTCTATCCGATGGTCTCCAACTCCGCCAAAGAAGTCTTCATTCAGGGCATCACCCATGACGGAAAGACATTCAGACCCAGCGACTGGGCCGAACGCTTGGCAGGCGTGATGAGCCCATTTCGTCCTGGTGGCGCGGTTCCCGGCAGTCACTTGAGCTATTCGCCATGGTGCGTTCCCACGACGATGGGCCATGTGAAATGCGTGGTGGTGCACCATGACCTGCGCGATCACGATGTGATGGCCTGGGACTTTGTGATGAACTTTGCACGCGACAACGGCTTGCAAGTGGCCGAGGCCTGTTTGTTGCCGGACCCGCCCCTCAAAATTTAAGAACCAAGAACCGACCGCCTCAGGGCGGTTTTTTCTTACCAGAGCGATTTGATTCGATAGGTTGCGGTGAGCCTCGCTGAGTTGGGGCCATCGTCGGGTGACGATTTCTACGAGCGAAGCGAGTCATGAGGAGCCCGGCGATGGCCCCAACTCAGCCTATGAAAAGCGCCAATTCAACCTTAGCCAATCTGCCAACAGGACATGAAAAAACCGCCAAGGTTTGCACCAGGGCGGTTCAGTGTTCGCGGACAGCGCACCCGTTTCAAACGGCAGCGAGGACAAAGCCTCGCCGGGCTGTTGATCTGGTGGAGCGGATCAGGCTGCGGCGACAGCCAAAGTCTTGACTTTGGCGCTCAGGCGGCTCTTGTCACGAGCGGCCTTGTTTTTGTGGAAGATGCCCTTGTCGGCAATGGTGTCCACCACGGTTTGCATTTTGGCAAACAATTCTGTGGCTTTGCTCTTGTCGCCTGCTGCAACGGCTTTTTCGACGTTTTTCACAGCAGTACGGTATTTGGAACGCAGCGAAGAGTTCGCGGCATTGATTTTGACGTCTTGGCGGACGCGTTTACGGCCGGAAGCAAGACGAGGGTTTTTCTTTTTGGGTTTAGCGGATGCCATGTGTGAGTTCTTTCAGTGTCTGAGGATGATGTCCAGCGAACCCGGCATTCTAGCAGACCCGAAAACGGTGTCCGGCGCTTGAAGATGATCGCCCGCCTGGGTCTGCGTCTCAATCCATCAGGCGGACATGGGATTGGGGACATGCCAGGAGGTGGCCGCTACACTCGGCCACTGTGAGCCTCCTCCGATCCGCCTCTGTTGTGTCAATTTTTACCCTGGCCTCTCGGGTCACGGGTTTGGTGCGCGAGTTGCTGATGGCGTCGATGTTTGGCGCCAGTGCCTTGACCGACGCCTTCAATGTGGCCTTTCGAATTCCCAACCTGTTTCGACGCCTGTTTGCCGAAGGGGCTTTCAGCCAGGCTTTTGTGCCGGTGCTGGCCGCCACCCGCGCCCAGCAGGGCGACGAGGCCACCCAGGAAGTGATCGACAGCGTGGCCACGGCTTTGGCCTGGTCGGTGCTGGCCTTGTCGATTTTGGGCGTGCTGGTGTCACCTTGGCTGGTGTGGGCCATGGCCAGTGGTTTGCAGCAAGATGCGCGTGGTTATGACGCTGCGGTGAACATGACCCGCTGGATGTTCCCTTACATCGCTTTCATGTCCATGGTGGCCTTGTCTGCCGGTATTTTGAACACGTGGAAGCGCTTCGCGGTGCCTGCAGCTACCCCAGTGCTGCTGAACGTGAGCGTGATTGGGGCCACTTGGTGGTTGGCCCCTTGGTTTGCCCGACAGGGCGTGGAGTCCATTTACGCCTTGCCTGTGGGGGTCATGGTGGGCGGGATGTTGCAGTTGGCTTTGCAGATTCCCGCTTTGGCCCGTTTGGGTTTGTTGCCCCGCTTGGGCGCGCGGCCCTCTGCGGTCAAAAAAGCCTGGACCAACCCTGCCACCTTGAACATTTTGCGGCTCATGGGGCCTGCCCTGTTGGGGGTCGGTGTGGCCCAAATCTCCTTGCTGATCAACACACAAATTGCCTCTCACCTTGCGCCGGGCAGCGTCAGTTGGCTCACGTATGCCGATCGCTTGATGGAATTCCCGACCGCGATTTTGGGGGTGGCCCTGGGGGTGGTGTTGATGCCTCAGTTGGCCGCGGCCAAAGCCCAAGGCGACGATGACCGTTATGCCGCCATGCTGGATTGGGGTTTGCGCTTGGTTTTGCTTTTGGCTTTGCCGTGTGCTGCAGCCTTGTTGGTGTTTTCCCAGCCTTTGGTGTCGGTGCTCTACCACTACGGGGCGTTCACCGATCGCGATGTGCAACAAACCACATGGGCTTTGACGGGTTACGGTGTGGGTTTGTTGGGCTTGGTGGCCATCAAGGTCTTGGCGCCGGGTTATTACGCCAGCCAAGATATTCGAACCCCGGTGCGCATCGCGGTGGTGGTGCTGGTGCTGACCCAAATTTTCAACCTGATGCTGGTGCCCTTCTTGGCCCATGCAGGACTGGCTTTGTCCATCGGTTTAGGCGCTTTGGTCAACGCACTTTGGCTGTTGTGGGGTTTGCTGCGCAAGGGTGTTTACAAACCGCAACCGGGTTGGTGGCGGTTTGCTTTTCAGGTGATGTTGGCGACGGTTTTGCTTACGGCCTTGTTGTGGGGGGCTGCACACCATTTGAACTGGGTGGCGATGCGCCAAGAGGCCTGGTCGCGCATCGGTTGGATGGCGCTTGTTTTGCTGAGCGCGGGGCTGCTTTATTTTGGTGTGTTGTGGGCCACCGGACTGAGGCTCAGGTCTTTCCTCAAACGTTGAATTTTTTGCCATGACCTTGGACCTGTCACCTTTAAGCCCTTTGAGCTACTTTGCCAGTTTGGTGCAAAGCGACGACCAGTTTCCTCTGCTGGAGGCCGCGGCCAGTTTGGCGCAAGACGAAGAGCCTGCGCTGGATGTGCAACAGGTGTTGGACGATGTGGCGCGCTTACTCAAAAGGGTCACTGCGCGCATGCCCGATGATGCCGATGACCTGACCCGCTTGGCCATATTGACGCAAGTTTTTTACAAAGACCTGGGCTTTGGCGTCAATGCCAACGATTACTACGCCCCTGAAAACAGCTACATCAACGAAGTGCTGCGCAGGCGCCGTGGCATTCCGATTTCTTTGGCGGTGGTTTGGCTGGAGTTGGCCCAAGCGCTGGACTTGCAAGCGCAGGGCGTTTCTTTTCCAGGTCATTTTTTGGTCAAGGTGTCGTTGGAGGGGGGATTGGTGGTCCTGGACCCTCTTACCGGTGAGTCTCTGGGCCTGGACAATTTGTCCGAGCGCTTGAGTCCTTACCGCGATCCCGCTGATCAAAAAGCTGCGCCCGACCTGGACGATGGTGAAACCCCTTTGGGCTTGTATCTGCAAACGTGTCCACCACGTGATGTGCTGGCTCGCATGCTGCGCAATTTGAAAGAGATTTTCCGATCACAAGAGGATTGGCCTCGCATGTTGCAAGTGCAAGACCGTTTGGTGGTTTTGTTGCCCGAAGTCTGGACCGAGCGGCGAGACCGGGGATTGGTGCATGCCGAGATGGGGCAGGTGCACGAGGCATTGCAGGATTTACGCCTTTATCTTGAAGCAGCCCCTTCAGCGCCCGATACGGCCGCCCTCAGAAACCGGGTCAGTGAGCTCTCAGGCCTTTGATGGCCAATCCCTGTGGTGCTTGAGCCCAGCCCTGCCCAAGTCTGTAGATTGTTTTTAAGGTGGCGGCGACCCGTGCTCAGGCGACCACCACTTGCGCCATGTCGCCCTGTGGCGCGATGCGGCCAATCGTGTACACCTGCTCACCCGCTGCACGCAGGGTCGCTGCGCAGGCCTCAGCCTCGCTTTCGCTGATGACCACCACCATGCCAATGCCGTTGTTGAAAGTGCGGTTCATCTCGATGTCGTCGATGCCTGCCGTTTTTTGCAACCAGGCAAACAACTCGGTCTGAGGCCAACTGCCTTTTTGCAGGTGCGCTGCCAGGCCATCGGGCAGCACGCGGGGGATGTTTTCGAGCAAGCCACCGCCGGTGATGTGGGCCAGGGCCTTGATGCCAGCGGCACCTTCCGTTTTCGGGTGGGCCGCCAGAGCCGCCAAGACGTTCAGTACATAAAGGCGGGTCGGCGCCATCAGGGCTTGCTTGAAGGGCTTGCCGTCCAAGGTGGTGGGGGCGTTGGCCCCTGCGCGTTCGATGCATTTGCGCACCAGTGAAAAGCCGTTGGAGTGCACGCCGCTGGAGGCCAAACCCAACACCACATCGCCAGCCTGCACGTTCTGACCCGTGAGGATTTTGGATTTTTCAACCGCGCCGACCGCAAAGCCGGCCAAGTCGTATTCGCCAGCGGGGTACATGCCGGGCATCTCGGCCGTTTCACCGCCAATCAAGGCACAGCCTGACAACTCACAGCCTTTGGCAATGCCACCCACCACTGCAGCGGCGGTGTCCACATCCAGCTTGCCGCAGGCGAAATAGTCTAAAAAGAACAGCGGCTCGGCCCCTTGCACCAGCACGTCGTTCACGCTCATGGCCACCAAGTCGATGCCCACGGTGTCGTGCATGTCCCATTCAAACGCCAGCTTGAGCTTGGTGCCCACACCGTCGGTGCCGCTCACCAGCACAGGCTCTTTGTAGCGTTTGGGGACTTCAAAGAGAGCGCCAAAACCACCGATGCCAGCCAGCACGCCTTCGCGCATGGTTTTTTTGGCCAGGGGTTTGATGCGCTCCACCAGCGCATCACCTGCAACGATGTCGACGCCAGCGTCTTTGTACGAAAGAGGGGTTTGAGTCATGGTTTGGGCCCGCATGGGGCTTTGAGGGTGGAGCAGGGGCCCGTCAATGGGCTGGCAGTCTAAAATCGAGGTCTATTTTAAGGCTTGGCCTCGACCCATCCTGGTCAACCCTGACAAAACACACGACCCCATGCAAGCACCCCTACCTTTCTTGATGACCCGACTGGCCGCATGGCTGGGTGTGGGCTTGGTGCTTGCCGTTGTTTTTTGGTTGCTGGCACCCGTGTTGGCGCCCTTTGTCATTGCCGCGGTGTTGGCTTATGTGTTGCACCCCTTGGTGCTCAAGCTGGAGGGGTTGGCCGGCAAACGTTTGCCCCGTGCGATGGCTGTGGTCTTGGTGGAAGCTGTGGCCTTGTTGGCGCTGATGGGTTTGTTGTTGTTGTTGGTGCCCATCTTGGTGCGCGAATGGCCCTTGCTGCAGCAGCAATTGCCGGTGTTGCTGGACCGCGTGGGCGAGTTTGTCAACCCTTTGTTGGCTCAGTTGGGACTGAACATTTCTTTGGACGTGGCTGAACTCAGAAATCACTTGGTCACGTATTTGAGCGCCAACCGAGGCGACTGGTGGGCGCCGTTGATGTCCTCGCTCAAGCTGGGCGGCAGTGTGGCCTTGGCCATGGCCGGTTATGCGGTGTTGGTGCCCGTGGCTTTGTTTTACATGTTGTACGACTGGACGCGCTTAGTGAACAGCGTGTTGGAGCTGGTCCCCCCATCTTGGCGGGAGCGCTTTGACCGTTTCATGCACGACTGTGATCGGGTCTTGGGTGAGTATTTGCGCGGACAACTTTTGGTGATGTTGGCTTTGGCGGTCTTCTACACCGTGGGCTTGTGGCTCTTTGGTCTGGATTTGGCCTTGCCCATTGGTGTGTTCACCGGTTTGGCTGTGTTTGTGCCTTACTTGGGCTTTGGCCTTGGCTTGGTGCTGGCTTTGTTGGCGGGCTTGTTGCAATTCGCCTCGGCTCAGGCCTTGGTCATGGTGGCGGTGGTGTACGGCTTGGGTCAGGTGCTGGAGAGTTTCGTGCTCACGCCCCGAATGGTGGGCGAACGCATTGGCTTGCACCCCTTGGCTGTCATTTTGTCCTTGATGGCTTTTGGTCAGGTGTTTGGCTTTGTGGGTGTGCTGATGGCTTTGCCTGCCAGTGCGGTTTTGTTGGTGGGCTTGCGCCGTCTGCGAGATCAGTACCTGCAAAGCGATCTTTATCAAAAAAGTGGTTCAGGTGCCGCAGAGCAAGGACCCGATCAGGCATGAAGCAGTTGGCTTTGGACATCGGCCTGGCTTCGACGCCCACGCTGAATAATTTTTTTCCGGGCTCGAATGCCGACACCTTGAGCCATTTGCGTTTGTGGACCGCTTCCGGCAGCCGTGCGCCAGTGCCGACTTACCTTTGGGGTGAGAGCGGTTCCGGAAAAACCCATCTGTTGCATGCTGTCCACCAAACCCTGAATGAGCAGGGCGCTCAAGTGGGCTGGCTGGATGCGCACACCCTGAGTCCGCCGGAGTTCAATGACGATTGGGCCGTGGTGCTGATGGACGATGTGCACCTGTACAACGCAGAGCAACAGCACACGGCATTCAATTGGTTTGTCAATGCACTGACCCCTCGAACGGGTTTGCCCCGCTGGGTGCTGACGGCAGGGGCGTTGCCTCCTGCTGATTTGAAACTGCGGGATGACCTGCGCAGTCGCTTGGGTTGGGGACGTGTGGATGCCTTGCAGGTGTTGGACGAGTCCGAGCGCCGCGCCGTGTTGCGCCAAGAGGCCGATGCACGGGGCTTATTCTTGAGCGACGAAGTCATGTCTTACATGCTCAAGCGATTTTCACGCGATCTGGCCAGCTTGATGCAGTTGCTGGACCACTTGGACCAATATGCTTTGCAAACGCAACGCGCCTTGACCATCCCTTTGGTGCGCGCGATGCTGGAGAACGAATGAAACTCGCCTTGTTTGACCTCGATCACACGCTGCTGCCTTTGGACTCTGACCACAGCTGGGGCGTGTTCACGACCGAAATGGGCTGGACCGACCCGGCGGTGTTCAGCCAGCGCAACGATGAGTTTTATGCCCACTACCAGGCGGGCACGCTGGACATCCATGACTATGTGCGCTTTGCCACCCGCGCAGCGCGTGAGCGCGGTGCTGTCCAAGCGGCGCAGGCGCACGCCCGCTTCATGGACGAAGTGATCCGCCCCCGCATCACGCACGAGGCGTTGGCGCTGGTACGATCGCACCAGCGCGCGGGCGACACGGTCATGATCGTGACCGCCACCAACGAGTTTGTGACCCGCCCGATCGCCCAGGCTTTCGGTGTCGACGAGTTGATCGCGGTCGATCTCGAACGCGATGCCAGCGGCTGGATCACGGGCGAGATACGAGGGACCCCGTCGTTTCGAGAGGGTAAAGTCACCCGGGTCGCGCATTGGTTGGACCAAAAAGGCCTGGGCTGGGGCGACGTGGAGATGACGTTTTACTCGGACTCCCTGAACGACCTGCCGCTTTTGGAAAAAGCCCACCATCCGGTGGCAACGAACCCTGACGCTCGGTTGCGTCAACTGGCCACAGAGCGTGGCTGGCGCATCCTCGAACTCTTTCAAGAATGATCAAACAATTCATCGACAAGCTGATGGGCAAAACGCCCAAAAGCAGCAAGCCCCACTTTGGCCGGCGTACCGAGGTGTCCGCATCGGTGCACGGCATCGACCCCAATTTGGTGGACGAACGTGCGATCAACGTGACGCGCACCTTGCAACAAGCCGGGTTTGAGGCCTACATCGTGGGCGGCGCGGTGCGCGACCTGCTGCTGGGCCTGCGTCCCAAAGACTTTGATGTGGCCACCGATGCCACGCCCGAGCAGGTCAAGGGCCTGTTTCGCCGCGCTTTTATCATCGGGCGGCGCTTTCGCATCGTGCACGTGGTGTATGGCCGGGGGCGCGACAACGAGGTGATCGAGGTGTCCACCTTCCGGGCACACCTGGACAACGTGGCCGCAGAGCAGGTCAAAGGCAACGAGCGCACCAGCAAACGCCAACTCGAAGGCATGCAACACGCCGTGGACTCATCGGGCCGCGTGTTGCGCGACAACGTCTGGGGGCCGCAAGACGAAGACGCCACGCGCCGCGACTTCACCGTCAATGCCATGTACTACGACCCCGAGTCGCAGATCGTGGTGGACTACCACGGCGGCATTCAGGATTCGAAAAAGCGTGTGCTGCGCATGATCGGCGACCCGGTGGCGCGTTACCGCGAAGACCCGGTGCGCATCATCCGCGCCGTGCGCTTTGCGGCCAAACTCAGCCCCTTGGGCTTCAAGCTGGATGCCAAAACCGCCAAACCCCTGACGCAGTCGGCCACCTTGTTGGCCGATGTGCCGCAAAGCCGTTTGTTTGACGAAATGCTCAAGCTGCTCCAGACCGGTCACGCTCTGGCCTCGATCGCGCAGCTGAAAAACCTGGGCTTGGCCACCGGCATTTACCCCTTGCTGGATGTGGTGGTGGAGCGGGCCGAAACGGCTTTTGTGCAAGTGGCGCTGGCCGATACCGACCGCCGTGTGGGCGAGGGCAAGCCGGTCGCTCCGAGTTTTTTGTTGGCCTGTGTGTTGTGGGCCGACGTGCGCGAAGGCTGGGCCAAACGCTTGGCGCGCAAAGAGCATCCGCATCCGGCTTTGCAGGACGCGATCGACGAGGTGTTCGATGCACGCATTGGCGATGTGTCGGGCCGCGGCAAGCTGGCGGCCGACATGCGTGAGATCTGGATGATGCAGCCGCGCTTTGAAAAGCGCGTGGGCAGCACACCCTTTGGTCTGGTCGAGCAGCCACGCTTTCGTGCAGGTTTTGACTTTTTGCGTTTGCGTGCCGATATCGAGGAAGTGGACATCCGCTTGGCCGATTGGTGGCAAGAGTTCAGCATGGCCAGCGATTCAGAGCGTGAAGACCTGGTGCAAGCGGCCAAGGCCGAGCAGCAGGCCCTGCAAACCGCCAAACCGCGTGTTCGCCGTGCGCCTCGGACGGATGGTGTGGCCGCACCGGGGCCGACCCTGCCGCCCAAAGACGATGCGCCTTCCTCTCTGGCCGAGCCGGCCGATGAGGGCGCGCCCAAAAAACGCCGCCGTCGCCGCCGTCCAGCCGGTGCCGGAGGTGAGTCGGGCAGCGCCCAATAGCCTCAGGCCAAACTATGCAGCCCCCTGTGCGCGAGCCTGTGACGGCCTGTGTGGCCTTGGGCGCCAACCTCGGCGATGCCCGAAAGGCCGTGCTGCAAACCTTTGAGGCGCTGAACAACTTGCCCGGCACGCGATTGAAAGGCCGATCGCGCCTTTACCGCAGCGCTCCACACGAGGCCCAAGGCCCCGACTTCGTGAATGCGGTGGCGCAACTGGAAACTTCATTGAGCGCGCCTGATTTGCTGGATGCTCTGCAAGCGCTGGAAGCCCAAGCTGGCCGTGAACGGCCTTATGTGAATGCCCCACGCACCTTGGACCTGGACTTGATTTTGTATGGCCAGTCCCGCATCGACAGCCCACGTCTGCAGGTGCCCCATCCGCGTTGGCGCGAGCGGGCCTTTGTTGTGTTGCCCTTGGCCGATGTCTGGCCCGATCAAGTCAGTGCACAGGATCGGGCGCGAGTGGCCAATCAGCCGATTGAGGTCATTCCAGAGGACAAGGCTTGCCCTTTTGGGTTCGTTGCCGACTTCGCTGCAGATCATCAAGTTGTGACTTGCCGGGCGCTAAGCTGCGGCGAGGGGCGCTGAAATCACTGGCTGATCAGGCGAGCCGCTTCGATTTGGTATTCAAAATAGCGCTGAAAGCTGAAGACCAGGCTGGACATCATGACTGTGGTGCCCAACAGCAAGGCTGTGACGATGCCAATGATGGTGGCCCATTGTGTCCGTCCAGCAGGGTTCAAAGCATCGGTCTGTGGATTGAACCGGGCATTCCATTTTTCAATGGACATGAGTCCATAAAAAATCGCATTCATGGCGCAACCAGCCAAGGTAAAGCCCAACAAGGGGATCAACATCCAACTCAGCGTGTCGTCTTGCCCAAACTGCTTCACCCGTTCCAAACCATAAAACCCCAACGCAGTCGGGATCGGCAACAACCAGGCCAACATGTCTTGGAAACCGTGCAGGTAAAAACGGTGCAATCCCAAAGGGCCGCCCCAAAAAGCTAGCCAGGTCGCGAGTGTTTTGTTTTTCATGTGCCGATTATTGCGGAGCCGAGCTGTCGCCTGCACCCAAAGGCTTTTCCATCATCACCACATCCAGCCAGCGATCGAATTTCCAGCCGCATGATTTCAGGACACCGACATGACTGAAACCCACTGAACTGTGGACACCCATCGAGCCCGCGTTGGCCGAATCGCCGATGACGGCCAGAAATTTGCGCACGCCTGCGCGTTCGGCCTGGATGCACAGCTCGGCCAAAAGGGCGCGCCCCATGCCTTTGCGGTGCACGTCGGGGGCCATGTAGATCGAGTCTTCCGCAGAAAATCGATAGGCTGGACGGGGTTTGAACCAATTGCAATAGGCGAAACCCATCACCCGGCCATGGTCCTCGATCACCAGATAGGGCAAACCTTTGGACAGCACATCGGCGCGGCGACTGGCCATGTTGGCCGCGTCGGGGGGGTCGATCTCAAAGGTGCCTGTACCGGTGAGCACATGGTGCCGGTAAATGGCCGTGATGGCAGCGACGTCTTCGTCGCGGCTGGGTCGGATCAGTGGCAAAGCAAGGCTCCCGTTGTATAATGGTGGGCTTTTCAGTGTGTCAATGGCCGGGTGGCCACTTGCGTGTCTCAAACGCTGAAAAAAACGGGTTTCACGGCAATTGTTCCGCAGAGACCCAACCACCCAAGGATAAATCATGGTTGTTATTCGTTTGAACCGCGGCGGCTCTAAAGCACGTCCTTTCTTCAACATCGTTGTGGCCGACAAGCGCGTGCGTCGTGATGGTCGCTTCCTCGAGCGCATCGGTTTCTACAACCCCACAGCCACAGGCGGCGAAGAAGGTCTGCGCATTGCTCAAGACCGCCTGACCTACTGGAAGGGCGTTGGCGCCCAAGCTTCCCCCACCGTGGAGCGCTTGATCCGTCAAGCCGGCAAAGCCGCAGCCTGATCGGTTCGCCCAGGTCATGCGTCCGCCTTTGGAAACAGCCGCGCTGCCGGCTGACGCCATCGAAATCGGACGCATCGCCGATGCCTGGGGCATCAAAGGCTGGTTCAAGGTCTTGCCCCACAGCGCCTCGCCCGAGGCGCTTTTTTCTGCCAAAAGCTGGTTTTTGTTGCCGCCCGATCGGCCGATGAAACCCCAGCGTGGCCTAGAGGCTGCAGCCTCTGCACATCAGGCCTGGCGCGAGCCGTTGGTGCTGCCCATCAAAGAAGTCAAAAACCATTCCGATACCGTGGTGGCCTGTGCGCAAGGCGTGGATGACCGCAATGCGGCTGAGTCTTTGCGCGGTGCGCGTATTTTTGTGCCCCGTTCCTGTTTTCCGGCTGCCGCCGATGGCGAGTATTACTGGGTTGACTTGCTGGGCTTGCAAGTCGTCAACCGCGAAGGTGTGGATCTGGGTCAGGTGCGTGACCTCATGTCCACCGGCCCGCAAACTTTGCTGGTCATTGAAGCCGCTGCCGTTGCGGAAGGTGGCAAACCCGTCGAGCGCATGATCCCGTTTGTGGCGGCTTTTGTTGACGGTGTAGATTTGCCAGGCAAGCGCATCACGGTCGACTGGCAGCCCGACTATTGAGCCGCCTCGGCCATGAAGGGCCATTCCCATGCGCTTTGACATCATCACCCTGTTTCCTGAGTTGTTTGTGCCGCTGTTGACCAGTGGCATCACGCGCCGTGCCTACGAAAACGGCTTGGTCGAGGTGAATTTTTGGAATCCACGCGACCACGCCGAAGGCAATTACCGCCGCGTCGATGACCGTTCATTTGGCGGTGGTCCTGGCATGGTCATGCTGGCCGAGCCCTTGTTCAAATGCCTCACGGCCATCCGTGCAGCGCGTCAAGAAACAAATCCGGCACCCTTGGTGCTGTTTTCACCCACAGGCCAAGCTTTGAACCACACCGCTGTGGCGCACTGGTCAGGCAGCGCGGGTGCTGTGCTTTTGTGCGGCCGCTATGAAGGCGTAGACCAGCGTTTCATCGATCAATACGTTGACCAGCAAATCAGTTTGGGCGACTTTGTGCTCACGGGTGGGGAAATCGCGGCCATGGCCTTGTTGGACGCCGTGGCCCGCTTGCAGCCGGGTGTGTTGAATGACGAAGGCAGCCACCAATTGGACAGCTTCAACCCGGCGCTCGATGGCCTGCTGGACAGCCCGCATTACACCCGCCCCGAAGTCTGGCAAGGGCATGCGGTACCGCCTGAATTGCTGTCGGGCCACCACGCGCACATCGAACGCTGGCGGCGCGAGCAAAGCCTGAGTTTGACGGCCGTGCATCGCCCCGAATTGCTGGATCAAGCCCGACAGTTGGGCAAGCTCAGCCGACAGGACGAGGCTTCGCTCCAGCGGTCAAAAGCCAGCTTGACCAATGCCACCCAATGCGCTTCACCAAAAAAGCTATAATTAAAGGCTTTTCGATCCTCTACCCGCCGCGATCTGGCTCAGTCATGCCTTGGTATGGCCTTTACAGCACAGAACGCCCCTTGTGCAGCGAGGCATGATCGGACGGAGTTCAAAAAATGAATTTGATTCAAACTCTTGAGCAGGAAGAAATTGCCCGTTTGGGTAAAGTGATTCCTGAATTTGCCCCCGGCGACACCGTGATCGTCAGCGTCAACGTGGTGGAAGGTGCGCGCAAGCGTGTCCAAGCCTACGAAGGTGTGGTGATCGCCAAGCGCAACCGTGGTCTGAACAGCGGCTTCACTGTGCGCAAGATCTCCAGTGGCGAAGGTGTGGAGCGTACGTTCCAGACTTACAGCCCTGTGATTGCCAGCATCGAAGTCAAACGACGTGGTGATGTTCGCCGCGCCAAGCTGTACTACCTGCGTGACCGCAGCGGCAAGTCGGCTCGTATCAAAGAAAAGTTGCCTCAGCGCAAAGCAGCACCTGCTGCCAAAGCGTAAAGCCTTTTCGGACCTGCTAAAAACCGCCCGGGTTTGCGCCCAGGGCGGTTTTTTTATGGGCGCGTTAAAACGGACAGCCATTTCGCCCGGCCATGAAAAAAGGCCTTGCCGGTGAGTGCAAGACCTTGTTGGAGATCTTAGAGTCCTGGGTGAAGCCCAGGATAAGGATCAAGCGCGCGTGATTTTCAGAACGCGGGTGCCGCCACGCTTGCCTGCAGGGCCTTCGCCAGCCGCATGGGGTTTGAAGTTGCCGGCACCAAACTGCTTGGGGCCGCGGGCGAACTTGTCGCCTGCACCGGCCGCGCCGCGGGGGGCAGGGCGGGCAGCGTTGCGCTTGTCGCCACCAGACTCCTCCCAGCGGCCGCCTTGACGTGGGCCGTCTTGGCGAGCGTCTTGGCGCGGGGCAGGGCGGCTGTCGCCCTTGTCCCAAGGGTGCGCAGGTGCGCCGCGCTGCTCAAAGCGGTCACCGCCACGTTGCTCACCACGGGGTGCGTCAAAACGGCCACCGTCCTTGCGGGCATCGAAGCGGGGTTCGCTGCGCTGCTCAAAGCGTGGCTGCTCGTCGCGGAAGTTGCCACGCGGGGCGCGGTTGTCAAATCCACCGCCACCATGGTCGCGGTCACGGTTGCCGCCGAAGTCGCGGCCACCGGAGGCGGGACGACCACCCCGGAAACCACCGCCTGCGTTGGCGTAATTGCGCTCGCCGCCGAAACGGTCACCGCCACGGCCCATGGGCTTGCGGGCTTCGGGCATGCGCACCTTAGGCTCCAGGCCTGGAATCACTTCGGCCTTGAAAGGCTGGCGAGTGTAGGACTCGATGTCACCGATCTTGCGGCGGTCACGGATTTCGGCAAAGGTCACGGCCAGGCCATCCCGGCCTGCGCGGCCTGTGCGGCCAATGCGGTGGGTGTAATCCTCGGCCTTCATCGGCAAGCCGAAGTTGAAGACGTGGGTGATGGTGGGCACGTCAATGCCGCGAGCGGCCACGTCGGTGGCGACCAAAATCTGGACCTGGCCATTGCGCAAAGCCATCAGGCGGCGGTTGCGCATGCCTTGGCTCAGGGCGCCGTGCAGGGCCACAGCCGAGAAACCGTCTTGCTGCAGGTCAGCGGCCAAGCCGTCACACTCGATTTGGGTGCTGGAGAAGACGATGGCCTGGTCGATCGTGGCGTCACGCAACCAGTGGTCGAGCATCTGGCGCTTGTGTTGGGCGTTGTCCGCCCAAAACAACACCTGCTTGATGTTGTTGTGCTTTTCCTGGGGGTTGTCGATCTGAATTTTTTGGACCGAAGAACCGCCGTCGTGCATCACGCGCATGGCCAGTTGCTGAATGCGCGGCGCAAACGTGGCGCTGAACATCATGGTCTGGCGGCGCTGGCTGGTCAGGTCGTTGATGTCGGCCAGGTCGTCCGAAAATCCCAGGTCGAGCATGCGGTCGGCTTCGTCCACCACCAAAAACTGCACTTTGTCCAGTTTGATTTGCATGGAGCGCTGCAGGTCCAGCAAACGGCCAGGTGTGGCCACCACCAGGTTGGCGTTTTGCAGCTTGGCAATTTGCAACTGGTAAGGGATGCCGCCGACCACGTTGGCCACGCGCAGACCGCGGGTGTGCTTGACCAATTCGATGGCGTCTTGTGCCACCTGCTGGGCCAATTCACGCGTGGGGCAGACGATCAAGGCGCCGGGTGTTGGGGCCTTGAAGTTGCGTGGGTTGGTGGGGTCTTTGCGTTTGGCGCGCTTGGGGGCGGGCTCGCCCTTGGCAGCCGCGTCGGTGCAGGCTTGGTCAAATTCTGCGCGTTCTGCCGCTTCTTGCTCGGCCATTTGCTGGATCAGCGTGTGCAACACGGGCAGCAAAAAAGCCGCGGTTTTGCCACTGCCGGTTTGGCTGGAGACCATCAGGTCCGTGTAGCCATTGGACTTGCCGTCCTTGGAGCCACCCGCAGTAGGCAGGGCCAAAGGAATGGCGCGCAATTGCACGGCGGTGGGCTGGGTGTAGCCCAGATCGGCCACGGCCTGCACCAACTCAGGAGCCAGGCCCAACTCGACGAAACCGTTGGTCACATCGGCGACGGCTTCAACTTCTTCGGTCGATTCTGCCGTGTCTTCAACTGCTTCCTCAGGCGTGATTTCGGCCACTGCAGCGACCATGATTTCGGTGGCCAAGTTGGTCGCAACGGGGTGTGCAGTCGTTGCTGTGGCGATGGATGTGATTTCGGCAGGCGACAAGTCGTCCTGCACTGTGTTCAAAGTGTCAGTCATGTGGATCAAAAAAACTCGCACGGAACAAGGACCGCCAACAGGCTGCTGTTGTGCATGGGGTCAAAGGCACCGCTAGGTTGAAAAAACATCAACCATCAAACGGTGCTCGCGAGAGGCGCAAGGCTGAGAGCCTGGCCGCTGAGAGTGACCCTATCTTTGGGTCAAAGCATGAAGGGAGATGTGAGAAATGCTGAACTTTTCATTCAGCAAGCCAGTGATTATGACACGACAAAAAGAAAAGCGCTAGGGTTTTCCCTGAAATTTATCAAAGCCGAATGAAGTGCTCGCGGTAATGGGCCAATTCGTCGATGGATTCGTGCACATCGGCCAGTGCGGTGTGCTTTTGTTGCTTTTTGAAACTGGCATACACATCGGGCTTCCAGCGGCGCGACAGTTCTTTGAGGGTGCTCACATCCAAGTTGCGATAGTGGAAGAAGGCCTCCAGTTTGGGCATGTACTTGACCAAAAATCGGCGGTCTTGGCTGATGGTATTGCCGCACAGCGGTGAGCTGTTTTTAGGAATGTACTTTTTCAAAAAGGCCAGGATTTGTTCTTCAGCATCGGCCTCGCTGATCGTGGAGGCCTTGACTTTGTCGATCAGCCCGCTTTTACCGTGGGTGCCTTTGTTCCACTTGTCCATTTGGTTGAGCAGTTCGTCGCTTTGGTGAATCACCAATACCGGACCTTCGATGCGGGGCGAGAGGTGCGGGCCCGTCACGATCACGGCGATTTCCAACAGGCGTTCTTTTTCGGGGTCCAGCCCCGTCATTTCACAATCGATCCAGACCAGGTTTTGATCGGATTTGGGCAGCGCTGAGGCTTCAGGCGTGGGGGAGTTCACATCGGACATGTTCAGATTGTCGCCGATGCACAGGGGCGGTCAGCGTGAGGCCAGGCAATCGAGACCCGCGACGTAGCCAGGTTTTGCGCTCCGAGGTGCAAACCCCTGTTCATGCGGGCCAGACAAGGCCGCTTCTACAATAGACCGATGAACTCTTCCTTGACTTTGACCTTGACTTTGGTCGCAGCCTTGTTGGCGCATGTGGTGCTCAAATTTTGGCTCAACGCCCGCCAAGTGCGGCATGTGGCACGCCACCGAAGCGCGGTGCCGCAAGCCTATGCTGACACCATGGGTTTGGCCGACCACCAAAAAGCGGCCGATTACACCTTGGCCAAAGCGCGATTGTCACAAATTGATATCGCGCTGGATGCCGCCGTTTTGCTGGGCTGGACGCTTCTGGGCGGGCTCGATGCGCTCAACCAAGTGCTGTTGGGCTGGATGGGTCCCGGCATGGCGCAGCAAATCGCGCTGGTGCTGGGCTTCACGCTGGTGGGTGGCTTGATGGGGCTACCCTTGTCCTTGGTGCAAACCTTTGGCGTGGAGCAACGCTTTGGCTTCAACAACATCACGCCCGCCTTGTGGCTGGCCGACATGGCCAAGGGCCTGGTGCTGGGTTTGGTGCTGGGCCTGCCGCTTTTGTGGGTGGTGTTGTGGCTCATGCAAGCCGGTGGCGAGTGGTGGTGGCTGTGGGCCTGGGGCGTGCTGGTCGTTTGGCAACTGTTTTTGATGGCCATTGCCCCGAATCTGATCATGCCGCTGTTCAATAAATTCACCCCCTTGGAAGACGAGTCGCTCAAGGCCCGCGTGCAGAACCTGATGCAACGGGCAGGCTTCACCGCCAAAGGTTTTTTTGTGATGGATGGCAGCCGCCGATCGGCACACTCCAATGCTTTTTTCACAGGCTTTGGCGCCAGCAAGCGCGTGGTGTTTTTCGATACCTTGCTCAAGCAACTGAGCCCGGCCGAAATGGAAGCGGTGCTGGCCCATGAGTTGGGTCACTTCAAACACAAGCACATTGTCAAAATGATGGCCACCAGCTTTGCCATGACGCTGATGGGGCTGGCGTTGCTGGGCTGGTTGGCTCAGCAAATTTGGTTTTACACGGGCTTGGGCGTGATGCCCAATTTATCGGGCAGCAACGACGCGCTGGCGCTGGTCCTGTTCATGCTCGTCACGCCAGTGTTCACTTTGTTTTTTGCGCCTGTGTCGTCTTGGCGATCTCGCCAACAGGAGTTCGAAGCCGATGCTTACGCAGTGTCGCAAACACCTGGCAAGGACTTGTCTTCGGCTTTGCTCAAGCTCTACCAAGACAATGCCTCGACCCTCACGCCCGACCCTTGGTATGTGAAGTTCTATTACTCGCACCCTCCGGCAAGTGAACGATTGCTCAGGATGAAAAACGCATGAGCACGCCAGAAGTTCGTGCGCTCAAACCCACCGAGGTGATCATGGCGCTTGGCCAAATTCCGAGTTGGCGTTTGTCGGGCGATGGCGAAAACATCGCCATTGAAAAAACCTTTGCATTTGCCGAACACACCCATGCACTGCTGTTCATCAACAGCGTGGCTTGGTTGTCTGAAAAGCTCAATCACCACCCGGAACTGGTGTTGACCTACCGCCGCTGCGTGGTGCGCTGGAACACGCACGATGTGCGCGGTTTGAGTCGACTGGACTTTGAGGCCGCGACTCAAACCGATGCCTTGTTACCGGCATGAAGCGGCATGAATAAACCCAAAGTGCGTCCGGCCTTGCCCCAGGCCAATGATCTGGAGCCGGGCTTGGTGGTCGCTACCTATGGCCGCCACTGCCTGGTGGAGACCCCCGAAGGACGACGTCTGATTTGCCACCCCCGGGGCAAGAAAAACCAGGTGGTGGTGGGCGACCAGGTGCTGTGGCAAATTGCAGGCGACGAGGGCAGCATCGAAAAACTGCAGGAGCGCCGCAATCTGTTTTATCGGCAAGACGAAATTCGCACCAAATCTTTTGCCGCCAATCTGGACCGCGTGCTGATCCTGATCGCGGCCGATCCCGAGTATTCGGAAAGCCAACTCTCACGCGCTTTGGTGGCCGCCGAGGCCGAGCGCATCACGCCCATCATCGCGCTCAACAAGAGTGATTTGGCCCAGCCCTTTGCCCTGGCCTGGGAGCGCTTGGCCCCTTACCGCGCCATGGGCTACAGCGTCATGCCCATCAGCCTGAACCCGCGCAGCCCGGTGGTCGACGATGGCGTGGCCGACTTGTGTCTGCAATTGAAAGGGTTGACGACCCTGGTGCTCGGACCTTCCGGCAGCGGCAAGAGCACGCTGATCAACCGCCTAGTGCCCGATGCGCAAGTCGAAACAGGCGAGATTTCGCTGGCGCTCAACTCGGGCAAACACACCACGACGAGCACGCGTTGGTATTGGGTGCCTGCGCTCGACGGGATGGCTCAAGAGGGTGCTGAAACTGGCGCTGCACGCACGGCCTTGATCGATTCACCCGGCTTTCAGGAGTTTGGGTTGCACCACATCGAGCCCACCCGCTTGGCCGACTGCATGCCCGATTTGCGAGAGCATCTGGGCGGCTGCAAGTTTTACAACTGCACGCATTTGCACGAGCCGGGTTGTGCCGTGTTGGCACAGGTGGAAAGCGCACAAAATCCGGGCACCATCAGCGTGCGCCGTCACCGCATTTATGCGCAGTTGTTCGAAGAATTGGGCCAGCGACGCTGGTGAGGGCGTGGGCCTTGTCAGCCCACCAGGTTGGCCATGGTCAGCAAGGCCAACAACAGCAACCACATGATCACGGTACGCCAGACCAGTCCAACCA
The DNA here is from genome assembly GCA_021299875.1 of Comamonadaceae bacterium. Classification (GTDB taxonomy): domain Bacteria; phylum Pseudomonadota; class Gammaproteobacteria; order Burkholderiales; family Burkholderiaceae_C; genus Limnohabitans_A. The sequence goes on along the minus strand of JAJTEW010000008.1, from coordinate 445,614 downwards.
CTTGCGCAAAGTGCGCCAGGCTGGCGATTCGTCCGGGCGTGCTGCTGCCCCCCAGCTCTTTGGATGCTTCCTCGTTTGTGGCCGACAGGGCAGCGCCCCCCAGGCGGATATTGATGGCGCCAGCGGTGGCCGCCAGGATCACACCATCGTTGTCTTGGGGAAAGTTTTGCGCATGGTTTCGCCACCCATCCATGGCGTCTTCAAAGCTGCCCACAATGGCAAAACCCAAGGCGGTCATGCGCGATGGCAGCCAGTCCATGGCTTGCCAAGCGCGAACGCTCACAGAACGCAGTACCTCACTGGCCCATGGACCATCGGCTGCTGGCTCTTGCCATTGGCGCTGCGCCAACTCCGTGAGGCGGTAAATCACGGCCCCCACTGGACCGAGTCCGATGATCGACAAGGCGGCATACCAAAAGAAGACACCGAACACATGGCGGTGGGCGGCGATCACCGAGTACTCGATCACATGGCGAACAATTTCGCTGCGGGGGATTTGTCCCACATGGACCTGCTGCCACTGGGCCAACAGCTCGCGTGCTTTGTCCTCATCGCCGTTGTCCAAAGCCTCTCGAATGCCAGTGAAGTGGTGGCTGAATTGTCGAAAACCGAGCGTGGCATACAACAGAGCAATGTTCCACAGAACGGCCGCCCACCAGCCCAGACCCCAGGTCAACAACCAATGCACCAGCATGACCAATATGGCCGGCCCCAACACGGTCACACCCCAGGTGATCCAGGCTTGTGAGCGAGCCCCTGCATCCAGCGTGCGCACTGCCCACTGAATCCACCGATCGATGGTCGAAAACAACAGGTTGTTGGTCTTGAGGGGCCGGGCCTGCTCCAGGACAAGAGCCAGCAAGATGGCAAAAAAACTCATGCTTTTCTCATGTGGTCGGGTTGGCCGCTAGAAAGCGGTAAAAGTTGCGCAGCATGCCCGCTGTAGCGCCCCAAATGAAGCGCTCAATCGCTTCGATCTCACCATTTAAAGCGGTTTGACTGGGACGGCTTTCGAGATAAGGCATGGAAAACCAATGCCGTTTTTGGCCTTGCCAATCCATGGCATGACGTTGGTGATTGGCCGGATTCATCAAAAAAGAAAGGGGGACCTCAAACACATCGTCCACTTCCTCTGCGTTAGGGACAAGCGACATGTCGGGTGAGACCAGCCCCACCACCGGGGTCACCCAAAAAGCCGTGCCTGTGATGTAGGTTGGCAATTCACCAATGATTTGGACATGCCGGGCATCGAGTCCGATTTCCTCTTGTGCTTCTCGCAAAGCCGTGGCTTGGTGGTTGGCATCTTCCGGATCCACTTTGCCCCCCGGAAAAGCAATTTGCCCGGAATGTGTGTTCATGTGTGCCGCTCGCCGTGTCAACAACACCGTGGGTGAGCAGGCATTGGGGCCACGCATGACGATGGGCACCAAAACCGCGGCTTGCGCGGGTGAACGGGTGGATGAAAAGTTTTCTCTGACCACTTCGGGTTGCCAGACCGGTGGATTCAAAAAACGCGACCGCAACGCTTGGGGCGATAGATGCGAGGACGGTACCGCGGGCAAATCGTGGTCGATTTGCCATACGGGCACTTGACGCGGATCAAAGGGAGGGATTTTGGACACAGTGGGTATTTATAACCGAGAAGATCAAGGGTGCCCGATCGCACCCAGTCCAAGCCGTAAAATCAGGTTGTTGCGTACCTTAGCAACGTTATTTTTTTACAGATATGGAATGGTGATGAAACGCGATTATTTTTCTCAAGATGGCCGAACAGAGCGGCGCTTTGGCGAGCACCGCAGTGGCAGTTGCATGGCCTTGATTGATGCCCGTTTTTTGATGTGGTTGGCCCAGCAGGGTGCTACAGGGGCCTCGGGTGAGTCGGTCAATCGGCAGGGCTTGCTGAACCTGTTGTCTTTGGCCCTGGCGCAAGCAGGTCTGGATGTCGATTTGCGACGCATCTACTGGTACAGCGATCGTTCGGATGGTTGGGTCATCGACGATCAAATTGTGCGCCTCGTTCAGACACACGACGCGGATGGCGGTGCCTCATTGCTGCGTTCCTTGGGGCATGACCTCAAGCAGTTGGCCCAGCACCACGCATGTGACCATGTGTTGGTGGCCAGTGACGACGAGCGTTTTCTCACTCTCATTGATGAGGCCCAACTCAGTGGGGTCAGCGTGCACATTTTGGGTGACGAATCGGCCCGCAACATGCCGCAAATGGTGCGTACCGATCCGGGCTGGGCACGCTTGCTGGCGCAAGCCGATCGCAGGGTGGTGGTCAATTCGCAAATTTTGGCCGATCTGCTGCAGGGTAAGTTGCCTGTGGGCATGGGTTTGGCTGTCGAAGACGTGGAAGAACTGCGCCAATCGATGCAAGAGGTCATCACGGCTTGGTGGGCCGACGAACCTGAAGACCTGCGCGAGGACTTGCGTGACGCGCTCCAGGTCAGTCGAGGTATTCCGCAAGAGGTGGACCGCCAACTTTTGCTGCGCATGCGCCAACGTTTGACGCGGGCCTTGAGCCTACCCGAGAAAAAAATGCTGCGCGAAACCCTGAGGACGGTGGTTGCAGTCCCTGTCACGCCAACGTCACTTGCATGGCAAGGTTTGCCGCCCGAAACCGACGCATGAACGCAGTTCGTCTGAAATTGGAAAAGCCCTGAATCGCGAGAGATGCAGGGCTTTCTCGTATCAGGATGGCCCGGCGGTTTTACTTTTGGGTGTGGTATTGCGTCACGCGATCGACTTCGTTTTTGGAGCCCAGCACCACGCTCACGCGTTCGTGCAGTTGGCCCGGTTGCAGGTCCAGAATGCGTTGCTTGCCATTGGTTGAGGCGCCACCCGCTTGCTCGATCAGCCAGCTCATGGGGTTGGCTTCGTACAACAAGCGCAGCTTGCCAGCTTTGTGCGGCTCGCGCTTGTCCCAGGGGTACATGAAGACACCGCCACGCGTGAGGATGCGGTGCACATCGGCCACCATGCTGGCGATCCAGCGCATGTTGAAGTCCTTGCCGCGAGGACCATCCTTGCCCTGCAGGCATTCGTCGATGTAGCGGCGCACGGGTTCGTCCCAGTGGCGCATGTTGCTCATGTTGATGGCGAACTCTTTGGTGTCGGCAGGCACTTGCACGTTTTCTTGGGTGAGCACAAAGGAGCCTTGTTCCCGGTCCAAGGTGAACATGACCACACCATCGCCCACTGTCAGTACCAGCGTGGTTTGTGGACCGTACACGCAGTAACCTGCTGCCACCTGGTTCTTGCCGGGTTGCAAAAAGTCTTGTTCGGTGACACCCTGCCCACCCTCAGTTTTTTTGAGTACGCTGAAGATGGTGCCGATGCTGACGTTGACGTCGATGTTGGATGAGCCATCAAGTGGATCAAACAGCAGCAGGTACTCGCCTTGCGGATAACGGTTGGGCACCAGGTAGATGCTGTCCATTTCCTCGCTGGCCATGGCGGCCAGGTGTCCACCCCATTCGTTGGCCTCGAGCAGCACCGTATTGGCGATGATGTCGAGCTTTTTTTGCACTTCACCTTGCACGTTTTCGCTTTCGGTGCTGCCGAGCACACCGCCCAAAGCGCCTTTGTTCACGGCGTGGCTGATGCTTTTGCAGGCGCGGGCCACCACTTCAAGCAGCAGGCGCAAATCGGCCGGGATGTGACCTTTGTCGCGTTGCTGCTCCACCAGGTAGCGGGACAGGGAAATGTTGCTGCTCATGGGGAATCCTTGGGTTCAGGTGCTGCTCAGGGCGCGGCCGATCACCTCACGCACATCGTTTGACAGGTCTGCTTTGGCCGCCACGCGCTCGATGGCAACTTTGGCCGCGCTGCGGTAGGGCTCGGCCAATCGGCTCCAGCGGTCCATGGCGCGTGCCAGACGTGCGGCCACTTGCGGGTTGATGGCATCCAGCGCCAGCACCTGTTCGCTCCAGTACACATAGCCTGCCGCATCGGCGCGGTGAAAGCCGGCCGGATTGGCGCTGCAGTAGCTGAAGATCAGGCTGCGCGCGCGGTTGGGGTTGCGCAGGCTGAAGTCGGTATGTTGCATGAGTTGGCGCACACGAGGCAGCACGTCGCCTGCACGGTCAGGTGCGCCCGCTTGCAGGGCAAACCATTTGTCGATCACCAGCGCTTCGTGCAGGAACATTTTGTGAAACAAGGCCAGGGCATCTTGCGCCAAGGCATGGCCGCTGACGACCAGAGCCGACAAGGCATTGAAGCGGTCGGTCATGTTGCCCGCATCCTTGAACTGCTGGAACACGCGTGTCGGTGTGACGTCATCGCTGTTGTGCAAGGCGGCCACGCACAGCATGGTCATGGCCAGGCCAGCCAGGGCACGGCGGCCGCTGGATTTGGCGTCAGGGGAATAAGCCCCGTTGTGCTTGTGTGCGTCCCAAGCCCACTGCCAGTCGGCTTGCAGGGCGGTGGCCAGTTGCAGGCGCATGGTTTCGCGCAGGGCGTGCACGCGTTGCGGGTCCACCACGTCCAGTTGGTCGGCGATGTAGTTTTCAGACGGCAACGTGAGGGCCAGGTCTTTGAAGGCCGCGTCAAGCTTGGGGTGACGCAGCACATCGCGCAGTGCGGCCACCAAGGCCTCGGAGAGCACGGGCAAGCCCGTCAGGTCTTTGTTCTGTTGGATGGCCTCCAGAGCGCTTTGCAGCATCAGGCGCTGGCCGGCTTCCCATTGGTTGAAGGGGTCGCTGTCGTGGGCCAACAAGATCAACAGGTCTTCTGCATTCAGACCGTCTTCGAGCACCACCGGGGCGCTGAAGGCTCGCAAGAATGAAGGCACAGGGGCACTGTCCATGTTGGCAAAGGTGAAGCTGGCGCTGGCTTCTGTGAGCACCAGGGTTTGCTCGAGCACACTGTCTGCAGAGCCAGCCAGTTGCAGCGGCAGGGCTTGGCCATCGCGGCTGAGCAGACCCAGCGTGACGGGGATCACAAAGGGCGCTTTGCGCTCTTGGTCAGGGGTCGAAGGGCAGCTTTGGCTGAGCGTCAAGGTATAGCTGCGCTCGGTGGGGTTGTATTCGCCCACCGCATGCAAGCGCGGCGTACCCGCCTGGCTGTACCAGTGTTTGAAAGTCGTCAGGTTCTGCGCCAGGGCCGAGCCAGGGTTGGCGTCTGCAATGGCTTGCGCAAAGTCGTCGCAGGTCACAGCTTGGCCGTCATGGCGCTCAAAGTAAAGCTTTATGCCCTTGGCAAAGCCATCGCGGCCTAGGCGGTCAGAGGGCGTGGTCACCAGGGTTTGCATCATGCGAACGACTTCAGAGCCTTTTTCGTAGATGGTGACGGTATAGAAGTTGTTGATCTCCACATAGCTGTCGGGACGCACCGGATGGGCCATGGGGCCGGCGTCTTCGGCAAACTGCACTGTGCGCAGCACGCGCACGTCTTCAATGCGTTTGACGGCACGGGCGCTGGTGTCGCCCGCCATGTCCTGGCTGAACTCCTGGTCGCGAAAGACCGTCAGGCCCTCTTTGAGCGAGAGCTGAAACCAGTCGCGACAGGTGATGCGGTTACCCGTCCAGTTGTGGAAGTACTCGTGGCCGACGACCGATTCGATGTTGCCGAAATCCATGTCGGTGGCGGTGGCCGGGTTCGCCAACACGTACTTGGTGTTGAAGATGTTCAGGCCCTTGTTTTCCATCGCGCCCATGTTGAAGTCGCTGGTGGCGACGATCATGAAGCGCTCCAGGTCCAGCGGCAGGCCAAAGCGCGCTTCGTCCCAGGCCACGCTGGCCATGAGGGAGTTCATCGCGTGTTCGGTCTTGTCCAGATCGCCGGGGCGCACAAACACCTGCAGCAAGTGCTCTTTGCCGCTGCGGCTGACGATGCGTTGCTCGCGTGCGACCAGCTGACCGGCGACGAGGGCAAACAGGTAACAGGGTTTTTTGTGCGGATCGACCCACTTGGCAAAGTGGCGTCCGTCTTCCAACGTGCCTTGCTCAACCAAGTTGCCATTGCTCAGCAGCACGGGGTACTTGGTCTTGTCGGCACGCAGCGTGACGGTGTAGCTGGCCATCACGTCCGGGCGGTCCAGGAAATAGGTGATGCGGCGAAAACCCTCGGCCTCGCATTGCGTGAAAAAGGTCCCTTGGCTGACGTACAAGCCCATCAGCTGGGTGTTTTTCTCGGGGTTGCAAGTCGTGAAGATTTCCAGATCGAAGGGCTCGTGGCCTTCCGGTAAATTTTCCAGCACCAGCCGATGGCCGTCCATTTTGAACGAGGTGCCACCGCCATTGACCAACACGCGGGCCAGGTTGAGGTCTTCGCCATCCAGGCGCAATGGTTGCGCCGCTACGTCGGGGTTGCGGCGCAGGCGCATCTTGTTGAGCACGCGGGTTTTGGCGGGTTCGAGGTCGAACGTCAGGTCGACCGTGTCGATCCAGAAAGCCGGGGCCGCATAAGCTTCCCGGTGGATCGTGGTGGATTGTCCTTCACGCATCACTAACTCCGTTTTGGTTGAGGTCTGAGCAGCTCAGAGACCTTGTTTCAGTGAGGCTTCGATGAACGCATCGAGGTCGCCATCGAGCACCTTTTGGGTGGCCGATATTTCGACGTTGGTGCGCAAATCCTTGATGCGGCTGTTGTCCAGCACATAACTGCGGATTTGGTGACCCCAGCCCACATCGGTCTTGGTGTCTTCCAGCTTTTGCTGCTCTTCCAGACGCTTGCGCATCTCAAAGTCGTAAAGTCGCGAGCGCAAACGCTGCCAAGCGACGTCGCGGTTGCTGTGCTGGCTTCGGCCGTCCTGACACTGCACCACGATGCCAGTGGGGATGTGCGTCAATCGCACGGCCGAGTCGGTTTTGTTGATGTGCTGCCCCCCCGCGCCGCTGGCTCTGAAGGTGTCGGTGCGCACATCAGAAGGGTTGATGTTGATCTCGATCGAGTCGTCGATTTCGGGGTACACAAACAGCGAGGCAAACGAGGTGTGGCGGCCACCCGACGAGTCGAAAGGGCTCTTGCGAACCAAACGGTGCACACCGGTTTCGGTGCGCAACAGGCCAAAGGCGTATTCGCCTTCAATCTTGATGGTCGCGCCCTTGATGCCAGCGGTGTCGCCCGGCGTCTCGTCTTCCACGGTGGCCTTGAAGCCCTTGCGTTCGGCGTACTTGATGTACTGGCGCAGCAGCATGCTGGCCCAGTCGCAAGCTTCGGTGCCGCCTGCGCCGGCCTGAATGTCGACAAAACAGTTCAGCGGATCGGCCTCATGGCGGAACATGCGTCTGAATTCAAGGTCTTGCACCAACGCGGTCAGTTTGGCTGCTTCTGCTTCGATGGTCATCAGGCCCTCGTCATCGCCTTCTTCCTTGCTCATTTCAAAGAGTTCAAGGTTGTCGGCCAACTCACTGGTGAGGTTGGTGATGGTCACCACCACGCCGTCCAGGGCTTTTTTCTCTTTGCCCAATTCTTGGGCTTTTTTCGGGTCGTTCCAGACCGATGGATCTTCGAGTGAGGCGTTGACGGTTCTCAGCCGTTCAGATTTGGCATCGTAGTCAAAGATACCCCCGTAACTCGTGGGTACGAGCGGTCAAGTCTGTGAGGGAGGCGCCGATTTGGTTGATGTGTTCTGCGTCCATGGGGAAACTCCGGTGCGGTAAACCCAGCATTTTCTCATGAGATGGGCGTCAACAGGCCCTGTTGGACAGCTTAAAACTGTCTGCCGTAAGAGAACATCAGGCCCGCTGCCCCTAAAAATTTGACCTGAACCGAGTCGTGTTGGCTCAGTTTGTATCCCAGGGAGGGGATGACCGCCGGGTTGAAACCATTGATATTCAAGGGCACTTTGTTTTCATAGGGAGCGACATAGCCATACATGATGCCTGCGGTGACTTTGGCAAACAGCTTGGGCATGCCCATCAGATGGTTGTATTGCTGACCCGCGTAAACATACACCGAAGGTTGTCCAAAGGAGTTGCTAAAAAAACTCACCCCACAAAAACGGTCCCCAGGCAATTGCTCATCGATGGCCAACAGAACCACTTTTTTGTGCTCTGGGTTGTGGCTCCAGTGGTGGGTGTAAGGCGAAAAGGTCATCTCGCCACGGTGCGTCGGTTCGGGGGCGCCCTTCACACCTAAAAAAGACGGGCAATACCGCGTCTCTTGAGACAGCGCGGGCAGGGCCGCCAGCGCCAATGCGCAGAGGATGACCCGTGTTTTATGCAGTTCCATGGTGGGCTGTGGTCAATGAAGGTGGCCGATTGTAATTGGCGGCTCAGCTCAAAAATTTTTCAAGCAATGCAGCCAAAGCCTGGGGCTGGTCGTGTTGCAGCATGTGTCCTGCATCTTCGATCAAGGCTTGTTCCAGCTTGGGCACCGATTGGAGGCGTTCGTGAAACTCAGCCAAGGTGTACTTGCCTTTCCACCACTGGCTGAGGGAGTCGTCAGAAGCTTCCACCACCAGAACCGGGGCGCTGATGCGGCGGTACATGGCCAATGCTTCTTCAAGGTGAAACAGATAGGGGTTGATGACTTTGTGCGCCGAGTCGCCCAGGATGCGCCAATGGCCATCTGGGCCCGGTTGAGCCCAGTGTTGGGCCAGCCAGTCGGCTTTGTCCTGACCCAGGCGGGCGTTGGTCTTCATCAGGCGGGCCGCCACACCCGCGGCGTCGGGGTAGGCTTTGAGCGTGTGGTCCCCTGCGCGTTGGGCTTTGAGCTCATCGAGCCACTGGGCCATGCGCTTGGGTGCTTGGACAGGCTGGGTAGCCGCCATGCCAAAGCCTTCGAGGTTGACCAGCCGGCGGATGCGCTCGGGGCGGGTCCCCGCATACATCATGACCACGTTGCCGCCCATGCTGTGGCCGACCAGGTCAATCGCTTGATCCGGGTAGAGCGCGTCGAGCAGGGTGTCCAGATCGGCCAGGTAATCAGGGAACCAATAGCTGTCGGTGGGCGGGGTCTCGGTCAGGCCATAGCCGCGCCAGTCCATGGCGATGATGGGTCGCTGGCTGACAAAAGCCTCGCTGAAGGCGTCGACCATGAACTGGTACGAAGCGGCCACGTCCATCCAACCGTGGGCCAAAACAAGTGGTGCACCACCAGATGAGGCCTTGCCCCATTGGCGCACGTGGTAACGGCAGCCGCGCAGCGGCACCCATTGGCTTTGTGATTCGCGTAAAACTTGGTACATACTTTCGATCATAAGGAGACACACGATGAGCGTCAGTCGCAACCAGGACCGCCAAGTCCCCAACCCAACCCAAGACACTGCCGACCCTTACCAGGCCATCCACCAGGGCTTTGGCTGGAAAGTGCCCAAACGCTTCAACATGGCGCAGGCTTGCTGCGGCCAATGGGCTGCGCAGCCCGCCACTGCGCGGCGCACGGCCATTCGTGAGCATTTGGCAGGGCAGGGCTTGGGGCGCAGTTGGACTTTTGGCCAGTTGCAAAAAGCGGCCAACCAATTAAGCCAGGTTCTGCAAGCGCAGGGCGTGCGGCGGGGTGATCGGGTGGCGATTGTGATGCCGCAGCGCTTTGAAACCGCGGTGGCCTACATGGCTGTTTTGCAAATGGGCGCGGTCGCCATGCCGCTGTCCATGCTGTTTGGCCCCGAGGCGCTGGCGTTTCGCATCAACGACAGCCAGACCCGGGTGGCGGTGTGCGATGAATCGACCGTGCAGGCCTTGCAGCAAGCCCGACCTGATTGCGCTGGCTTGCAAATCCTGATCGGTGTGGGGCGGGCCGGGACGCTGGCCGATCTGGATTACGCGCAAGCCATGGCCAGCCAGGCCGCATCGTTCAAAGCCGTGAGCACCCTGGCCGAAGAACCGGCGGTGCTGATTTACACCAGCGGCACCACCGGCAACCCCAAGGGCGCACTCATCCCCCATCGCGCTTTGATCGGGAATCTCACGGGTTTTGTGTGCAGCCAAAACTGGTTTGGCTTTGACCCCTTCAAGGCTGGCCAGCCCTCAAAAGCGGTGTTCTGGTCACCGGCCGACTGGGCTTGGACCGGGGGCTTGATGGACGCCTTGCTGCCCAGCCTTTTCTTTGGGCGGCCCATCGTGGCCTTCAATGGGCGGTTTTCCCCCGAACTGGCCTTTGAGATCCTGCAAAGCCACGGCGTGACACACACCTTTTTGTTCCCCACAGCGCTCAAAGCCATGATGAAGGCGGTGCCCGACGTGAAAGCCCGCTACCGTTTGAAACTGCAAGCCATGATGAGCGCGGGCGAGGCGGTGGGTGATGCGGTGTTTGGCTACTGCCAAGCCCAAATGGGCGTCACATTGAACGAGATGTTTGGCCAGACCGAGATCAATTACGTGGTGGGCAATTGCACCCGCTTGTGGCCTGCCAAACCCGGCAGCATGGGCAAGGGTTATCCAGGGCACCTGGTGGCGGTCATTGACGAAGCCGGGCGCTTGTGCCCACCCGGCACACCGGGCGAGGTGGCGGTGAACCGATTCGATGTGCACGGTCAGCCCGATCCGGTGTTCTTTTTGGGTTACTGGAACAACGTCAAAGCCACTCAGGCCAAATACACGGGCAACTGGTGCCGCACCGGCGACATGGCGGTGGCGGACGAGGATGGCTACCTTTGGTACCAAGGTCGCACCGACGACATGTTCAAAGCCGCCGGTTACCGCATCGGGCCGGGTGAGATTGAAAACTGTTTGGTCAAACACCCGGCCGTGCAGAATGCCGCCGTGGTGCCCAAGCCCGACGCTGACCGGGGTGCTGTGGTCAAGGCCTATGTGGTGTTGTCGCCCGATTGGCTGGCTCGCCGGCCTTCAGCTGAGCAGCAAGCTGACTTTGACGACGCGGTGCGCCGCGACCTGCAAGCCCATGTGAAGGGCCTGCTGGCCCCTTACGAATACCCCAAAGAGATCGAGTTCATCGAACAGCTGCCCATGACCACCACGGGCAAGGTGCAACGCCGGGTGTTGCGCTTGCAGGAAGAAGCACGTGCGACAGCCCGGATCGCTGCAAAGGCGTGACGCGTGACAAAATCTGGCCATTTGCCCCAGGCCTGCGTTTGGAACGCAACAGCCGACATGACCACCCAACAGGAAACACCATGAAAACCGTTCAGCTCGGACCATCCGATTTACACGTCACCCCCATTTGCCTGGGCACCATGACCTTTGGCCAGCAGGTCAACGAAGCCGATTCGCACGCCATCCTGGACCGCTCGCTGGATGCCGGCATCAACTTCATCGACACCGCCGAGATTTATGCCGTGCCCACCACCGCAGACACTTGTGGTTTCACCGAAATCTACATCGGCAACTGGTTCGCCAAAAACCCCGGTGTTCGGCAAAAGTTGGTGCTGGCCACCAAAGTGGCCGGCCCCTCGCGTGGCATGCCCTGGGTCCGTGAGGGTTCCGGCATGACAGGGCAAGACATCCTGAATTCTTGCGATGCCAGTTTGCGTCGCCTGCAAACCGATGTGATCGACCTGTACCAAATCCATTGGCCCGAGCGCCATGTGCCGGTGTTTGGCATGACCTACTTTGACCCCACCAAAGAAAAGTCGGTCACCTCGATCCACGAGCAGCTCGAAGCCCTGTCCAAGTTGGTCAAGGCGGGCAAGGTGCGCTACATCGGCTTGTCCAATGAAAGCCCGTATGGTGTGCACGAATTTGTGCGATTGGCTGAGCAGCATGGGCTGCCACGCGTGGCCACGGTGCAAAACCCATATTGCCTGGTCAGCCGCACCTATGACAACGGCTTGGACGAGACTTGCTACCGTTTGAACGTGTCCATGTTGGCGTATTCGCCGCTGGGTTTTGGTTTGCTCACAGGCAAATACGACCAAGAAGATTTGGCCGGTCCCTTGGTGCCCGATGGTGGTCGCATTGCCCGCTACGACTCGATGCGCAAGCAGCGCTGGGGCCGTCCAGAGGCCTTGGCCGCCGCTCGCCGCTACAACCAGTTGGCGCGAGACCACGGCATGACGCCCACCCAGATGGCGCTGGCGTTTTGCTACCACCGCTGGAGCGTGGCCAGCACCATCATCGGTGTGACCTCGGTGGCGCAGTTGAACGAAGACTTGGCGGCCTGGCATACCGAATTGAGTCCCGATGTGCTCCAGGCGATTGACGCCATCCGTTGGGAAATGCGCGACCCGGCTTTGTGATTGCGCTCCGTGGCCAAAAAAGACAAAGTCAGCGAAACCCCGGCCACGGCGCTCTTGCGCCAGCAGGGGGTGGGCTTCACCGAGCACCCCTACGACTACCTGGAGCATGGCGGCGCGCAGCACAGTGCGCAGGTCCTGGGCATCGACCCATTTGCCGTCGTTAAAACCTTGATCATGCAAGACCAGGACGCCAAGCCTTTGGTGGTGCTGATGCACGGCAACCGCAAGGTGTCCACCAAAAATCTGGCCCGCCAAATCGGCTTGAAATCGGTTGAGCCTTGCGCGCCCGAGGTGGCCAACCGGCACAGTGGATATTTGGTGGGGGGCACCTCGCCTTTTGCCACGCGCAGGGCCATGCCCGTTTACATCGAAGAAACTATCCTCGGCTTGCCGCGCATCTGCATCAATGGCGGACGGCGTGGTTACCTGGTGGGCATCGACCCGCAGGTGTGCGTGCACCTGCTGGGGGCCAAGCCGGTGAACTGCGCGCTGGCAGAATGACGGCCTGACAAGGACAAGGGAGCTGGGGATGGATGTGTGGATGACAGTGGTCGTGGTGCTGGCCAGTTATATGCTGGGTTCGCTCAGTTTTGCGGTGATCGTCAGCCGTCTGATGGGACTGAATGACCCGCGCAGCTACGGCAGTAAAAACCCCGGAGCCACCAATGTGTTGCGCTCGGGCAGCAAAAAAGCCGCCATCCTGACTTTGCTGCTGGACGCATTCAAAGGCTGGTTGCCGGTGGCGCTGGTGCTGACCTATGGCCCCGAACACGGTGCGGGTGCGGGTTTGGCCGCTTTGGCAGGTCTCGCGGCTTTTTTAGGGCACCTGTACCCGGTTTTTTTTGGTTTTGCAGGCGGCAAAGGCGTGGCCACGGCGGTGGGTGTGGTGGTGGGCGTCAATGGCAGCTTGGCGCTGGCGGTGTTGTTCAGCTTTGCCATTGTGTTGTTTTTTTCGCGCTACGTGTCCCTGGCCTCGATGGTGGCGGCGGTGTTTGCACCTGTTTTTTACCTGTTCGGTGATGGGGTGGCTTGGCAAGCGTCTGCGCCCGAGGTCTTGAGCTTGGCGGTCATGGCCTTGCTGCTGGTTTGGCGGCACCGAGAAAACATCCACCGCTTGATGGCGGGTACCGAGTCCCAACTGGGCAAGAAAAAAACATGAGCCAAGACATTCAGCGTTTGCATGTGGCTGCGCGTTACAGCGAGGCGGCCATTTTCAATGGCGTGGTGTATCTGAAAACCCGCATCTTGCGCACCCAGATTTACCTCAAAGACATCGCCGACATCGCCGCCATGAACGAGGTCTGGGATGCCTGGGTGGTCGCAGGCAGCGCGCCGCCCCGCGCCACCGTGCAGGCGGCGCTGGCCAATCCGGCCTATTTGATCGAGGTGGTGGTGACAGCGGCGGTCAAAGCTTGAGTCACTTTGAGTCAGGGGCCTCGTCGCAGGGAGCCCCCCAAGCGCTCAATCCCTGAAGTTGTCGAAAGACAAGGGCAAGTCCGGCATGTCTTTGCGCAGCATCGCCATGGTGGCCTGCAAATCGTCGCGCTTGGTGCCCGTGACGCGCACAGCGTCACCCTGAATGGACGCTTGCACCTTGATCTTGCTGTCCTTGATGAGGCGGGTGATCTTTTTGGCATCTTCGGTCTCGATGCCGTTTTTCACCTTGACCACTTGCTTGACCTTGTCGCCGCCGATTTTCTCGACCTTGCCGATGTCCAGAAAGCGCACATCCACGTTGCGCTTGGTCAGCTTGTTGCGCAGGATGTCTTCGACTTGTGTCAATTGAAACTCGGCATCGCCAAACATCGTGATCTCTTTGTCCTTGAGCTCGATGTTGGCCGAAGTGCCTTTGAAGTCAAAGCGGGTGCCGATTTCTTTGGCAGAGGTGTCAACGGCGTTGCGCACTTCGACCATATTGGGTTCGCAAACGGTATCAAACGAGGGCATGGTGGGAAATATCAAAGGTTGAGAATGCGACAATTCTCCCATGTTCCTTGAGAAAAATGTCCCCCTGCAGCCGTACAACACCTTTGGCATTGCTGCCAAAGCCCACGCTTTGGTGCGGGTTCATTCAGAAGCAGACTTGCTGGCCGTGATGGCTGACCCCCAATTGGCCATTTGGCCCCGACAAGTGCTGGGCGGCGGCAGCAACATTGTTTTAACGGGGGATGTCAAGTCGCTGGTGCTCAAGATCGAGGTGCCTGGCCTGCGCCTGGCCAGCGAGACCGACAAGCATTGGGTGGTCGAGGCAGGCGCCGGGGTTGATTGGCACGCTTTGGTGGCCTGGACGCTGGAAAACGGCTACCCGGGCTTGGAAAACATGGCCCTGATTCCTGGCACCGTGGGTGCATCGCCCGTGCAAAACATCGGTGCCTATGGTGTGGAGCTGCAAGACCGCTTTGACTCACTCGACGCCATGGACCTGCTGACGGGCGAGTTGTTCAGCCTGAACGCCGCGCAGTGCGGCTTCAGTTACCGCGATTCGGTGTTCAAACACGCCTCAGGCGGCCCTGATGGTTTGGGCCTGGCCGGCAGAGCGGTGATCTTGCGGGTGCGCTTGGCGCTGCCCAAGCGCTGGAAGGCCGAGCTGGGTTATTTGGATCTGCAACGCAAAATGGCCGAGACCGGCATCGCCAAACCCGATGCCCGGCAGATTTTTGACTGGGTCGTGGCCATTCGCCGCGCCAAATTGCCCGACCCGGCTGTGTTGGGCAACGCGGGCAGCTTCTTCAAGAACCCCACCGTCACGCCCGAGCAATGCGCCGACATCATCGCCCGCGAGCCCAAGGTGGTGCACTACCCCATGCCCGACGGCTCTATCAAGCTCGCAGCAGGTTGGCTGATCGACGCCTGCGGCTGGAAAGGCAAGACCGTGGGCCACGCTGGTGTCTACGAAAAGCAGGCGCTGGTGCTGGTCAACCGGGGTGGACGCGAGAACCCTTGCACCGGCGGCGAGGTGATGACGCTGGCTAAGGCCATTCAGACCAGCGTCTACGAGCGGTTTGGGATTCGGCTGGAGCCTGAGCCTGTGGTGATTTGATTTTTGCGTCTTTGGGGTTATTCCGCGCTGGGTTGGGGCCTGAGCGGTCGGCCTCATAACTCGCTTCGCTCGCCAAATCGGCCGATCCGCTCAGGCCAATACCCAGGGCTGCGTTGCTGGTTGGTCAAAGACTTTCCCTGTTTGTGACAGGACCTAGCCTTGGTGCGGGTGCCTGCCGGATTCGCCGATTTGGCGAGCGAAGCGAGTTATGAGGCGAGCCGGCAGGCACCCGCGCCAAGGCGGAAAACTCCCACAGAACCAAGCACACAACAAAAAAACGGCCCGAAGGCCGTTTTTCATTGAAGCATCAACGCATCACTTCTTGCCGTTGCCATCCAACTTGTAGATGTGCGGGCCTTCGCCCACCGACAACAAACCAGTGTGGGCGTAGATGCCCAGTTTGGCGCGGGTGTCGGTGATGTCCAGGTTGCGCATGGTCAGTTGGCCGATGCGATCGAGGGGGCTAAACGGCGCGTCTTCCACTTTTTCCATGGACAGGCGCTCAGGCGCATAAGTCAGGTTGGGGCTGTCGGTGTTCAGGATGCTGTAGTCGTTGCCACGGCGCAGTTCCAGTGTCACGGTGCCCGTGACGGCGCGGGCCACCCAGCGCTGGGCGGTTTCGCGCAGCATGATGCACTGAGGGTCAAACCAACGGCCTTGGTACAACAAGCGACCCAATCGCAGGCCATTCATGCGGTATTGCTCAATGGTGTCTTCGTTGTGGATGCCGGTGACCAAGCGCTCATAGGCGATGTGCAACAGCGCCATGCCAGGGGCTTCGTAGATGCCGCGGCTCTTGGCTTCGATGATGCGGTTTTCGATCTGGTCGCTCATGCCCAGACCATGGCGGCCGCCGATCTCGTTGGCTTTGAGGAACAGCGCCACCGGGTCGGCGTATTCCACGCCGTTCAGGGCCACAGGCATGCCTTCTTCAAAGCGCACGCTGACTTCTTCGGCCTTGACTTCGACTTCGGGCTTCCAGAACGCCACGCCCATGATGGGGTTGACGATGCGGATGCCGGAGCTCAGGTGCTCCAGGTCTTTGGCTTCGTGGGTCGCGCCCAGCATGTTGCTGTCGGTGGAGTAGGCCTTCTCGGCGCTCATCTTGTAGCCAAATCCGTTGGCGGTCATGAAAGCGCTCATTTCGGCACGGCCACCCAGCTCGTCGATGAACAGCTGGTCCAGCCAAGGCTTGTAGATCTTGAGGCTGGGGTTGGTCAGCAAGCCGTAGCGGTAAAAACGCTCGATGTCATTGCCCTTGAAGGTGCTGCCGTCGCCCCAGATGTTGACGTCGTCTTCCTTCATGGCGGCCACCAGCATGGTACCGGTCACGGCGCGGCCCAGCGGGGTGGTGTTGAAGTAGGTGATACCGCCAGTTGAAATGTGGAAAGCGCCTGACTGGATGGCGGCAATGCCTTCGTAGGCCAGTTGGGTGCGGCAATCGACCAAGCGGGCTTTTTCGGCACCGTATTCCATCGCCTTGCGGGGAATCTCGTTGTAGTCGGCTTCGTCAGGCTGGCCCAAGTTGGCGGTGTAGGCGTAGGGCAGGGCGCCCTTTTGTTTCATCCACAGCAGGGCAGCAGAGGTGTCCAGGCCGCCCGAGAAGGCGATACCGACTTTTTGCCCTTTGGGCAGGTTTTGCAAGATGGTGCTCATGGGGGGATCAACCGAAGTGGCAGATGTAGTGGTAAGCCTCGGTCACGCGGATCTCGAACTTGGCGTTGCCCGGCACGCTGAATTCTTCGCCTGCGCTGGACTTGACCCATTCGTTGCTGCCGTCGAGCTTGTATTCGCAGGAACCGCCTACGCATTCCATGATTTCGGGCGCGCCGGTGTTGAAGGTCAGAGTGGCGGGCAGGATCACGCCCACCGACAGTTTGGTGCCATCGGGTAGCGTGAGGCCATGGCTGACGCATTTGCCGTCAAAGTAAACATTGGCTTGGGTGTTGACGGAGACGCCGTCGATGGTTTGGGTGGTCATGGGCAAATCAGGTCAGGGTTAGCGGTGCGGGCAGGCCGCAGAAAAACGCGGCCGGTAGGCCGCGTCGGTCAACAAAACGCTATTTTAGGACACCCAGCTCTGCACAGTTGTGCGCTGCGACCCACTCACAGGCTCTTCAGCGCCAGTAGCCGCGGTCAAAGTGGCCGCTGTGCCGGTGAATTCTGGCGTAGTCGGGCAGCGGGCGGTAGCTGTTGTAATAAACGACGGGCCTGGGGGAATGCCAACTCAAATCAATGTGGCTGTAAACAGGGGGGCGGCTCACGTAAATCGGCGGGCGGCTCACGTAAATCGGCGGGCGGCTCACGTAAACCGGCGCGGGCACATAGACCACTGGAGGGGCCAGCGTGGTCACAGTGCTCTGGACCCCAGGTGCGTTGGGGGTGATCAGGTCTGAGCGCAGACCCTGTCCAGCGGGTGAGATTTGCAAGGGAATGGTGGGGCCAGGGTCTTGCGGTAATTGCACCGTGTATTGCTTGCCCGCATATTCATAGACCACGTTGTAGCCGACCAAACGATTTTCATAGACATTTTGGGTGCTGCATTGCGTTTGGTTTTGGGCAAAGGCGCCACTCGGGCCTTCGATCCGGTCGCCCACCATGGCCCCCCCCATGATGCCAATGACGGTGGCCAGAGCGCGGCCCGAACCGTCGCCAATCGCGTTGCCCATGGCGCCTCCTGCGATGGCGCCCATCAGCGCGCCAGCGCCCGAAGTTGGCGCGGGCTGCATCACGGGCACTTGGGTGCAGGTTTGGCGGGGCACCACGACCTGTTGGTAGACCGGATTTCTGGACAGGACTTGCCCGACTTCTTGAGCCACAACGCCCTGAGGCGACAAGGCCATACAGCCCAACAACGCGCAGCTCATAAAAACGGTTTTCATCGCGAAGGCTTTCAAGTGAAGTGACGCGATCAGTTTAGGCGTTTTGGGCGCCAAATGGCTTCGACCAGTTGTAAAGTTGGGTAACAGTTTTATTGGTTTAGGCTGGCCAATGCTCCGGCTTGAAGCCCACCGTGATGTGACCCGAGGGCCAGGCGATCACCGGTCTTTTGATGCAGCTGGTGTGCGCCAACATCACGGCCTTGGCGCTTTCGTTGTCGGTCACGCTGGCTTGCAAGTGGGTGTCGAGCTTGCGCCATGTGGAGCCTTGTCGATTGAGCAGAATTTCCCAACCCCACTGCGCCAGCCAGGTGTCCAGCTCTGCAGCCGGCACGCCTTGTTTTTTGAAATCGTGAAAGCGGGCTTCAAGGCCTTGGTCGGCCAGCCAAGTGCGGGCTTTTTTGACGGTGTCGCAGTTGGGAATGCCGTAAACAACGGGGTGCATGGGTTTTGTCAAAGCTTGGGGAGGTCAGTGTGGGCGACAATTGCGACCATGAAGACTTTACAACAATGGCTCGACTGGTGCGAGCAACTACACCCGGTGGCCATTGACATGGGACTGGAGCGGGTGAAAGCCGTGGCCGAGCGCATGGCGCTGCGTTTTGACTGCCCCGTCATCACCGTGGCGGGCACCAACGGCAAAGGCTCAACCTGCGCCATGCTGGAGGCGGTTTTGCTGCAAGCGGGCTACCGCACGGGGGTTTACACATCCCCTCATTTGGTGCACTTTGAAGAACGCTGCCGCTTGCACGGCGAATCGGCGTCTGCCGAGGCGTTTGCCGATGCTTTTGCCACCGTGGAAGCCGTGCGGGGTGATGTCAGCCTGACGTATTTCGAGTTCAGCACTTTGGCCATCTTGCACATGATGGCCGGTGCCAATTTGGACGTGGCCATTTTGGAAGTGGGCCTGGGCGGGCGCTTGGATGCGGTGAACATCGTAGATGCCGACTGCACCGTTATCACCAGCATTGACATCGACCACACCGCCCTTTTGGGCTTTGACCGAGACACCATTGGCCGAGAAAAAGCGGGCGTGATGCGAGCAGGGCGGCCCGTGGTGGTGAGCGACCCGGTCCCCCCGCAAAGTGTGATCGACCATGCATCGGCCTTGGGCGCAGAGCTGTGGCTGTTTGGCCGGGACTTCAATTACTCGGGCGACAAGCAGCAATGGGCTTGGGCGGGACGCGATCGCCGTTACAGCGGCATGGCCTACCCCGCCTTGCGCGGGGCCAACCAATTGATCAACGCCTCTGGCGTGTTGGCCGCCTTGGAAGCTTTGCGCCAACGCATCCCTGTGACGGCTCAAGCCGTGCGCAACGGCATGGCCATGGTCGAGCTGCCCGGTCGTTTTCAGATCGTGCCGGGTCAGCCTGTGTTGGTGCTGGATGTGGCCCATAACCCCCACTCGGTAGCCGCGTTGGCGGTCAACCTGGACGCTATGGGTTTTTACCCCTGCACCCACGCTGTCCTGGGCGCCATGGCGGACAAAGACCTGTTGTCCATGTTCCAGCGGGTCAACCCGATGGTGGACCGGTGGTATTTCACCGATTTGCCTTTGCCCCGGGCCGCCCAAGCGGACGATTTGCAGACCCTGTGGCAAAGCCAAAATACCCGCACCGATACCGCCAGCAGTGTTCATGCTGCCCCTTTGTTGGCCCTGCAGGCCGCCATGGATGCAGCCGACCCGGCTGATAGAATTGTGGTCTTTGGCTCCTTCTACACCGTGGGCGGTGTTTTGGCAGATGGCCTCCCGCGTCTTCAAGCCAAACACCTCAGCCCCTGAGCAATTGCCATGGCCTTTTTCAAGTTCCGATTTCCAGGTCAAACCCCTCCCGCTGAGGGCGTCGCAGCCGGGCCCAACGAAAGCATCGAAATCGTTCGACGCCGTGCTCGCCACCGATTGACCGGTGCTGTGGTGCTGGTTTTGCTGGCGGTGGTGGGGTTTCCCTTGTTGTTTGACACCCAACCGAGGCCTGTTTCGGTGAACACGCCCATCTTGGTGCCCGACCGCCAAAAAACGCCTGCCCTGGCCAGCAACGTGCCGGTCCCTGCGGCCCAAGCGCCCGCCAAACCTTTGTTGCCGAGCCCAGAGGTGGCCACTGTGCCTGCGCAGTCGACCTTGGATGCCCGCGAAGAAGTGGTGCCCAAACCCGAGGCACCTTTGGCAAACAAACCGGTTGAAAAGCCACAGACCCCTCTTGTCGAAACCAAGCCTGAAGCCAAACCCGAGTCCAAAGCCCCAACGCCACCCAAGCCCAAAGACGACGGCCAAAAAGCCCAAGCTTTGCTCGAGGGCAAACCTGCCAAACCCGCAGCAACCCGGTTGGCGATCCAAGTCGGTGCCTTCACGGATGCGGCCAAAGTTCGCGAGGTGCGCAGCAAACTCGAGCAAGCGGGCCTGAAAACCTACACCCAAGTGGTCGAAAGAGATGGCAAAAGCACCACACGCATCCGTGTGGGCCCCTTTGAAACCAAAGAAGAGGCCGACAAAGCCGCAGCGCGCATCCGCAAGCTCGATTTGCCAGTTGCCGTTTTGAAGCTCTGACATGGCCATCGCCCTGACCGATTGGTTGTTGTTGGGGCTGTTGGCGGGCTCCATGGCCTTGGGTTTTTGGCGTGGCCTGGTTTATGAGGTCTTGTCCCTGGCGGGCTGGTTGGCCTCTTTCTTGGCCGCACAATGGTTTGCTGAAGACACCATTGATTTTTTGCCTTTTGTCCAAGGCGCGCCCGAATCAGTTCAGTACGCGGTCGCTTTTGTGGTGGTGTTTGTGGCCACTTTGTTTGCCTCGGGCATGTTGTCTTGGTTGATCAAGAAGCTGGTGGAAACCGTGGGCCTCAGGCCGGTCGACCGCTCTTTGGGCGCCCTGTTTGGCTTGGCCCGCGGGGTGGTGGTTTTGTTGGCGGTCAACGTGCTGCTGCAGCTTTTGGGCATGGCCTCGGAGCCTTGGTGGAAAGAGGCCCAAGGGCCTGTATGGCTTGACACCGCGATCAAAGGCCTCAAACCGCTGTTGCCCGAAAAATTCGGGGCATTTTTACCCTGAACTTTTCAGGGCAGTTCGATTTTTGAACGGATAAAGATTTATGTGTGGAATCGTTGGCGTGGTCAGTCAAGCACCGGTCAATCAGCTGATTTACGATGGATTGCTGTTGTTGCAGCACCGCGGGCAAGATGCGGCGGGCATCGTCACACAGCTGGACCGCAAGTTTTTCATGCACAAAGCCAAAGGCATGGTGCGTGATGTTTTTCGCACCCGCAACATGCGCAGCCTGCCTGGCCATTGCGGTCTGGGCCAAGTGCGCTACCCCACAGCAGGCAATGCTTTCAGTGAAGAAGAGGCCCAGCCTTTTTATGTGAACGCACCCTTTGGATTGGTGTTGGTGCACAACGGCAACCTGACGAATGCCCATGCTTTGAAGGCGGAGTTGTTTTCCAACGACCACCGCCACATCAACACCGAGAGTGACTCCGAGGTCTTGCTCAACGTGTTGGCCCACGAACTGGAAAAAACCACCCGAGGCTTGCCTCTCAAGCCTGTGGATGTTTTCGAGGCCGTGCGGGGCGTGAACCGCCGTGTCAAAGGTTCTTATGCCGTGATCGCCTTGATCGCCGGTCATGGCTTGGTGGCTTTTCGTGACCCGCATGGCATCCGCCCTTTGTGCATGGGTCGTGGTGAAGACGGCTCCATCATGCTGGCCAGCGAATCGGTGGCCCTGGATGGCACGGCGCACCAATTTGAGCGCGATGTGGCGCCGGGCGAAGCCATTTTTGTCGATCTGAACGGTCAGATGCACACGCAGGCTTGCGCTGAAAAATCGCAATTGAGCCCCTGTATTTTTGAATACGTGTACCTGGCTCGACCCGACTCCACCATGGACGGCATTTCGGTCTACCAGGCCCGGTTGAATCTGGGTGAAACTTTGGCCAAGCGTGTCATCTCGACGGTCCCGCCCAGCGACATTGATGTGATCATTCCCATCCCAGAATCCAGCCGACCCAGTGCCACACAGTTGGCCCATTTGCTGGGCATTCCGTACCGCGAGGGTTTTGTCAAAAACCGTTATGTGGGCCGCACTTTCATCATGCCGGGCCAGTCGGTGCGCAAGAAATCGGTGCGTCAAAAGCTCAATGCCATCGTGAGCGAATTCAAGGGCCGCAACGTGCTGTTGGTGGTCGACTCGATCGTGCGCGGCACCACCAGCCGTGAAATCGTGCAGATGGCCCGCGACGCGGGTGCCCGCAAGGTTTACCTGGCCAGCGCTGCGCCCCCTGTGCGCTATCCCAATGTGTATGGCATCGACATGCCAACCAGCCAAGAGCTGGTGGCGCACGGGCGCACTGTCGAAGAGATCCGCCAGATCATTGGCTGCGACGCGCTGATCTACCAAGACGTGGAGGCCATGAAAACGGCTGTGGCCCAAGCCCGGGTGAATGCGGCAGGTGCTTTGTCCGATTTCGATGCCTCTTGCTTTGACGGTGTCTATGTGACGGGCGATATCTCGGCCGACGACATCAGCCGTTTGAACCAAACCCGCCCTCAAACCGAGGAGGGCGATGACGACAATTCGCGTTTGGCTTTGCCCAACGCCAGCGTGTGAGACAGCAACATGACCGAACCTTCCCGATTTGACGATTTGCACATCGAAACCCTGGCCGTGCGTGCCGCGGTGGAGCGCAGCCAATACGGCGAAAACTCCGAAGCCCTTTACCTGACCAGCGGTTACGTGCAGCCCACAGCCGAGGCCGCTGCCCGCCGTTTTGCGGGTGACGAAGAAGGCTACACCTATGGCCGCTACGGCAACCCCACGGTGAGCAGCATGGAAATTCGTTTGGCCGCTTTGGAGGGCACCGAAGCCGCCATCGGCACGGCCTCGGGCATGTCCGCCATTTTGATGATGTGCATGGGCCTCTTGAAGGCGGGCGACCATGTGGTGTGCTCGCGCTCCATGTTTGGCTCGACCATCAAGCTGATTGGTTCGGACCTGGCCAAGTTCGGCGTGGAGTCCAGCTTTGTCTCGCAAACCGACTTGAACGAGTGGCAAGCGGCGGTTCGACCCAACACACGCTTGCTGTTTGCCGAAACGCCGACCAACCCCCTGACCGAGGTGTGCGACATCCAGGCGCTGGCCGACATCGCGCACAACGCAGGCGCTTTGTTTGCCGTGGACAACTGCTTTGCCACGCCCTCCCTGCAACGCCCTGTGGCCATGGGGGCCGACATCATCATGCATTCGGGCACCAAGTACCTGGACGGCCAAGGCCGCGTGATGGCGGGTGCCTTGTGCGCGCCGCAGCAAATGATCATCGAAAAGTTTTTGCCCGTGCTCAAAAGCGGGGGCATGACGCTCGCGCCCTTCAACGCCTGGGTGGTACTCAAGGGACTGGAAACCCTGGACCTGCGCATGCGTGCGCAGAGTGCCCGTGCACAAATCTTGGCCGAATGGCTGGAAAAGCACCCCACCGTGTCGCGTGTGTTCTACCCTGGCTTGGCCAGTCACCCACAGCACGATCTGGCCATGCGACAGATGTCTGGCCTGGGCGGCGCGGTCTTGTCCTTCGAAGTGAAAGCCGAGGGTCCAGAGCAATCGCGACAACGCGCATTCCATGTGATGGACCAGATGAAAATGTTGTCGCTGGCGACCAACTTGGGCGACACCAAAACCATGGTGGCGCACCCGGCCAGCACCTCTCACGGCCGACTGACCGAGGCCCAGCGGCAAGATGCCGGCATTGGCCAAGGCCTGATCCGTGTGGCTGTTGGCCTGGAATACCCGCAAGACATCCAAAAAGACCTGTCCCGTGGTCTCGATACCCTTTGATATGACCAACACCCTTTCAAGCACGTCTGCCCACACGCGTACCCGCTTTGCCCCATCGCCCACAGGCTTCATTCACCTGGGCAACATCCGCTCGGCTTTGTACCCTTGGGCTTTTGCCCGCGCCACAGGCGGCGACTTCATCTTGCGCATCGAAGACACCGACCTCGACCGCTCCACGCAAGCGTCGGTCGATGTGATCATCGAGGGCATGGCTTGGTTGGAACTGAACCATGACGAAGGTCCGTTCTATCAAATGCTGCGCATGGACCGCTACAAGGCGGTCTTGGCCGATTTGGTCGCCGCTGGCCATGTCTACCCCTGCTACATGAGCGTGGCAGAGCTTGATGCGTTGCGCGAGCGCCAGATGGCCAACAAGGAAAAGCCCCGTTACGACGGCACTTGGCGTCCCGAGTCAGGCAAAACCTTGCCTGTTATTCCAGAGGGTGTGAAGCCGGTGTTGCGCTTCAAGAACCCGATCGGCGGTGTGGTGGCGTGGGACGACAAGGTCAAAGGCCGCATCGAAATCCGCAACGACGAATTGGACGACTTGGTGATCGCCCGCCCCGACGGCACGCCGACCTACAACTTCTGTGTGGTGGTGGACGACATCGACATGCAGATCACGCATGTGATCCGTGGCGACGACCACGTGAACAACACACCGCGTCAGATCAACATTTTCAAAGCCTTGGGCAAAGAGCCGCCGGTGTATGCCCACCTGCCCACCGTGCTGAATGAGCAGGGCGAGAAGATGAGCAAGCGCAACGGTGCCAAGGCTGTGACGGCGTATCGCGATGAAGGCTTTTTGCCCGACGCCATGGTCAATTACCTGGCGCGTCTGGGCTGGAGCCACGGCGACGATGAAATTTTCAGCCGCGCGCAGTTTCTGGAGTGGTTCAATCTCGACCATTTGGGCCGCAGCGCCGCGCAGTTTGACGAGGCCAAACTCAAATGGGTCAACGCCCAGCACATCAAGGCCATGAGCGACGACGCATTGGCCCAACATGTCCAACCATTCCTGACCCAACTGGGCGTGGTGGCCGATGAACGACTGGCCAACATCTGCGGCCTGTTCAAAGACCGTTGCGACACGCTGGTGGTGTTGGCGCAATGGATCTCGGCTTTCTATTTGGACGTGGTGCCCAACCCGGAGGAAAAAGCCCAGCATGTGACCGATGCGGTCAAACCTGCCTTGGCGGTGTTGGCGGGCAAACTGGCCGCATGCGCATGGGACAAGGCCGCGATTGCCGCGGCCATCAAGGAAACACTGGGTGAGACGGGCCTCAAAATGCCAATCTTGGCAATGCCTGTTCGCGTGTTGGTGATGGGCACGGCCCAGACACCTTCGCTCGATGCGGTGCTCGCGTTAAGCCATAGAGAAAAAATTCTTGAGCGACTCCAAAACGCCTGAATTTTTGTCTATAATTGGAGTCTCGACACCAACGAGGCGCAGCGAAAAGCAGCAATGCACAACGTTGTGCCAAAGGGGGTATAGCTCAGCTGGGAGAGCGCTTGCATGGCATGCAAGAGGTCAGCGGTTCGATCCCGCTTACCTCCACCAAAGTGTCGAGATGATTCGAAAGAATCCGTCCAGGTTATGACCCTATCGTCTAGAGGCCTAGGACATCACCCTTTCACGGTGAGTACCGGGGTTCGAATCCCCGTAGGGTCGCCAAGTTTTGTAGCACTTGGTCAGTTGCAACAGCATTCTGGCAAAAGTTACAGCTACCAGGAGTGGTAGTTCAGTTGGTTAGAATACCGGCCTGTCACGCCGGGGGTCGCGGGTTCGAGTCCCGTCCACTCCGCCAAATCAAGAAGCCCAAGCAGTTTTCTGTTTGGGCTTTTTTTGTGTGCGTTTCTCCCGTCATCTTTCTTTTCAAAAAGTCTGGACTGTCGAAACCCAGTTGCAGTAAGCTTCAAGGTTTCCCGCTTAACTTGTTGTCAGCCATGGACAGTTTGCTCCCACCCATACCAGCCAAGCGCTACTTCACCATCGGTGAGGTGGGCGAACTGTGTGGTGTCAAACCCCATGTGCTGCGTTATTGGGAGCAGGAGTTTACCCAGCTGCGTCCGGTCAAGCGGCGTGGTAACCGCCGTTATTACCAACGCCATGAAGTCATGATGATCCGCAAGATTCGCGGTCTCTTGTACGACCAAGGCTTCACCATCAGTGGCGCACGCAACAAGCTTCAAGAACTGGTGCAAGTCGATCGTGAATTGAGCCGAACAAGTGGAGCGCAGGATCCATTGGCAGAGGACGTCAGCGGCTTGGATGTTTCCGATGTCCACGCTGCTGCCTCTGTGGCATTGACCGATGCCTTGTCTTGGCCGCGCTTGTCAGCGGATTTGTCGATTCAGCAAGAGTTGCTGCAGATTCGCGAGCTGCTCACAGTCAATGGCCCCCATAATCCGGCTATAATTTGAGTCTTGTCGGCGTGTAGCGCAGCCTGGTAGCGCACTTGCATGGGGTGCAAGGGGTCGCGAGTTCGAATCCCGCCACGCCGACCATTTATGACCAATGAAATCAACGGGTTACATCCTTACGGTTGTGACCCGTTTTTCTTTGTGTCCGCATTTTCGCAGGCCCCGATCGTTGCAAGACAGAAAAATGCCGGGTGATGCCTGTCAAGCCGGAAAGCGCTCGCGCAGTTTGAGTTTGTAGAACTTGCCTGTCGAGGTTCGGGGCACGGCGTCAATGAACTCATAGCGGTCGGGCACTTGCCACTTCGCAAAGCCATGCTGCAGCAAGTGCGCCGCAAATGCCTCGGTCTGCGCTTGCCTGCCGGGTTTGAGCACGATGCAGGCCAGCGGCCGCTCGCTCCACTTGGGGTCGGGGATGGCGATCACCGCCGCTTCGGCCACATCGGGGTGGGCCATCAGGGCGTTTTCCAAATCGACCGAGCTGATCCATTCGCCGCCGGATTTGATCAGGTCTTTGGTGCGGTCGGTGATGCGCACAAAACCCAAGTCGTCCACGCTGGCCACATCGCCCGTGCGCAGCCAGCCGTCTTCGCTGAATTTGTCCTCGCTCACCGGCACTTGGTGGTAACTGCCGGTGATGAAGGGCCCGCGCACCTGGATTTCACCAACGTGCTGGCCGTCCCAGGGCGCATCGACGCCGTCTTCACCCCGGATGCGCAGCTCGGTCAGAGGCACGGGCACGCCCGCCATGGCGGCGCGGCGATAACGTTCGTCCATGGACGCGTTTTTCAGCTCCGACTTGGGGTAAGACACGGTGCACAAAGGTGAGGTTTCGGTCATGCCCCAGCCTTGCAAAATCCAAATGCCGTGCCGGTCAAAGGCGCGAATCAGCGCCTCAGGCACGGCCGCACCGCCCACCAAAGAGCGCATGCCTGCAGGCAGTTTCCAGCGGTCGGGTTGAGTGGTTTGCGCAGCCTCAAAAGCCTGGATCAGCCCCATCCAGATGGTGGGCACGCCCAGCGACAAAGTGGGCGGCTCTGCCGTCATCAGGTCCAGCAAATCTTCGGGGTGCAGGTGCGGGCCGGGGAAGACGAGCTTGACGCCCATCATCACCGCACCATACGGAATGCCCCAGCTATTGGCATGGAACATGGGCGTGACGGGCAAGATGACGTCGCTGCCCTTGAGGCCCCAGAAGTCGCCCAAGCAGCCCACCAGCGTGTGCAAGAGGGTGGAGCGGTGCGAGTACACCACGCCCTTGGGGCGGCCCGTCGTGCCCGAGGTGTAGCACATCGATACCGCATCGTCTTCGTCGTGCGGGGCGTATTGAAAGCCCTGTGTGTCGGTGCTGGCCAGCAGCTGCTCGTAGTCGGTGAAGGGCGCGGGCACCGCCGCCTCGGAAAACGGGAACACGATCACGCGCTCGAAGCGGTACAGGTGCGCAAACTGCCGATACAGCGGCAGCAACACATCGTCGATGATCAGCACCTTGTCTTGCGCATCGTTGGCGATCCAGGCGATCTCTTCGGGTGACAAACGCAGGTTGAGCGTGTGCATCACGCCGCCCGCAGCCGGGATGCCGAAATAACACTCCAAGTGAGCGTGGTGGTTCCAGCACAGCGTGGCCACGCGCTCGCCTTTTTGCAGGCCCAGGTTTTGCAGGGCTTGCGCCAGCTGGCGGGTGCGTTGGTAGAACGCGCCGTAGCTGTGCCGGCGCAGCGACTTGTCGGGCAGGCGCGAGACGATCTCGTTGCTGGCAAACAAAGTGCCCGCCCGTTCGAGCAAATGGTTCAGCGACAGGGGCATCTGCATCATGGTGCTGCAGATGGGGGACTGGGTGGGGGATGTCGAAGCAGGTGTGGTCATGAAGGGCGTGGGTTGAACTTGTCTGTGCAAATCATGCGGCCCCCAGCACTCAGCGCAGGCTAGGGAAAACCCAAGTAGGGCGTCACAAGGGTCATGCCACACACAGTTGCCCCCAAAGCGAGTGTCCAAAGGTGTGGATAAGTCCTTGAACAACTGCGCCGAGCCGCATTCTGACTGGGGTGGCGGTGAGTGCTTAAAAATTAGGCAATGGCTGGCTTGTGTCTTGAGCCTGGTGGCGTGCAGGATTGCGGCTATTCTTGTTCCTTTATTTCCTCGTCAGACGCCTTCGCCGCATGCCTGTCTCCCACATTTCACCTGGTTTCATTGCCCTGCACAGCCACCGCTCCGAGGTGTTGGCCGACACCCTGACGGGCTGGCTGCGTGCGCACCCGCTGGATCCGTTGGAGAGCGAAGTCGTGCTGGTGCAGAGCAACGGCATGGCCGAGTGGATCAAGATCGAATTGGCGCGTCAGGGTGGCGTGTGCGCGGCCACGCGGGTGGAGTTGCCTTCGCGCTTTTTGTGGCGCACCTACCGGCAGGTGCTGGGCACACAGAATGTGCCACCCGACTCGCCGCTGGACAAACTGCCCATGACCTGGCGGCTGATGGATTTGCTGCCCACTTGCTTGCACGATCCTGTCTTCAAGCCTGTGGCCGGTTATTTGCGGGGCGATGAGCCCGACCGCCTGCTGCAGCTGGCCAGCCGCTTGGCGGATTTGTTTGACCAGTACCAGATTTACCGCCCCGATTGGCTGCAAGACTGGGCCGCCGGGCGCGATGTATTGCGCAAGGCGGTGGGCTCGGATGCGCTGGCCCAAGACCAACGCTGGCAGGCCGAGTTGTGGCGGCGCGTGTTGGCCACCTTGGATGACCCTCAGCGCCAGGCCACGCGTCCGGCGCTGCATGCGCGGGCGCTGGCGCATTTGCAGTCAGGGCAGCCATTGGCCAGCGCCGTGGCGCGGCGGGTGTCGGTGTTTGGCATGAGCCACATGCCGGGGCAACTGCTGGAGATGCTGGCGGCGCTGGCCGCGCACAGTCAGGTGATGCTGGCCGTGCCCAACCCGTGTCAATACCACTGGGGCGACATCATCGACGGGCGCGAATGGCTGCAGGCTGAGCGCCGCCGCCATGGCTATCGACGGGGTGAGGTGTTGGCGGGTTTGCCAATGGCGCAGATGCACCTGCACGCGCCCACGCTGCTGGCCGCATGGGGGCGGCAGGGGCGCGACTTCATCCGGCAGCTCGACGCGTTTGACGACCTGCAAGCAGCCAAGCAACTGACGCAGTGGCCGCGCCTGGACTTTTTTGACGACGTTCCCGGCGAAGACGCCACGCGCATGCTCGCGCAGTTGCAGCGGCGCATCCGCGATTTGGAGCCGTCCAGCGGCGGCACCCTGCCAGAGCCTCTGACAGCGGGCGATCAATCGCTTGTTTTCAAAATCGCCCACAGCCCTGTGCGCGAACTCGAAGTGCTGCACGACCATCTGCTGCAATGGTTCCACACCCCGCCGGACCATCAGCCTGTGTTGCCGCGGGACGTGGTGGTCATGGTGCCTGACATCGAAGTCATGGCCCCGGCGATCCGCGCCGTGTTTGGCCAGTTCAAGCGCTCAGATGCACGCTACATTCCGTTCGACATTGCCGACTTGGGCGCGCAGGCCACAAGTGCGCTGATTCATGCGGTGGAGTGGTTGTTGGCCTTGCCGCAGCAGCGCAGCCGCATGAGCGAGCTGGTCGAGCTGCTCGAAGTGCCTGCGCTCGCTGCCCGCTTTGGCCTGAGCGAAGAGGGCTTGCCCACACTGATACGCTGGATGGCGGGCTCGGGCATCCGCTGGGGCTTGTCGGCCCCGCACCGCGCGGGCTTGGGGCTGGTCGTGTGTGGCGAGGACAACTCGGCGCTGTTTGGCGTGCAGCGCTTGCTCATGGGTTATGCCTGTGGGGCAGACCCTGTGGATGCCAATGCGCTCGGTGCCACGCCATACCCCGAAGTGGGCGGGCTCAATGCCGAGCTGGCGGGATCGCTGGCGCACCTGCTTCAAGCCTTGATCGACTGGTGGCAAACCGCCACACAAGACGCCACGCCCGCCCAATGGGCCGAGCGTGGTCGCGCCTTGCTGGCCGCGATGTTCAAGCCGCGAGACGACAACGACCGCAACGCGATCGCGGCGCTCGATCAAGCGTTGACCGACTGGGTGCGCGCCTGCGCCGAAGCCGGTTTTGCCGAGGTCGTGCCCTTGGCCGTGGCCCGCTCAGCCTGGCTCGAAGCGCTCAAAACGCCCCGACTCGAGCAACGCTTTCGAGCCGGTGGTGTGACCTTTTGCACGCTCATGCCGATGCGGGCGATCCCGTTCAAGGCCGTGTGCCTGTTGGGCATGAACGATGGCGACTACCCGCGCCGCAGCCCGCGAGCCGACTTTGACCTGATGGGCCTGCCCGGCATGAGCCGCCCCGGCGACCGCTCACGCCGCCACGACGACCGCCAGCTCATGCTCGAAGCCTTGCTGTCGGCGCGCCAAGTGCTTTATGTCAGCTGGAGCGGCCGCAGCGTGCGCGACAACAGCGAACAACCACCCTCGGTGTTGGTGTCTCAACTGCGCGACGAGATCGATCTGCTGTGGGGCAAGGACACGGCCGAACGCCTGACCACGGTGCACCCGCTGCAAGCCTTCAGTCGCACTTATTTTGAAGAAGGCAGTGCGTTGCAGACCTACGCCAAGGAGTGGCGTGCGGCGCAGAGCATCCCGTTGGCCACCCCCTTGGCAGGAGCGGTCAGCGACCGTGAAGCCCTCGCCGAAAAACCATCACGGTCAGAAACCGCTCCAGACGGGTCATTGGTCGCTTGGTTGCCGCCGTTGGAATCCGCCAATGGCGTGCCCGTCATCACGCTCACCCAACTCGCCCGCTTTTTGCGCAAGCCTGTGGGCGCGTTTTTTCGCGAACGCTTGCAGGTGCACCTGGAGGATGAACGCAGCGAGTTGCACGACGAGGAACTCTTTGGACTGGCGGGCCTGGACCTGTACCAGTTGATCGACCACGAGTTGCAACATGTGCCCACCGCACTGACCGCGGACGCATTGCCCACGCATGTGCAGCAGGTGGTGCAACGCCTGCGTCAAGCCGGGGCCTTGCCGCTGGCGGGTGTGGGCAAGCTCGCCGCAGAAAATCTCAAGACCCGCCTGCTGGCCATGCTGGGTGCAGCGCTGGGTGAGCGTCAGGCTTACCCCGATGCGGCCAAACGCCTCTTGGTGGACTGGTCCCATCCCCAAGTGGCCTTGCAGGACGCGCTGGGCGATGTGTGGGTGGGCACTGGTGTGAAGGCAGGTGGACGGATGTCCTTGCACCTGCGCGCCAGCGACCTGGCCAGCTTCAAGACCCAAAAGCCGCAGGCCCACCCGGATAGGTTGATCGACATCTGGCTGCTGTCCTTGGCCGCAGCCGCCATGGACCAGCCCTTGAGGTGTGTGGTGGTGGGCCGCAACGCCGTGCTGCGCATGGCTGAGCACACCCCTGAAGACGCACGCGCCCAGTTGACCGCGCTGTTGGCCGTATGGGCAGAGGGCATGCGTTGGCCGCTGCCACTGCCACCGGGTGTG
This sequence comes from Comamonadaceae bacterium, assembly GCA_021299875.1. Taxonomy (GTDB): domain Bacteria; phylum Pseudomonadota; class Gammaproteobacteria; order Burkholderiales; family Burkholderiaceae_C; genus Limnohabitans_A. The sequence continues at coordinate 413,913 of JAJTEW010000008.1, read as the reverse complement.
GCCTTGCAGTGGCTCAAAGATAAAGACAACACCAATGCGCTGGCCGATGCCTACGAAGGCAGTGACTTCAAACGCGCTGAAAAAGACAAAGACCCGGCGCTGGCCCGCACCTACCCCCACATCGGCGCCTTGCTGAACACGGGCGCGTTTGAGCGCCTGGCCCAAACCGTTTATGCGCCCTTGAAGGCTTGGGCCGAGCAAGCCGAGATCGAGACCTTGCCCGATGCGCCCCAAGACAGCGAAGAGGGAGAACTGGCATGAGCACCTCACACGCCCCCAAGGCCAAGGCCCTCAACGCGCAGACATTCCCCTTGCGCGGCAGCCACCTGATCGAGGCCAGCGCAGGCACGGGCAAGACTTGGACGATTGCCGCGCTGTATGTGCGCTTGGTGCTGGGCCAAGGCCAAGATGGCAGTGCACCTGTGCGCCCCATGCTGCCGCAAGACGTGCTGGTCATGACCTTCACCCGTGCCGCCACCCGCGAGTTGTCCGACCGCATCCGCGCCCGATTGACCGAGGCGGCGCAGGTGTTCCGGGGCCTGGCCAAAACGGACGATGACTTTCTGCAACAACTCAAGCACGCTTACCCCGAAGGCGAGCCGCGCGAGCAAGCCGCCCACCGCTTGGCGCTGGCCGCACAGGCCATGGACGATGCGGCCGTTTACACCATCGACGCTTGGTGCCAGCGCATGCTGCGCGAACACGCGTTCGACAGTGGCAGCCTGTTTGAAGAAAACTTGGTGGGCGACGAAGCCGCGCTGCGCCTTGAAGCGGTGCAGGACTACTGGCGTCAGCAGCTCTACCCCATGGACACGGCCCTGGTGACGAAGGTGCTGGACGTTTGGCGCGATGTGCCCGCGCTCGAACAAGACATGCGCGCCCTGATGGCCGTGCCACTGGCCGACGCTGTCCCAGGCACGCTGGCGCAGGTGTTCGGCGCGGCCATGGCCGAGCGCGACGCACAACTGCAGGCACTCAAACTGGGCTGGAGCGAAAAGGCAGACAAGTTACTTGATTGGATCAACGGTCAAATGGCAAAGCCCAATCATGGTTGGATTGGACAAAGGCTCAATGTCAATCACCGTTCCATTTGGCTCACAACGCTGAAAAATTGGGCGCTCAGTGACGCTGATGGAGAGGCTCTCAAGCAGAAGATGCAGACGGGCTGGGACAGGTTCACGCCAGCGGGCTTGCTTTTCTGTCGTGCTCTCGGAAGTGAACAGATTGAATTTCCGAGCGAGTCACAGGACTTCGCAGACCTACAAAAGGCTTTGCAAGCCTTGCCCGATCCCACCCAAGTCGCGCGTCTGCACGCCCGCACCCATGTGCTGCAGCGCATGGCCGATCTCAAGCGGCGAAGCGGGCTGTTTGGCTTTGCCGACATGCTGCAGCGCCTGGATGTCGCGCTGGCCGACCCCGAATCGGGCGAGCGATTGGCCCAGCGCCTGCGCGAGCAGTTCCCGGTGGCGATGATCGACGAGTTTCAGGACACCTCGCCGTTGCAGTACCGCATCTTTGACCGCATTTACCGCACGGCCGATAACCTCCCCGACATCGCGCTGCTGCTGATTGGCGATCCCAAGCAATCGATCTATGGTTTTCGGGGCGCGGACATCCACAGCTACTTGGCGGCACGCCGCGCCACCGCCGGCCGCCACCATGTGCTGGGCACCAACTTTCGTTCTACCCAAGCGGTGGTGGCGGTGGTCAACCGCTGGTTCGACATGTCGCCACACGCCTTTGGCTACCAGCAAGGCGATCAAGACCCTTTGCCGTTCCAACCGGTGGGGGCAAAGGGCCGACCAGAAGTGTTCAGGACGAGCACAGGCGATGCGCCAGCCATGACCTTGGTGCACGACGCCACTTTGCGCAGCCCACGCGATGCGCAGACGCACCTGTCGGCCCTGTGCGCCGAGCAAATCGTGGCTTGGTTGGCTGACCCCCAAGCGCGTTTTGCCGATGCGGAAAAGGGCGATCAACCCTTGCAACCCCAAGACATCGCCGTGCTGGTGCGCACCGGCAAAGAGGCTGCTGCTGTGCGCGATGCGCTGCGCGCGCGGGGCGTGGCCTCGGTTTACCTGTCGGACCGCGATTCGGTTTTTGCCAGCGACGAAGCGCAGGACCTGTGCCTTTGGCTGCGCGGTGTGGCCGAGCCGCAAGACATGCGACGCGTGCGCGCCGCACTGGGCACGCGCACGGTAGGCTTGTCGCTGGCCGAGCTCTACGACCTGGCCACGCATGACGAACTGCTGGACACCCGCGCCGAGCAAATGCGCGAACTGCACCAGACCTGGCAAAGCCAGGGCGTGCTGGCCATGCTGCGCCAGTCGCTGCATGTGCTGCAGCTGGCGGGGCGCTGGCGCGGTGAGCCGGATGGCGAGCGGCGTTTGACCCATGTGTTGCACCTGGCCGAATTGCTGCAAACAGCCAGCGGCCAGATCGAAGGCGAACAGGCCCTCATCCGCTGGCTGGCCCAGCAGATGGACGAAGCGCAGTCGGGCAACACCAGCGGTGGCGAAGAGCAAACCGTGCGGCTCGAAAGCGACGAGGACCTGGTCAAGCTCATCACCATCCACGCCAGCAAGGGCCTGGAGTACCCGGTGGTCTGCTTGCCGTTTGCGCACAGCCACCGTGTGATCACGGCCGACAAAGCCGCCGTGCTGCAGTTGGGGGGTGACGAGGGCGATCGACACTGGACGCTGGACTTTGACAAGGCAGACTCCAAGCTCGCAGACCACGACCGCCTGCGTGAAGACCTGCGCCTTTGGTACGTGGCGCTCACCCGGGCGCGTCACGCGCTGTGGGTGGGCTGGAGCGCGGTCAAGCGTGGCAACGGCAAAACCTGCGTGAACCACGCCAGTGCCGCCGGGCATTTGCTGGGCAGCGGTCAAGAATTAGGGGCCGCCGATTGGCTGAACAAGTTGCAAGCCCTCCAGACCAGCTCGCTTGGCCAGGCCTTGTCGGTGCACATGCAAGTTGCCCCCGCCGAGGTGCCGCTGACGCTGTGGCAAAAACCCGCGCACACCACGCCATTGCGCGAGGCCCTGAGTTGCACCGCCCGCATCGACAAGTCGTGGACGATCGCGAGTTTTTCGCGCCTGACGCGTGACCTGTCTTCGCAGACCCTGGCGCCTTTGGTGTTGCACCTGAACCCGCCGCGCCCCGCCGACGACGAACCGCCTGATGATGCGACCCTGCCCACGGCCTTTTCGGCCAGCCCCGGTGTTTTGGCCCCATGGCACGGCTTTGCCAAAGGCCCCACAGCGGGCAATTTTTTGCACGACCAACTCGAATGGCTGGCCGCTGACGGTTTCACTTTGGACGCGTCCAAGGCCGAGCGCCTGAAGTACCGCTGCGAGAACGCGGGTTACTCGGCCCAGGCCGACGACGTGCTGCAGTGGCTCAGCCGTGTGGTGGCCCAGCCATTGCGCGGACCGAACGCGGCGCTGAACGCCGTGGGTGCCCTGCTGCCCGAGATGGAGTTCTGGCTGCCTGCCGAGCACCTGCAGGCCCGCCAGATCGATGCCCTGTGCCAGCAGCACCTGTTGCCTGGCGTGAACCGCCCGCAGCTGCCCGATGCACATCTGCACGGCATGCTGATGGGCTTTGCCGACCTGGTGTTCGAGCACGATGGCCGCTATTGGGTGCTCGACTACAAATCGAATTACCTGGGGGCCGATGACGCGGCGTACACCGCACAGGCTCTGGATGCGGCCATGGCCCAGCACCGTTATGAGGTTCAGGCCGCGCTGTACATGCTGGCGCTGCACCGCCTGTTGCGCGCCCGCTTGGGCAATGCCTACGACCCGGCGCAGCAGCTGGGCGGTGCGGTGTATTTGTTTTTGCGCGGCATCGACGGGCCGGCGGGCGGCTGTTGCACCTTGCCTGCGCCTTTGGCGCTGCTCGATGGCCTGGACGCCATGTTGAATACCGAGGTGGTGGCATGAGTTTGAAAAAGCCTTCACGCACCGCGCCCGTGCCCGCCGCGCAAATGGACTGGCTCAAGGACCTGCCCGCCCAAGGCTTGACCGCTGCGCAAACGTTGCAATGGCTGAACGTGTGGACTGGCCAAGGCCTGCTGCGCCACATCGACAGCGCCTTTGCCGCGCAAGTGCTGCGCCTCGATGCTGGAGCCTCTGCGCCTTTGCTGGTGGCTGCGGCCGTGCTCGCGCACATGGAAGGGCGCGGCCACACCTGCTTGTCCCTGGTTGAGCTGTGCCGGCCGCCCGTCGCCTTGATGGGATGGCCTGCAGCGGCGGTAGACGGTGCGCAGGGACTGAAGGCCTTGTGGGCGCACCTGCCCGCCACGTTGGCCGACTGGCGGCAGGCTTTACAAGCCCACTCGCCCAGCGCCTGTGTGCGCTTGGCCGATGCCCCCGACCAAGGCCAGCCACTGGTGTTGGGTGGCCCTGCCGATGGGCCGCTCTTGTACTTGCGCCGTTATGCGGGCTATGAACAGCGCGTGGGTCGGCGTCTGCTGGAGCGCGCAGGTGAGCCACTGGCCGTGCCCGAAGCGGCGGCGCGAGAATGGCTGGACCGTTTCTTTGCGCCCAAGCCTGAAGAGCCCGCCGTGACCGATTGGCAAAAAGTGGCCTGCGCTGTGGCGCTGCGCGCGCGGCTGTCGGTCATCACCGGTGGGCCCGGCACCGGCAAGACCTACGCCGCCGCCCGTTTGCTGGCCCTTTTGCTGGCGCTGCACCCCGTTGGCAGCCCGCTGCGCGTGGCGCTGGCCGCGCCCACCGGCAAGGCGGCGGCGCGCCTGAAGCAGTCGATCGACGATGCGCTCACCCGGCTGCCCGTGCCGCTTGACTCGGGGCTGGACCTGAGCGCGCTGATCGCCCGCATGGGCCCGGCGCGCACCCTGCACTCGCTGTTGGGCGCACGGCCCGACACACGCCAGTTTCGCCATCACGCGGCCAACCCGCTCGATGTGGATGTGCTGATCGTGGACGAAGCCTCGATGGTGCACCTGGAAATGATGGACGCGCTGCTGCAGGCTTTGCCGCCCAAGGCGCGCTTGGTGCTGCTGGGCGACAAGGATCAGCTCGCCTCGGTCGAAGCCGGTGCGGTGCTGGGCGATTTGTGCCAAGACGCGACGGCAGGCCGCTACAGCGTGACCACGGCGCAGTTTGTGCAGCGCGTAGCGGATCAGCCGCTGGCATCCGAATTTGTGGTGCCCGATCCGGCCCCCGTGCTGGCCCAGCAAACCGTGATGCTGCGCCAAAGCCGCCGCTTCAAAGGCGCGATTGGCCAGCTGGCGTTGGCGGTGAATCGGGGCGACACGGCGGCGGCGCGGGCTTGCTTGGGTGGCTCAGACAACTCGGCAGCCTCGCCGCTGCTGGCTCTCCAGCCGAGCAGCTCCCAAGCCGTTTGCGCCTTGGCGCTGGGGGCATCGGGCCAGCCTTCGTATGCCGATTACCTGCGCCTTTTGCAAACGGGCCCGGCAGGGCAGGGCGCTGAGGTGTCCAGCGACATCGACGCCCAATGGGTGCGCAGCGTGCTCAAGGCCTTTGAGCGGTTTCGCATTTTGTGCGCGGTGCACCAAGGCGACTGGGGCACACAAGCGCTGAATGCAGCGGTGCAAAAAGCCCTGGCCGATGCGGGTCTGCTGCACATCAAAAGCGAATGGTACTTGGGTCGGCCTGTCATGGTCACGCGCAACGACGCGCAGTTGGGCGTCTTCAATGGCGACGTGGGCGTGGTGTTGCTGGGCACAGAAGGCAAGCCCAAGGTCTGGTTTTTGGACGGTGAAGCTTTGCGTTCGGTGAGCGTCATGCGCTTGGCCCAGGTCGAAACCGCGTTTGTCATGACCGTGCACAAAAGCCAGGGCTCGGAGTTCGAGCACACCGCGCTGGTGCTGCCCCCGGGTGGCGCCGAGGTGCTCAGCCGCGAGCTGGTCTACACCGGCATCACCCGGGCCCGCGAACAGTTCACCTTGGTCGAGGCCGAAGCCGGTTTGCTCGAAGCGGCCATCCACCGCCCCAGTGTGCGAGCCAGTGGCTTGGCGCACAGGTGGGCTGAGCCGCCTGTGAAGTCGGGCGCCTGAAGCACTCAGCTGGCGAAGCCCTCACACACCCCGGCATTGGGTCGGCCCCGGCATTCGCGAATCAGGCGTTTGTCGCGCTCAGACTTGCTTTCTGCCGAGCCTTTGTCTGTGGGCGGCTTGGGGGCTTTGGCTTGTTTGGGTTTTTTGGCGGGCTTTTCGGCGGCGGTCACGGCGGTGAAGTTGTCCGTTGCCCCGCTGGCGGGTACCGCCGCCAACCATCCCGCTCCTGCAATGACGCAGACCAGCGTCAACGGCAAATGCCCTGTTTTCATGGTGTTCTCCCTGTCTTTTGTTGTGCTGTGCATCATAGGCAAGCCCGGCACATCTGCAAGCACCTGCACCGTCGCGGTGAAATTCTGTGCAAGACGTGACGCGTTCATAACGCGTCAAGCATTAGGATGCGGACATGAACAAAAACACCTCCCCTTTTATGCGCCAGGCCGTCATGGACCTGGAGGAGTCGCGCATCCGTGAAGTTGCCAACGCGGGCATGGGCCGCCCCGATGTGCTGGCCTTTTGGTTTGGCGAATCGGATGAAGTGACGCCCGACACCGTGCGCCAAGCCGCCATCGATTCGCTGCAAAAGGGCGAAACTTTTTATTCGCACAACCTGGGCCTGCCTGAGTTGCGCCAGGCTGTGTCGGTGTACATGTCGGCGCTGCACGGCCCCATTGGCGTAGACCGACTGGCCATCACCTCGGGCGGCGTGAATGCGCTCATGCTGGCCGCTCAAGCCCTGATCGACGCGGGCGACGAAGTGGTTGCCGTGACACCCGTGTGGCCCAACCTGACGGCCCAGGCCTTGGTGATGGGCGCGAATTTGAAGTGCGTGTCACTGAGCCCAGTGAACGGCCAGTGGCAGCTCGACATGGCGGCGCTCAAAGCCGCCATCACACCCGCCACGCGGATGCTGATCGTCAACTCGCCCAACAACCCCACGGGCTGGACACTCGGCCGCGCCGAGCAGGCTGAAATCTTGGCGCACTGCCGCAGCACGGGCACCTGGGTGTTGGCCGACGAGGTGTACGAGCGCCTGTATTACGAAACCGACACCGCCAACGGCTGCGCCCCGTCCTTTTTGGATCTGGCCGAGCCCGATGACCGACTGGTCGTGGTGCACAGCTTTTCCAAAAGTTTCTTGATGACCGGCTGGCGCTTGGGTTGGCTGGTGATGCCGTCGGCCATGACGCCGCACATGGGCAAGTTGATCGAATTCAACACCTCGTGCGCCTCGGTTTTTACACAAAAGGCGGGTGTGGTGGCGCTGCAAAACACCGCCGACATCACGCCCCGCGTGGTGGCCCACCTGAAAGCCTGCCGCGACACCCTGGTGCCCTTGCTGCAAGCCGTGCCTGGCGTGCAACTGGCCCCGGCCAAGGGCGGGATGTACGCGTTTTTCAGGCTCGAAGGCCATCCCGATTCGGTGCAGACCGCCAAACGCTTGGTGGTTGAAGCCGGTCTGGGTCTGGCCCCCGGCGAAGCCTTTGCCCCCGAGGCGGCAGGCTGGCTGCGCTGGTGTTTCGCGTCCAAAGACTTGGCGCGTTTACAGCAGGGCGTTGAGCGCTTGGCGACTTGGTTGGCCCAGAATCAAGCCACCCGCTGAGGTGGCCGCTGAAGGACCCGATGGCGAGGCCGTGATCCAGAACGGGGGCTTATGTCCCCAAAGCGACAAGTTTTTGGGGCGCTGGTACAGTCACCTCTTTTGCTTTTCAGCCTTGGAAATTCCCATGAATCGCCTCATTGCCGTCGGTTGGTTGTTCGCCGCCGCTGCTGCGCCCGTTGTGGCCCAAACACCCATCAAAATTGGTGAAATCAACAGTTACTCGTCCATACCCCAGTTCACCCAGCCCTATCGGCAAGGCTGGCAGTTGGCGGTCGAGGAAATCAACGCTCAGGGCGGCTTGTTGGGGCGCAAGGTGGAAGTGATTGCGCGTGACGATGCCGGCAAACCCGACGAAGCCTTGCGCCACGCGATTGAGCTCACGTCCAAGGAAAAAGTTGATATTTTGGCGGGTGGTTTTTTGTCGAATGTGGGTTTGGCCTTGGCCGACCATGCGGCCAAAAACAAGCGCTTGTTCATCGCCAGCGAGCCTCTGACCGACGCCATTGTTTGGGAAAAAGGCAACCGTTACACCTTTCGCCTGAGGGCCAGCACCTACATGCAAGCGTCCATGTTGGTCGATGAGGCGGCCAAGATGCCGGCCAAGCGCTGGGCTACGATCGCGCCCAACTACGAATATGGCCAAAGCTCGGTGGCCAGCTTCAAGGAGCTGCTCAAAGCCAAGCGCCCGGACGTCGAGTTTGTGAGCGAACAATGGCCTGCGCTGGGCAAGATCGACGCGGGCAGCACCCTCACAGCCACCATGGCCGCCAAGCCCGATGCGGTCTTCAACGTGACCTTTGGTGCCGACTTGGCCAAATTGGTGCGCGAAGGCAACCAGCGCAACATCTTTCCCAAGACTCCCGTCGTGTCCATGCTCTCGGGTGAGCCCGAGTACCTGGAAGTGCTGAAAGACGAAACTCCCAAGGGCTGGATCGTGACCGGCTACCCCTGGGACCAGATTGACACCCGTGAGCACGCCAGCTTTGCGGCCAACTACTACCGCAAGTTTGGCGAAAACCCCAAACTCGGCTCGGTGGTGGGTTATGCCACCATGCAGTCCATTTTTGCAGGCATCAAAAAAGCGGGCAGCGTGGACAATGAAAAGCTGGTGATGGCCATGCGTGGCCTGAAGTTCAGCACACCGTTTGGCCCCGCCGAGTTCCGTGCCATTGACCAGCAATCCACCATGGGTGCGTATGTGGGCAAACTCGACCTGGTCGGTGGCAAAGGCACCATGGTGCAATGGCGCTACGCCGATGGCAAAAACCATTTGCCCGCCGATGCGTATGTTAAAAACCGCCGTCCTGCAGAGGCGATCAAATAAATCGCGAGGTTTTGGGCTGTCTTTGCTCAGGTGCTTGGCACGCCCCAATGTTCAGCGGAACTCGTTGACCAGAACTCGGCAAACGGACTGGGCAGCTCAGGGGCAGCCAGGTCGTTGACCAGCAGCTGTCCATGTGCCAGTGTGACTGTGCTGTCTGCCAGCGATTTGGCCTGGCCGTGGGCATGCCGGATCATCAGGTGGTGCGGCGTGATTTGGCCAGGCTGGTGCAGGCCCGCAGCGCCCACCAGATCTGCCAGCGCATGCAGCGTATTGGCGTGAAAGTAATACACCCGCTCGGCTTTGTCGGTGACCACGATGGCCCGTTGGCGAATGGGGTCTTGTGTGGCCACGCCCGTGGGGCAGTGGTCGGTGTGGCAGCTGCGCGACTGGATGCAGCCCAGCGCAAACATGAAGCCTCGCGCTGAATTGCACCAATCGGCCCCCAGCGCCAGGCATCGTGCAATGTCAAAAGCCGAAATCACCTTGCCCGAAGCGCCGATCTTGATGCGATCGCGCAGACCCGCGCCCACCAAGCTGTTGTGAACCAAGCGCAGCCCATCGCGCAGGGGCATGCCGACGTGGTCTGCAAATTCGATCGGTGCAGCGCCTGTGCCGCCTTCCGCCCCATCGACCACCACGAAGTCCGGTGTTTGGCCGGTGGCCAACATCGCTTTCACAATGGAAAACCATTCTGCCGGTTGACCCACACACAGTTTGATACCTACCGGTTTGCCCCCGGACAGCTGGCGCAATTGGGACACAAAGTTCAACAATTCGATGGGACTGGAGAAGGCCGAATGTCGTGCTGGAGAAACGCAGTCTTGGCCCATGGGCACACCCCGAGCTTCGGCGATTTCGGGGCTTAGTTTCGCTTTGGGCAGCACACCGCCGTGTCCTGGTTTGGCACCCTGGGAAAGTTTCACCTCGATCATCTTGACCTGCGGTGCCTGGGCTTGCATTGCAAAGCGCTCGGGGTCAAAGTGCCCGTCGGGGCTGCGGCAGCCAAAATACCCCGAAGCAATTTGCCAAATCAAGTCGCCACCATGCTCGCGGTGGTGAACCGAGATGCTGCCTTCGCCGGTGTCGTGCGCAAAACCGCCCAAAGCCGCGCCTCGGTTGAGGGCCTTGATGGCGTTGGGCGAGAGCGCCCCAAAACTCATGCCCGAGATGTTGAGCAGCGACAGGTCGTAAGGTTGAGCGCATTGGCCCGCGCCTACCCGCACCCTGAAAGTCGCTGGGTCGGACTGCACGGGCTGTAAAGAGTGGGCGAGCCATTCGGTGCCTGTGCTGTACATGTCTTTGATGCTGCCAAAACCTCTTTTGTCATTTTCGATCTTGGAACGGGCATAGACCATGGCCCGCTGGTTGCGCGAAAACGGCAGCTTTTCTTCGTCGTCTTCTAGAAAATACTGCCGCAGCTCGGGGCGAATGTATTCCAGTGCGTAACGCAAGCGCCCGGTAAGAGGGTAGTTGCGGCGCACGGCTTGTTTGGTTTGCTTGAAGTCCACCCAGCCCAAAACAAAAAGTCCCGCCAAGCCAGCGCTCGCCCAAGGGGAAAAGGGCAGCAACAGCAGGGCCGCAGGCGCGGTCGATAACCACGGCAGGTAACGCGATAAAGATTGACGCACCTGAATGACTCCTGGAGTTAATCCCAAGTCATGTTGATTGATTTTTGATTTTTTGTAAACAGAAAAGTCAAAAATTAGAAATATTGATAATAGTTGGCCATCTGTCAGCTTCGCTCTCAAGCAGGGTTGGCGTAACGTTCAGCCCTCACATGCCGGCTCAGTTCGGGGGGCAAGGGCAGGGGGTCGTGGTTCAAGTCAGCGGCCAGCAACTCCCCGCACAGCACCGACAGGCTGATCCCGCGTGCGCCCATGCCAGCGCTCAAGCACAGGCCTGGCAAGCGCTCTGGGTCAATGTGTCCCACAGCAGGCAATCGATTGGGCAGGGTGCAGCGCACGCCAGCCCAGCCTTGCACCCGAGCCGGATCGAATTGTGCGGTCATGGCCTCGCCCAAGGCGGGCAAGAGTGTCGATAAACGCAGCCGGTTGGCCTCGTGGTCTTCAAGGCGCACCGGGGCTTGTTCGCATTGACGTTCGAAAGTCGATCCGATGAACCAGCCCGGCGTGCCCTCGGGTGTGGGCACGCCGCTGATGAAACTGCCATGCCCATTGACTGGAAAGGGCGGCAGCAGCCGGCGCTCATGCGCACTCAGATCGGTCGTGTGGCCAAAACTGATTTGGCCGCGCAAGGGGTTCAGCGGGACCGCAAAACCCGGCAGGGGCTGCAACAAGCCCAGACTGTCAAAAGCGCTGGCCACCACCACCCAAGGCGCTTGACCCAGCGGCTGACCTTTTGCGTCACGCACGGTCCATTCAGCGCCAATGCGCTCCAGACTGTGAACACCTTGGCCCCAAAGCACCTGCACACCCGGTGTTTGCAGCTGCGCTGCGACCAATTGGTGCGGCCGTATCCAGCCCGCCTGCGCATGCCACAGCGCGGGTGTGCCCAACGGCAGGCCGGCTGCGGCTATTTGGGCAGGGCTGGCCAGAGCACTCGAATCGGACCCGTTGGGATTCGGAGGGCGTCTGCGCTTGCCCCCCACGTTGTGCTCCAAAACCCCCGTCAGACCCCAGTCGGTGCCACTGTGCAGCAGGGTTTGGGCGCGTTGCAGTGTGGCCTGTACACCCGCACGGGTGATGCGTGACAGGACGTTGTCATCGGGTGAAACATGGGGTGCAGCCAGACCTGCAGGCAGACCCGAGGCCCCCGCACCCAAGCCCTTTGCCCGGTCCATGACCGTGACAGCCCAGCCCCGCTGGGCCAAGCTGAAAGCGACAGCAGAGCCCGACAAGCCCGCACCGATGACCAGTGCCCGGCGAGGGTCGTCAGGGCTGCTCAAAGCTTCAGCAAATGATGGGCAAAGACCGGCCGGCGATCAGCTGGCCGCTGGGGGCACGTAGCCCTGGGCTGCATCGGCACCGTCGCCGAAGAAGTGGTTTTCCATCTGGCGCGCCAGGTATTGGCGGGCACGCAAGTCGGCCAGGTTCAGGCGGTTTTCGTTGACCAGCATGGTCTGGTGCTTGAGCCAATCGCCCCAGGCTTGCTTGCTCACGCCCTCCCAAATGCGCTTGCCCAAATCGCCGGGGTAGGGCGGAAAATCCAGCCCCTCAGCTTCTTTGCCGAGTTTGATGCATTGAACGGTGCGTGCCATGGTGATGTCGAGCCTTGATCAGTCTTAAGAAGCGCTGGTTATACGGATATAGAATTTCAGTATTTCCAGTTGAAAGCCGATCACACGACAATGCGATTTGTTGCGATTTTCGTGTGGTCTTGCAGGCCGTAAATGTAGCAAGCTTTCAGCATCCCCCAAGGGCATTGGGTCTCTCCTGACTCCCAACACACACCGATACCAAATGAGTGCTTTTCTTGAAGAACGCGTTTTGAGCGTTCACCACTGGACCGATCGGCTGTTCAGCTTCACCACCACCCGTGACCAGGCCCTGCGCTTTTCAAACGGCCACTTCACCATGATCGGCCTGCGTGGCGACAACGGCAAACCGCTGCTGCGTGCCTACTCGATTGCCAGCGCCAATTACGAAGAGTACCTCGAGTTCTTGAGCATCAAGGTGCCCGACGGCCCTTTGACCTCCAAGCTGCAGCACATCCAGGTGGGCGACACCATCATCGTGGGCCGCAAGCCTACTGGCACCCTGCTGTGCGACTATTTATTGCCTGGCAAAAACCTGTACCTCATGGGCACCGGTACCGGCTTGGCGCCGTTCATGAGCATCATCCGCGACCCCGAAACCTACGAGCGCTTTGAAAAAGTGATCCTGGTGCATGGCGTGCGCCAAGTCAATGAACTGGCTTACCACGACTACATCACGCAAGAGCTGCCCGCCCACGAGTTTTTGGGCGAGATGGTCAGCCAGCAGTTGCTGTACTACCCCACTGTGACCCGCGAGCCCTACAAAAACCAAGGCCGCGTGACCGAACTGATGGAAAACGGCAAGTTGTTTGCCGATTTGGGGTTGCCCCCGCTCAACCCCGAGACCGATCGCGTGATGATTTGCGGATCGCCAGAAATGCTGAAAGACCTCAAGCGCATTTGCGAAGAGCGCGGCTTGAAAGAGGGCAACACCAGCACGCCCGGTGCTTTCGTCATCGAGCGGGCGTTTGCCGAGTCCTGAGGCCCTGGGGGCTTTGTCCGTCAGCGCATCAACCGATCCATCAACAAGGGGGCACAATGCCCCCTTGCTTTTGAAGAGTTTCCATGAAATTGACTGCCATCTCCCCTCAACGCTGGATGCTGTGGATTGCCTTGTCAGGCATCGGCATGCTGGTGTTCGGTCTGTATTTGCAGCATGGGGTCGGACTGAATCCCTGCCCCATGTGCATCGTGCAGCGCTACGCGCTGATCGGCGTGGTGGTGCTGGCCTTGGTTGGCTGGCTTTTGCGCGGAAAAGGCTTGGTCGCATCCAGCCTGCTGTTGACACTGACTGCGGGCTTTGGTGCTTTCACCGCTGCCCGCCAAAGTTGGCTGCAGTGGTACCCGCCCGAGGTGGTGAACTGCGGGCGTGATTTCTATGGCATGGTCGAAAACTTTCCCCTCAACCGCGCCATCCCCATGATCTTCAAAGGCAGCGGTGACTGCAGCAAGATTGACTGGACCTTTTGGGGTGGCTCGATCGCCAACTGGTCATTCGTGTGCTTCGTGGCGTTTGGCCTCTTGGGCTTGTGGGTGGCCCTCAAGTCGAGTCAACCTGCGGCGTAACTTGGCAGCACGGGTGCTGCCCCTTCGTTGATCGGCATCTGGCATGCTTGGATGAGGAGGTTTGTGAAGGATCATTTAGCCCTTCAGCCCGCTAGCCTTTTGTAGGATTGTTTCGCTAGGAATGTCCTGCAAGCACCAGCTGGCCACTCTTCTCGCGGTGTTGCTAAGGCCATGCCGATCTGGCCCTGATCCGATCCCTTTGATGACTTCAACGGGAATGGACAGACCTGCAAGTTTTTCGGCTAAAACAATCTGTGAGGGCCAAAGTACATTGGAATCCTCTGGGTCGCCGACCAGGAAGACACGCAATTCTGGATGCATCAGGGCTTTGTTGAACTTTTCAGTGGGTTCATAGGAGTCTGCATAGCCTGTTGTATCCCGTGTGCGACCGTAAAGTTTCCACCTGATGCTGGGGGAAGATGGTGCAGAGGTCGGCACGGCGCAGACGATGTCGCTTCGCATCGTCAAAAGCGAAGCTGTGACATGGCCTCCACCGCTTTGCCCAGCAATCACAAATTCCTTGATGGCCCACTGTTGTTTCAGGACATCCAGCGCTGCATTGATCTGACGCGACTCCATTTCACGCCGTCTTTGCATGTGGTCGCCTGAAGACCCATGGGTACCAGGTCTGCCTATGAAGATATAAGGTACGCCCAGTTGTCGGTGAATTTGCGCGGCTTGCTCGGCAAGTTTGTCTTGGCTTAGAGCGAGGTAATTTTTATTGGTTTTTCCTGCGCCAACCCAAATGTCACCATGGAAAAAAACCATGACTTTGGCATTTTGGGTGGGCGAAAGACCCGCCATCCAATATCGAATGCATTCGCTGCCGTGGTCTTTTGTGGTGGCCCAAAGACCATTGGGGGTCTCTTTGCAACTCAATTCAGACGCTCTAACGCCTCGGGTGATGGCAGTTTCCGAAAAATCTCCCTCCACAGTGAAATCCATGCGCCCCAAAAATGCATGCACCTGATTTGTGGCAAGGGATAAACAGGCCATAACTGCCAAACCCCAAGCGAATGGCACAGGGCCGAACCACATTTTTAGAGCTTCTTGACCAGCACCTGGCTCTTGCGATCCCAGTTGTACTTGCGTTTGCGCGCTTCGGGCAGCCAGTCAGGATCGACCTGGACAAAGCCGCGCTTGATGAACCAGTGCATGGTGCGCGTGGTCAGCACAAAAATGCTCTTGATCCCCATGGCGCGGGCGCGTTGTTCGATGCGCTTGAGCACCTTTTCACCATCCCCCTGGCCTTGTGATTGGGGCGACACGGTGAGCGCCGCCATCTCGGCGGTTTTGGCTTCGGGGTAGGGGTAGAGCGCCGCGCAGGCAAAGATCACGCCATCGTGGTCGATGATGGTGTAGTGGTCAATGTCCCGCTCGATCTCGGTGCGGTCGCGTTTGACCAAAGTACCGTCTTTCTCAAACGGCTCGATCAATTGCAAGATGCCACCCACGTCGTCAGCAGTGGCTTCGCGCAGCTCTTCCAGTTTTTCATCGATCACCATGGTGCCGATGCCGTCGTGCACATACACCTCTAAAAGCAGCGAGCCGTCCACCGCAAAGGGCAGAATGTGCGAGCGCTCCACGCCTTCTTCGCAAGCCTTCACGCAATGCTGAAGGTAAAAGCCGATGTCGGTCGACTCGGTCGGCCGGGGCAGCGAGGCCAGCAATTGCTTGGCCGCGGCCAGCGGCAGCTCGGTGTCGATCGGGTTGTCGTCGCTTGCAGGCTCGTTCGGCTGCATGCGGATGCCTGGGATCTCGGTCACAAAAATCAGCTTGTCGGCCTGCAGCTCGGTGGCGACGCTGGTGGCCACTTCCTCCATGGCCAGGTTGAAGGCCTCGCCCGTGGGCGAAAAACCAAAGGGGGAGAGCAAGACCATGGCGCCCATGTCCAATGTGCGCATGATGCCGTCTACGTCGACCTTGCGCACCAGGCCCGAGTGGATGAAATCCACGCCGTCCACAATGCCCACGGGCTTCGCCGTGATGAAGTTGCCCGACAACACCCGCACCGTGGAGCCCGCCATGGGCGTGTTGGGCAGGCCCTGGCTGAAGGCGGCTTCGATCTCGTAGCGCAGCTGGCCTGCGGCTTCTTGTGCGCAGTCCAGCGCCACGCTGTCGGTGATGCGGATGCCGTGAGCGTATTTGGGCGTGTGCCCCTTGGCCGCCAGTTGTTCATTCACCTGCGGGCGAAAGCCATGCACCAGAACGATCTTGACGCCCATGCTCTGGATCAGTGCCAGGTCTTGCGCCAGGTTTTGCAGCTTGCCCGCTGCAATGGCCTCGCCCGCGATGCCCACCACAAAGGTCTTGCCCCGGTGCATGTGGATGTAAGGTGCCACCGACCGGAACCAGGGCACGAAGGTGAAGTTGAAGACTGTGGACATGGGCAGTAGCAGTGGGTTCAGGGCTTGAGCAAAAGGAGTTGGTCTGCAGGCAGTAGAAGCGAAAAGTCGCGGTCGAATGTGCAGAGTGTCTCACCGGATTGCATCACCGTTGCAGCGATCCACGCATCGGTGATCAAGTTGCCTGTGGTTTGTTGTGCCAGACACACTTGCCGCAGATGGGGCCAAGTGGCACCCTGTGGCTGAAATTGCACGCCGGGGCAGCTGAGCAGGCTGTCGATGAAGTCGATCACATCCTGCAAAGGATCGGTTTCCCGAAAAATTTTGGGGTTGGTGGTGATGCGTAAAAAGCCGGTCACGACTGTGCCCAGCAGCATCAAGCTGGCGCGTCCGTTGGCGGCTTGAACCACTGCATCGTCCAGCCAGGCGCGGGCACTCAGATGGTGGGGGTGGTCGGGCCGAAACGCCGCCACCAACACATTCACATCTGGTGTCATGTCAGGTTTTTCAGTTCCATGCCGGCGTCCATCGCGTCGTACAGGGATCGGTTGCTGCTGGGGTCGATGCCCGGCTTGAGACCACCACGGGCTTTGGACACGGGCAGTTTGGGAATCACCAGCGGGGCGGCAGGCATGTCTTGCCGCACATAGGCAGCCAGCATTTCGCGCACCTTGGCGCTCAGCGAGGTGCCTTCTTGAATGGCCTTGATGCGGGCTTGTTTGACGAGGTTTTCGTCGAGGGAAATGGTCAGGTTGGTCATCCAACACCTCCACGTTGAAAGTTCACGTAAACCAGTGTAGCACGTGAACACGTGCCGTGGGATAATCCAGCCCGTGACCGAGTCTGCAAACCCCACTCCCCTCCAAATCGACTTTCCCGAAGGCCTGCCCGTCTCGGCCCGCCGCGGTGAAATCATGGCCGCCATGGACCAGCACCAGGTCATCATCGTGTGCGGCGAAACCGGCTCGGGCAAGACCACGCAGCTGCCCAAAATTGCGCTGGCGCTGGGGCGCGGGCGGCTGAATGCCAAGCCCGGTGAGCGGGCGCGCATGATCGGCCACACCCAGCCCCGGCGCATTGCGGCCAGCTCGGTGGCCAAGCGCATTGCCGAAGAACTCAAAACGCCGCTGGGCGAGGTGGTCGGCTTCAAGGTGCGGTTTCAGGACCGCTTGAGCAAAAACGCCTCAGTCAAACTGATGACCGACGGCATCTTGCTGGCCGAAACCCAGACCGACCCGCTGCTGCAGGCCTACGACACCCTCATCATCGACGAGGCGCACGAACGCAGCCTGAACATCGACTTCTTGCTGGGCTACCTGCGCCAGATCTTGCCGCGCAGGCCGGACCTGAAGATCGTGGTCACCTCGGCCACCATCGACGCCGACCGTTTTGCCAAGCACTTTGCATCGCGCAACGGACCGGCGCCGGTGATCATGGTCTCGGGCCGCACCTTCCCGGTGGAGCAGCGTTACCGACCGTTTGAAGAGTCGCGCGACTATGGCCTGAACGAGGCCATGGCCGATGCCGTGGACGAACTCTGGCAGGGCGGGGCAGGGGGCGACATCCTGATCTTTTTGCCAGGCGAGCGCGAGATCCGTGAAGCCGCCGACCACCTGCGCAAACACCTGGCGCACCAGCCGCTGACCCGCAACGCCGAAGTGCTGCCGCTGTTTGCCCGCCTGTCGCAGGCCGAGCAAGACCAGATTTTTGAAGCGTCCAACGGCCGCCGCATTGTGCTGGCCACCAACGTGGCCGAGACCTCATTGACGGTGCCCGGCATCCGTTACGTGATTGACGCAGGCACCGCACGCGTCAAGCGCTACAGCCTGCGCAGCAAGGTTGAGCAGCTGATGGTCGAGCCCATCAGCCAGGCGGCGGCCAACCAGCGGGCAGGCCGCTGCGGCCGGGTGGCCAACGGCATTTGCATCCGCCTGTACGACGACAAAGACTTTGCAGGCCGCCCGCGCTTTACCGACCCGGAAATCTTGCGTTCGTCTTTGGCGGGTGTGATCTTGCGCATGAAGAGCCTGCGCTTGGGTGTGGTGGAAGACTTCCCGTTCATCGAGGCACCGTCCAAACGCGCCATCACCGACGGCTACCAATTGCTGGCCGAGTTGGGCGCAGTCGATGACGACAACGAGCTCACCCCCATAGGCCAAGAGCTGGCCCGTCTGCCGCTCGACCCGCGTGTAGGCCGCATGATTTTGGAAGCGCGTCACCGCAACGCCTTGGACGAGGTGCTGGTCATCGCCAGTGCCATGAGCGTGCAAGACGTGCGCGACCGCCCCATGGATGCGCAAGCCCAGGCCGACCAGCAACACGCCAAGTTCGATGACGACAAAAGCGAGTTCACGGGTTACCTCAAGCTGTGGCAATGGATCCACGACACCCGTGGCGGCCCCTCTAAATCAATGGGGGTCAGATCCCAATTCAATTCGCCAGTCCAGCCGGGACAAGATAATCGGGATCTGACCCCAATAAAAGTCAGGCCCGCGCAAGAAGCGCCGCAGCACAAGTTGAGCAACCGCCAATACGAACAGTTGCTGCGCCAGAACTTCATCAACATCCGGCGCGTGCGGGAGTGGCGTGACACGCACACCCAGCTGCTCACGGTGGTGGCCGAGCACCAATGGCGCATCAACACGCAGCCCGCGAGTTATGAGCAATTGCACCTGTCCATGCTGGCGGGTCTGCTGGGCAACGTCGGCTTCAAGCTCGAAGAGGAAGAAGCCTATTTGGGCGCTCGCGGCATCAAGTTCCACAAACACCCCGGTGCGCACCTGAGCAAAAAGCCAGGCCGCTGGATCGTGGTGGCCGAACTGGTCGAGACCACGCGCCTTTTTGGACGAGGGATTGCGGCCATCGAGCCGCAGTGGTTGGAGCAAGTCGGTGCGCATTTGCTCAAGAAGCAAGTGCTCGATCCGCATTGGGAAAAGAAGTCGGCCGAAGTGGTGGCGCTGGAACGCGCCACACTCTATGGCCTGGTGGTCTACAGCGGGCGACGCACGGCCTACAGCCGGGTGGACCTGCACGGCGCTCGCGAGATTTTCATCCGCGAAGCCTTGGTGGGCGACCAGTGGGAGACCAAGTTGCCCTTTCTGGCTGCCAACCACACGATGATCGCCAAGGTCGAAGAGCTGGAGCACAAGTCGCGCCGCCAAGACGTGCTGGTGGACGACGAACTGATCTACGCTTTTTACGACCAGCAGATACCGCCCGAAGTGTGCAGCGGCCGCCTGCTCGAAGACTGGTACCGGGCCGAGAGCGCCAAGCAGCCGCGCTTGTTGCTGTTGACCCGCGAAGAGCTGATGCGCCACGAAGCCGCAGGCATCACCACGCAAGCCTTCCCCAAACACATCCGTTTGGGTGGCACCGATTGCACGGCCACTTATCTGCATGAGCCGGGCGACGCCCGCGATGGCGTCACGGTGACGGTGCCGTTGTTTGTGCTGAACCAGGTGAGCGAAGACCGCTGCGAATGGCTGGTGCCCGGCTTGCTCAAAGACAAAATTCAGGCCCTGCTCAAAAGCCTGCCGCAGCGCCCGCGCAGCCGCTTTGTGCCGCTGCCCGAATCGGCCACGCGCCTGGCCGCCGAGCTGTCGATGCCCGAGTTGTTTGGCAGCGGGTCGCTGACCGATGTGCTGCTCAAAAAAGCCCGCGACGAAACCAGCCTGGACATCAAGCGGACTGACTTCAAACACGAAATGCTCAGCCCGCACCTGTTCATGAACCTGCTGGTGGTGGACGAACACGGCCGCCAGCTGGGCATGGGCCGCAACCTGGGCGCACTGAAAGGCGAGCTCGGCGCCAAAGCCCGTGGCGCGTTCCAGGCGCTGGCACAGCTCAAAGTGGCGGCAATGCCTGCGGTTCAGTCTGCCTCCCCCCAATCCGGGGACACAAAAAAATCGGGGTCTGACCCCAATTTGTCCAAGTCGGATGCAAGTGGGCGCGACAATCAACTGCGTGGTGAAAAGCCAAGCGCTTCCAAGCCTTTAGCCCCCCAGCGCTACACCGCCTGGACGTTTGGCGAATTGCCCGAACTGATGGAAATCAGCAAAGGCGGCCAGACGCTGATCGGCTTCCCAGCCTTGGTGGACGTGCAAGACGCCGTCACCATCGAAGTGTTTGACGAGCCCGACGTGGCCGCCCACAAAAACCGTGCTGGCCTGCGCCGCCTGTTTGCGCTGCAGATCAAGGATGCGCTCAAGTACCTGGAGAAAAACATCCCCGACCTGCAAAAAATGGCCGTGGCCTACATGCCGCTGGGCACGGCGGATGAGCTGAAAACCCAGATCATCAACGTGGCGCTGGACCGCGCCTTCTTGCTTGACCCGCTGCCCAACGACGAGAGCACGTTCAAGCGCCGCATCGACGAAGGTCGGGGCCGCCTGACCTTGATCGCCAATGAAGTGGCCCGGCTGGCGGGCAGCATCTTGCTGGAGTTTGGCGCGGCCACCCGCAAGATCAAAGACACCAAGAACGCCCCCGAGGCAACGGCCGACTGCACCCAGCAACTGCAACGCCTGATGCCCAAAAACTTCATGGCTGCCACCCCGTGGCCGCAGCTGCAGCATTGCGCCCGTTACCTCAAGGCCGTGACCCTGCGCCTGGACAAGTACCGCGCCGACCCCGCCCGTGACGCCCAGCGTCTGACCGAGCTGAAACCGCAAGAACAACGCTACTGGCGCCTGGTGGCCGAGCGCAAAGGCGCGCAAGACGCCCGCATGCTGGAGTTCCGCTGGCTACTGGAAGAGCTGCGCGTGAGCTTCTTCGCGCAAGAGTTGCGCACCCCGCAGCCCGTGAGCATCAAGCGGCTGGAGAAGGCTTGGGGGCAGTTGAACCATTGAAGCGAGTTTGTGATGACGTCCGTCAATGAAAAGGCACCCGAAGGTGCCTCGGCGTTTGGTGTGTCGCGACTCAAACCTGCATCGGCTGCGCAACCAGCTTCACCCCCAGCGCGGTGCAAACGCGGGCAATCGTGTCAAAGCGTGGGTGCGATGTGGGGCGCAGTGCTTTATAGAGTGCCTCGCGCGTCAGGCCCGAGGCTCGGGCTACTTCGGTCATGCCGCGTGCGCGGGCAATGGTGCCCAGCGCGTGGGTCAACTCGGCGGGGTCATTTTCTGCCAGAATCAAGTTTAAGTAGTTGGCCACGTCCTCGTCGGTCTTGAGGTATTCGGCCATATCGAAGTCGGGCAGGTCAGCGGCTTTGATTTTTGGGGTCATGTTCAATTACTCCGTGATGGTTCTGCTCAATTCAATGGCGCGGGCGATGTCGTCAGACTGCGTGGACTTGTCTCCACCGCCCAGCATCACGATCAGCATGCCGTCACGCTCGACGTAATACATGCGCCAGCCGGGCCCAAAGAATTCCCGCATTTCACTCACGCCTTCACCTACTGGTGCCACATCGCCTAACAAACCCCGCTGGACTTTTTCGAGCCGTCGGGTCAGTCGAATGCGTGTCACGCCATCCCTCAGGCTGACAAGCCACTCGTCAAACTCAGCCATGCGTTTGATCTTATACATGATGATTGTAATCAGTTGTTCACACTTTGCAAATGTGTTGGTGACAGCGGTGGCACAAAATCATCCACATAACAGCATTAAAAATGAATTATTAAGGAATAAAAAATTTTAAATGTTTCGGTGAAATTTCAGTGAAAAAGTCTGCGGTGCATCAGTCAGGCAAACTACGCCCCTTCGTTTACCTGCTAGCCGCTGATCGACCGGTTGTCGACCGCTGGCAGGCCTCAATTCCCCTTGGAACCACCGCATGGAAATCAAAGTCAATTTTCTCGACAAGCTGCGCCTAGAGGCCAAGTTTGACGACTTCACCGTGCTGGCCGATCAGCCCATTCGTTACACGGGCGATGGTTCGGCGCCGGGGCCCTTCGATTATTTTTTGGCGTCGTCGGCCTTGTGCGCGGCGTATTTTGTGAAGCTGTATTGCGAGACGCGTGGCATCTCCACCGAGCACATTCGCCTGTCGCAAAACAACATCGTGGACCCCGACAACCGCTACCTGCAGACCATCAAGATCCAGGTGGAGTTGCCGGCCGACATGTCCGAAAAAGACCGCCAAGGCATTCTGCGGTCCATCGACCGCTGCACGGTCAAAAAGGCGATTCAAGCGGGTCCCACTTTCATCGTTGAGGCGGTGGACAACCTGGATGCCGACGCGCAGGCCTTGCTCACGCACAAGCCCGATGAACTCAGGCAGACCCGCATCGCGGGCAAGGACCTGCCGCTGGAGCAGACCATCGCCAACATGACGGCGGTGTTGGCCAACTTGGGCATCAAGATCGAGATCGCGTCGTGGCGCAACCTGGTGCCCAACGTCTGGTCGCTGCACATCCGCGACGCGCATTCGCCCATGTGCTTCACCAACGGCAAAGGCTCGACCAAAGAAAGCGCCTTGGCCTCGGCGCTGGGTGAATACATTGAGCGGCTGAACAACAACCACTTTTACGCGGGCGTGTTTTTTGGCGAAGATCTGGCGCGGGCCGACTTCGTGCACGACCCCCGCGAGCGCTGGTTCCAGCCCGGCAAGCGCGACGCGCTGCCCAAAGGCTTGTTGGACGCCCACTGCTTGCGCATTTACAACCCCGACGGCGAGCTCAAGGCCTCGCACCTGTTCGACACCAACTCGGGCAACCCCTCGCGCGGCATTTGTGCGCTGCCCTATGTGCGCCAGTCCGACGGTGAGGTGGTCTACTTCCCGTCGAACCTGGTGGAAAACCTGTTTGTGAGCAACGGCATGAGCGCGGGCAACACGCTGGTCGAAGCGCAGGTGCAGTGCTTGTCCGAAATTTTTGAGCGGGCCGTCAAGCGCGAGATCTTGGAAGGGGAAATGGCCTTGCCCGATGTGCCTGCGGCCGTGTTGGCTCAATACCCCGGCATCGTGGCCGGCATCGAGGCTTTGGAAGCACAGGGCTTCCCGGTCTTGGTCAAAGACGCGTCGCTGGGCGGTGTGTACCCGGTGATGTGCGTGACCCTGATGAACCCGCGCACGGGTGGTGTGTTCGCGTCGTTTGGTGCACACCCTCGGCTGGAGGTGGCGCTGGAGCGCAGCCTGACCGAGCTGCTGCAAGGCCGCAGTTTTGAGGGCCTGAACGACCTGCCCGCGCCCACGTTCATCAGCAACGCCGTGACCGAGCCGAACAACTTTGTGGAGCATTTCATCGACTCCAGCGGCATCGTGTCGTGGCGGTTTTTCAGCGCCCAGGCCGACCACGATTTTGTGGAGTGGGACTTTTCTGCGCAGGGCAACGATGCCACCGCGCAAGAGGCCGCCACGCTGTTTGGCATCTTGCAGGCCATGGGCAAAGAGGCCTATGTGACGGTGCACGACCAACTCGGAGCCACCGCCTGCCGCATCTTGGTGCCGGGGTATTCCGAGGTCTACCCGGTCGACGACCTGGTTTGGGACAACACCAACAAAGCGCTCTTGTTCCGCGCCGATGTGCTGAGTCTGCACCGCTTGGACGACGAGGCCTTGAGGGCCTTGCTCGACCGATTGGAAAACAACGAGCTCGACGATTACCTGGACATCGCCACGCTGATCGGCATTGAGTTTGACGACAACACAGTGTGGGGGCAGCTCACGGTGATGGAGCTCAAACTCTTGATCCACCTGGCTTTGCAGCAACTGGAAGAAGCCCACGAACTGGTGGGCGCTTTTCTGCAGTACAACGACAACACGCTGGAGCGCCGCTTGTTTTACCAAGCCCTGAACGTGGTGCTGGAAGTGACGCTGGGCGAGGACTTGGCGCTTGAAGACTACGTGGTGAACTTCCGACGCATGTTCGGCCACGAGCGCATGGATGCGGCCATCGGCTCGGTGGACGGCAGCGTTCGCTTTCATGGCCTCACGCCCACCAGCTTGCAGCTGGAAACACTGGACCGACACCAACGCCTGCTGGACAGCTACAAGAAACTGCACGCGGCTCGGGCGCGTGCGGCGGCGAAGCCGGCCTTGGTTTGAGCCCTGCGCGCTGGCTGTGTGAATTGATCAACAGACGTTGACACCTTGAAAAATTAAAGTGTTCTTGGAGCTGTTGCTTGCCAGCAGCTTCCTGAGCGATGCGTCATTCCACCATCCTCAGCTGTCTGCAGCTTGACCGCTGCCAATTCACTTGATGGAGAACACACCATGAGCAATCTTGCACGATTCAATCCCTTTCATGAACTGCGCGATCCTTTCAGCGACGACTTTTTCAAAGGCTTCGCCATGCGCCCCATGTACCGGCTGATGGAGGGTGAACCCCAGATGCGTTTGGACCTGACGGAAGATGAGAAGAATTTCTTCGTCAAAGCCGAAATTCCGGGCGTCAAAAAAGAAGACATCAAAGTGTCGGTGGACGGCAACCAGGTGTGCCTGTCTGCCGAAGTCAAAAAGGAGAAGGAGGAAAAGCAAGGCTCCAAAATCATCCGCTCCGAGCGCTTTTTCGGCAGCATCTCACGCACTTTCACTTTGGACGAAAGCGTGGACCAGGCCGCGGCATTGGCCAAATACGAAGATGGTGTGTTGCAGCTGACCTTGCCCAAAAAGCACAACGGGCAAAGCCACATCCTCAAAATTTCCTGAGAGATGCGCGGTGGGTTCTTGCCGCCGTGGCTTGCAAGAACCTACTTTTTGGGGGCCGCTCACACCAGAATGTGGTGCTTGGTTTGTCCTTGCTGGCGGTGTACCAAGTCTTCGAGCTGTCGACGCATGGCCTTGAAGGCGTCGCGCAAGGCCACATACACATCGGTATAGGCCGGGTTTTGGTCAGGCTCTCGCCCTGCAATCAATTCATGTCCAGGCACTTTCAGATCGATCACAACACGAAAGTGGTTACCCCGCTGGTGGTGTTTGTGGAGTTGCTCGATCACCACGCGACAGCTCTCAATGTTGGGGTAGAACTGCCCCAGTTTGTCGATTTTTTCCCGGACCTTGGCCTCCAGTGCTTGAGAGACATCCAGGTCGCGAAAAATGACTTGCAGGGGAATGGGTTGGTGGGTGCTCATCGGCAGTGTCCTTGGTTGAAAAATTCGGAAAATTCCAAAGGGCATGCGTGATGGCGCTGCCCACAGGCGAATGCTGCAGGGCAAATAGCGCGGTGTCTGTGCGCTGCGCTACCCATGGCGCAGCTTCACTGCGCACGGGCGGCTTTGTGGGTCTGAACTGAGCGGATCTGCTGGCCGATGCTGTTTTACAGCGGCAGCGTCATGAGTGGAATGTCTTTGGCCGTGGCCAGTTTGTCCAGCTGTGCGCGGGTTTGGCTCGCAAAGAAGGCTTCGATGGCTTGGCGGGTGGCGGGCTTGAACAGGTCTTTGACCGGGTGTGCCAGCGTGACGCCAGCGGCTTCGCACAGGCGGGTGGCAAAGTGCGGCTCTAAAGCGGCCACGGCTACGCGGCCGTTTTTACAGGCGTACACGCGGTAGCCCGCATGGGCGCCGCCCACCGCCCCATCGGGGGTGGTCAGGCCCAGTTGGCGGGGCAGGGCGAGCCAAGCGGCCGCTTCAGACAAGGCCACTTCGTGGTGCGTGCCTTTGCCTGTGGTTTTGAGGGTGATGACGGCTTTGAGCGTGGCTTCGCTGGCCATGACGGCGCCGCCCATGTCGGCAAACAAACTCGGTGGCAGATCCATCCCGTTGACCAGGCCCACCTCGGCTTGGTAGGTCAAGTCGTGGCCCGGAATTTCGGCTAAGGGGCCGGGTGCGCCCACCACTTCGATCAAGCTCAGTGCAGGGTATTGCTTGTGCAAAGCCTTCCAGCCCAAGCCGAGTTTGGCGAGGGCAGAGGGGCGAAACGAGGTGAGCAGCACATCGGTCTTGGGCAGCAACTTGTGCAGCGCGGCTTGACCCGCCTCGGTTTTGAGGTCCAGTGTTTTGTGCTTCACGCCCGCGTGCAACAAGTCATAGCCGCTGGTGGTGTAGTGCTGCATCGGGTCGCCTGCGGGCGGGTTGACCTTGGTGCAGCGCGCGCCCATTTGGGCCAAGCGCATGAGGGCAGCAGGGCCCGGCAAGTTGAGGGCCAGGCTCAAAACGCGCAGACCGCGCAGGGGTTGGGTCGAAGACATGGTGGGCACCTTTGAATGGACACAAAGCCGTTGTACACGGCTTCAGAAGGCCCACATTATCGGATGCCCGCAGCCCCTTGGCTGTCGCCTGTGCGGGGCTTTATTCGCCAAAGTTCAGCGGCAAGCCCACATAGTTTTCGGCCATGGTGCGCGAGCCGGCTTCGCTGTGGATCAAGTAATCCAACTCGGCGTCTTGGAACTTTTGCCCCATGTCGCCGTTCTCGGGAAAGTGGTGCATCAAGCTGGTGAA
This sequence comes from Comamonadaceae bacterium, assembly GCA_021299875.1. Lineage (GTDB taxonomy): Bacteria > Pseudomonadota > Gammaproteobacteria > Burkholderiales > Burkholderiaceae_C > Limnohabitans_A. Next base: position 387,501 of record JAJTEW010000008.1, on the reverse strand, counting down.
CCACCAGCTGAAGCGCTCGGCACGCCAAACGCGGCGCAAGCAGCGCTCGGAATACGCGTCAATGCCCGCCTCGGTTTGGTCGGCATAAAACTCGATGATCGCGGTCGACAAATACTTGACGTCGGTGGCCGCCAGGTTCAGGCCCTTGGCACCCGTGGGCGGCACGATGTGCGCGGCGTCTCCCGCCAAAAACATGCGGCCAAAGCGCATGGGTTCGGTCACGAAACTGCGCAGCGGGGCGATGCTTTTTTCGATGCTGGGGCCGGTCACCAAATGCGCGCGGGCTTCGGGGTCCAGGCGCTTGCGCAACTCGGCCCAAAAGGCGTCGTCAGACCATTGCTCAACTTTGTCGGTGGTGGGCACTTGCAGGTAATAGCGGCTGCGCGTGGCGCTGCGCTGCGAGCACAGGGCAAAGCCACGGGTGCTGTTGGCGTAAATGAGTTCGTGGTGCACAGGCGGTGTGTCAGACAGCACGCCCAGCCAGCCAAAGGGGTAGACCTTTTCGTATTCTTTGATCGCGCTTTTGGGGGCGCTGGCACGGCACACGCCGTGAAAGCCGTCGCAGCCTGCGATGAAGTCGCATTCGATGGTGTGGGTTTGGCCGTTTTTTTCATAGGTCACGCGCGGCTTTTGGCTGTCGAAGTCGTGCACTTGCACGTTGTTCGCTTCGTACACCGTCGGCAAGCCCTCCGCTTGGCGGGTGTCCATCAGGTCGCGGGTGACTTCGGTTTGGCCGTACACGATGACTTTTTTGCCGCCCGTGAGTTTGTCCATGTCCACACGGTGGCGTGCCCCTTTGAACAGCAGGTCAAAGCCGGTGTGTACCAAACCCTCTTTGTGCATGCGTTGGCCCACGCCCGCCTCGTCCAGCAGGTCCATGGTCACCTGTTCCAGCACGCCCGCACGGATGCGCGACAGCACATAGTCGCCGCTTTGGCGCTCCACGATGATGGCGTCGATGCCTGCCTTGAAAAGCAGTTGGCCCAGCAGCAAGCCCGAGGGGCCTGCGCCGACGATGGCGACTTGGGTGCGGGTGGTGCTCATGGTGCGTGTGTCTTGGAGGGTTGAATTGCCTGTCAGCTTAGGTGCCTCTGGCTTGAATTCAGGGGGGTGGATAGCGAGTTTGTACGTTATGTAAATTTTTTGTGCGATCATCGCGCAAATTGATGTGGCTCAATTCTTGACGGATGGGGCCACGAACACGCACAAAAGAGGATGCCCCCCATGACGATCGCCAAAGCTGACTTCATTGAAGGTCTGGCCAAAGGCCTGGCTGTGCTGGAGACCTTTGACACCGAGCGCCAACGCCTGAATGCCACACAAGCCGCGCAGCGCACAGGCCTCACGCGCGCGGCAGCGCGGCGGCATTTGCTCACGCTGGCCGAGTTGGGTTATCTGGAAACCGATGGTTCCCACTACTGGCTGTCGGCGCGGGTGTTGCGCTTGGCGGGCAGTTACATGGCCACATCGCGCCTGCCGCGCAGTTTGCAACCCACGCTCAACCGGTTGGCCGCACAAACGCAGGCGGCCTTCAGTGCGGTGGTGCTGGATGGCGACGAATGCGTGATCGTGGCCCGCAGTGCCGGGGTGGCCGAGCCGGTCCGCCACTTGGCTTATGGCTTGCACTTGGGCGCACGCTTGCCAGCGCACGCCACCTCCACGGGGCGCGTGTTGCTGGCCAGCTTGCCCAAGGCCGACTTCACGGCTTGGCTCAAGGGCCGTGAACTGGCCCGTATCACCCCACAAACCGAGGTGGGTGCGGCCAAATTCAAGGCGCTGGTGGATCGGGTGCGGCAGGACGACCACTGCCTGGCCCGCGATGGGCATGAGTTGGGCATTCACGCGCTGGCCGTGCCGCTGCGCAACATGCAAGGCCAAACGCTGGCCGCGCTGAATGTGGTGGGCACCGCAGACCAACTGAGCGACGGGGCGGTGCAGCACAAGTGGCTGCCGTTGTTGCTGGATGCGGCCAGAGAGCTGCGCCCCTTGCTGTGAAGGGACTCAAACCCCCAAATGCTGCTCCAGCACGCTGGGGTCAGCCAGCAAGATGGGTGATGCGCCTTCGAACACCACCTGGCCTTTGACCAAGATGACATTGCGGTCGGTGATCTGGGTGACGTGCTTCCAGTTCTTGTCCACGATGATCGAACTGATGCCGGTTTGTTTGATGAGGCTGCAGATGCGCCAGATCTCGCGCGCAATCAGCGGCGCTAAGCCTTCGGTGGCCTCGTCCAGAATCAGCACATCGGGGTTGGTCATGAGCGCTCGACCGATGGTCAGCATTTGCTGCTCACCGCCCGACAGTTGCTGGCCGCCGTGGCCCAAGCGCTCTTTCAGGCGTGGAAAGGTCTCCAGCACCCGCTCATACGTCCACTCACGTTGGCCTTGGGTGCCAGCGCGGGCGGCCATTTTCAGGTTCTCCACCACGCTCAGGTTGCCAAAGATGCCCCTGCCCTCAGGCACGTAGGCGATGCCCAGCTGCGCCACCTCAAACGTGGGGCGGCCATTCATGCGCTGACCTTTGATGTCCACCGTGCCCGAGCGGGGTGGCACGATGCCCAAGAGGGACTTGAGCAGGGTGCTTTTGCCCATGCCGTTGCGGCCCATCAGGCCAATCGTCTCGCCTCGTCCCACGGTGAAGTTGACGCCGCGCAAGATGTGGCTCGCGCCGTAGTAGGTGTTCAGGTCTTGGGCTTGGATCAACAATTCGCTCATCTCAATGTTCCTCGCCCAAGTAAGCCGCCTGCACACCCGCATCGGCCCGCACCGCTGGGGGCGTGTCGCTCGCGATCACTTGCCCATTGACCATCACCGTCAGGTGGTCGGCCAGCGTGAACACGGCGTCCATGTCGTGCTCGACCAGCAAGATGGCATGTTCATTTTTAAGGCGCAGCAGCAACTGCACCATGCGCTCGGCCTCGGCCTGGCCCATGCCAGCCAGGGGCTCGTCCAGCAACAAGACCTGCGGCTCGGTGGCCAAGGTCATGGCGATCTCCAGCTGGCGTTGCTCGCCGTGGCTGGTGGCGCCTGCTTGAGCGTAGCGGCGGTCTTGCAGCCCGGCCAGTTCGATGGCGCGTTCGGCGCGTTGGTTAACCGCCTGCATGCTGGCCGCAGCCTGGAGCCATCCCAAAGGGTTGAAGGGGGAGGGCTGCGCACGCGATTGCGCGGACAAACGCACGTTGTCCCACACTGTGAAGGTGCCGAAAATGTTGGTCTTTTGGTAGCTGCGCCCCAGGCCATGGCGCGAGATTTTTTCGGGCGTCCAGCCCGTGATGTCGGTGCCCGCTAGCGTCATGCGCCCACTGGTGGGCGGCAAATCGCCCGAGAGCAAGTTGGCCAGCGTGGACTTGCCCGCGCCATTGGGGCCAATCACAGCATGAATGTGCCCGCGCCAAAGTTCCAGTGACACATCGTTCACGGCTGCCAAGCCGCCAAAGCGCTTGGTCAGACCGCTCGCCGACATCAAGGTCTTGCGCTCAGTCATGGCCTGCCTCCTTGCCGGCAGCCGCGTGGCCTGAGGCTTTATCGCCGATGAAACGGTTGACCAGACCCAAAATGCCTTTGGGCGCAAAAATGATCAGGGCCACGATGAACAGGCCCATCCACATCTGCCAGTGTTTGCCGGTTTTGAAGCCCCCCATGTCGGGCAGATCCTTGAAGACGTGCAGCAAATACTCAAAACTGAAGGCTCCAACAATCGCCCCCGCAAAATTGCCCATGCCCCCCAAGCCAAGGCCCCGGCCAGCGTGAAGGCCGCCAGCTTGTGGCTGAAGGTGTTGAAACCCAGCGCCCGCATGCGGTGCTCGTTCACCCGAATGCCCGACAGCGCGCGCCCAAAAGGGCTCCAGAGCAGACGACGCAAAAACACATAAACCGCCACCAAGCACGCCAGGGTGAAGTAATAAAACACGCGCTTGTTTTCCAGGTCGATGATGCCCGCATCGGGTCGGAAGTTGAGGAACAAACCGTCAGACCCGCCCAGCGCCTTGTTGTCAAAAAAGATGAAGAAAATCATCTGCGCAAAAGCCATGGTGACCATGATGAAGTAAATGCCATGGGTGCGCACCACCAAAAAGCCAATCACCAGGGCCGCCAGCGCCGCACCCCCCACAGCCAAAGGCAAGCTGGTGTACAAGCTGATGGCTTCGTTTTGCGGGGTGATGAAGGCCAACACATAACCGGCCAGGCCAAAGTAGGCGGCATGGCCCAGAGACACGAGACCGGTCACGCCTTGCAGCAAATCGAGGCTCATGGCCAAGATGGCCAGGATCATCATGCGCACGACCATGGCCGTGTAAAAGTCAGACCCCACAAAGGGGAAGGCCGCAAGCGCCAAAAAGCCCAACACCATCACCAGCTGGATGCTGCGGGGCAAGGTTTCGAGGTGAATTTGCGGCATGCTCATGGTGTTCTTCTTGTGGTCATTGCTTGAACAGGCCTTCGGGTTTGTAGAGCAGCACGGCGGCCATCAGCACATAGACCAGCATGCCCGAGGCTTGGGGCAGCAGCACCTTGCCAAAGGTGTCGACCAGCCCGACCAGCAGGGCAGCGATCAGGGCGCCGCGCACCGAGCCGATGCCGCCAATGACCACCACCACAAAGCACATGATCAACACCTGTGAGCCCATGTTGGGGTAGACGCTGGAGACGGGTGCCGCGATCATGCCCGCGATCGAGGCCAGGCCAATGCCCAAAGCAAACACCACCGAGTGGATGAGTTGGATGTTGACGCCCAGCGACTCGGTCATCTCGCGGTTGAAGGCGCCCGCACGGATCTTCATGCCCAAACGGGTTTTGGAGATCAGCAAATACAAGCCCAGTGCCAGCACCAAGCACACGCCCGACATGAACAAGCGGTACACCGGATAGGACAGGTTGTCGGTCAGGGGGATGGATGCGGCCAGCAACTGAGGGACTGGCAAACCGTGCACATCATCGCCCCAGATGATGGAGCGCAGTTCTTCAAACACGTAAATCAAACCAAAGGTCAACAGCACTTGGTCCAGGTGATCACGGTGGTAAAAGTGGCGAAACAGCAAACGCTCAATGACCAATCCAAAAGCCACCGACAAAGCCGTGCCCACGAGGATGGCCAGCGTGAAACTGCCCAGCTGCGCGGCCAAAGACCAGGCCAGGTAAGCGCCCAGCATGTAAAAACTGCCGTGGGCCAGATTGACCACGCCCATGATGCCGAAGATCAGCGTCAGGCCTGCGGCCAGCATGAACAGCAGCAGCCCGTACTGGACGCTGTTGAGCAGCTGGATCAAAAAATTCACAAAGTCCATCAGGAATCACGCTTTGAATGGAGGAGGATGGCAGGGCGCCTGTTGGCTCAGTGCCAATGAAAACGGCGGACCGAAATCCGCCGTGGCACGGAAGGCTCGCGCAGTTTACATGCGGCAGCCAGCGCCCGAGTCGGCCAGGGCCTTGGCGGCCACGCCGATCACTTTGTTCTCTTTGTTCGAGACTTCGCGCAGGTAAATGTCCTGCACTGGGTTGTGCGACTTGCTCATGGTCCACTTGCCGCGCGGGCTGTCAATGACAGCCACTTCCATGGCCTTGATCATGGCGGCCTTTTGGCTCACGTCGCCTTTGACGGCGTTGGCGCCTTGCACCAGCAGCAAACCGGTGTCGTAACCTTGCACCGCGTACACATCGGGCTGCAGTTTGAAGGTCTTGGCATAGTTCAGGCGGAAGGTGTTGTTGCGCTTGGTCTCGATGCCGTCACCGTAGTGCAGGGTGGTGAGCACGCCATCGGCGGCCGGGCCTGCTGCTTCGAGCACACCTTCTGTCAGGAAGCCCGAGCCGTACAGCGGAATCTTGCCCTTGAGGCCAGCGGCTGCGTAGTCGCGCAAGAACTTGGCTGCGCCTGCTCCCGCAAAGAAGCAGGCCACTGCGTCGGGCTTGAGTGCGGCGATTTCGGTGAGCAAAGCCTGGAACTCGACGTTGGGGAAGGGCAGGCCCAGTTCTTTGACAATCGTGCCACCGGCTTTGGTGTAGCTGTCGCGGAAGCCTTCAAAGGCCTCGTCGCCAGCGGCATACTTCCAGGAGATCCAGACGGCCTTTTTGTGGCCACGCTTGACCATGGTTTCGCCCAAAGCCATGGTGGGCTGGCTGTTAGAGAAACTGGTGCGAAACACATTGGGTGCGCACTGGGCGCGGGTGGCCATGTGCACGCCCGCGTTGGGGATGAGGTTGATCACGCCGCTTTCGCGGGCCACGCGGTGGATGCCCATTTGCACGCCCGAATGCACGGTGCCCACCAGCACATCGACCTTGTCGCGCTGCACCAGTTTGTTGGCGTTTTCGATGGCTTTGGAAGGCTCAGACTCGTCGTCCACCTTGAACCACTCGATCTCGCGGCCACCCAGTTTGCCGCCTTGTTCATTGATGGCCATGCGAAAACCGTTTTCAATGGCGATGCCCAACTGAGCAAAGGTGCCGGTGTAGGGCAGCATCAGGCCGACACGGATTTTTCCGGTCTGCGCCAGCGCACTTTGCGGCACCAACAGGCCCGAAGAGGTGGCGCCCAAAAGGGCGGCGCCTTGTGCCAAGATTTGGCGGCGTGAAGAGGGTTGGCTCATGGTGGTCTCCAATGACAAGGAAGAAAGAACGCCAAGCCGGTGTTCGGCGTTCCACGATCCCGATCATTATGGGTCAATTGATTTGCACTTTTGGACCCGCTCAACCCCGTGAAAACCCTTTGAACTGGCCCTTCAACGCTGCAAGCTCAGGTTGAACTGCCGCACGCCCAACTCGTCCATCAGCTTTTGTTCGTGGCGCTGCTGCTCCAGGGCAACGGCCTTGGCGTCTTGGGCTTCCATCGACTTCATCTTGTGCAGCTCGATCTCTGCCAATGCACGCTTTTTTCGGACAATGGCCACGTGGTCTCTGGCCCTGCTCAGGTCCAGCACCACACGCTGCTGCAAATTGAGCAGCTGGGCCATGAATTGCCGTTGGTTCATGCTGGCTTGCATGCCCATCACAGGCACTTGGGCCGTTTGCTCTTGGAGCCGGTACTCGTCGTACAGCCTGCACAGCCTTTCATGGCTGGCCTGCAGTTGGTCAACGCGGGCCATGGCCTGGGCGATTTCGTTTTGGGCGTCGTTCACCGCATCCTGGGCTTTTTTCACCAGGACGGGCCAGCAAGTTCGGGCTTGTCGCATGGGGGGCTCCTTGGGGGGGTCAGTTCTGCATCAGCGCTTGAACTTCGTGCCGGGTGGACGCCGAGTCTTGGCTGCTGTGCATGTCTTGTTGTAAAAAATGTTCCATCGCCGGACGCAAGCGGATGGCTTGGTCCAGGTCGGGGTTGCTGCCGGCCTCATAGGCGCCGACCTGGATCAGGTCTTGGTTTTGTTGGTACAGCGACCACAAGCGCCGAAAACGGTTGGCCATCTTTTGGTCTTCTGGCGAGATCAGGTTTTGCATCACCCGCGACACCGAACCATTCAAATCAATCGCGGGGTAGTGCGCGGCATCGGCCAGCTTGCGCGACAGCATCACCTGGCCATCGAGTGAGGCGCGGGCAATGTCCACGATCGGGTCGTTGGCATCGTCCCCCTCGGCCAGCACGGTGTAGATGGCGGTGATCGAGCCCACGCCGTGGCGGCCTACACCAGCGCGTTCAATCAGGTTGGGCAGCAAGGCAAACACCGACGGGGGATAACCCTTGGCGGTGGGCGGCTCGCCCACGGCCAGACCGATTTCGCGTTGCGCATGCGCCACGCGGGTCAAGCTGTCCACCAGCATCAACACGTTTTTGCCTTGGTCTCTGAAGTACTCGGCAATCACATGCGTCATGTGCGTGGCTTTGAGGCGCAGCACCGGCGATTCGTTGGCCGGTGCCGCCACCAGCACCGACTTGGCCAGGCCCACAGGCCCCAGCGACTCTTCAATGAAAGCTTGCACCTCGCGCCCGCGTTCGCCAATCAGCCCAATCACCACCACGTCGGCTTCGGTGAACCGGGTCATCATGCCCAGCAACACACTTTTGCCCACGCCAGAACCTGCGATCAGCCCCAAGCGTTGGCCCCGACCAATCGTCAACATGCCGTTGATGGCTTTGACGCCCACGTCCAATATTTCTTTGATCGGGCCACGCTCCATCGGGTTGATGGGTCGGCCTTGCAGGCTCAGCACATCGCGGCAATCGGGCGCAAGCTTGCCATCCAAAGGTTGGCCGCGTCCGTCGATGATGCGCCCCAACAAACCAGGGCCCAAAGCCACTTGTGAGGTGTGGCTGATCACCCGCACCTGAGCGCCCGGGCCAATGCCCTGGGGTTCGGTGAAGGGCAATAAAAACAAAGTCTCGTCGTTGAAGCCCACCACTTCGGCCTCGACCCGGTGGCCCAGCTGCCCGACGATTTCGCAGCAAGCGCCCAGCGGCGCCATCAGGCCACGCGTTTCCAGCCGCATGCCGACCAAGCGCACCAGCGTTCCGTTGCGTTGCGGCTCTGGTGCATGCAATGAGCCGATCAGCTGGTTGACTTCATGCTCGAAGTTCATGCGGGTTCGCCGTCTTCAGGGGGTGACGCTTTCACGTCGGTGTCCTCCACGTCAATCACTTGACGGTTCCAATCTCTTTTGGGGGTGGACTCGGGCAGTGGCTCTGCACGGTCTCGCACCAAGCTGGAGTTTTGCATCCAGGCTTCTGGCTCGGGCAACAAACGCCGGGCCAAAGCCTCCAGCCTGTTCTCAATCAAGTCTTGCACCACACTGTCTTGCACACGCACCCGCACGCTGCCAGGGCGCAAGTTGACATCGAGCTCCAGTTGCAAATGGGCCGTGACCGCCTCACCCATCGCCTGCAGTAGCTTCAGGTCGTCCGGGTTCAGGCTGACCTGAACCGGTGGCACCGGGTGTTCGAGTTGGGCAATGCACGACTGCACCAAGCCGTGAATGGCCTGGCCCGACAGCTTGAGCTCGGCACGCACCAGTTGCTCGGCCAAATGCAAAGACAAGCGCTTGAGGGGTTCAAAAAAGCGTTGGGGGTCTTGGCTGATGCTTTGCAACTCCATGCCCAAACGCTGGATCAACTCGCGCTCTTGTTCGCGCTCGGTGCCGGTTTCTGCCAAAAGTTGGGCACGGCCTTCGGCCACACCAGCCTGAAAGGCCTCAACGCGCAGCTGCTCCAAGGCTTCTTCTGACACCGTGGTTTGGGCCAAGGCTTCTTCCGCATCGGATGGCTCCACAGTCAGTGCCATGGGGCTGTCATCGGTCAAATCGGATGCCAGGTTTGTCTCAACATCCGTGGGCGCTGGCCTGTCGGGTTTGGAGGGCACTGCGGTTTGCACAGGAACCGTCCAAGACCCGAATGAGCGGGATTGAACCGCATCCCATTCGGTCCTTGCAAAGATGGGCGCCACCGTGGCTTTGCTCAGCAATGCGTCCGAATTCCAAACGCTGTTGTGATTGCCCATCTTAGACAAAGCCATCGCCACCGCCCGCTAAAACCAGTTCGCCGGCATCGGACAACTTGCGGGCCAAGCGCATGATTTTCTTTTGCGCCTCTTCCACTTCGGTGATGCGCAGCGGACCTTTGGATTCCATGTCGTCCACGAACATGACCCTGGCGCGGGCAGACATGTTGCCCAGAAACTTGTCCTTGACAAAATCGGGTGCTCCTTTGAGGGCCACCATCAACAAGTCGGGCTCTGCAGTGCGCATGATGGCCTGAATGCCTTTGTTGTCCACGCCCACCAAATTTTCAAAGGTGAACATGTTGTCCTGAATTTTTTGCATCAGGTCAGCATCAAGTTGGGACAAGCCAGCCATGATGGACGACTCCAACTCCACTTTGACCGAGTTCATGATTTTTGCAGCCGCTTTGACACCCCCAAAGCTGGAGGATTTGGAAGATGAGTTGGTCGCAAATTGCTTCATCATGATTTGCTCGAGCTCTTCCATGGCCGAGGGCTGGACCGTCTCCAGGCTGGCAATCCTTTGCATGATTTCTGGCCTGGCCTCTGGGGGCAAGAAATTCATCACATCTGCCGCCACGTTGTATTCCAGGACCGACAAAATAATGGCCACCACCTGCGGGTGTTCGCCTCGGATCATTTCAGCGATGGAGCGCGCGTCCATCCACTTCAAAATCTCCAAGCCCTTGCTGCCTTGCCCCGGCATGATGCGGCTGAGCACCGAGGCCGCTTTGTCGTCGCCCAAAGCGCGTTTCAGCACTTTTTCGACATAGTCGCCCGTGCCCAGTCCCAAACTGGTTTGCTTTTTGAGCATGGTGACAAATTCGTCCAGCACGATGTTCACCGCTTCTTGCGACAAATCCGACACCGACACCATGGCGGCGCCCAGGGCCTGAACCTCTTTGGGGTTCATGAAGCGGATGATTTCAGAAGCCTGTTGCTCGCCCAACAAAAGCATCAAAACAGCGGCACGCTGGGTACTGGTCAGTTCGGCCAACTCCTGCGCCAACTCCTGGGTCATCGAGATCTCAGGGGTGTCGGTCGCGGGGTCGGGTGATTTGGCGTCTTTGGCCTTGTCGGCTTTGGCGTCTTTGTCGTCGGGTTTTTTGGTGGCCATGTTGATTTACCTCGACTTGTTCAATTGACTTTGACCATGCTCTTGAGCACATTGGCCACACGGCCCGAATCCTCGGCCACCAACATGCGAATGAGGGCGACTTTGTCATCATAGGTGTTGGCAGTGTCCAGCATGTCCATCGAGATGCTCGATTTCTTCGGTTTCAACTTGGCCTTGATTTCCTCCAGGCTCTCGCCTTCGCCGATCTGGATCATCCGCATGTCGTCGGCGCTCAATTCGCCATCGCCCAAAGCGGCTTTGGATTTTTCGGCATCTTCGGCATCTTTGCCCACCGTGATGTGGCGCATGACTGGGCGCACCACGATCAACATGAACGCAATGAAACTCATGGCGATCAAGGCGCTGGTGATGCCAGACTGGACCATGTCCTCCAGGTACCAAGGAATCGTCTCCAGTGGGGCAGGGGCCTCAAACTTGGCGGGCACCACCGTCACGATGTCGCCACGGGTCGGGTCAAATCCCACCACACCACGCACCACTTGCTGCATTTGCTCCAGCTCTTGCGGGGTGAAGGGCACGCTCTTGGGGGCCTTGGGGTCGGTCGATTTTTCGGTCACTGGGCGCTCGTTCACCAGCACCGCCACGCTCACTTTCATCACACCACCGCTGGCACTGCGCACATGGCGCACCGTCCGGTCAATTTCAAAGTTACGGGTCGATCGGCTGCTGAGCTTGCCCGTTGAATCGGATTGACCTTTGGCCCCATCGACTTGGGTGTTGTTGGTGGTGGTCGGGTCGGGCGGTGGTGTATTGGACAAAGAGCCAGGAACACCTTCGGCCGACTTGCTGGCCGAGCGGTCTTCGGCCAAGACCTCAGAGCGGGTGCGAGGCCCTTTTTCGCGGTTGTCAAAGTCTTCGGTGGTGCTCTCGGTCTGGGTGAAATCCAGCGTCAGGTTCACTTGCGAGCGCACATTGCCTTCACCCAGCATGGGCGACAGGATTTGCATGATCCGGTTGCGGTAAACCTCTTCCAGGTGCTGCTTGTGCTGCTCTTGTGCCGAAGTCAAGCCCAGCTTTTGCTCGGTCGACGACTCGGTCATCAGTTTGCCCACCGTGTCCACCACGGTCACATGGTCAGGCGCCAAATAGGGCACGCTGGACGACACCAAATGAACAATCGCTTGCACTTGCGAGGCCGACACCGCGCGGCCCGGGTAGGGCGCCAGCACCACCGAAGCCTTGGGTGGCGTGCGGTCGCGCACAAAAACGCTTTGCTTGGGTGTGGCCAGGTGCACGCGTGCGCTTTGCACCGTGCCAATTTGCATGATGCTGCGGGCCAGCTCTTGCTCCAAAGCCGTGTTGATCTTGACCTGCTCCATCAACTGGCTGGTCGTCATGGACGATTGGTCCTTCAGGCCCTCCATGCCGGTGGTGCCTGCCTTGGGCAAGCCCTGCGAGGCCAACAAAATGCGCGCCTCATGAAAGCGGTTGGTCGGGACGGTCAACTGGCCTGTGGCGGGGTCAATTTTGGGTTTGAAGTCGGCGTTTTTCAGCGACTCATAAGCGGCCTGTTGGTCGGCCTCTTGCAAGCCGGGCATCACAGGGCGGTAGGGGGTGGACTGCATCCAGGCATACGCCAACAAAAACACCACCAAAACGGCCAACATCAAGATCAGTGGCAACACCTTGCGCACCGAGGGCTGGTTCAGCACTTTGCTGAAGGTGTCAGTCAAGCCGATGTTCTGCCACACATTCAAGCCATTGCCGGTGGCTGCGTTGGGCGTTGAGCCGGGGGCCGTGGTCAAAGCCATGCTGCCACCGGCATTGTCGCCAGGGTTGTTGGCCGGGGCCATTTCAGACCCGGTGGGCATGGTCATCATGCCGGTGTTCATCGATGCGGTCGCTGTAGCCATGGTGTGTTCTCTTTATTTCTGTCAGACCGGCATGTTCAAAATGTCTTCGTAGGCCTTCAACACTTTGTTGCGCACCTGCAAAGTGGCTTCAAAAGCCAAAGACGACTTTTGCATGCCCAGCACCACATCGGTCAAGGCAATGTCTTCACCCCGGTCATAGGCGGCCCGCATGTTGGACGACTTCACCTGCACCTCGTTGACTTGACTAAGTGCGCCCGAAACGAAGCTTCCAAAACCGGGTTTGCCGACTTCGTTGGAAGGGTTTTTGGCTTCGGCACCCTGCAATGACGAAGCCTGCGCCTGGTGGGTGCGCAGGGTTTGCAACATCGACTGGATGCTGGCGGGAGAGATGGCTTTTTCAATCATCGGGTGTTCCTTCAGCAGGCGGCGGCCATGTTCATGCCGTGTTCACGCAGTTGCGCCATCTTGTAGCGCAGGGTGCGTGGGCTGATGCCCAAGCGCTTGGCGGCTTCTGCTTTGCTGGGCGTACTGGCCAGCGTGGCCATGATCACTTGGTGTTCATTCAGGCGCACCGCGCTTTGCAAGTCGACAGGCACCTCTGCAGGTGCGGGTGCTGGGGTCACCGGAGACGCCATGCTTACAGGAGTGGCCTGCACCGTCACAGGCACGGCCACCGGCCATGCAGGCGCACCCGCTTCAAAATCGGGTGCATCCAAAGACGCTTGTTCTTTCGGCGCCGCCATGTGGTGTGTCAACCAATCGTCAAACATCAAGTGCGCCGGCGTGATGTGGTGGTCTGTGCACAAAACCACCGCGCGGCGCATCACGTTTTCCAACTCGCGCACATTGCCGGGCCAAGGGTATTGCAGCAGCATCTGCTTTGCTTGCGGGTGCAAGCGCCAGGGCTGTGCAGCTTGTTGCATCAGGCTTTGCATGGCCAGCGGGATGATGTCGCCAGGGCGCTCGCGCAAGGGCAGCAAGCGCATGCGGAAGGTGGCAATGCGGTAATACAAATCTTCGCGAAACTCGCGCTCTGCAATGGCTTGCTTCAAGTCCTTGTTGGTGGCGGCCACGATGCGCACATTCAACTGGATCACGCTTTGCCCGCCCAAGCGGGTCAGTTGGCGCTCTTGCAGCACGCGCAGCAACTTGCTTTGCAGGTGCATCGGCATCTCACCGATTTCGTCCAAAAACAAGGTGCCGCCTTGGGCTTGTTCAAACAAACCTTTTTGCTCACGGTGCGCCCCGGTGAAAGCGCCTTTTTCGTGGCCAAACAACATGTCTTCGATCAGGTTTTCGGGCATGGCCGCGCAGTTCAGCGCCACAAATGGGCCCAGGGCGCGGCCAGATGCTTCGTGCAGCACCCGCGCCAAGACTTCTTTGCCAGAACCTGTGGGCCCCACCAGCAAAGCCGTCACATCGGCTTGGGCCACTTTGCGTGCCAAAGCCAGCAGGTGCTGGCTGGCGGGGTCGACGAACACGACCTGGCGTACGGGTGTGTTTGGGGCGCGGGTGCCGGAGGGCTTGAAGTGCGCGTGCACACGATGCCAAGCTGCTGGGCGCACATCGTCTGTGGCCAACACGGTCAAGGCACCTGCTTGTGTGGCCTCAACGGCCAGGTCCAAATCATTGCGGTCGACGCGGCAGACCACGGGCAGGCTGAGGTTGGCGTCTAGCAAGAGTTGTTGAACGGCTTTGAGTCGCGTCACGTCCAAAGTCAGGTGCAGGACCACCATGGCTGCATCGACCGCATGGGCCAACAAGTGGTCCAGTGTGTTCACGGACATCACAGCCCAGCCGGAAGCCTGCAAAGCTTGATTGTGCTCAGGGCTCAGGGCTGTTTCGGGGTCTTGCCAAAGGGCTAGAGGGGCAGATACGGGTTGTGACTTCACGGCAGTGGCCTCATGTTCGAATGAGACTGATAAAGCAAAACTTGTGCCGGATTTAAATTGCTCTAAAAGAACTTTATTTTTTAAAAAATGAATACTTAAACAAAACTTAATGATCTTTGGAAATTGACACTCTGTTTGACGGAAGATTGACAGCAGCCAGGTGCCATGGGTCAAGGTCAGCGAAGGCTGCAGCTCAATGGGTCACAGGTTTATCTTTGGCGTGAAAGAGCTGGCAAAAACGGCCATCTACACGCAAGACCTCCAGCGCAGGAATCAGACGTGACTGAAACCCCATGGCCCGGCAGGCATAGGGCGAGGACGGCACGTGGCTGACTGCGAAATGCCGGCATTGCCAGCAGTTGGGGCCACGATTAACCGGGGGAGTCAATTTTTTTAAAATATAGATCGCCTAAAAACCAACTTATCCTTGCAGCAACTTAAGCACAGTCTGTTGATCGGTGTTGGCCTGGGCCAGCACGGCAGTGGCGGCTTGCTGAATGATTTGTGTCCGAGAGAGTTCGCTGGAAGCCTTGGCGTAATCTGTGTCCAGAATCCGGCTTCGCGACTCGGTGGTGTTCAACAGTACATTAGAAATATTGTCTGATGCATAGGTCAATCGGTTGATTTTTGCGCCGTATTCTGCACGCCAATTGTCGATGGTGCTGATTGCCAAATCTATGCTCAACATCGCTGATTGGGCATCTGTAGCGGTAGAAATATCCAATGTATCCACGCCCAGCTCGCCTGCATCCATTTCGTAGAGCGTGCCTTCAATCACGCTATCGACAGAGTCGCCCACGCCCACTTGTATAGAGAAGTCCCCATCAGAACCAATATCAGCTGCAAAAACATACATGCCGTTCCACATGGTGTTGTTGCCGATGCGGTCGATTTCATCAATCAGCTCGGTCACTTCAAGTTGCAGCGACTCCCGATCAGGGTCTGAGTAAGTGTCGTTGGCCGCTTGGACTGATAACTCGCGTATGCGTTGCAGCATATTGGTCACTTCAGACAATGCTCCTTCGGCTGTCTGGAGCATGGAAATACCATCGTTCGCATTGCGAACCGCTTGGTCCAGTCCTCTTATCTGAGCCGTCATGCGGTTGCTGATGGCCAGTCCCGCGGCATCATCTGCTGCGCTGTTGATGCGTTTGCCCGTAGACAGCTGTTCCATCGCCGCGCTCAGTGCACGCCCATTTTTGTTCAAGGCTTGCTGTGAAATAAGTGACTTTATATTGGTGTTGATGACTGACATGTTAATTTCCGCTTGATGGGGTGTTTATAGAAAGTGTCAATGGTCGACAGGTGGCAAGACTTTGCCGCTCAGTTGTCAAACCTTCAACCGGCTCGTGCAACGCGAGGTTGTGCTCTGTGCAGAGCGATTTGTTGTTCTTGCCGCAACATCTGATCGTCGGGCCATCGTGTCATTGCAGCCTGAAGTACGGCTTTGGCGATCATGTCTTCTCCCAGGCAATGAAGAACACGGATGTAGTGCAATTGGACAGAGGCTGGGATGTTGTGTCCCTGCAAATCCCGTAAACGCTCCAAGGCCGTTCGTGCAGCACACCAATCCTGCTGAACTTCGCAAACCAGAGACAGCATCACCCAGCTGATCTCATCGTTGGGACATTGTTCAGCAGTTTTTTGGGCCAGCGACCTGGCTGCCGCGAGTTGATCCAGCTCGACCAAATGCATGATTTCTGCCTGATGTGTCAGGTCAAAATGCTCGTCACGCAGCGGACCCATGAATGCAGAGCTTGAATGGGTCGTTGCGGGTTGTTCGATGGCAATCATGGGTGTCCTTAAAGCAAGCGGCAAAAAACTGCCGAAAGTTCGTTTTTACGAAAAAGCAAAGACCATGCCAAGAAGTTGACGCTTCATTGACAGTCCGCTTCCAACTTGCAAAGGGCATGAAAAAACCCGCGCAAAGGCGGGTTGTATGGCTTGGGAGGAGGGGGCTGGATTAGCGCAAAAGGGCCAGCACAATACGAGGGCGCTGATTGGCTTGGGACAGCATGGCTTGACTGGACTGTTGAAGGATCATCCACCGAGCCAATTCTGCAGTGGATTGAGCGTAATCGCTGTCCATGAAGGTGCTCATCGAAGAGGTTTGGTCCACCACAGCCCGATTGCCGTTGCTGGCCGCATGTTCGAGCCGGTTGATGGTGGCGGCCCACTTGCCACGCTCCGCGTTGAGCACACCTATTGATTCATCAATGGAAGCAAGCGTTGAGATCGCATCGGCTGGATCTTCGATGTTTCTCAAATCAGACAATGCCGTAGCGCTCAGGTCACTTAATTCAATGCTGGCCGTGTGCTCGCCTAGCGCTCCTACGACAAACGTCATCTGCCCCGCATCACCTGCGGTACCGTTCATCAGATTTTGGTGGTTCCAATAGGTGTGAGAGAGCTGTTTGCCGATTTCGGCTTCCAGTTCCTGAAATTCGAGCGACATGGCTTGACGGTCATCGGCCGAGTAGGTGTCGTTGGCGGCCTGGACTGCGAGTTCGCGCATGCGCATCAGCCCGTTGTGCATGTTTTCTGCAGCCGCGTCAGCAGTTTGCAACAGGGAGATACCATCGTGAGCATTGCGGCTGGCTTGATCGTAGCCCCGAATTTGCGCCGAAAACTTCGATGACATGGCCATCCCCGCCACATCGTCGGCCGCTTGGTCGACGCGCTTTCCGGTGGTCAATTCCCGACTGAGCTCCGTGCGCGACTGCGATGCCATCTGGTTGGCATGGAGCGAGCGCAGCGCTTGCAGATTGTGGCCGAGGATGAGCATGATCAGGCAAAACTGTCAACACCATGCAAGCTGCCAACGCGCGTGTCGTCGTAGAACTTGAGCTTTTCAACAGTGGTCAGAGTCAAGGTGATGTCCTCGCCATTGACCTTGCGTGTCACGCTGGCTGGATTCGTCGTGGCTTCGCCATTGGCATTGGCAGTGAGCCCATAGTCTGAAGCTTTGCCGGCCAGATACACCGTATCGGATCCAGCCCCGCCAGTGATGCTGGCGGAATAGAGTCCGGCGTAAATCACGTCCGTGCTTGTCCCGCCCAGAACGCTGCTGTATTGGCTGCCAAACGACAAACCAATGTTGTTGTACCGGTTGACGGAGCTGAATGCACCCGGGCGCATGTCAATGATGGTCCGGGTCGTCACGGCGCTGGCATCAAATGTGCCGCCAGTGCCATCGGCATCGGTCGGTGTCCAAACCGTTTGAAGTCCGTTCCAGGCGTCTGAAAAGTCCAGCGTTTGGAAACTTGCCAAGCGAGCGTCAGACGCTGCAAGCGGCGTCGTCACTGCACCCCCTGTGATGGCCCGTTGTGTCAAGGTGCTAGTGACCGAGAGCGAGACATTGAACGCTTTGGCAGTGATTTTCAAAGAGCCATCAGCTGCGGTGTCGTCGGCGACAGCCGTGCTTGAACCCGAATTGATCAGGGTTTTCAGGCCGGTTGCGATGTCTGCACTGTTGTCGCCATCAGCGACGGTGTAGCTGAAGGTTTTACCGCTGATGGTCAGATCAATTTTATCGCCTGCCACAAAGTCGGCAACCAGGGCCATTTCATTGACTTGTTTAACGGTAGCGCTGGAAGGTGTTGTGATGCTGACAGCGCCACCGGACACGTTGGCGGATCGCACGTCCGTAATGGTCGTTGAGGCGGTAAAGGCACCCTCCGTGGCACCGGTTTTCTCACCCGTCAGGCTCAGATAACTGTATTCGCGAAGATTGTTACCGCTGCCTTGGCTGGCTTTGAGTACGGTGGCTTTGGCCAGCGTACCGGCATTGACCAGATCAGCCAACTCGCTCACCACATCGGCACTTGAATCACCCGAAGCTACGGTGTATTCGTAATCGGTACTGTCGATGGTCAATTTGACTTTGTCACCTGCAATCACGTTGTCGGAGATGGCTGAGACCACACTCGTCTGTGCACTTTCGCTGCTGTTGGCTTTGCCATACAAGAACTGCAGGGCCGCGATGTCGTAGGCCATCATGGTCTGCGGGGTTTGCCGTGAACCTGAGGTGTTGGTGGGATCTGTGGAGAAAGCGGTGGGTATGCTGTTGTAAGACATCACTGACCACAGCTTGGAATCGAGAATTTTGGGCAGATAAGGTGGCGAAGCGCCACCGCCGCCGGCGTTGTAGTCACCAGGGTGCTTGAGTCCCAATGCGTGGCCGATTTCGTGCACCACCGTTGTCCAACCGTAGCTTTTCCGCAAGTTTATGAGGTCAGATGTTTTAATCTGATAGCCATTGGTGGTGTCACTGTCGTCATCGCCTGTCAAGAAGCTGGCGAAGTCGTTGGACGCCTGGTTGTTGGCCAGCATGATCTGACTTGGGGCAGCCGTGGTGGCTATGGGCATGTAAGCATATGCGGCACTGCTGGCTTGCTCGTTGGTGCCAAACTGGAAACTGGTCTTGGCTGCGTCGAGGTTTTCCTCCGCGAACTTGATGTTCATCAGTCCGCCCAGGTAACTGAAGGCATCTCGCACCACGGCTTTTTGCGCTTCATCCAAAGGGGCAAAGAATTTTTTGTCTCCGGCAGGGACATTGGTGCCGTTGGGGTGGAAGCCGTAGGTCAGTGCGATCGGGTCGGTCGCATCCAGAGTCTCATCGAGGGAAAACACACCGGGCATGATTTGTTGCCAGTCTGCATCCGCAGCGTTTTCCACAGAGCTTTTGACAGCCAGTTTATTGTTTGTATCCGCAGATGGACTCCACATGTTGCTCTTGCCCACTTCGAGCAATGCATCGATTCGGGAATCACCCGAACTGGCCACAAAGCGCTGACCATCACCCGCGAATTTCAGGAAATGGGCTTCACCTGAAAATTTGTCAAGACCGTTGGCAGAAATGGCACCGTTCTTTCCGGCCTTGATCTGATATTGGTTGTAATTGCCTGACAACTCAACTTCAACCAGTGCGCCTTCGAGTTTGTCCAACACCTTGCGCGCACCTTTGAATTCGGCGGCTGTCAGCGACAGCAGGGGAGCCTCTCTGTCGCCCGCGGTGCTGGCATCGCCATCTTGGTCAGCCACCACCGCCATGCCATCAAGGCGCCGCTGGTAGAGCTTGAGTTCATCCAGGCCTCCTTCAATTTCTGATGCGATGTCTTCCACCTTGACGGTGGCTTTTTCCAGACGTTTCAGGACGTTCGTCACTTCCGAGCGCGTGCCGTTGAGATCGGCCACCTTCAGACTGACTTCGGCGTTGTCGGTCACCTTGATGCCTTTGAGGATTTTGTCGCCCGCCCAGCCTTTGAGGTCGTCAAAGCCCTTGGTGATGTTTTCAGCGGTGTCCTCGATCACCATCCGGCGGATATCGTCCCCTCCCGCAATGCGGATTTTGGCCTGATCGACGGTGTAAACCTTGGGCGGATTGCCAAAGACTTGGTTGCTGCCGGTATTTGTTCCTGCAGCGGGGTTAAAACCCCCGATACCTGTCGTCAAAGTGGACATGACATGACCTCGTTTTTTAATCTATGTTTTATGAATCGTCACAGCTTCTTAAAACTTGAGTCGAAATACACATCTGTTCCACCGTCAACGACCGTGTAAGCTGCATCGGCCTCCGTTGTTATGTCTGCAGCCGTGGCCAGGCGAATGTCTGTGACAGCGCCGGTGGGGGCCCAAAGGGTGTCGTCACTGTTTTTCAGGATATGCAGTGTTGACGGATCTGCCGGAGCACTCGCAGTGCCTGTGGCGACGGTTGTGTCGTCGCCGACAACGTAGTAGGACACGCCGTCCACCACAGCTTCGTATGCGTTGGTGCCTGTTCCACTGATGCGGTCCATCACTTTGAGGCCCACGGCGCCATCGCCATTCAAGTCACGAGTGGCCGTGACTTCTTCGCTGAGCATCGTGGCGGAGCTCAAGCTGTCCATCGTGGTATCACCATCGTAGTCAGCGTCAGCCGTCAGACTGGATGCGGAAGCCTCCCACTTACCCCCTGAGCTGTCAAACACATACTGTTGGTAGACCTTCGATCCGTCCGATGTAGTTCCCTGCGCCCAGACCTCGACCTGGCCGGCGGCACTGCTGAGGACGGATTTGACCGTGTAGCCGGCATCCGGTTTCCAGTAGGTGTCGCCCCCTGTGGCCCAAAGTGCGCCGCTCGCCACGGTGTTGTCGCTGATGGTGTCGCTGCTTTTTGAAATTGAAGATGTGGCCTCAAAGTCCTCGCTGACCACATAGATCTCATCTGCAGCCGCGCCGCTGCCATTGCTGACACTGGCCTTGCCCAAAGTCCAGCTATTGGCGGCATTGCCAGAGTCTGCACGGACCACCGTGGAGCCTTTGAGGTATCCGATGCCTCCGTCGCCATTCAGATCGAGCTCTGCACTCAATTCGGTTGCAGCCAAGGCGCTGCCTCGAATGGGGTTGACCTTGAGGTCCGCGTTGACTTTGGCGTCCATCAAGGTGTAGCCCGTCGTGCGAGCGCCAAACTGGTCCACATTCGCGGCAAAGCGATACTGCTTGATGGCACCAGTGGCGTCCAAGCCGTAGAGTTCCAGTGGCTTTGAGGTCAAACCATCCGTGGGGCCATCCTGCTGGTAAACGCCTTTCAGCGTGAAGCTGGCGGGCAAAGTCCATGCCGTGCCGTCCTGGTTGAGAAGTGCACCGCTCATGGTCAACTTACCTGCACCCGTGGTGGCTTCATTGACGATGAGGAATGACGCACCTCCAAAGTCCGCTCTCAACAGGTCGGTGCCGTAGGATGGGCTAGGGTCTGCGTTGTCGTCTCGGTACACCGAAACGGTCACGGCACCCACGTAGTTGTCGTCGTTGATGTCGGTGTTCTTGGTCTCTTCGAGCTTCGCCAGTTCGAAAAGACTGATGGCCTCGCCGCTGCCCACCAGTTTGCCAGTGGTCTTGTTGAATTCGTAACGCTTGGCGGTCTCCACGGCTGAAGAGTCATCGATGCTGTAAACGTAGCGCGTTGCATCACTTGCCGTGCGCTCATCCACAAATTTGACTTTCTCTGTTCCAGAGGGCATCCATGGGGCCGAGCCCTCGGCGTTCAGCAGCACATTGTTGAGCCCCAGCGCCGTGGTCGAAGAGCCTGTCGACAGGTCTTGGCCTGCCAGCAGGTAGGTAGCCCCGTTGACCATGGTGGCGCCGGTGACACCTTTGTAGCCAAGTGCAGTGTCGAGGGTTTTGACTTTGAAGCCCACCACGCTGTCGCCCGAGAGGTCGCGTTGCTTGGTTTTTTCGAGTTCTGCCAGTTTGGCGGGATCGGCTTCGGTGGTGCCCATGAAGTTCATGTCGGCATCCCAGGTGCTCTTTTGCACTGAATTGACCTGATTGGCGTTGGCACCAGTGCCCATCTTGAAGGTATAGACGTCGTAAGTCACCGGATCGCCGCTGCCATCCTCGTTGGTGATCATGCCGCCGACCTTGTAGTCGGTGCCTGGTTTCCAGACATTGCCGTCGCCGTCAAACATGGCCTTGGACAAGTCCGGAACGGGATCCTCGGTCCCATCGGTGTCGCCGACCACATAAAAATCCTGACCGAGGACGGTCGCTTTGAACAGTCCACCCTCGGTGTCTACGTAGCTGCCCGCAGGGTTGTTGGCCATCGCGGAAGCCGCAGCTTGTTCGCTCGAGACGGCTTCTGACTTCACCAGCACATGGTCTGCTGTGAACATGAATCGGTGGAAGGTGTTGTCAGCGGCTTTCTCTGCAAACACATAGATGGACGAGACACTGCCTCCTTCCAGGTTGAAAGTGGCTTTTTTCAGGGTGAAGCCGCTTGGATCCCAAGGGGTTTTGCCGTCCAAACCGTACAAAGCACGGCCTTCAATGGCGCTGGCGCCGGCTACAGCGGTGTTGGCGACACCGCTGCTGTTGTGTGCCAGCAGAACCATGTCGGTGTCATTGACCTCGCCCTTGTAGAGCCCGCTGTTTCTGTGCAAAACCTCGGTGACTTTGGCCCCAATGGCGTTGTCGCCATTGATGTCTCGACCACCATTACCAATACTGACTTCGGCCAGACCCACTTCAAGATCACCCAGCGCGGCACTCGTGCTGGTGAGCTTGAAGTCGGTGTCAAAGCTGTAGCGCTTGTAGGTGGTAGCACTGCCACTGGTCGCTTTGGCATAGACCTCGTAACCCGTGGTGGCTCCACCGTCGGTTTTCTCGTTCAGGACCAGCCTGTCGAAGCTGCCCGGGTTCCAGCGCGTGCCATCGGTATTCAGCAGAGCGGTCGACAAATCCGTCACACCGGCTGCTGTGGGCGACACGATGATGTAGTCGTTTTGGCCATTGTTGCCTTTGAACAGACCACCGACCGAGTCCAGTGCGGTGGTGTCCACACGCACCGAAATAACCTTGTCTTTGTTGAGGTCGCGGCCTTCGGTTTTTTCCAGGTCTGCGACTTCCAGGTCGGTCATGAGACCCGATTTGGCCAAATCGATCTGGTTATCCTTGGTGGTGTCAAATGTGTAGCGACGTACCTCTTTACTCGAGTTGGTAGCAATCACCACGAAATCCGTGCCATCCGAGAATCCGGTCTGGGCTGTGAAACCGGTGTCTGCTTTCCAGTAACCGCTTGCTGTCTTGAGGGCGCTGCTGAAGTCGAGTGCATCGCCAGCCACCAGGCTGCCCAAAGCGAGGCCAGGGCCTGCCTTGAAAGACACATCGACATGACTGCCCAGACTTCCTTTGTAGAGGCCTCCAACCAAGTCGATGCCATCGGTGATGACGGCGCCGTACTTCTCATCGCCAGAAATGTCGCGACCTTTGGTTTCCTCAATATTTGCAATGTCTTCGGTGCTCAGGTCTTTGCGGTTGCCACTTTGTTTGTAGCCCACGAAATCGTAGGCGGAGAAATCAGAATCAGCAGCAGGGTCGTTTTCGACATAGATGGTGAATGTGCCTGCCGTGTTGGTAGGTACCAGGCTCAGCTTGTTGGCGGTGACATCGGCCACATTTTCTGGCAGCCAGGCGTTGTCATCGTTGTCCAGCAAGGCTTTGCTCAGATCCAGTGGCGCGTTGGCCGAGGCCTGCTGGTTGATATCGCCAGCCAGAAGGAAACTTCCGCCAAGTGCGGAAACTTTGTAAAGTCCGCCAGTTGCGTCGAGTGTGTTGCTTAGCTGGACGCCAAAGGCACCGTCGCTGTTCAGGTCGCGTTTCAGATTCGCTTCGGTCAGTGCCATGGCGTCTGACGACATGGCAATCCCAGGAATGGAGTCATCGCTGACCACAAAGTTGCCGTCGCCGTCATCTTCGAAATCAAAACGGATCACATCGGATTTGTCACCTGTCTTGTAGGCATACAAAGCATATTCGGTGGCTGATTCTTTGACAAGCGAGGAGGCGACATAGCCGGTCTTCACGTCCCAGGCAGAGCCGTCCGCATTGAGCAGAACACCGGTCAATGCTTTGGCGTCGGTGCCGTTGGTCGCCGTCTTGCGCAGAGCTCCACCCGAATCATGTCCAGCCAGGTAGAAGTCCTGACCCATCAAACTCGCGGTGTACAGCCCGGCTGTGCGGTCGATGATGGTGGAGCTGATGTCAGCGCCATACAAGTCGTCTTGGTTCAAGTCCCGGTTGTGCAAGTCTTCAGCTGCCGCCATGTCACTCGCTGTGACTTTCACCCCTGCACGGCTGTCACTGCTGACCTCCAAATTCCCGGCAGCGTTCTCTTCGAAATCAAAGCGCAGAACATCATCACCATTGTTTTTGGTAGCGAAAATGCTGTAACTGGTTGAGCCCCCAGATGTGGTGTCAACGATGGATTTCAAGGCGTAGGCGCTGGCAGCCGAAGGCAATGCCCAGGCAGTGCCGTCTTCGTTCAGCAGAGCACCACTGAGATCCTGTGCCAATGCGCCCGTCAATCCTGTTGTGCGTGTCTCGGTGGTAACGGGGTCTTGACCCGCCAGATAAAAGATATCGGTGCCAATGGACGCCTTGTAAAGGCCAACTGCGGTATCAATTTGCGTGTCGATCGTGGCGCCGAATTTCGTGTCGCCATTCAGGTCACGTTTGCTGGATTTTTCCAGAGCGGCCAAAGCGATCGGGTCATTGAGAACTTCACCATTGGGCTTGTCGGCTTTGATCGCGAAATTGCCATCAGCGTTTTCTTTGAAAACAAATTTACGCACATCAGTGCCAGACTTGGCATAGACATCGTATTCTCGGTTGCCTGGTGTGATCACTCTGTTGATCATGGCATTGACCGTGTAGGTGGTACTGCCTACCTTGGCTTCCCAGGCCTTGCCGTCTGTGTTGAGCAGCGCACCGCCCAAGCTTTGGGCCGCACTGGCTGAGCGGGCAGTCACTCGGGCGCTGTTGTCGAGATCCCCTGCCAGATAAAACTCTTTGCCCATCATGGTGGCTTTGTAGAGTTTGGTTTGTTTGTCTTCCAGACTGTCGATCGTGGCACCGAATTTCGAATCACCGTTGAGGTCACGCTTTTGTGTTCGTTCGGCCGCTGCCATTTCCTGGGCCGTCACGGTCACGCCGGCGGCCGTGGTTTCATCGATTTCATAGCGGTTGTCGGCGTTCAGGGTGAAGTCGAAACGCAGTGCATCATTGCCACCGCTCTTGGTCGCGTAGACGCTGGCAGTGCTGCTTGCACCGCTGTTTTTCACGATGGATTGGATCGTATAAGTTGCGGTTGTGGCGGCTGCTGGCAATTTCCATGCGCTGCCATCCACATCGAGCATGAAGTCGTTCAGGCTGACTGCCCGTCCTCCGGTGGTGTCGGTGCTGGCCACTTTGGCAAGCAGCACATCCTGGCCTGCTAATTTGCCTTTGACCAGCCCACCCGCTGAATCGATCGTGCTGGTGATCTTCAAGCCGTAGGCCCCATCCACATTGAGATCTTTTTTGGCGTCGACTTCGGCTGCAATGACTTCTTCGGCACTGAGTTGGGATGTGCTAGAGAGCTGGTTGTTGGTTCCGAACGAAAATTTGGTTGTGACGGCAAAACCATCTCCAGTGGTGTCCTCAGAGGCGGTGCCGTAGATGTCCCAGCGGGTACCACTCATCCCTGTGGTTGACACCGCGCGCAAAGTTTGTATTTCTGCTGGGGGTTTCCAGAAAGTACCATCGCCGTTTTTCAAGGTGATGGTGCTGGCGTCGATGCGCTTGAGCCGGTCTACACGGCTGCCGACCACATAAATGTCTTGCCCCATGACGTTGACGTTGAAGACGCCTCCGGTGGCCTTGGAGACGCCGGTTGTGATCGGATCATTGGCCGCCAGTGTTTGGGTGGTCAGCAATTTCGCACCGACCGAACCATTGCCGTCTAAGTCACGGCGTGTCGCCACTTCAGCAGCGGAAAAACTTTCTACGTCAAGTGTGCTCGTGCTGGAGAAGACGCCTTTTCTATCGAAAACGAATTTTTCTGCCGAGGTGCTGTCCGGGCGATACACAAACAACTGCAGGTTGCCGCCCTTGGCTACCAGGTTGACTTCTTCGTTGCCTGTGAGATCGAGTTTGAAATAGGACCCGTCGGCGTTTTCGAGCACGACACCGCGGCTGGGCGCGCTGTCACCGCTTGTCATACCCATGCGGGAGTAAATGAACACATCCGCCGTGGCCATGCCATTGTTGTCACCCAGCAGCGTGGGGCTGGGGGCTTTGGCTGCGAAGAGTTTTCCTGTGCTGTCGAGGGTGTTGACGGTAGCGGGTGCGTAGGTGTACGCGCTGGTATTGATCGACGAAATCAGCATGATTTTCTCCACCTGAGGGCGCGACATGCGCCATGAATATGATTGGGCTTGATCCAAGAATCGGCGTGAGCGCGCACAACTTTAGTCACCGCACAAAAAGAAAAACCCCCGGTAAATCGGGGGTCTTTAAAGCCGAGAGTTCAGCGATCAGCGCAGCAGTGACAGCACGCTCTGACCTGCTTGGTTGGCTTGGGCCAACATGGCGGTGGCCGCTTGCGAGATGATCTGCGTGCGGGCCAGTTCGGTCGTCGCAGCAGCGTAGTCGGCATCTTCAATGCGGCTGCGTGAAGCGGAGATGTTCAAAGACACGTTGGACATGTTGTCAGCCGCCGAGGTCAAGCGGTTGATCTTGGCGCCGTAATTAGCGCGGTCTTTGCCAATCGAGACGATCGCTTCGTCCAGCGTCGCAATCGCCGATGTAGCCGAGGCGCTGTCAGTTTCTAGATCAATGCCGCTGATATCGACTGCATCGACTCCGAGAGAATCCGAGCCCAGACCGCTGATTGACACTTCAATCGCATCGCTGCCGACTGTTTCGGTGGTACCAGTACCTGCAAAAAGGTTGATGGTTCCAGAGCCATCGCCAATCGATGTGCCATCAAAAACCATCATGCCGTTCCAAATGGTGTTCTCGTTGATGCGGTCGATTTCCTCCATCAATTGAATTGCTTCATCATTCAGAGCGGTACGGTCATCGCCGGAATAGGTGTCGTTGGCAGCTTGAACAGCCAATTCACGCATGCGCTGAAGCATGTTGGTGACTTCTTTGGTGGCACCTTCAGCCGTTTGCAGCAAAGAGATGCCGTCATTGGCGTTGCGGATGGCCTGATTCAGACCTTTGATCTGAGCGGTCATTTTGTTGCTGATGGCCAGGCCAGCGGCATCGTCTGCAGCGCTGTTGATGCGTTTGCCAGTGGATAACTGCTCCATGGCTTTGCTCAGGCTGCGGTTGTTCACCGTCAGTGCGTTCTGAGCCACAAGGGATTTCACGTTGGTGTTAATGACTGTCATGGTCTTACTCCTAAACAAGAGGTATGTTGGTAGCAGGAACCGTTGAGGGAGTAGAACCTGCTGCTGGCTTGTACAACGTCTCGGAATGATTCGTTGTTGCTAAGTGATTCGTCTGCCCATCCGAAATCTTTAGCAAGTGGAAAAAAAATATTCAGATGTTGTGATCTTCGAAGAGGCCACGCGTTTCTTCAATGTGGTGGGCCATGCGAAGCGCTGCTTCATTTGGAATTTGCCTGACCACATTCCCAGTTTGTTGGTTCTTGACCACCACGACCACCTGATTGAGGGTGTTGTCCATTGAAAAAGACAGCTGGGTGTTGTTCTTTTTCATATGGTCATTCAGGCGTCCGATGGCCTCTTCGAGGTCTTTTTGCATTTGCGCCATGTCCACGGGTGGGGGTGTGGGAGCCTCGGCTTGGGGGCTGCGGCTTTTGTCAGCCTGGACAGGGGCGGGTTGCAGCTTGGCAACCAAAGGCTCGATGGCGCGACTTGGTATGGCTGCGGGCGGTGACTGGGTGTTCAGTTCGATGCTCATGGTCTCAACCTTTCAGGCTGCATAGGAAGCGATGCGGCTGTTACAGGAAACCTGA
Organism: Comamonadaceae bacterium; assembly: GCA_021299875.1. GTDB lineage: Bacteria > Pseudomonadota > Gammaproteobacteria > Burkholderiales > Burkholderiaceae_C > Limnohabitans_A. The sequence continues at coordinate 359,953 of JAJTEW010000008.1, read as the reverse complement.
GTTGTTTGCAGATCGGCAAAGCACTTCAGGACGTCGACTGTGAATCGACGCCAAAAAATGAAACTTGAGGAAAAAAACGGTAAATCCCGAGATTCCGTTTTTGATTAGTTATAAAAAACTTATTAAATTAAAAATATCAACCATTGGTATACATGGACATCATGCCTTCAAATCGGCTTTTCAGGCCTTCGCGTGTGGAGTTGCTGTTGCCAACAATGTTCTCCATCACACTGAATTGCTGCAGGTAGCGGTCCATCAGCCGGCTCATGCGCTCATCCAGAGCAAGCAATTCATCCTTGTAGCGGGTGATTTGCTGGTTGGTCATCCGGGTTTTTTGCTCGATGATGCCTGTGCTGCGCAGCATACCGTCGAGCCGCTTGACCGCATCGCCAGCTGTGCCGGCATCGATTTTGCTGAAAACGCTTTTGTTGTTGATGTCGGCGGTGAACATCTGGACCACTTCATCGAAATGGTCTTGCAATGCCAGATCAAGACGGCTTTCGTCGAGTTGAAGAACACCGTACCGATCAAAGCTGAGGCCAACATCGCGGGCTGCCTTGATGGTGGATCCCGGTGTGCTGGAGGGTTCGGTCACCAATTTACGCAACTGGTTGCGGATGCTTTGCAGCAGCGAGTCCCCAGCCAGTGCGCCACCGAATTTCTCGACCTCGCTGCCCTTATCGCCCAGAATTTTGAAGGTGTCTTCCAGTTCCTTGTAGGCCGTGACCAGTGCTTGAAGGTTGGACTTGATGCCAGTGGTTTCCCGACTCAACACCATTTGTGCGCCCGTACCCGTGGTGGGGGTCAGGAGGTCCAGCGTCACGCCTTTGATGAGATCATCAACTCGGTTGCTGCCACGAGAAACTTCAATACCGTTGATGTTGAGTTGTGCATCTTCTGCGTCTTGAAAAGGTGCGTTAAACAGTGCGAATGTGAACTCGGCAGGGTTGGGGGCAATGGTCAGCTGCGTGTCTTCAGCGGGGATTGAAGACGCATCGACCGGTTGCCAGTTGGCATTGGCGTCCTGTTCCATGGCCACATCAACAGTTGCGCTTGAGATGGGGTCTTGGTAAGAGACCGCCATGCCCGTGGTCAATGGGTCAGCGCTGATGATCAGGCTGGCGTTGTTGTGCTCGACGACATGTGCGGTGTTATCGCGGTAGGCCGTGATATTGAACGCATTGCTCAGTCCAGGCTGACCGGAAAGCACAATTTGTGTGCCTGAACCGGTGTTGATGGCTTGGGCTGTGATGCCAGTTTTGGCATTGTTGATGGCGCTGGCCACGCCCGCTGGCGTGGCGTCCTTGACATCGATGCTCACAGGATTACCAGTACCCACCTGAAGAGCCAGACGGAAAGGCTTTCCTCCATTGATGCTGCTGCCCAAGGGGCTGGTAGTCACCCGCTGACGCTGTGCAAGTTGTGAGACGCTGATGTCGTAGTTGCCAAGGTCTGCGCTCTCGGAGGAAGTGACCTTGATGGCAGTCGGTTGCGAATTGCTGACCTGAATAGCGGCAAAGTCGCTCGGATCATTGAGTTTTTCAAAAGCGGCCTTCACTTCACCCAAGGCGTATTTGACTGCCGAGAAGCCTGAAATTCGGGCCTCGGATTGGTTTATTTTTGCATCGAGTCGCTCTTTACGAGGCGTTTTCTCCGCTGACACGAGATTTTCCGCCAAGGCCTTGATGTCGACGCCAGAGCCTGCACCCAGTGTGCTGACGATATTGGAGGAAGTTGCCATTTAAGTTGATTCGACTGGAGTTTAAATATCTTGAATCAACCTCTGATGTAGTCAAAGAGGGTGAGCCCGGAAATCTTTGAAAAACTGCCCATGGCTGCTTCAAGCGACATCATTTCTTTGTTCATGCGGGTCACGGCTTCGGCGTAGTCCAGGTCTTCTATTTCAGACAAGGTGGATTTCAAGCGCAGGCCAGTTTCTGCCAGCACATCCAGCTGTGACTGCACCACGGTTTGGTCAGATCCGTTTTGGGCTTGGGCCAGCGAGAGGCTGTTGTGCATTTGCGTCAGGTCAGCAATGCCACGCTGGATGCTGCTGGTGGGACCGGTCTTGAGGCCCTCGATCATCTGGTCCAACGCGTCAAAAAAGCCCACGGACTTGCCGTCATTGCGGACCACGCGGTTGAATACATCGGTGCCTGCGCGGGTGAATTGCACCGTGCGCTCGACCCCAGCGGGGATGCGGGTCTGGGTTTGGTCACCTTGGTATTGCACTTGGCCAGAGCCATTTTCGGCAAAGGCCGGGGTGTTGACACGCGTGCCCGAAAACAAATAGTTGCCGCTGTCGTCTCGGCTGTTGCCCAAGCTCAGAATTTCATCGCGCAGGGCTTTCATTTCGACCCCAATGGCCTTTCGGTCGTCAGGGGCCAAGGTGTCGTTGGCCGCCTGGATGCCCAGCTCTTTGAGGCGAATCAAGATGTCATTGGCGGACGATAAGGCGGTTTCTTCGGCGGTGTAACGCCGCATCGCCACGTCCAGCGTGCGGATGTGGCTGTCTTGTCTTTCGACTTCGCCCTTGAGCCGCTGAATGGCGGCGGCCTGGTCGGGGGCGGCACTGGGCGACAGGATTTGTTTGCCCACGGCCATTTGGGCTTGGGTGGTGGCCAGTTTGTTCTGGATGGTGCTCATGCGCTCTGTGGCGCGGTCAAACAAGAACGAGGTGGAAATTTTCATGAGACCGTCTCTCAGCGAATTTGCAGGATGCTGTCAAACAGCGCCATGGCCGTTTGCATGACTTTGGCGTTGGCCTGGTAGGCCTGTTGGAAGCGCACCAGGGCAGAGGCTTCTTCGTCCAGGCTCACGCCGCTGATGCCGTCGCGGGCTTCTTGAGCCTGTTTGTAAACCACTTCGAGCGCTTGTTCAGAGATGGCTGCTTGGCGTGCCACGTTGCCAACTTGGTTGACCCGTTCGATGTAGGCCTCGGTGATGGTCAGGCCACCGGGCATGATGCGTTCACTTTCCAGGGCCACCAGAGCCAGCATGGTTTCGTTGTTGCCGATGCCATCGCGGTTGTTGTCGATGGTGAACTCGTCCCCTTTTTTGGGCGCAGTTGAAAACTCTAATTTCAGGCCCCGGTAGCTCAAGCTGGGTGTGGCCGACAGGGGGTCGGGTACCAAGTTTCTTTCTGCCAAGACCGACTGGGTGCGGGTGTCGATGATTTGGTAGCGGGTGTCGCTGGTGAAGCTGACCTTGAGTTCAGAGGCCCGCAAGGCTTGCTTCATGTCTCCGGCAATGTCGGTGAACTGGGTCTGCACGCTGACGCTGCTGTTGGTGGCATTGACGGGGATGGCGGTGTCGGTGACAAAGACCAACAGGTCGTCAGGCGTCGAACCTTCAATGCTGAGGGTGGTGTCAAAGCCCAGGCGCTTCAAGTCTGCGGGGGTGCCGTTGGCACCCAGCCCTAACCGGATGTCTTGCGTGGTGTTGCTGGTCGGGCGGCTGAGCACCAGTTTGCCGTCCTGAGCCGATGCGGTGATGCGGCTGCCCACCGGGTCATTGGCGGTGGCGGTGTTCAGCCAGTTGACGACGGAGGCCAAAGTCAGGGGGCCGCTCAGTGAGGGCAAGTTTTGACCGTTCAACTGAAAGGTGTTGGCTGCAATGGAGTCAGGGGAACCTGCGAAGGTGTTGCCCGTCAGCTTGGCGGCCACTGCCAGAGGCGCTTGGGCCTCGCCTGTGGTGGCGTTGAATTGCTGCATCAGGCTGACGCTGGCTTTGGCACCCATGAAGATGTCCATGCCCAGATAAGTAGCTGGCGCTGTGCGGTTCAGGGTTTGGGTGCTGTAAGTGGCCCCCGTCTCCATGCCAGTGCTGGTTTTCAGCATCAGGCCTTGCTGCGTATCGTTCAGGGCGCTGCCAATCAGGTGGCGGCCATCGCGGGTCAGCACTTGCAGTGTTTGGCCCGATCCGGGTGTTTGCAGGGTCAGTGCCAGATCTTTTGTACCGATCGGGATCAAACCCAGGCTGGTGAAGCCTTGGCTGGCTTCAATGGTGACGCTGGGCAGGGTGGCAATTTGGGGTGCTTTGGCCAAAGCGAGGTCGCCACGCAATTGTGTGGGCCCCGAAAACTGCTGCGGCGTGTAAGCCACACGGGCTTGTGCGGAGCCGCTGTTGAGGGGGTTGTCAATGATCCTGAACTGTCCCGCAGCGGCCACCCGGTTGGCGTCTTGAACCACCAGATTCATGCCCGAGGCTTTGCCGGATTTTTCTGCGGTAAAGCCAAACAGGTCACCGCCCAGTTGCCCTTCGGCGTCAACCCCATCGCGGTGGACCAAGTTGACTTCGCGCACCATCGCGGTGGCCAAGTTGTCCAGAGAGTCGCTGGCCGGGTTGAGCACTTGGTCGCGAAAACTCATCACCCCGCCAATTTTGCCGCTGGCTATGCCGGGCATGGTTTCGGGCTTGCCATAGGCGTCAATGACGAATTCGAGTCGGCCTGTTTCGATGTTCGACTGCAGGACGTTGATGTCGCGCGAGATGTTTTGGTTGACCAAGATGCCCTGGTCCAGGGTGTCGCCCACGCTGACGATGACGGCACCATTGGTCTCAAAACGGGTCTTGATGGCCACCAGGCTGGACAACTCCCGCAGCAGCAAGTCGCGCTGGTCCAACAACTCGGAGGGCTGGCTGGCCTCTGAGCTGTGTTTGGACAGTTGCTTGTTCATCTGGGCCAACTGGGTGGTCAATGCATTGATTTGCCCCACATCGGTTTCGACTGATTGGCGGGTTTCTTTGTCCAACAGATCGAACTGACCAGCCAGTTGGCGGAATCTGGCGGCTAAGCCATCGGCGTCGCGCAAAAAGATGCTGCGCGAGACCACCGAAGCCGGGTCCGTGGCCAGATCGCGTGCAGATTCAAAAAACAGGTTCATGGCCGTGGTCAGGCCAATGCTCTCGTCGCCCATCACGTCGATCAGGCGGTTCACATAAGAGAGCAGGGGTTTTTGGCTCTCCAGGTCGCTGTTGCTGTTGCGCAAGTTCGATTCAACAAAAGCGTCGTATTGGCGTTGCACTCTGTCAAAACGAGCGCCTGTGCCCAAATAGCTGTTGCCAATCTCACGTGGCTGGTTGGCCGTGAGCGAGACATCTTGGCGGGTGTAGCCGTCGGTGTTGACGTTGGCGATGTTGTTGGACACCGTGGCCAAGGCCCGCTGGTAGGCCGTGACACCCGAGCTGCCAATGCTGAGCAAGTCACTCATGGCCGACCTTTAAGCTTGAAACCGTTTTGTCGTTCGAGCTGGTAAGCCTCAATGGCTGCCGGCTTGAGCGACATGGGCTCGCGCGTTGGGTTGAGCGGCAGCTGCGGCGCCACGGTGGGCAAGCGCATCTGCAGGACGTCTTGTGTGCTGAGCGCTTGGGCTTGGTGCATTTGGCGCTCGAGCATGTCGGCCATGCCCATGCCACCCCGTTTGGCCATGCTGAGGGACACTTCTTTGTCCATCAGGTCTTGGTACATCTCCATGTTGCCGCCATCGACCAAATCGCTTTTTTCGATGGACTCGCGCATGGTTTTCATCATCTGTTGGATGAAATAGGCCTCGAACTGTTCGGCCGTCTTGCGGATGGCTTTGCTCGGGTCGCGAGCGGCATCACCCTTCAACTGTGCCAGGGCACTGAAGTCCAGATAGGTGCTGGAAGTGGATGAGGTGATGTCGTTCATGGTCTTCTTAAGCGCGATCAGATGATGATCAACTCGGCCCGCAGGCTGCCCGTGCTTTTGAGGGCTTCGAGGATCGCGATCAGGGCAGAGGGGGTGGCACCCACTTGGTTAACGGCGTCAACCACCTGGCGCAAATCCACACCGGGCTGGAACAAGAACATCGGGTTCTTGGGTTCTGTCACCGCTATGTTGGCGTTCTGAACGGCCGCTGTTTGGCCTTGGCTCAGGGGGTTGGGTTGTGAGACTTCGTTGGTGGCGGCAATGGCCACCGAGATGGTGCCGTGGGCGACCGCCGAGGCGGTGACCCGCACGTTGCGGCTGATCACGACTGTGCCGGTGCGGGAGTTGACCACCACGCGGGCAGGCGGCTCGCCGGGCACGACATCGAGGTTTTCGACCATGCTCATGAAGGCCACGCGTTGCGACACATTGGTGGGGGCCCGAATGGCCAAAGACATGCCGTCGATGGCCCGAGCAGTGGCGTCGCCAAAGTTTTTGTTGATGGCGTTGACAATCGCCGTGGTGGTGGTGAAGTCGGCCTCGCGCACATTCATGACCACGTATTCAGAGGTCTCAAAGGGGTTGTCGACGATCCGCTCGACCGTGCCACCATTGGGGATGCGGCCTGAAGTGGGTACACCGATGCTGACCTTGGAGCCGGCAGCGCTGCTTTCCACGTCTGTGGTGTTCAGAGCACCTTGGGCCATGCCATAGACCTCACCGTCCACACCCCGCAGGCTGGTCATCAGCAAGTTGCCCCCGCGCAGGCTGGTGGCGCGACCGATGGCCGACACGTTGATATCGATTTTTTGGCCGGGTTTGGCAAAGCCAGGCAATTCGGCGGTGATCATCACCGCGGCGGCGTTGCGGATGTCCAAACGGCCGGCGGTGCCGCCTTGCTCAAAGTCCGACAAAGGACCGTCGATGTTGACGCCCAAACGGCTGAGCATGGATTTCATGCTTTGGGTGGTGAAGGACACGGTGGCGCCGTCGCCGGTGCCTTGCAAACCCACCACCAGGCCGTATCCAATCAGTTGGTTGCTGCGGCCAGCGGCCACAGACGCCAAGTCTTTGACACGGTCAGCCCAGGCTGAGCCACACAGGGCCAGCAGCAGCAAGAATGAAAAAGTGCGGGATGTCATGTTGTGCTTTGAAACTTAAAACGGCCACAGTTTGAGCAAGGCGCTGGTGCCCCAGCCGGCTTTGGAGGCATTGGCCATGTCGCCCGTGCCACGGTAAGAAATCTGGGCATTGGCCAGGCGGCGTGACTGGACCATGTTGTTGGGCGAGACATCGTTGGGGCGCAAGATGCCGCTGACTTGGATGATTTCGGAGCCTTCTGTCAAGGCGAGTTGCTTTTCACCGCGCACCATCAGGTTGCCGTTGGCCAGCACTTCGACCACCGTGACTGAGACCGCGCCGTTCAAGGTGGCCAGTTGGTTGGCTTCGCCCGTGCCGGTGCTTTCGACTTTGGCGTTGTTGAGGTTCAGACCGTCCAAGGCCCCAATGCCGTTGGAGCCCAAAACTTTCTCAGGGATGCGCAAAACCTTGGACGTCAAGCCACTGGGAATCACGTCGTTGGAAGATTCACGGCTGACGTTACCGCGCTGTTGGCGGTTGGCTTGCGTGGATTCATTGAGCAAGACAGTGATCAAGTCACCCACGCGGTAATTGCGGCTGCGGCCAAAAAAATTGTCGTTTTGGCGGTTGTTGTAAATCGAGCCGGAGGTTTCGCGGGGGCGTTCGGCCACGACGGGCAAAACCGGGGCGAACTCTGGCGAGTGCTTCAAGGCGACGGGGGCTGTGGCGCAAGCGCTCAAGCCCAACGCCATGCTGACCATGAGCAGCCGGAAAAGGGGGCGAATCGGTGTGTGGGTCATGTTCAAGATCACATGTTGTTGTTCAAGAAGCGCAGCATGCCGTCCACGGCCGAGATGGCTTTGGAGTTGATCTCGTAGGCGCGTTGGGTCTCGATCATGTTGACCATTTCTTCAACCACGTTGACGTTGGAGGCTTCCAGTGCGCCCTGCATCAATTGGCCTGCACCTTCAATGCCTGGTTGGCCAACAACCGGTGCGCCACTGGCTGCGGTTTGTTTGAGCAGGTTTTGCCCGATGGACTGCAGACCGGCGGGATTGGGAAAGCGCGCGATTTGGATTTGGCCCAAAACCTCGGCACCGCCACCGGCGGCGGTTTCTACCGACACTGTGCCGTCTTGCCCAATCGAAATGCTGGCCACGTTGGGCGGGATGGTGATGCCCGGCTGCAGCAGCGAGCCGTTGGCCGTGACCAATTGACCTGTGGCGGAAAGCTTGAAGCTGCCGTCGCGGGTGTAGGCGATGGTGCCGTCGGTCTGTGTGATTTGGAAAAACCCTGCGCCTTGCACCGCCATGTCGAGCGCATTTTTGGTGCTCACCATGCTGCCCTGGGTGTGGGTTTTTTCGGTGGACACGATGCGCACACCGGTGCCCAGCATCAGGCCTGTGGGCACTTGGGTTTCGGCGCCTGCCTGAGAGCCGGGTTGGCGCAGGTTTTGGTACAGCATGTCTTCGAAGCTGGCCCGGTCGCGCTTGAAGCCCGTGGTGTTCACGTTGGCCAAGTTGTTGGAGATCACCGACATGCGCGTTTGTTGCGCGTCCAGGCCGGTTTTGGCAATCCACATTGAGGCATCCATGGGGAGGTTCCTGTCTTATTGAGGCTTAAGCGGGTTTCATCATGGAAGAGCCGGACTCGTCGAGCGACTTGGTTTCCTTGATGATCTTGATTTGGGTTTCGAAGCTGCGCGACTGGTCCATCAAGCGGGTCATGGCTTCAATGGCGCTGACGTTGCTGCTTTCCAGGGCTTGGGGAATCACCCTGAGCTCCAGACCGCTGACCTCGATGTCGGTGCCATCGGGTTTCTCTGCGATCTTGAACAAGCCGTCTTGACGACGCGCCATGCTGACGCCCGAGGCATCGCGCAAGCGCAGCCGATCGATCAGCACATCGGCCGCAGCCCCTTCTTGGGCGGGGTTGCGCGCAAAAACACTGCCATCCACGTTCACGTTGACCATCAGGCCGGGAGGGATGGTTATGGGGCCGTTTTCGCCCAACACCAAATGGCCCGAACCGTTCTCGAGTTGCCCCTGGATGTTGACCTTGAGGTCGCCACGGCGCGTGAACGCCAAACTGCCATCGGGGCTTTGCACAGTCAGCACGGCGCCTTCGGTCATCGCGACGTCCAAGGGTCGGCCGGTGGCCATGACCGGGCCCGCGTCCATGCGGATCAGATCGCGAGAGATGGTTTGGGCTTGGTAGCGGGTGTCGAAACCCGCGCCTTGAACTTTGACCGACTGCAGGGCCACGTCGTAGCTGCTTTTGAAGCCCACGGTGGAGACGTTGGCCAGGTCGTTGACCAGCACCTGGCGTGCAACCGAATGCTCTTTGATGGTGGCGTTCGAGGTGAAAACGAGGCGGTCCATGGCGTGTGTATCTTGTGTTCAGTTCTGAGGATTTCTGCGCATCAAGAACGGATGTTGATGATGGCTGTCGTCATGGTGCTGCTGGTCTCGATCGCCTTGGCGTTGGCTTGGAAGTTACGCTGTGCAGTGATCAGGTCAACCAGCTCTTGCGTCAAGTCCACGTTGGCGCGTTCTGTGGCACCTGCGCGGATTGAACCGAAGCCGGCAGAACCAGCTTCGCCGACTTTAGCCACGCCAGATGTGGCAGAGGCCAAGTAGCTGGCATCACCCACCTGACGCAGACCGGAGGGGCTGGAGAAATTGGCCAGCACGATCTTGCCCAATGAAACCTGGGAGCCATTGGAATAGGTGGCGTTGACCAGACCGTCCACGCCAATGTTCAGGCCCATCAGTTCGCCCTCCGGTGCACCGTCTTGCGACTGTGAAAGGACAGCAAAAGCGCTGGAGTATTGGGTGGACTTGGTGAAGTCGATGGACATCGTCAGGGCGCCTTTGCCGCCCGCCAAGAAGGCGGTTTCAAAAGGCATGGAATTCAGCGGAGATACAGGTTTGCCGGTAAGGTCAAAACTCAATTCGCCCCGATCCAAGTAAATTGGCCACCACTCTGTTTTGGAAGACAACCCACTTGCATCTTCAGTCTGTCCACCATTTTTTACATATTGGGGTGCGCCGTTTTCTGTGAATTGCCGCAGTTTGATCCAATTGGTGGTCTGGCCAAATTTCATTTCTGTGTTAGACAAGCCCCAATCAGCTGATCCACTGACTTGAATGGAAGAGTTGTCACCAGTCGTGCCAGTGGTAAAAGAAAGACGTTTCAGGATTGGATCAAATTTGACCGTCACACCGGAGATCTTGCGTCCAGTTTCCTTGTCGACCAGAGTGTTGATCTGGGTTTGCAGGGCTTCTGCAAACTTTTCCATGTTGTTGTACGTCTGAGGAGGCACTTCAATCCGACCCGAGATGCCATCCACCGAAACAGCGAAGTCCTTGTTGCTTGAACCTACTGCAATCGATTTGGAGGTGTTGATGGTCATCGTGGCACCAGACAATTCGGCCGGTTGGCTGGCTTTTCCGCGTAATGCGTCCTCGGGTGAAGCGAGTACTTCAAGTTTTTTGGCAGGGGTGGCGATGATTTCGGCAGCCGTTGGCATACCGATGTATGTACTTGCGTTGGCGTTGGGGTTGGTGATCAGCAGCGTAGATTTGTCACCAGTGGTTCCTGAGGCGAAATTGAATTTGGTGGATTCTGGGTCAAAAGTTACGCGTATGCCATAACGGGCATTGCTGGCATCTTGTGAGCCGAGTTTGTTATTGATCGCAATTTCAAGATTTCGCGCAAGAACGTCGGGTGTTTTGTCTTGACTTGTTAGCGTGTATTGAACGGTTTGGGGTGTGTTGGCCCCGTCCACAGCAATTTCAAAACTGATAGGGGTTCCGTTGGCGAAGGCGGAGGTTTGAGCAGCAAGCATTTTCCCGCTGATAGCGCCTTCTTCAACGCTGGTGCCTGAAAACCTGGTATTAAAACTGACAACGCCATTTGTAATGACTGCGTTGACCGTGGCTTTCTCGGTGCCAAGGGTCGCCAGCTTCGCGTTGAGTGCTTCTTGTACGTTCTTCGCTAGCACCTCGGGATACCGGTCACCGGCACCCAAGGTGTAAGTCATCGTCTCAACGGTTGTCGACGGTGGTGTCTTGAAGGTGAGATTCAGTATGCTGGTTCCACTGGCCAAGGTGGCTCCAGTCATGGCAAGTTCTGTTCCGCTTCCAGTCACACTGACAGAGTTACCGGATTTGTTGGCCGGGGCTGATATCTGGGTGTTGGTTAGCTGATCGAGCGAGAACATCTCGGTGGTGCCTGAACTGGGAACGACACGCGGATCGTTTTTGGGCAGTACATCGCCGTATTTATTGACAAATAAGTTGCTGCCTGCCTTGTCTGTGGCTTGTTGAAGTGCAGGTTTTACTTGGGTGTCGCCCACAAAAAAGTAAGTTTGCCACTTGGAGCTGGGTGGGGTTTGGTCTTGGCTCGCGTTCTGAGTTTTGACGTAATAAACTGTGGCCAAGTAGCCGTTGCCACCACTGTCGTAAACTGTTAGAGCAGTGCTTTTGTTGTAGGTGTTGGGGTTGCTGCGGTCAAACGCAGTGGAGATCACGGCCGAGTCGGCGGGCAGGTTCAGGCCCAGCTGGATCTGGGTGGTTTCGACCGCTTCGCCCGATGTTTTGGGGGGAATGGTCAGGGCGTTCAAGTCTGTCAAATCCGCTTTGCCGGACGAGTCGACCGAGGCGGCCATCAGGCGCTGGCCAGTGGAGTTGACCACGTTGTTTTGGTCGTTCAAGGTGAACGAGCCGTTGCGGGTGTAAATGTCTTGCAGGCCATCAGGCGTCTTGAGCGGGAAGAAACCGTCACCGGTGATGGCCAGATCGAGCGAGTTGCCCGATGTGGAAATGTTGCCCTGGCTGAATTCCTGGCTCACTTGCTTGAGCGACACGCCCTGACCGATGTTGCTGGACGACTTTTGCAGGGGCGATGTTGAGAAGATGTCACCGAAGTCGGCCCGTGAGCGTTTGAAGCCCGAGGTGCCCACGTTGGCGATGTTGTTGGAAGTGACGGCCAATTGGGCGGTGGCTGAGTTCAGTCCGGTGAGCGAGGTATAGAACGACATGCTGGAAGGCTCCTGTGATGCGTTGTGTCAGTTGAATGAAGAAATAAGGTCTGAAGGCGAATGGCGTTGGGGCTGGTGGTCAGATGCCCACCCGTTTGACGTCGGTGAGCAGCACAGTCTTGCCGCCGTCGACTTCGACGCTCACATTGCCGTCTGCCGGGTTGGTGGCAATCGAGCGCACGGTGGACAAGGTGTTGACGGGAACTTTGCTGGTTTGACCATTGACCACGGCAGTGGCGCTCAAGCGGTACAGGCCGGGTGGAGCAGGTTTGTTGGCGGCGTCTTTGCCATCCCAAACAAGGGGCATGCTGCCTGGCATTTGGGGCCCGGCGGTCAGTTCTTGCACCAAGCGGCCTTGCGCATCAAAGATGCTGATCTGAACACCGCTGGCGCCCGTGGGCAGATCGATGTTGCCGCTGATGTCGCCACCTGTGTTCAGCTGCGTAGGCGTATCGGTGACCGACACCTTTTTGCCGATCAAGGCGGCGCTGCCCAGCATGCGCTCACCCGACATGGATGTCACGAATTTGTCCAGCGAGCCCTGCATGTTGGTCAGGGCTTCGAGTTGTGAAAACTGGGCCAGTTGGGCGATAAAAGCCTCATTCTTGACGGGCTCCAGAGGGTTTTGGTTTTGCAGTTGGGCTGTGAAGAGGGTCAGGAATTCCTGTTTGCCCATTTCTTCCTTGGTTTTTTTGGCAGCCTCTTTGACGTCCTCGTAACGAGAAACGTTCTTGAGCAGGCTGGAGGATCTGAGGGTTTCGGCCATGAGGTGCTTTCGGATCAGGCTTTGGAGATGTCCAGCGTGCGCATCATGAGTTGACGCGCCGTGTTGATCACTTCGACGTTGTTTTGGTAGGAGCGTGCGGCGGCCATCATTTCGACCATCTCGGTGACTTCGCTCACGTTGGATTGGTAGACGTAACCGTCTTTGTCGGCCAAGGGGTTATTGGGGTCAGACACGCGGCGCGGTGGCGCGGTGTCGTCTGCCATGCGGTCGACCTTGACGCCGCCTTGGTACGCAGCACCTGGGTTGGTCATCTCTTCGCTCATCAAGGCTTTGAACACGGGGCGTTTGGCCCGAAAGGCGTCTTGTTCGGTGGTGGAGACGGTGCCGGCATTGGCCAGGTTGGACGCGGTCGAGTTCATGCGCGTCAATTGCGCGTTGAGGGCGGTGCCGGCGATGCCGAAAATTTTGTCCATGCTCATGATCAATCGCCTCTCAAAGCTTTGCGCAGACCGCTGACCCGGCTTTCCAGAAAGTTCAGGGTGGCTTGGTAATCGGCTGCGGCTTTACCGTATTGGGCTTGCTCCACGCTCATCTCCACGGTGTTGCCGTCAAACGAGGTGTTGAAGGGGGTTCTGAAGCGCATGCCATCGGCGTCCAGGCCTTGTCCCTGAGAAAAGTGGCCTTGTTCGGTCGACTTCATGGTGTTGTCTTGTTGCGTAGCGGTCATGACCGCCTTGAAATCGATGTCACGCGCTTTGTAATGAGGGGTATCGGCGTTGGCAATGTTTTGCGCCAGCACCTCGAGTCGTCGGCTTTTGACGTTCAAAGCACGTTCGTGCACGCCGAGTGCGTTGTTCAATAAGTTCATACCGACTCCTGTGCTGGTGACTGGGTTGCTGGGTTCTGTTCCGTCAATCTTTTGACGTCAAGCCCTCAAGAAAGGCTTTGCTCAGTCGATATACGCAAAAGCTGTGCCAACCGATTTGGGGTGATTTGCAGGGTTCGCCATCGCAGCGGTCCGTGCAAAGCGGCCATTTTTCGCCTGCCTTGCCGCTGGGCGGCAAGGCCTTGCCGCCCATCAGCGTTGGGCGCTGGTTTGGGTTTGCGCCACTTCGTCATAAAGGCGCGCCAGATGGACTTTGTGGGGCGCAGGCGTGTGGGGCCCTTGGGCCAACTGGGGCATCGGGCCCAAGAGGTTTTGGGTCAGTTGGTGCAGGCCAGACAAGATGGAGTTGCGCGTGATGGGGTTGCGCGTGTCTTGGCCGGTGTGCAGGTAGCGCGCCTGTGGGCCGGCAATCGCCAGCGGTGCGTCGGGCCGGGTCTCTTGCCGAGCGGCGGGGGTCAAAACGGTCAAATAAAGGTCATCGAGGCCAATGGGCGGGCCTTTGACGCGCAGGCCGGCTTGGCCAAAGTAGCGGTCGACCAGATCCAGCTGCTGCAACAAACCCATGCCCAAAATGGCGCGCGGGTTGTCTTTGAAGCCGACCGATGCGGCCCCACGGTTGGGGCCATCGCAAAATTGGATGATGCCGTGGCAGTTGCCGTTGCTCGCTTGCGGGTTCATGCCGCCGCTTTCCATCAGGGTCAGGCGTGCAAAGTCATCGGGTTGGAAGTTGTAGCGTTCGGCCAGCGCCAATATTTTGCTTTTGACCGCGGGCACATCGCTGGCTTGGACGAATCCTTTGTCGACCGCGCGGCTGAGGGTGCGGTCCAGCACGGGATGAGGTTCTGCGCCAGAGCTGTTGCTGGGCCATGGGGCGGGTCTGGCTGCCAGCGCGCTGGCAGCCATGCTGGCGCTGGCTGAGGGCTGGTGGAGTTGCCAGATTTGCTGGGCGACCCGCGCATTCAAGTCCAAGGCCCCCCGAGGCGCTTGCGCATGGAGGGGGCTTTTCAGGTCACGCAGGTGGATGTTTTGGCCCGCCAGGATCAGGTCGGGGTTGTCGATGCCATTGCTGGCGGCCACTTGTTGTGCCAGCCGCAGGGCTTGCGCATCGGACAAGGGTTGCGGGCCTGATTTGTAGTGGGTTTTGACCAAACCGATCAGGGTGTCGCCTTCTTGCGCTTGCACCGTGGTGTGCTGGGTGGCCTGCGCCATCGCTTGTTGAAACCCCCCCGATTTGCCCGCAGTGGGTCCCGCGCCGATCCCGATGGGGTCGGAGACGGCCAAAGGGGCCAAGCTGGACAAAGGGGGGATGAAGGTGCTCATGGCAAAGGGGCGGCGGCGGGTTTTGGAGGCTGTTGTTTGGACCTGGTCTATTTTTTGCTTGGTGTGTGGACATCATGAACACTGTCAAAACTTCCACACTTGAACGCAACACCATGCAAATGCTGTGCCGACTCTCAAACGTCAGCTTGGGCAGAGGGTGGCGCTTGGGGATCGGGTGCTGGCTGGGCATGCTGTCTCTGAGCTTGCTGGCGGCACCTCCCGCGCCATCGCCCCAATCGGTTTTGCAAAAGTCCGTGGTCGACTGGGTGGCCAAAGAACAGGCGGTTTCGTCCGACTCGGTGATCTTGGCCCCCCTGGACCCGCGTTTGCAGGTCAGGGCCTGCGACAAACCCCTGGCGATGGATTTGCCTTTTGGCAGTTTTGAAAAACTGCGCGTGCGCTGTTCCCAGCCCACTTGGCAGATTTATGTGCGGGTGTCGGTGCCAGCTCGGCATGCGAGCAAAGGGCCGTCGCCTGGCCCCTCGACCCCGGCAGCTGCCACCGCAGGGTCAGAGGCTAAAGCCCCAGCAGCCCCTGAAAAACGACAGGTTTTGGTGGCCAATTTGCCTTTGTACAAAGGACAGTTTTTGAACGAATCTCATGTTCGGTTGGCTGAGGTCGATTCCAAAGGACTGAATGGGCCAATTTTGGAGAGCGTGACCCAGGTCATGCATGCAGAATTGATCCGTGATGTTCGAGCAGATGCGCCCCTGCGCAATCAGGACATTCGCCCCATGGTGTTGGTCAAAAGGGGGCAAATGGTGTTGATTTCGGTGGGTCAAGCCCAGGGGTTTCAAATATCCGCCCGGGTTGAGGCTTTGCAAGATGGACGCTTTGGTGACCAAATTAAGCTCAAAAACAAAGAATCTGGCCGCATTTTGACGGGTCAGGTCAAAGGGCCCAACCTGGTGGAGGGCCTTTAAGTCATGACCCATCCGGCCCAATTCATTTATTTTTATTTTGGGGCTCAAGTTTTAGAATCTGTTGTCGATTCAATCTCCGAGCGAGGCCTCAGCTCTTTACCCAGAGGCCAGAAAAGAGAATCACCATGACCGATCCCATATCCAGTTTCCGCCGGATTGCCCAAATGGACACGCCCAGCCGCCCTGCAGCGGCCAAGGTGTCGGAGCGCCCATCGGATGCGATGTCTGAAACGGCGGTCAAACCGGCAGGCATGCAAACGGACCAGCTTCAGTTGAGCGAAGTGGCCCAAAAAGCCATGCAAGAGCCTGAGTTTGACCGTGCCAAAGTTGAATCCATCAAATTGGCCATTCAGCAGGGCTTGTACCCGGTTGACTCCCGACGCATCGCTGAGAATTTTGTGGCCATCGAAAAGATGATCAAAGGTTGATGCCTGCGTGCCCTCGATGAACGATGCCCTCAACGCCACCAGCGACACTTCATGGTCGAAGGCATCCATCGATGCCGCCCAAGAGGATGCGTCTCGCCTTGGGGCGTTGTTGCAATTGGAGTTCGAGGCCCTGAAATCGCGTGATTTGGCGGCGTTCGATGCTCTGCAACTGGAGCGGGGCGAAGTCTTGACCCGTCTGGCGCAGGTGGCCGATGTGGTCAGCGCCCAAGTGCCTGTGCCCGCTTGGTGGGAGGCTTTGTTGCCCGGTCTGACCCAGTGCAAGCAAGACCATTTGCGCAACATCCAGTTGCTGCAGCGGCAGATGCAGGCGGTCAAAGGCGCTTTGCAAGCCTTGCAAGGTGAAACTGCTGTATCCGTAGACTTGTACGACCGTCTCGGTCAAGTGTCTCGCCGTCAAGGGGTCGGGGCTTATCTGGCGGCTTGATTCGCTGGAACTGATCTGTTGCGTGTTGGGCCTCCGATGTGAGGCCTTTTTTGTTTGTGGGCCAGGCCGCAACACGGACTCGCATCAGTTGTTTTGTTTTTCGTCCCCAGGGCGCATGCCCTTGAGCCAATAAACCCACGACAAAATGACCGCTACCGCAGTGAAAAGCTCCGGTGGGATTTCTTTGTCGATGTCGATGCGGCTCAAAAGGGCCAACAACTGGGGGTCTTCGGCCACGTAAACCCCGTGCCTTTGGGCTTCTTCGATGATTTTTTGGGCCAGTTCTGCGTCGCCCTTGGCGGTGACCACGGGGGTGGTGTTTTTGCCATATTCCAGCGCAATGGCTTCTTTGATGGGTTGTCTCATGTCTGGATGTCCACCAGTCTGCCCTGTTGTGGCGCTTGCCAGGGGATGGGCTCGCTCGGGCCAGGCCCGTGCACGATGAGCAAACGGGTCATGTGCAGCCCGGCGCTGTCGAGTTCGTGCTCCAGGTTGACCGTTTGTTCTTTGGCGCGTTGGACGACGTCTTCGCGCAAGGCCCACATGATCATGTCGACATCGGTGTCGTTGCTGATGCGGGTTTGGAGCCATACCTCGCCCAAGTCTCGGTTGCGGGTGTGCAGATGGATGATGAAGGGGGCTTTTTCTTCGCCGGGTTGACGGCGTTGTCGCACAAACCGCATCACCACAGGTTCTGCGTCGACAAAGGGCAACATCATGGAGAACATCACCTCGCGGCCCATCAAAGATTCGGCCGCTGTCAGTTGCCTCGATTCGATGTCGTCGATCGCATCTTGCACGCTGCTGGCCTCTTGTGCGTCCATGCTCTGCAACAAGAGCAAGAGCTGGCGCAGGGTGGTTTTGAGGTCCACCGGCCCCTCGCTTTGGCCTTTGGACGCCAAGTTCTCGTTGAACCACCCGCTGCGCAACATCCACTGGCTGAGTTTTTCTGGACTCAGGTGCGCCATGCTGGGCCGAGACCGTTGCCAGTTTTGTAAATTCAGGAGCTCGGGCGTGGCAGGGCTGAGGCTTCTCAACAAACTGTCGAAGCCCCCTGGCCGCAACAGCAAGGCCAGG
The DNA here is from genome assembly GCA_021299875.1 of Comamonadaceae bacterium. Classification (GTDB taxonomy): domain Bacteria; phylum Pseudomonadota; class Gammaproteobacteria; order Burkholderiales; family Burkholderiaceae_C; genus Limnohabitans_A. The sequence continues at coordinate 342,349 of JAJTEW010000008.1, read as the reverse complement.
GCGTTCATGTCCGGGGGCCTGAAAAGAAGTTGCTGCAGGCGATTGGGCAGTTGTGCTGGCGCCAGGGGCTGACCCAGTATGGGAGCGGCTTGCGCTTGCAAGGGCCGCAACAAGATGGAGCCGTCGCTTTGCAATTGCACGCGAAACAAGGCGGTGTCGCCAGCCGCCAGGCGCAAGCCGGCAGGCAGTTCTTTGGGCAGGTCGATGTGCTTGCCGAGAAAAGCAGCGTCTTGCAGATTCAGGCGAATGCGTTCCGGCCGGGACTCCACCATGGCCTGGATGACTTGGCCATCTTTGAGACCCAAATCGGCAGCCGTGCGCTCGACCACCAAGGGGAGTTTTCCATCCAGGTAAATGGTCGGAATTTTGGGGGTGAGGTGAGCGGTTTCAGCCCCGGTGATCATGGCAATGCCCGTCGCGTCTTTATGGGAAGCGCACCCAGTGGCGTTTGGACTGTTGTGGCGCTGGCTCGGCCGCGGGGGTGGCTTCAACCACTTGAAACAAAGCCACCGTTTCCGGGTATTGGCTCAGCAGCATGAAGCGCAACTCATCGGCTGTGGGGACCTGCAAGGTGGTGCCTGTGCGCATGGCATGCGCGGCCCCTTTTGGGAAAACCTGCGGGTTCACGCTGACAAAGGCCTGGCGTAAAAAATCAGGGTGCAGAGGCAGCCCGGGGAGGGCGCGCCGCACGGCCCGGTCCAGGGTCTCGCCCCGCATCACGGTGATGGTTCGGCGTTGGCTGCGGTGGGCGGCACTGGCAGCATCGGTGGGTGCGGCTTGCTGGTGAGGTTCGGCAGAGCCGAGCAAGACGCGCAGGGCCGCCGTGGAGGGGTCTGAGGCCCAGCTGAGCTGGGTGCACAGCACCAAGGCCATGGGGACCGCCACGGCCTTCAGAAAGCGACTGAAGTGAATGCTATTGTTTTGGGCCATGTGCATGCCTTGGTGTGATGGGGTGCGTCTCAAAGGGGCAGGGCAAGCCATGCGCCTTGCTGCGGCAGACGGGGACCGGCCAGTTGCAGCAGTTCGGAGCGGTGGTTCCCCACTTTGACCACTTGCGCCAGCGCCAAGTGCTGGGCAACGCCTGCTTCGAGCATTCGGCTGGGGATGTGGACGGGGTCGATCAGCAAGACCCTGTCGCCAGGTCGCAAGCCACTGCCTGCGCCTGCCTGGAGCTGAAAGCTTTCGGTGCCCTCGCGCACCACCTGAAACTGGACCGGTTCGCATTCGGTGCGCTTTTCCAGTTGTGTGACCCATTGGTTCACTTGGGCTTTGATTTCAGTTTGCAGCTGCTGCTGCCAAAGGCTGGGGCGGTTGGCCATCAGGCTGGGGTCGATGGTGAAGGTGTGCTCTGCCTGCCAAAGCGCTTGTGTTTGTCCGCCTTGTGCTGTGCTTTGACCCAGGCTGAGCGTCAGTGTCCAGCGCCAAGGGGCGGGTTTGTCCGGTTGGCTGAGGCGTTGCGCCCATGTGCTGGAAACGCTTGATCCATGGGGTTTGAGTGACAGATCTGCGACCCAGGCGCTGCGGGCTTCTTCGCTGGCGCTCAAGGCCCTGAAGTAGCTGTTGGATACCGGCACCGAGGCCGATTGCACACGCCACCTTTGGGACTGTTGCATGCTTTGATGCCATGTCTCGTTGGCCATGTTCAACAACATTTGGCTGGCAAAAAGTTGAGGGCCACTGAAACCCTCTGCCGTGTGTGCTCGGGCCATCAAAGGCAGTCGCCAATTCCGTGGCGCTGGACTGCAGGTTTTGTCAGCCTTGTTGGGGCGGTAACCCCATGGCAAAACATCTGCGGTGATCTGGGCGGGTGACTCGTCCTGGGGCAAATAGGACAAAACACGGATGCCGTTGACCTTGGCTTCGGAGTGGAAATGGGCCGTTTCGTGCAAGGCGCCTTGTTGATCGACCCATGCGGTGCTGATCACCCGGGTGGGTCGCTCGATGGTGGCATTCAGGATGGCTTGGCGAATGGCGGCCAAATGGGCTTCATGCTCGTTGCCCGATTGAACGGCGCTGGTTTTGTTGGCGGGTGTTGGAGCGGTCAAGGCAGCCCGAACACCCGGCGTTGCCATGGCCCTGGACGCCAATTCGGCAGGGCTCAGGTTTTGCGCCCAAACGGGCAAACTCAACAGGCTGAACCAGCCCAGCAGCACGGCGGGCAAGACGCGCAGACCCGCGCGCACACCAGACGCTGAACTGGGCTTGTGTGTCAGCGTTCGGCGTTGTGGGTGCGTTTGCTTGATCATGGAGAGTGCCTGCGGACCTGGAGGTCAAATCATTTTCAACGGCGCTTGGCGGCCATTTGCCCCAAATACAAAGTGCGCAAGTCACGCACGACGTGTTGGTCCAAGGACAAAGTCGTTTCGTAAGTGTCATCGCCGACCGGGGTGATGCTGACCAGGACCGCGCCATAGACCACACCTTCTACCTTGGCCCGGAAGGTGTCGCTCATGATGGTCATGTCGGCCACCGTGGTGGTGGCATCCAGCTGCTGGCCATAAACCTGCTCGGTCAAAGAGCGGTAAGCATCAAGCTTGGAGGCACGGATCGCGAGCAGGCGTTGCTGTGCGGGATTTTTATGGTTTTGAACGCTCACCACCGCGTAACCCGTGGCCACCAGCGTCTCTCTTTTTTCGATCAAAGGCGTGATCATGGAGGCGGGAGGCGCATCGGCAGTGGCTCCAACAGGTGTTGCCTTAAGGGGTTGGCCCACCTGATCCAGGGGAATGGCATGGCAACCGGTCAGCAACCAAGCGGTCAGCAGCGAAGCGGTGAGTGTTTTGGTGGCAGTCATTTTGAATCTCCAGAAGCCCATAGGGTGCACAACCCGTGCTGCACGGTTGCGCATGGCACATGCTTGGTATCGACATCACCGAGACTGACTTGAGTTGCATTCAATTGAAATGCGTTGAAAAGGCTCGAAGTGAGTTGAAAATAATTCAATGAAAGCCCATTATTTTTAGGAAAAAATGGTTTGATTTCGAATAAATTGATATTATCAACATTCAAACACTCAAATAAACATATTTGTAGTTTTTTTACCCTATACGATTTTCAAGGTCAATTTTATTGGTCTTGATGTTTTTGATTGAATCTGTCCGACCACATGTTCCATTGCTCATGCAGATGAAAGTCAGTGCCAAAACCCAAATCATTGGTCACAGCCAAGCCACCCAATTTTTGCGTGACTTGATCAAAACCTTGGCGGCTTCTTCGTCGACAGCGTTGGTGACCGGCGAGAGTGGCACGGGCAAAGAGTTGGTGGCGCAGGCTTTGCATGCCCAAGGCCCCCGAGCTGCCAGCCCTTTTGTCCCGATCAACTGTGGTGCGATTCCGCGTGAATTGATTGAGAGCGAGTTGTTTGGCCACCGAAAGGGCACTTTCACAGGTGCTGTGTCTGATCGCTTGGGCAGGTTTGAATTGGCCCATGGCGGCACTTTGTTTTTGGATGAAATCGGTGACTTGCCCATGGACATGCAGGTCAAGCTCTTGCGCGTTTTGCAAGAGCGTTGCATTTTGCCGGTGGGCGCATCGCGTGAGGTCCATATCGACGTGCGCGTGGTTGCGGCGACCCACAAAAACCTTGAAAACGAAGTGGCCGAGGGGCGTTTCAGGGAAGATCTGTACTACCGAATCAATGTCCTGCCGATCACCACCACGCCTTTGCGTGAGCGCCCTGAGGACATTGCGGCTTTGTTGCAGTACTATGCCGACAAACACGTATTGCCCGGTTCGCGTCCGCTCAAGTTTGCCCCGGACATGTTGCAGATGTTGCAGGCTTACGCATGGCCAGGTAACGTGCGCGAGCTGTCCAATCTGGTCGACCGGTTTTCTACGCTGTTTCCTGCTCAAACCTTGCATGTGCAAACGGTTCCTGCCTGCATGATGCCGTCGGGTTTGGCGGCACTCCAAGCCCAAAGCTTGGCGCAAATGCCGGTTAAGGCGCTCGACAACCCCAGTGGTTTTTTGCCAGGTTCTGCGTTGGTTTCACAGGTTGAGCGGGGCGCCACCACCCTGCCTTTGGCCGATGTAGCGTCCACCGCACCGGGTGTGTCCTCTGGGCCTTGGAGCCAGACGGATCCCTTGGCGCATCTGTTTTCCGTCGATGAGGGGGCCGAGTCTTTGCCTGTGGCCCGGAGTTTGCCCGCAGCTTTGTCGGCGTCCAACGATGAAATGAACGATGTGGAAGAGGTGATTTTGCTGGCGCAGGGGATTCAAACGCTGCCACCTGATGGCATCTCTTTGAAGCAGCATTTGATAGAAGTCGAACGCAGCTTGATCGAGCAAGCGCTGACGCGAACGCAAGGCAATGTGTCACAAACCGCCAAGTTGCTTCAATTGCAAAGAACCACCTTGATCGAAAAGATCAACAAATACGATTTGCGCGGCGTCGGTTGACGGCGTGCACCCGTTCAGGGTGCGCGCGCGGTGATCAAAATGGGGGCTTGGTCACCTGAGCGCATGTGCCCGTGATGAGAGTGACCACCTGGCCATCTGACAGGGTCAAGGTCTGTACAAAACGGCCTGTTTTGCGGTCAATCACAAACTCTTCCCCGGAAATCATGACCCCAAAGCGCTGGAACATGGCAGGGCGTGTGACTTTGAGCCGTGTGCCCATCACCTGAAGCGTGCCTGAACGGCTCTCAGAAATGGCTATCTTGCCTTGGTACCAACCCGAATTTTTCTCAAAGTCAATTTGCGCCATGGTGATGCGCGAGGGCTCCTTGTCGGTGATGCCCAATTTGAGTTGGCCATTGAGGTCCAGCTCCAGCTCGCAGATCAAATCCATCACGCCTTTGTTGGAGCCCGGTGTCAACGCGGCCATTTTGCTGTCGGCGGAGGCGCCGCTGGGCTCGCCCATCAGATGCACCAAACCCCAAACACCGCCCATGGCCAAGGCGCCCACACTGGCTCCGATCGCGATGAATTTCAGCATGAACTAACCTTTCGCTTGAACTGCATGGCGTTCACTGTACCCCAATCGATGCGGACAGAACTGGAGGCCAGAAAACACCGGATCATTGGTTCAGCACCGTGATGCTGACACGGCGGTTTCGGGCATCCGCAGGATTGTTCGGCACCTTGGGGTTGGTGTCGGCCACCCCCTCAATGCGAGAGAAACGGTTGGCGCTGATGCCTTGGCTTTGCATGAACTGTCGCGTCGCATCGGCCCGCTCGGTCGACAAGGTCCAGTTGTTGCGCATGCTGTCGGGCGCAAAGCCGAGGCTGTCGGTGTGGCCGCGAATGGCCAATTTGTTGGGCAAGGGTTGGAGTGATTTGGCGACCTCGGACATGAGTGCTGCCGCTTTGCCACCCATGTTGGCCGTACCCGATGCGTACATGGCGAAATCTGCTTTGTCGATGACTTCGATGCGCAGGCCATCTTTTTCGCGGGTGATGCTGACCTGGTCTTTGATGTTGTCAAACTGCTTGCTCTCGGACAATTTTTGCTTGATGTCCTTTTCCAACTTCTCGAAATTTTCTTTGTCTTGTTTTTGGCTGGGCGTGCCAGCGCCTTGATTCCCCGGATCTTGATCAGAGGGGCCGTCCTTGTTGTTCTCTTCTTTGGACGAACCAAAGCTTTCAGCGGGGCCGCCTTGCGCTTGCGGGGTCAGGCGCTCGAGCATGGCTGTTTGTTTGGCAGTGAATGGAAAGCCGTCGGTATCGATGATGGACTTGCCGCCGAACAAACCGTTGGAGCCGGCCATTTCGCCAAACACGATTTGGCTGTGCGACGCAGGCCGGAAGTAGTCGGCCACGCTTTTGCGTTTGTCTTCGTTGCTGGCGCCCAGCAGCCACATCAACAAGAAAAAGGCCATCATGGCCGTCATCATGTCGGCCAGGGCAATTTTCCAGGCGCCGCCGTGTGCACCCGCATGGCCATCTTCGACGATGATTTTGCGGATGATGGGCCGCATCGCCTCCGCTGCAGCCGCCGCTTCGGCCGCAGCGGCCGCTGCGGCGGCTTCGTCGGCCTTGGCATCGGCTGGGGGTTTTTCCTCGGCCATCAACTGCCTCGCATGCCGTCAAAGACTTCAGAGAAGCTCGGTTGACAGTGGTGTGCCAAACAGGCCCGGGCCGATTCGATGACCAAAGGCTGTGGGTGCCCCTTGAGGTTGCCCACGATCATTTCGCGGATCACATCGTAGGCTTGGGCGTCTTCGTTGATGATTTGGGTCAGGCGGCCAGAGAAGGGCTCGAACATGCCATAGGCCAAAAACACACCCATCAAGGTACCCACCAAGGCTGAGCCGATCAGGGCGCCCAAAACCGGAGGCGGCTGGTCGATCGATCCCATGGTCTTCACCACACCCAACACGCAAGCCACAATGCCCAAGGCAGGCAAGCCGCCCGCAATACCGGCCAGCGCACCGGGCGCCAACAGGGCTTCGTGGTGGTGGACCTTGATGGCTTTTTTCATCAAATCGTCCAAGGCGTCGGCGTCCAAATTACCTTGCGAGATGACCATCAAACGCAGGGGATCGCAAATCATCTGAACAATGGAGTGGTCTTTGGTCAATTTGGGAAATTCGCCAAAAATGGGGCTGGCGTCGGGGTTTTCCACGTGGGATTCCAAGGCCACAATGCCCTCTTTTTTCATGACGCCTTGCAGCTTGCCGATCAACAGCATCAACGCCAAATAATCGGCTTGGTGCCATTTGGGGCCCTTGATGCAGGTGCCGATGCCGGCCATGGCGGCTTTGAATACAGGAAAGCTGTTGGCCACCAGCGAGGCACCAATGGCCGAACCACCAATGATCAAAAACTCAAAAGGCGCAGCCTTGATGATGGGGGCCATCTTGCCGCCAGCAATCACGTAGCCTCCAAAGACGGCTCCAAAAACAACGGCTAAACCGATAAAGAAAAACATGATGGCCCTTTTGTTTTAGACGATGCACCACACACCGATGCACCAACCCAACGCCCATTGAAAGAAAAAATCCAGCAAATTACCCAACACCAAGACCGGTAGACCCAAGTAAAGTGCCAACCAAGCCCAACCCGAGGGGGTCAGTCGGGACTTCGGAATGTCGTGACCGTGGATGGCGTTCTTGGCTTTGGAAATCATCGTGCTTCAAGGCGATTCGACACGTATAAATCGACAAAAGTCGAACGTTCTTGAGTTAATTTAAAAAATTTGCCTATTATGACAATATGAACATTGACTGGAAGTTTGCGTCTCCCGAGGCCTTGACGTCGTTGGGAATCCGGGTCGAGCGTGCGGTGTTTTGGGACGAGGGCCGCTTGGTGGGGATGGCCCAATTCATGTGCCGACGGTTTCTGGGTTATGTGTCCATGGCCTCTTGCACGCGTGGGCCTGTGTGGCATCCCGATGTGACGCCGGTGCAGCGGGCACAGATTTACCAGTTGCTCAAGCGGTCTTTGCCATTGGCCCCTTTGCGGGTCATGCTGATCTCGCCGGATGAGACGGCTGCGCAGTTGGCCCCCGAGGCCCTGAAAGGCTTCTCGCGTGTGATGACCGGCTATGCCACGGCCTACCTGGATTTGAGCTTGCCGCTGGAGGTGTTGAAGTCCAACTTGGACGGCAAGTGGCGCAACCGGCTCAACAAGGTGTTGACCCACGACAAACTTCAGGTGCATGCGCTGCCGAGTTTGAAGCGGAGCAATTGGCTGCTGGGCAAAGAGGCCGACCAGCGGGAAGCGCGCCGATTCCATGGGCTGCCGACCGACTTCGTGCCCGCTTACATTGAGCAATGCACCAGCCCCCAACAAGCCTTTGTGGTGGTGTATGCCGAGCTGGGCAAAGAAACTGTGGCTGGCATGCTTTTTTTGATCCATGGGCAGGTGGCCAGTTACCATATGGGATGGGCCGACGACCAAGGCCGTGCTTTGAATGCGCACAATGCGCTGCTTTGGAAAGCCATGGCTTATCTGAAAGCACAGGGCGTCAGCCGATTGGATTTGGGCGGTGTCAATACCCACGACTTGCCCGGCATTTCGCGATTTAAATTGGGCGCTGGGGGGCATGTGGTGACCCTTGCTGGAACTTTTTTTTGAGATGGAACATGAACATGTTGGGCTTTTCAAAAAGATCACACCTTCGAATGGCTTGGATGGCCTTGTTGGCCTTGTCTGCTCTGGGTCCGCAGGCGGCCATGGCTTGGACGCGCATAGGCGAAACCCCCGAGGTGGCTCTTTTTGTCAACCGCAACAGCATCGAAAAAGCCGATCGAATTCGCAAAGTCTGGGAAATGCAAGATCTGAAAACGGCAGATGCCGATGGCGTCAGATCGCGTCGCTACCTGAACGAATACGACTGTGAATACAAAATGCACCGCGTGGGTCAAATGACCAGTTATGCGGGTCCCAAGATGACGGGCCAGGTGGTGGCCACGGTCAATGAAATGGGTTACTGGCGAAAGATCCCACCGGACGGCGTGTTTGTTTTGACCTACATCGCCGTGTGTATCCAGTGAAGCATCAGCCCTGTTTTGCATGGTTTATTTGGGTCCAGTAGAACTGCTTTGAGGGCCTGCGGCAGGGGCTGGGTCGGCTGGCTTGGGGGGCGCAACGCGAGGAAACTGGACCGCTTTTTCACGTGTTTGTGCGCTGTTGTTTTTCTGCAGAGTCTCTAGGTAACGCTCTTTTTGCAAAGTCACCAAGGCTTCGACTTCGCGGTTCAGTTTGTCGACGTTGCCCACGGCACCTTTCAAAGCTTTGACCTCGGTGCCCAGCGCTTGCACCGCTCCGGCTTGGGTCTGCAATTTGCTGTTGATGCCTTGCACTTGTTTGAGCAAGTTGTCGCTGGTGGCTGCGACTTGTTTGGCGGTTTCACCCGGCACGCCTTGAACCATGGTTTCAGACTTTTTCAGGGCTTCGTTGATGCGGGTTTCCAGTTGCCCTTGGGTTTTGGCCTGCTCCACTTGTTGGGCCGTGAGGGACTCGATGCTTTTGTTGATCACATCGAGTGATTCCAGTCCGGCATTGAGGTCCACCACCCGCTTGCCCACGGCCAGCATCATGCTGTCGAGTTGGTTGATCCGGCTGTTCATGCGCACGCCCATGGTCAAAAAGAAAATCAGGCAAATGAGCAGCAAACCGCCCGTCACGCCCAAAAGAATCAAGGCTTTTTTGTGACCGGTTTCGGTCAATGCCCGGAACTCACCTGTGGCGGCGTGCATGTCGCGGCTGGCCGCTGCAGCAGCGGTGGCCGACTTGGTCGCGATGTGGGCCGAGTCGAGCACGACTTGAGCCAGTGCTTGGTATTGCTGGTAAGCCCGTTCATCCACGGCGCTGGTTGTTGGTGCCGTGGGTCCAGCTGTCGCTTCTGGCTTGGGCGCGGCTTTGGCGGCGGGTGCGGCGGGTGCAGGGGTTGCAGCGGGTTTCTCCCTAGCCTCAGGCTCCATGGGCTCATCGAGGGGTGTTTCCACCAGAATCGGCTCAGTGGGGGTGAAGTTGGCTTCGCTCATGGCGTGGCTCCTCGTGCGGGACGGTTGTTGGTAAGGCGCTGAAGTTGTTCTGACAACTGAGCGTTGAGGGCTTGAAGTTCTTCAATGCGGGCTTTGACGGGGTTGTCTTGTTCCCAAACCGGCAGGACGGGTGCCACAGGCACAGAGGCTTCCATGGGCGCAGGGGTCTTGTCGGGGCTTGTGTTTGCAGGTTTTCGGACAGCCTTTTTGAGCGCAGGTTTGGCTTTTCGCTTGGCCTTGGTCTGATTGGCGGTCGGAGGGGCTTTGGCTGGTTCAAGCGGGGGCAACGCATCGGTGACTTCCTTCGCCTTGGGGGCCAAAGCTTTGCGGGCTTTGCCCGCTTTGACGGACGGGGCGAGTTGAATGTTCTCAAGCGGCTCGGGCGCCTTCGGTGTGGCCGCTTTTTTGGCAGTCGATTGTCTTTGGGCAACGCTTGAGCCGTCGCTCACGTGAACGGTGTGGGGCTTGTCGCTGCGAATCAGGGCTGGTTTTTTCATGGTGAGCGAAAGCCTTTTCAACGATTAACGGTCGGTGTGGGCGAAGCGATTCTGGAGGGAGCAGGGCTTTCAGCTGCATTGCTCTGTGGGACCAAGGGGCTTGCTGGCACGGGCTGGGCGGGTGCAGTCAGTGGCACTTTGGCGCTGCTGGTCGCCTTGGGTTGACCGATGCCAAAGGCCTCCGGCTGAATCCAGAGCATGACCAGCGCTGCGGCCGCCAACATGGCCGCCACAATCAAGGCCATTCGCAGGTGTTTGCTGCTCAGTTGGCCCATGGCTTGACGCCATGTTTGGATGGCATTCAGGCCGTGTTGGTAAAAGCCATCCAAACGTGAACCGCCTTTAGACCGGCTCGACTTGTGTGGCAAGGCCATCTGGGGGATTTGTGCAAAGGAGGGCGCGTCATCTGCAGTTGTGGCGTTGACCAAGGCTGTCTCTGACCAAGTCCTGGCTTCTATGCGCCGCAGGAGTTGTTGAACAGGCGCGATACGTCCCTCTGCACGAGCCAACTCGAGTGCGGCTTGGCTTTGTTCTGGATTGGGCGCCTCAATTTCCCAGCGCAATAGTTTTCGACCAAAAGAGGCCAGGCTGTGGTGTGACCCACTGGCACCCGTCATGAGCAAAATGGCTCGGATGTTGGCACCGGGAAAATTCTGGATCAGCCGTGCCAGAAGTTGTATTTCAGTGTCAGGGAGGGCTTGTGCGTCGTGCACCACCCAAATTTGAGCCTTGCTGGAAAATTCAGGTGTCTGTGTGGCTTGCGCCAAGGACTGGCGGGCCAGTGCTTCGTTGAATCTGACCAGCAAGGCATCGGCGTTGGTGGGAAAGTAGACCTCAATGCTGTGTTCAGGCGCTTGTTGCCTTAGCCGAGCCAATAACAGTCCCAAATAGTGGTCGATCAGTGCTTCGTGTTCGCATTGCAAGGCCAAGCTCAGGCCCTCTCTGGCAATCGCGTTGGTGCAACCGTCAATGCGCATGCGATCGGCCGAACGAAAGACGAAATCGTTCATCCTGGAGACGTCTGGAGTGATGGGGATGTTCATGCGGCGGCTTTCTCTGCACTGACGCGCACGCCCTCAGGGCTGAATTCCATGTTGCGCGGCACTTTGACCGTGGGTTTGGGGTGCGGTGGGTTCATGGGCGATGCGCCTTCAAGGCTGAAGACATAGGCAATGACTTGAGCCACAGCGTGGTAGAGGTCTTCTGGGACTTGATTTTCCACCTCGGTGGTGTAGTAAATGGCTCGCGCCAAGGGAGGCGCTTCAAAAATATGCACACCATGCGCAGTGGCTTCTGCGCGAATCAAGGCCGCCATGTGGTCAGAGCCTTTGGCCACCATGATGGGCGCTCCCTCACCCGTCGGGTCGTATTCGAGGGCGACCGCGAAGTGTTCGGGGTTGGTGATCACCACATCGGCATCTTTGACGCGTTGCATCATGCGGGCATTGGACATTTCGCGCTGGCGACGGCGAATCTGCGCTTTGATTTCAGGACTGCCTTCCATTTGTTTGAATTCGTCCTTGATCTCTTGCCGGGACATTCGCATGCGCTTGGTGAATGCGTACTTCTGGTAGGGCACATCGATCATGGCAATCACAGCCAGGCTCAAGGCCACCCACAAGCCGGATTCAACGATCATGGCGCCTGCAGCGCTGAGGGCGGGCTCCAAGTCCATTCGGCCAATGAGAACCAGTGTGTCCATGTGGGCCAGCAAAGACCACCAGAGAACACCAGCCACCAAAAAAAATTTGAGGATGGCCTTGCACAATTCGACGATGGCATGGGTGCCAAAAATGCGTTTGAGACCGCTAATCGGGTCGATTTTGGAGCCTTTGGGCATGACCGCTTTGAATGAAAATACCAAGCCACCGGTCATCACCGAGGCGATGATGGCCGCCACCACCGTGAAAGCAATGATGGGCAATATCAGGACGTAGGCGGCCAAGAGGTGTTCGCCAAAGTGGGCCGGCAGCAGCAGGGGTTTTTCGATCAGTTGCCGATCGAACACAAAGCCTTGCGCAAACACGGTGGTCAATCGTTTGACCAACCAGCCGCCCGTCAACAAGAGCAGAAAAAAGACACCGATGACGATCGTTGCTGCGGGCAACTCGATGGAGCGCGGGACCTCGCCGTTTTGACGCGCCTTGTTGAGTTTATGCGCCGTGGGGTCTTCGGTTTTTTCTTGGGCGCTGTCAGACACGGGCAACTCCTAAGACTTCACGCACCACCGCAAACCCCTGCACCCACAGCCAGTTGATGCGACCACCAATGCTGTCCATGGAGATGATCAAGATCACAAAGCCGGCCATGATCATGGCCGGAAAGCCGACGGCGAAAATGTTCAAACTGGGCGCAGCGCGGGTGACCACACCCAAACCCACGTTGATGAATAAGAGTGCGACCATGACGGGAAGTGCCATCAGCACAGCACCCAAAAAGACCATGGAACTCCATTGCAACACGCGCCCATACACCGCCTGGTTCAGGATGGAAGTGCCGATGGGCAGGCTGTTGAAAGATTCCAAAATCAAGCCCATCATGATGGCGTGCCCCCCAAAGCCGACAAAAATCAAGGTGGACATCACAATCAGCAACTGTGAGATCGTGGGCACGTTGCCCATGTTGGGATCGATCATGTTGGCCATGGACAAACCCATGGCAGCGGCGATGCTCTGGCCCGCCACCACCACGGCGGCAACCACCACTTGCAAGATCAGGCCCATGGTGGCGCCGATCATGATTTGGTTGAACGCCTCCACCAGGCCTTGGGCCGAGGTGGGGTCGACCACTGGCCAGGTGTGCAGGGGGTAAACCAACCAAGTCAATACCAATGCCAACAGGATCCGCAAGCGGGTGTTGAAGGTATTGAGTGAAAAGATGGGCGCCGTGAGCATCAGGGCGGAGATGCGCAGCATGGGCCATAAAAAGGTGTAAAACCTGTCCACGACTTCAGCTGCTAATAAATTCATGGGGACACCTGTACGCAGTTCAAAGGAACAGGGTCGGGATGCGCTGAAAAATGTTGCGCGTGAAATCCACCAGTGTGGTGATCATCCAACCACCAAACAACAACAAGGCCACCGCTTCGGCAATCAGTTTGGGGATGAAGCTCAGTGTGGCTTCGTTGATGGAGGTGGCGGCTTGGATGATGCCGATGATCAAGCCCACAGCCAAGGCCACCAACAAAAGCGGGGCGCTGACCAAGGCAATGGTCCACATGGCGTGGCGACTCAGATCGATGACGGTAGCGGTGTCCATGGATTTTCCTTTCAGGGCATGGCAAAGCTGCCAGCGAGCGAGCCCATGATCAGGCTCCAGCCATCGACCAGGACAAACAGCATGAGCTTGAAGGGCATCGAAATCATCATGGGTGACAACATCATCATGCCCATGGACATGAGCACGCTGGCCACGATGAGGTCGATCACGACAAAGGGGATGTAGATCAAAAAGCCGATGGTGAAGGCGCTTTTGAGCTCGGAGGTCAAGAATGCCGGAACCAAGGTGGTGAAGGGCACATCTTGTGGGCTGGTGAAATTGGTGTTGCGCGCAATCTCCATGAACATGGCGATGTCGTCTTCTCGGGTTTGCAAAAGCATGAACGCACGAATGGGTTTTTCGGCAGCAGCCAGCGCTTTGTCAAAGCTCAAGCCTTGGTTCATATAAGGCAGCAAAGCGTTCTGATAGACCTCGGTCAGCACCGGTGTCATGACAAACAATGTCAAAAACAGGGACAAACCCACGATCACCATGTTGGGTGGCGTTTGGCCAGTGCCCAATGCTTGGCGCAACAAGGACATCACGATCACGATGCGCACAAAAGCGGTCATCATCAGCAAAATAGATGGCAAGAGCGACAAAGTCGTCATCAAAGCCAACAGTTGCAGGGTCAAACTGTATTGCGTGCCGCGAGCGGTGTTGGTGGCGGTGATGGCGGGCAGCTCTGGCGCGGCTTGCGCCAGCATGGGCAAGAGGCCAAACAACAAGATCAGGATCAGCCCAAGGCTGAGGTGGCGCTTCATGGCGGGGTTTCTTTGGAGAGGTGAGTTGGCATGGCCGAATGGGCAGGCCAAGGGGTAAGGGCCGTCATTTGTTGGGCGGTCACGCCCACCAGGACGTCTTGCCCATCCACTTGAATGAGCAAGATTTTTTGCCGAGGGCCCACCGACAGGGTTTCAAGCGTGTGCATACGCTGGTTTTTTTTACGCAGCATGGAGGAGCCGTTTTGCATTTTTCGCAAAGTCCAAAGCAGGGCCAGCAACAAGCCAATGACCAAAGCAAAGCTCAGGGCATATTGCAGCCAGTCGACGAAGGTCCATCCAGTGTTCATGGGGCGGTGCCGGTGTTCAGAGGTTGTCCAACCGTTCGGAGGCTGGAACAACCCGTGTCAAACGGATGCCGTAACGGTCGTTGACCAACACCACTTCGCCCTGTGCGACCACGGTGTTGTTGACCAGCAGGTCCAGGGGTTCGCCCGCGATGCGGTCGAGTTCGACCACGCTGCCTTGGGTCAGGCGCATCAGATCGCGAATTTTGATTTGGGCACGTCCCACTTCGATGGACAAGGTGACGGGGATGTTTTGCAACACGTCGGTGTGGATCTGGCCCTTGTCGCTGGTTTCAAGCTTGGGTTCGTTTTGATCGGTGAGTTCGCTCATAGGATGTCCTTGAATGGGAGATCAGGCCGGGGTAGTGGGGCTGACGGCGTTGACAATTTTGACGGCCACTTGGCTGCCCATGGCACCGATTTCGACGTCGTAGACGGGCATGTCTTCGATCATGGCGCGGGCAAAGTCGGCCTTTTTAAAGGGCAGGATGTCTCCAGGCTGCATGGACTGAAGCTGATTCAGTGACACACTGAGCTTGCCGAGCAAAATTTGAATTTCCAATTCGGCGTCATTCACGGCGTCCGTGAGTTGTTCACGCCAGACTTTGTCAGAATCTTCGTTGCCATCGCCTGTTTGTACGCGGCTGCGCAACAGATCGCGCACAGGTTTGAGGGCCACATATGGGATGACCATGTCGACAAAGCCTGAGCCTTGCGCGGTGATTTCGGATTCAAAACGGCACAAAATGACCAAATCGTTTTCATCGACGATTTGTGCAAATTGTGGGTTGATTTCGGAGCTGACATGCTCGAAATCAACGGCAGTCAGCGGTGCCCAGGCTTCTTTGAAAGAGCGAAAGAAGACCTGCAAGATGATCTTGATGATGCGGCTTTCTGTTGGGGTGAACAGACGCCCCGCGGGCAATTGCCCCACACCACGCCCAAAACCGCCAAAAAAACTGTCCAGTGAACTGAACACCACAGTGGGCTCAATGACCACCATGGCGTGCCCACGAAAAGGGCTCATGCGCACAATGTTCACCGACAAGGGGGCTTTGAGTTCTTTGACATAGTCGCCAAAGCGAACCATTTGGGTTCGGGTGGGGTTCATGCGGGGGCTGGTTCGCAACACTTCCAGCATGCCCAAACGGAACAGGCGGATGAATCGCTCATTGATCATGTCCAATGAGGCAACGTTCACGCCCAAACTGCTGTCTTCGGCTGCCAAGTCGTGTTTGCGAACTTGCACGTCCACGTTGTAGCCCGGTTGGTTGTCCAGCGTGCCGTCGCTCAGACTGGCCGACAAGGCGGCCAGTTCTTCGGAGGACAACAAGGGTTGGTTATCGGACATGGTCAAGGCTGTGCTGATGCTTCAAGGCGTTCACTGAACCACAAAGCTGGTGAAATAGACTTCTTCAATGCCGCCGAAATCTTCGTATTTCTGCAGAACACTGTTCATTTCTTCGCGGATTTTTGCAGCGAGATCTTTGCGAAACTCTGGCTTGGCCAGGTCGGCCTCGGTCATCTGTCGCATGACATCCAAAGCCACAGAGCGCAGTGCAAATTCGTGTTTTTTGGCGTTCTTGAAAACCCGCTCATCGTAGTGGGTCATGATGGCCAGATTGAGTTGAATCACCTTGCGGGTATTGGTCAGGTTGGAGACCAAGGGCTTCTCCAACTCCATGTAGCTGTTTTCAAAGCGTTGCAATTCGGGAGATTCTTTGGCCACTTTTTGGGGGGCGGCGTTGGTCGCGTTGGCGCCCGCATTGTTGTTGGCCGCAGCGTTTTCGAGGTTTTTCAGGGCCTCTTCGGCTGCAACGGTGTCTTTTTTGTCAAAAAATCCGGTCACAAACAAAGTGCCGACCACGGTGCCAACCAACAACAAAATGGCCACCAAGGCAATCACAATGATCTTGATGAGAGGAGATTTCTTTTTGACTTCAACTTCAATTTCTTCATCAGCCATGTTGATTCCTTCTTAAAGATTGCTTACACCAGCACATCCCAGCCATCGGTGCCCATTTTGTTTGGGGCTGCAACGCTGGTTGACATCGGCACATCCGCCGATTCGGTGGGTGTATTGTCCTTGACTTGGGCTTGCCGTTCAGGTGTCGACTCTCCGCCACGTTGACGGCCTTGCCCATCGTCCACCTTCAGTGAAGCAACATCCATGCCCATTTGATTCAAGGTGTCTCTGAGTTTGGATATGCCCTCGTTCAGCAGTTCGCGGGTCAGCGCCTGCGGTGCCGTGAACACCGCATCCATTTCGCCGCTGCGCATGCGCATTTCTACCTCAATGTGCCCCAGTGTGGCGGGTCGCAGCGACAGTTTGAGGTGCCATTGGCCACGTTCCAATTCGGACAAAATTCGTTGTCCTACGGCTTGACCCATCTTCTCAGCCAAATTGTGGATGTTCTCTCGCCGCTGGGCGCTGTCTTGTTCGCTCACCCCCGAAGCATGGGGTGTTGACTCGGTGCGTCCTGAAAGGTTGGGGTCGGGCCGGCCATTGAAGCTGCCTTGTCCTTGTCCCTGAGAGGGTGACTCTTGACCTGAAGCAAAACCGTCCATGGCCATTGTTTCCAAGGTGTCCTGCATGTCGGCCGATAAAAGAGCGTTCAAGTCCAGAGGGGCAGGGGCGACGTCAGCTTTGTTGCTGCCAATGGGTTTGACCAAATTGACTTCTAAAGCATTGCTTTGCAGCCAGTCTGATGCTGTGGAGGCCAAAGTTGAAGAGCCTTTCACCAGGCCAGAAGCGGGTGGGTGCTTCAGGCCGGGGATGCCCCATTGGGCCGCGTCTGCAGGCCCAAGCGGGTTGGCCTTGACCAGTCCGCCATGCGGGAAAGCTTCTGTGGAAATCACGGTCCGACTTGACAGCGGGTTGGTCAGTTCCTGGGTAGCGAGGGCTGGGCTCATCTCGGATGGGGCCTCTGCCTGGGGCGCTGTGTTGGTGGGCGGTATGGAAACGGTCAAGTCGAGCCTTGACAGAGCTGTTGGCCCGGATGGTCCTGATGGGGCTGCTGAGTTTGTTGGGAGGGTTGGGAGGGTTGCGGTTGCGGTAGCGGTTGCCGGTGCGGGTGCGGGTGCGGGTGCGGGTGCAGATGTGGGTACGGGTGCAGATGTGGGTGCGGTTGCGGTTGCGCTTGTTGGAAAGGATGGCACGGTGGCGCTTGTTGGACTTGTCAGGGCCGTGCCCGTGGTGAGGGGGGTACTTGATTTGCTCATTAACCATTGCAAAGCGGCCTCATCCAGTCCTTGAGAGCGAGCAAACACCTCCAAGCTCTGGCCTTCCGGTGCGGCAGATTCTG
The DNA here is from genome assembly GCA_021299875.1 of Comamonadaceae bacterium. Classification (GTDB taxonomy): domain Bacteria; phylum Pseudomonadota; class Gammaproteobacteria; order Burkholderiales; family Burkholderiaceae_C; genus Limnohabitans_A. The sequence goes on along the minus strand of JAJTEW010000008.1, from coordinate 324,789 downwards.
GCGTGATGATTTGCAAGTGCGGCCCGAGGTGGAAAGCCGTCAGCACCATGGCTTCTCCCGGTGTGACTGGCGCTACGGACAGGTTCAGCATGTCGGTCAGAGCCTCTTCACTCAGTGAGTCGGTGGCTGAGACGGCTTCTTCGCTGACCACCGTGACCAGGGCTTGTGCCGTCAGGTGGGCATGTTGGGCCAGCAGTGTGTTCATCACAGAGCCAAACTCCGTACCAACAGTTTTGCATTCTTTTTCATTCGCCAAGGGGCTCGTTTCCAGGGTGCTGGTGCTCGAGGGGCGCGCTGAAATGTCTAGGGGTGTCAGGATCATGGGCTTCACGCTTCAACGGGTGGGTTAGGGTGGGACGGTGATGTTGGGGCAGCGGCAAACCATTGCCGATGAGCACCTTCTTGTCTATCAGAGCAATTTGCGCACCAGTTTTGTGAGATGCATGTCAACAATTCCAAGATCTCACCAATGGGGTTTGGCACGGGATTTGCTTGAAGGTGTTGAAAAGCCCACACCCCATGGCCCTGTTTCATTTCACCACTTCATGAACACTTTGACCCTGTCAGCGATCCGGCAGAACCTCTCCAGCTTTAATTTGGCTGGATTGGGATTGCCGACTTTGGTCTTGTTGATCATGGCCATGTTGGTGGTGCCCTTACCTCCGCTGCTGTTGGACATTTTGTTCACTTTCAACATCATGATTGGCTTGGTCGTCATCATGATTGCAATTGGTACGCGCAAGCCATTGGAATTCTCATCCTTTCCGTCCGTGCTGCTGTTTGCCACCATGCTGCGTTTGGCTTTGAATGTGGCCTCCACCCGGGTGGTGTTGGTCAGTGGTCATGAGGGCCCAGAGTCGGCCGGTAAGGTGATTGCGGCTTTCGGTGAGTTTGTGATTGGCGGCAACTATGTGGTTGGCTTCATCATTTTTATCATTTTGATGATTGTCAACTTTTTTGTCGTGACCAAAGGTGCCGGCCGCGTGTCAGAGGTCAACGCCCGATTCACCCTGGATGCGATGCCCGGCAAGCAAATGTCGATCGATGCGGACTTGAACGCGGGTGTGATCGACCAGGAAACCGCCAAAAAGCGCCGGGAAGAATTGGCGCAAGAATCTGACTTTTTTGGCTCGATGGATGGTGCCTCCAAGTTTGTCAGCGGTGACGCTTTGGCGGGCTTGTTGATTTTGATCATCAACATTGTGGGTGGCTTGGCGATTGGCATAGGCCAACACGACCTGCCTGTAGGTGAAGCCACCCGTATTTATGTTTTGCTGACCATCGGTGATGGTCTGGTGGCACAAATCCCGGCCTTGTTCATGTCGCTGGCCACGGCGATCATCGTGACGCGGGTGACGACATCCGAGTCCATGACCGAACAAGCCAGCAATCAGCTGTCGAATGTGCCCGCCTTGTTCATTTCTGCGGGTATTTTGATGCTGATGGGTTTGGTTCCAGGGATGCCTCACCTGGTCTTTTTGACTTTGGCAGCGGCCACCGCGGGGGTGGGATTCATGGTGATGCGCAAGCAAATGCTCTTGGATCAGGATGCCGCCGAGCCAACTACTGCACTCAATCAAGGCCCGAAAGAGCTGGATTGGGACGATGTGGAACAGGTCGATTTGATCGGACTTGAAATTGGCTATGGATTGATCCCTTTGGTCAACGTGGAGTCGGGCGGTCAGTTGATGACCCGCGTGAAGGGTGTGCGCAAAAAATTGTCAGCCGAGCTGGGATTTTTGGTGCAGCCCGTTCGCATTCGGGATGCTTTGAATTTAGAGCCCGACGCTTACCACATCGTCCTCAACGGTGTGGTGCGCGGTCGTGGCGAGGTCAAAGTGGGCCGGGAGCTGGCCATCAACCCCGGCAAGGTGTACGGCAAGGTCGAGGGGCAGGCGACGAAAGAGCCCGCGTTTGGTCTAGAAGCTGTCTGGATAGAGCCGGCCTGGCGCGATCAGGCCCGGGCACTGGGATACACCGTGGTGGATCCGAGCACGGCCATCGCCACCCACATGAACAAAGTTTTGCGTGAGAATGCTTCTGAATTGCTCAGCCACGATGAAGCACAAAAGTTGCTGGACAAGTTGGCCGTGAAATCGCCTAAATTGGTGGAAGAGTTGGTGCCAGGTAAATTGTCTCTGGGTGTGGTCACCCGAACACTTCAAAGTCTTTTGCAAGAGTCTGTGCCCATTCGTGACATGCGCAGTGTGGTCGAGGCCTTGACCGAGGTCAGTGGTCGAACCCAAGACCCCGAGCAGTTGGCCCAGTTGATTCGCCCCAAGATGGGTCGGATGATTGTTCAGGGTCTGTTGGAGACCCGAGACACCTTGTCGGTCTTGACGCTTGACCCCCAGTTGGAGCAGCTTTTGCACAATGTCTTGCAACAAAACAATGGTTCGGCTGGCATGGTGTTGGAGCCGACTTTGGCAGAGAGTTTGTTCGCCGCATTGCGCGACAGCACACGCACCACCGAGGAGCTGGGTCTCCCAGCCGTTTTGGTGGTCTCACCGGCCATTCGACCCTGGATGTCCAAGGCCGTTCGGTATCGGGTGAGCGATTTGACGGTGCTGTCTTACAGCGAAATACCGGATGATCAGCCCGTCAAGGTGATCAACACCGTTCATGCCGACCCCCGAAATAACCCCTCAGCGACCAAGGCTTGATAGATCATGGAACTTAAACGCATTCTGGCCCGAGACAGCCGCTCGGCCAACGAAAAAGCCATTCAGTTGTATGGCAGTGACGTCCTCATTATTTCGAGTCAGAGGCTGGACGATCAAACCGAGTTGATCGTGGCCACCGATGTCAGTCCTTTGACATCGCCTGCTGCTGATTCACATTTGACCCTGGATGGGGCCGTATCGCAGTCCAAAGCGCATGTGCCTTTTGTGCCGTTTTCTCAGTTGCTGGAAGAAGTCAATATGCGGCAAGACGTGGGTGTGTCTGAGGATGGGGCGCCTGGGCACAAATCCAGCCCGCTGAGTTCATCGGACCCTTTGAACGTGTCGCCTGTCACCAATGGCGAACGTTTGAACAGCGCGCATGAGAGCCAAAGAAGTCTGGAGATCGTGGACATGCTGCGTCAAGAGATGGCGTCATTGCGTAAAGAGTTTTCTTTGTCGCGGCAAATTCAGCCTTGGCAAGATGGTTTGCGGCTTTCACCAGCGATTCAGCCATTGCTGCAAGCCATGAATGAGTCCGGAGTTCCTGCCACCTTGAGAGCGCTGTTGACCGACAGCATCCAATCATTGGACAACGCCAACGAGGCCCTCGCGGCGGTGCAGCAATTGCTGGTCACTTCTCTTGAGCGTCCCGCTTACAGTTTGCGTCCATGGATGGCGCACGCCTTGTGTGGGCCTTCGGGCTCGGGCAAAACATCCATGGTGGGGCGTTTGGCCTTGGCGGCAGCCCAAAAAGAAGGGGCAGAAAAACAGGTCATGGTCAGTTTTGCAGACCATCGCCCGGGTGCTTGGGCTCAAATGCAATTGTTGGCATCGCAATCGGGTGTGGATTGTTTCCGGGTTGCCGATGTCTCGATGCTTGGCACTTTGCTGGAAGATCTGCAAGGTAAAACGATTTGGATCGATACTTGCGGGGCGGATTTCATCGCACAGGCGGAAATCTTGCAACTGCAGTGTCCGCAGATCTTGCGCCATGCGGTCTTGCCCGTTGATGCTACAGTCACCAGCGTGCAAAAAATTCTTCAAAATTCAACCGTTTCATGGTCATCCTTGATGCTCAGCAAAGTCGATGAAGCGGCACCCCCCTGGGCTTTGATCAAGGGCCTGACGGAAAACAATTTGCCTGTTTCATGGATGGCGGGGGACAGCCGCATTGCTGTTCCAGTCCAAGCTTTTGATTCCGCCTTGCTGGTTCAATTGGCCTTGTCGCCCTGGGCCCAATTGTTGGAAACCGACCTGCCAGCCCAGACGCATGCTGAGGCGGCGCCAGCTGTTCCGAAACAGCCTGCCAAGCCCAAAAAATCAACGGGCCCGTCAGCACCAAAGACAAGCCGATCGCAGCCACCCGCTCAGGCGAGAAAGAAAACCGAATCGATGGTTTCTGATGACATCGAGATCCCCACTTTGATGGGCAAGAGCATTTCTGCACGAAAACGAACCCGATCCACCCCTAGCCTCTGTGCATAAGAAGCATCCCATGGACAAGAAGTTTCCTCATGTGATCGGTGTGGCCAGTGGCAAGGGCGGGGCGGGTAAAACCACCGTGGCCATCAACATGGCCGTGGCTTTGTGCCTGCGTGGTCACAAGGTCATGTTGATGGACGGTGACTTGGGAATGGCCAATGCGCAGATTGCTTTGGGTGCACATGCGCCCTTCAACATCAGTCATGTGTTGACCGGCGAAAAGACATTGGAAGAGGTCATTGTCACCACCAAGCCAGGCGTTCGTCTGGTGCCAGGGGCATCTGGTTTGCGCGACATGGCGGCACTCGATGCGATCCAAATCGCCAATATGATCCGTGCTTTTGATAGCCTAGAGGAGCCGGTGGATTATTTGGTGGTGGACGTGGCGGCGGGCATCTCGCCAGCTGTTTTGGAGTTCATGGCAGCATGCCAACGCCGGTTTGTGGTGGTGTGCAACCAGCCCTCATCCATTGCCGATGCCTATGGTTTGATCAAGGTGATGGCCACTGAGCAATCACTCAATGAAATTTACCTCATTCCCAACATGGTCTCTGGCGTTCAGGAAGGCCGTCAATTGCATCGGCGTTTGAACGATGTTTGCCATCGGTTTTTGGGCGTTTCGGTTAAATTTTTACAAGCGATCGAGGCCGATGAAATGGTCCTTCAATCCTTGCGCAAATACACCTCGGTGATGGAATTCGCGCCAGGCAGTGCGGCTGCCCGTGATTTCCGTGCTTTGGCTGAGGCCATCGACCAGCTTCCTCCCACGGATGGTCCGTCCGGGCGGATGCAGTTTTTCTCCGAACGCATGCTGCGCGTGGCGCAGCCAGGGAATTGACTGTGGCCCATACCATCTCTCACTATGAACAGGCTGAAAACAGCCACGAGTCCCTGATTCTTGGGCACATGGCCATGGTCAAGCGGGTGGCTGTGCACCTGAAAGCCCGACTTCCACCGTTCATGGAACTGGATGAATTGGTGCAGGTCGGCATGGTGGGATTGATCGAAGCGGCTCGGTCATTTGATCCGACCAAGGGTTTTGAATTTGAGCACTTTGCCCTGAGCAGGGTTCGTGGCGCCATTTTGGACGAAGTCAGGCGGCAGTCTTTCTTGCCCCGATCGGCCGTTGCATTCAACAAAAGCGAGAACGAGGCGGTTCATGTGCTGGCTGCTGAGTTGGGCCGCGCCCCAACCCAAGCCGAGCTGGCTTTGTTCATGGGCAAGGAGATCGAAGAGTTTCACCGCGAACGCGGTCAAGCCAAGCGGTTTGAGACGTTTTCCATGGAAGTCGTGACCGATGAGGTCATGAGCATGCCCGCAGACAGCGCCATGCAGCCGGAAGTCATGGTCGAGGAAGCGGAGTTCATGGAGGCTGTTGTGGCGGCCATTGATGAGTTGCCCGAGCGTGAGCGCTTGGTCATGTCGCTTTACTACGTCGAGGAGTTGAACCTGAAGGAAATTGGAGAGGTTTTAGGCGTCAGTGAGTCCCGGATCAGTCAAATTCTTTCTTCCGTTGTTAAAAAATTGCGGCAAAATCTGCAAATCTCATAAACTGAAAAAGACTATTCAATATGCTCAGTTTTTTTAACAAAAATAATCCCGCTGAAGAAATGAAGCGTGCGATTGCAGCTTATGAAAAAGTCGTGAGTTTGAAGTCCGACACGCACGATGCACGCATTGTGCGCATGCGGATGGGCATGCTTTGCCGAGCCCACCTGGACAAAACCTTTATCGCTGGCGCCGAACAAACTGCCCTTTGGCAAGAGCACGCCAAATTGGCTTTGATGGAAGGTAAACCCACCCCCGATTTGCCCATAGCGTCAAAATTTCAAAAAATCCGTGCTGGCGAAGCCGACATTTACGTTTACTTGCCCGAAGAACTCGCCGTTGAGGCTTTTGGACTGGGTGCACAGTACCAAAAAATGGAACTGACTGCGGCCAAAGCCATTGAGGCCATGCAGGCGCTGGCCGATCAGATCAGTCTTTATGAATTGCGGCTGAAAGAGCCTTTCCAAGTCATGAGCTTTTTGAGGGAGGAGTTGGCTTCGCAAGAGATCCCGCCAGAGGCTGACCAAAACGCGTCTGCCTCTCCGAAGGAGCCCAACGAGGGCAAGCATTGAACCTATGGATGCGATGTTGAACGCTTTGATGGCCATCGGTCTGTTGGTCATTTTGGTCTTGATCATTTATTTGATCGACAGGGTCAACACCATGGAAAAAGAGACCCGCCAGGTCCTCTCATCGATTCACTCCCAAAGCGCTGTCCAGCCGGAATCCTTGCCTTTTTTGGGGCTGTCGTCCAAAAAGCTTTGGGATGCCATGACGGGTCGCTCCGATAAAGGCATGGACCCTTTGGCCATTTTTGATTTGCAAGGTCCCTACCAAATTGTATTGTCTAAGCACATTGAGGCCCTTTATAAGGAGGGCTTCAAGGACAGTCAGCGGGGCATGAACGGTGAGCCCCATAACACCAAGCAAATCCAATCATCAGCAGGCTTTGTGGAGTCATGGATTCCGCCGGCCCAAGCCAACGCCGTCTACCAATGCGGGGTGCAAGCGGCGCAAACGCCAGAGTCCAACTGGGGACCCATTCGAGAGGCCTTGGATGAGGCGGGACGCTTTTTGTATGGAAAAACTCAATTGGACACATCCAGCCCCCTGTCTGAGTGGTTGATGCCATCGGGGACCGACTTGGCGGCCAAAGTGCCCGATTCTGTTTAACGCCGTCCTTTTGCGCTTCTGAGCGCCATACCTGCTCAGGGGCTTTTGTTCTTTTGCCCCTTCAGCCTCAAGTTTCCTCGGCACGTTCCGATTCCCTTATCACTGAAGTTGTAAAGGGGTTTTCTTCATGCGTGCATATTCCAAGGTAGCTGACAGTTACGGTTCTGTTCAAGTTGTGACAGGCGTTGCCACAGCGGACAACATTCAACTGATCCAAATGCTTTTTGATGGTTTGAACGAAAGCCTGTCCTCTGCAAAAGGGCATATTCAAAACCATGCCATTGAAGAAAAATCCAAAGCATTGTCTCGCGCGGGGCGCATCGTGGTGGTTTTGCAAGGTGCACTTGATTTTGAGCGTGGCGGGGAGTTGGCTCAGAATCTCAACGAGTTGTATGCCTACGTGACCCGCCGCTTGTTCCATGTCAACGCCTACAATGACTTGGAGGTACTGGACGAAGTACAAAGCCTGATCCAGTCCATCGCTCAAGCTTGGCAAACCTTGCCCAGTTTGCTCAACCAGACCCAGTCAGAGCGACGCTACGCCAACTGATTCAGCGACATTGGGCCACACCAAGAGCCCCGGTGAGGGGCTCTTGTGACACTGACAGTCAACCTTGGTCTGCCCGACAGGGATCGAACCTGTGACCCACAGCTTAGAAGGCTGTTGCTCTATCCAACTGAGCTACGGGCAGTCAAAACACAAAAGGCCCTTGAATGGGCCTTTGTTGTGTGAAGTAACCAGCGCTCTGGAGATGCGCTGAAAAATGGTCGGAGCGGCGGGATTCGAACTCGCGACCCTCTGCTCCCAAAGCAGATGCGCTACCAGGCTGCGCTACGCTCCGACTGTCCTTATTCTAACCGTCAAATGTGGGATTTTCAGACCCCATGTGGCAAAAAATGTCGGGCCTTGAGCACCCAATAGGACTTGTGGTCTTTCGGGCGCTGGCCTCGGGTGTCAGCTACCGCGGGTGATGGGCATGCCCATGTCACCGGGCAGGGCCAGTTGTTTGGCCAGTTCAAGCTTGGCCAAGGAATTGCGGTGAACTTCATCCGGGCCATCCGCCAAGCGCAAAGTGCGCTGGTGGGCGTAGGCATAGGCCAGTGGGAAGTCTTGCGACACACCACCACCGCCATGGGCCTGAATCGCCCAGTCAATGATTTGACAGGCCATGTTGGGCGCCACGATCTTGATCATGGCGATTTCGGCCTTGGCCACCTTGTTGCCCACAGTGTCCATCATGTTTGCGGCCTTGAGCGTGAGCAAGCGGGCTTGCTCGATCATGCAGCGCGACTCGGCGATGCGCTCTTGCCACACGGTTTGGCGCGCCACTTCGCGGCCAAAGGCCACGCGTTCGTTCAGGCGTTTGCACATCAGTTCCAGGGCACGCTCGGCAATGCCAATGGTGCGCATGCAGTGGTGGATGCGGCCTGGCCCCAAACGGCCTTGCGCGATTTCAAAGCCGCGGCCTTCGCCCAGCAAGATGTTTTCTGCCGGCACGCGCACATCTTTGAGCAGCACTTCCATGTGGCCGTGTGGCGCATCGTCGTAACCGAACACCGACAAAGCGCGGACCACCGTGATGCCAGGGCTGTTGGCTGGCACCACGATCATGGATTGCTGCTCATGGCGACCGGCGTCGGGGTTGGTCTTGCCCATGACGATGTAGACCGCGCAACGTGGGTCACCTGCGCCGGACGACCACCACTTGCGGCCGTTGATGACGTAGTCGTTGCCGTCGCGGCGGATCTCGCATTCGATGTTGGTGGCATCCGACGAGGCCACATCGGGCTCGGTCATCAAAAAGGCCGAGCGAATTTCACCGCGCAGCAGCGGTTCCAGCCATTCGTCCTTGAGGCTTTCGCTGGCGTAACGCTCCAGCGTTTCCATGTTGCCGGTGTCTGGGGCTGAGCAGTTGAACACTTCTGCCGCAAAGGGTACGCGGCCCATGATCTCGCACAGGGGGGCGTATTCGAGGTTGGACAAGCCTTGCGGGGCGCGGGTCGATTTGGGCAAAAAAAGGTTCCACAAACCGGCGGCCAGCGCCTTGGGTTTGAGTTCTTCGACGATTTGGGTGGGCACCCAGGCATTGCCTTTGGCGCGGTTCTCAGCGATTTCAGCGAAAAAACGGGCCTCGTTGGGGTAGATGTGCTCGTCCATGAAGGCCAGCAAGCGCGCTTGCATGTCTTTGACCTTGGGGGTGTATTCAAAATCCATGGTCTCTCTCCTGAGGGTGGGGTTGTGGTTTTGTAAAAGGGATCAGGCTTGGCAGGCAAAACGCCAGGCCAACTCGGCCATGGGGCGGGCACCCGCACCCGAAGTTTTGGCTTGGTCGCTGGATGCAGTGCCGTCTTCGACGCGTTTGGCAATGCCTTGCAAGATGGCCGCGATGCGGAACATGTTGTAGGCGAGGTAGAAGTTCCAGTCTTTGGCCAAGGCTTCAGGGGTCGTGAAACCGGTGCGTTCGCAGTAGCGGCGAATGTATTCGGCTTCGGATGGAATGCCCAAAGCGGCCAAATCAAGTCCGCCAATGCCTCGGAAAGTACCCGGCGTGATGTGCCAAGCCATGCAGTGGTAGCTGAAATCGGCCAGCGGGTGCCCCAGTGTGGACAGTTCCCAGTCCAGCACCGCCAACACGCGCGCCTCGGTGGGGTGGAACATCAGGTTATCCAAGCGGTAGTCGCCGTGCACGATGCCGACAAGCGACTCGTCCTTGGCGCTGGCTGGGATGTTTTTCGGCAGCCACTCGATCAGCTGGTCCATCTCGGGAATGGGCTGGGTGATGGATGCGGCGTACTGTTTGCTCCAACGGCCGATTTGGCGTTCGATGTAATTGCCGGGTTTGCCGTAGCTCGCCAAGCCTTGTTTGGCGACGTCAACCTTGTGCAGCGAGGCCAGCACGCGGTTCATTTCGTCGTAAATCGCACCGCGCTCGGTGGGTGCCATGCCAGGCAAAGACTGGTCCCACAGCACACGGCCTTGCACGAACTCCATGACGTAAAAAGCGCGGCCAATGACGGATTCGTCATCGCACAGCACATGCATTTGAGCCACGGGCACATCGGTGCCGTGCAGGCCTCGCATGACGGCAAACTCGCGCTCGATGGCGTGGGCCGAGGGCAGCAACTTGGCCACTGGGCCAGGCTTGGCCCGCATCACGTATTGGCGCGTGGGGGTGTTGAGCTTGTAGGTCGGGTTGGACTGGCCACCCTTGAACATTTCCACACTCAAGGGACCCGCAAAGCTGGGCAGTTTGGCGCTGAGCCAGTGCTCCAGCGCTGGAATGTCGAAGGCATGGGTGCCGGTGACAGGCCGAGTTCCCACAAAATGGTCAAAAGCACTCATGGGTTGACCCGTTCTAAGTCTGGCGCCGCAGTTCGGCGCGGAAATGTTAAAAGGTCCGACAGGGTCAGTGGTCTGCGTTCACGATCAGCAAGAGTGCGTCGCGGTCCAGCACCACCAAGCCCCCCGGCTCGATGCGGATGATCTGCTCGCGCTCCATTTGCTTGAGTTCTTGGTTCACGCGTTGGCGCGATGCGCCCAAAAGTTGCGCCAGTTCCTCCTGCGCCAGTTGCAAGCTGATGCGGATGGCTTTGGCGTCCGACAAACTGGGCACGCCGTAGCTGCGCAGCAAGTGGTTGAGCTGTTTGGCCAGTCGCGCACGCAATGGCAATGTGTTGAGGTCCTCGACCAAGCCGTAGAGTTGACGAATGCGGCGTGCATGCAGTCGCAGCATGGCATCGTAAAACTCGACGTGCTGCGACAGGATTTTTTTGAAGTCGGCCTTGGCCACGTTCAGTGTGGTGGTGTCGCCGTGTGCATAGCAGTCGTGGGTGCGCCGATCCCCGTCGAAGATCGACACGTCGCCAAACCAGATGCCCGGCTCCACATACGTCAGGGTGATTTGCTTGCCCGAGACCGAAGTCGAACTCACTCGCACCGCACCCTTGGCGCAGGCGATCCACTGCTCGGGGGGATCCCCCCGTGCAGCGAGCATGTCGCCGTCCTTGTGGCGTTTGACGTAGGCGCATCGAAGTATGTCGTGACGAAGTGAAGGGGAGAGGGTGGAAAACCAGCGACCGCTGTTGATGGCTTCTCTTTCCTCCATTGTCAGAATGGGTTCGTCCATGCTCTGTCCTTTGAGTGACTGGTGATTGAATTTTTGTCGCCTGGGGGACCAGACGACTCAGTTGTAACTGGGTTTTTGTTTGTTTAAAAAGGCAGAAATGCCAATGCCAGCGTTGGCATGGTGCAAATTTTTGACAAAGTGATCGCGCTCGCGTGCCAATTGGGCATTCAAACTGCTGGTGTCTGCGTCGCTGAGCAATTCCTTGATGCTGGCCAGAGCGTTGGGCGCGCGAGCGTTGATTTGCGCACACAGTTCCAAAGCCTGTCGCAGCGCTTGTCCGGCATCGGCCAGGCGGTTGACGACGCCCAGTTGTTGAAGCCGCTCTGCACCGACGCGTTCGCCGCACATCAGCAGCTCAGTGGCCAATTGGCGGGGCACAGCGCGTGACAGGCTCCAGCTGCCGCCGCCATCGGGCGACAAAGCGATCGAGCTGTAGGCCATGACAAACACGCTGTTGCGCGCGGCCACGATCATGTCGCATGCCAGCGCCAACGAGAAACCGGCACCGGCCGCAGGGCCTTCCACGGCCGCGATCACGGGCTTGGGGAAGTTGCGGATGGCTTCGATCCAGTTGTGCAGGCCTTCGATGCTTTGGGCTTGGTGCTCGGGGGGCAACTGCCGGTTGCTTTGCAGACGCTGCAAATTGCCGCCCGCGCAAAAGATGTCGTTGGCCCCGGTGATGACCACGCTGCGCACATCGAGGCTGGACTCGGCCACGCTCAGGGCCTCGACCCCGGCGGCGTACATTTCGGGCCCGAGGGCGTTGCGAAACTCCGGATTGCTGAGGGTCAGGATCAGGGTCTGGCCTTCGCAGGTGCTGAGCAGTTGGGCGGTCATCTTGTTTCTTTATTGGTTGAGGACAGCGCTGAAGATCTGTCCCGCAAAGTCATTCTTCTTCCGTGTGCATGAGCGACAGGCCAATCGCTCCGCGGCGTCGCAGCCAAGGGCTAGGACGATAACGCGGGTCACCATAGACGGTTTGGAGGTTGAACAGCACTTCAAGGATGCTGTCCGGCCCCAAGCGGTTGCCCATGGCCAGTGGGCCTATGGGGTAGGCCAAGCCCAAGGTGACGGCGGTTTCCAGGTCTTGCGGGCTGCAGATGCGTTGTTGGCAAATGTCGGAGGCGATGTTGACGATGGTGGCCACCACGCGTTGCGTGACAAAGCCACCGCTGTCTCGAATGACCGAGACCGCTTTGCCGTCGCGTGCAAACAAGGCGTGAGCGGCGTCGCGCATGTCGGCACGTGTGGCAGGGTTGGTGGCCAGCACGCGGCGCTTTGTGGCGACATCGTCAAACAGCATGTCGATGCCCACGGTGCGTGCCGGGTCCAGGCGCTCAACCACGGCCACCGTGGTGATGTCAAAGCCCAAGGGCGCGACGATGGTCAATGCTTCGGGGGAGGGCGAGGCACCGGTTTCGATTTTGGCGCCCAAATTCTTCAGGACTTGCAGCAACGCCATGCGACGTGCAGCACGGGGGGATACCCACACCGGCGGGATGTCGTCGACCACGGGCACGGGCGGTTCGGTGGGAATTAGTGCAGCGCCGTCGACGTATTTGTAAAAGCCTTCGCCTACTTTTTTGCCGACCACGCCCCCAGCCAAACGTTGGGCGGTGATCACGTTGGGGCGGTAGCGCGGCTCTTCGTAATACTGGTGGTAAATCGCCTCGATCACAGGGTGGGAGACATCCAGCGCTGTTAAATCAAACAACTCGAAAGGCCCCAACTTGAAGCCAACCTGGTCGCGCAAGATGCGGTCGATGGTGGCGAAATCGGCCACACCTTCGCTCACAATGCGCAAAGCTTCTGTGCCGTAACCGCGCCCGGCGTGGTTGACGATGAAGCCAGGGGTGTCTTGCGCCTGTACAGGCGTGTGGCCCATCTGGCGTGCAAACTCGGTCAAGCGCTCACAAACGGAGGGGTCGGTTTTGAGACCAGCGATGACCTCGACCACCTTCATGAGTGGCACGGGGTTGAAGAAGTGGTAGCCCGCAAACAAAGCGGGGCGTTGCAAGGCTGCGGCAATCGCCGTGACCGAGAGCGATGAGGTGTTGGTGACCAGCACGGCCGTGTTGGACAGTACCTTTTCCAGCTCGGTGAACAGGTTTTTTTTGATGTCGATTTTTTCGACAATGGCCTCGACCACCAACTCGCAGTCGGCCAAGTCTTGCAATTCAGAGGCACCCAGCAAGCGGCTTTTGTGGTCTGCCACGGCTTCGGCTGTGAGGCGACCTTTTTCCTGCAGCTTGTCCCATTGCTGGAACACCGCGTCACGCGCTTTGGCAATCGCTTCGGGCTGAGTGTCGTAAAGCCAAACTTGGCTGCCGGCTTGGGTGGCAATTTGGGCAATGCCCCGGCCCATGGCTCCCGCGCCGATCACGGCGACTTTTTGAAATGAAACGGTCATATTGGATGGCTGGGCTCTAAGCCCTTGGCAAGATCGTTGAAAAAACTGAAGGTGGTCAGGCTGCGCGGTCGATCGAAACTTAAAAAACAATCGATTATGGAGCGGCTGTCAGCGACGAACCTGCAAGGCACCTGGGTTCACGATGTTGGTGGGTGTGCCATTGATGTAGTTCACAACATTGTCAAAAGCCGTGCCGAAATAAAGCTCGTAACTGTCTTTTTCTACATACCCAATGTGCGGTGTGCAGATGCAGTTTTCCAGACGCAAGAGAGCCGATCCCTGCAAGATGGGCTCTGACTCAAAAACATCGATGGCGGCTAAGCCTGGGCGCCCTCGGTTCAAGGCACCGATCAGTGCATTGGGCTCGATGAGCTCGGCTCGTGAGGTGTTGACCAAAAGGGCCGTTGGCTTCATTCGGCCTAAGTCATCACCTGTCACGATGCCTGCCGTCACCTCGTTCAAACGCAAGTGCAGGGACACGACGTCGGCAGTTTCAAAAAAAGATTCTCGGCTGGTTGCCGCAGTCAAACCGTCTTTGACGGCGCGAATGCGAGATTCATCGCTGCCCCACACCTGAACATGCATGCCGAAAGCACGGCCATAGCCCGCCACCATTTGGCCAATTTTCCCGTAACCCCAGATGCCCAGTGTCTTGCCTTTCAAAACCGTGCCCAGGCCAAAGTTGGTCGGCATGGCGCTGGATTTGAGGCCCGACTGTTGCCAAGCGCCGTGTTTCAGGTTACTGATGTACTGAGGCAGCCTGCGGGCAGCAGCCATGATCAGTGCCCAGGTCAATTCAGCCGGTGCCACAGGAGAGCCAATGCCTTCTGCCACTGCGATGCCGCGCTCTGTGCATGCTGCCAAGTCGATGTGCCCACCCACGCGCCCAGTTTGTGCGATCAATTTGAGTCGGGGCAATTTTTCGATCAAGGCCTTGTTCAAGGCCGTTCGCTCGCGGATCAGGACGATCACATCGGCATCTTTCAGCCTGACAGACAGTTGTCCGATGCCTTTGATCGTGTTGGTGTAGACCTTGGCCGAGTAGTTCTCGAGTTTGGAAGCGCAATCAAGTTTGCGGACGACATCTTGGTAGTCGTCAAGGATCACAATGTTCATGCCCGACATTGTGCCTTGTCAATGAATCGTTTTGGGCGGGGCGGCCAGACCATGGGCGCCCCTTTTTTTTTAAGTCAATGGCTCAGGTGACGCATTTCGAGTGCCACCAGCCTGTCCAGTTCTGCGCACACGTCGGCCATGCGACCCGAGATCACCATTCTCCCCGTCGTTTGTGGGCCATCCGCCGAATCGCGGACCCTCAAAACCTTGAGGCAGGGCACCTTGGTCAACGAGGGCTTGTTTTTTTGTGTATGGGTCGGGCCAACCTGGGTCCTGGTGGCCCAGCTGGGGTGAAGACGACCCGGTGAGCGAGCCATGGCAGAGATTTTGGGGTTTAGAGACCCAGAGAATGTCTTGAAAAAACCAGAAAGTGCAAGCAAAGCGATTCCCATGTGAAACCTTTCAAAAGCATGGAGGTTGGACACAGACAGGATTGCAAAAGAAAGTCAATGCGTTCAGGGCTGTTGAACAGCGCCCGCCACCTGCACGCAAGACGAAAGCTTTACATCAAGGTGCTGTTGCGGATCAACCCCACCGCCAAACCCTCGATGTCAAAGGGTTCGCCGGGGTGAACCTGTATCGTCGGGTAATCGGGGTTTTCGGGAAGAAGCTCCACACCATGGGCTGTTTTGTGAAAGCGTTTGACCGTGACTTCATCCCCCAGCCTGGCCACCACAATTTGCCCGTTGCGGACCTCTTTGGTGGATTTAACGGCCAGAAGATCGCCATCCATGATGCCGGCATCGCGCATGGACATGCCGCGAACGCGCAACAAGTAGTCGGGCTGCAGGGTGAACAAGCTGCTTTCGATTTGGTAGGTGCGGTCAACGTGCTCTTGGGCCAAGATGGGGGAGCCGGCTGCGACACGGCCCACCAAGGGCAAACACAGCTGACCCAGACCAGGCAGACTCATGCTGAAAAGATCGTTGCTGGCCCTTTGGCTGCTGCGTTGACTGCCTTTGAGGCGTATGCCACGTGAAGTGCCGCTGACCAGCTCAATAGCGCCTTTTCTGGCCAAAGCCTTGAGGTGCTCTTCAGCGGCGTTGGCTGACTTGAAACCCAAAACATTGGCGATTTCAGCACGCGTCGGAGGCGCACCGGTGTTGGCGATGGTGTTCTGGATGAGTTCCAGAATTTCTTGTTGCCGCGCGGTCAGTTTCGGGTTGTCGGTCATGGTGTTTCCTTGAATGGCTGTTTTTTCATCCAGTGACTGTATTTTTAACCAGCTTTTTCTTTTTTGCAAGCAGTTTCGATGAAAAAAAATGATGGGATTGAAAAAAAGGGTGTGCAAAAGCAGCAAAGCCCCTGATAGGGGCTTTGAGATCAAGGCGCTGCAAAAGTGACAGCGAATGGGAAAAACCTGCTCAGGCTGCGAGCGCCTGGAAAGCGCGAGCGGTGATGTCTTCAACATGGCCGGTTCCGCTGATCGCACGGTATTGTGGGGCGACGGCTGCGTCGGTCCGCGCCCAAGAGGCGTAATAGTCGACCAATGGGCGGGTCTGGGCGCTGTAGACATCCAAGCGTTTTTTCACGGTTTCTTCTTGGTCGTCTGCACGTTGAACCAAGGGTTCGCCGGTTACATCGTCCAGGCCCTCTACCTTGGGCGGGTTGAACTTGACATGGTAGGTGCGACCGGATGCGGGATGCGAGCGTCGTCCGCTCATGCGCTCAATGATGGCATCAAAAGGAACATCGATTTCAAGCACATAGTCGAGTTTGACGCCGGCGGCCTTCATGGCATCGGCCTGAGGGATGGTGCGGGGAAAGCCGTCAAACAAAAAACCATTGGCGCAATCGCTTTGAGCGATGCGTTCTTTCACCAAGTTGATGATCAAGTCGTCGCTCACCAAGCCACCGGATTCCATGACGGCTTTGGCTTGCAGACCCAAAGGCGTTCCTGCTTTGACGGCGGCCCTGAGCATGTCACCGGTCGAAATTTGGGGAATTTTGAATTTTTGGCAGATGAAAGTGGCCTGTGTTCCTTTGCCGGCGCCGGGTGCACCCAACAGAATCAGTCTCATGGTGTTGTCCTTGTCGTTTGTGATCGTTTTTGTCAGTCCGGCCAAAAGACCAGATGCATCCATATTTAAGAATAGCATGCCATCCTCAAAGTTGGCTTACGTGCCAGGCCGGTTTCAGGGCCCATCCAGTTGGGCATTCTTCAGCCCAGCAATTGTCTGACCCGCTCAAGATCTTCGGGTGTGTCGACGCCAGGGCCGGGGACCTGCTCGGTCACATGCACCGCGATACGGTGGCCGTGCCAAAGGACGCGAAGTTGCTCAAGCGACTCCATGGTTTCCAAGGGCGCAGGCGGTAAATGGGGGAAGCCGGACAAGAAAGCTGCCCGGTAACCGTAAATCCCGATGTGCCGCAGCGGTGCAGGGGTGGGCAAAGAGCGAAACGATCCGCTGGACTGGCCATCTCGCCACCACGGAATCGGCGCTCGGCTGAAATAGAGCGCCCATTGGCGAGCGTCCATGACCAACTTGACCACGTTCGGATTCATGAATTCTTCGAGCGACTCGATGGCATGCGCTGCCGTGCTCATGCTGGCTTCGGGCCTTTCGATCAACAAGAGCGCGACATCGTTGATCAGTTGCGGAAGGATCAAGGGCTCATCGCCTTGAACATTGACCACCACGTCATCCGCTTCAAGCCCCAAAAGCTGACACGCCTCGGCCAATCGGTCGCTGCCACTGAGGTGGTCTTGGCGTGTCAACAATGCATTCACGCCGTGTGACTGGCAGGCTTGAACGATTCTCGCATCGTCTGCAGCCACCACCACTTGCCGAGCATCGGATTGACAAGCGCGCTGCGCCACCCGAACCACCATGGGCAATCCACCAATGTCGGCCAAGGGTTTGTTGGGCAGACGGCTCGAAGCCATACGGGCCGGGATCACCACCGTGAAGCCTCGCTCTGAAGCGCCGATGTGCATGCTGAGGCCTTAAAGCGGTGGACGCAATGCTGCGAGTTTGTCGATTTCTTCGTCGCTCAGCGTGCGGGCTTCGTTTTCCAGCAAGATGGGAATGCCGTGACGAACCGGATAAGCCAGGCGAGCACTGCGCGAAAGCAGTTCCTGACGCTCACGGTCAAAATTGAGCGGGCCTTTGGTGACTGGGCAAACCAGCAATTCGAGCAATTTGATGTCCATGACGCAATGATAACGGGCGCTTGTCAGCGGGTAGGAAGCGCCAAAACCAAGTGGTCGAGAGCCTGCCAAAAGGCGGGCTCTGGTGTCAGCCTCAATGGCACGGCCAAAGCCAGGGGTTGGTGTTGCCAAAGTTTGGCGGCGTCTTTTTCGGTGCACAGCAGTGGGCGTGTCAAGGGCGAGTTTGACCAAGCGACGAAGTCAAAGTGATCGGGCAGCGGTGTGGTTTGGTGCAGGGTCAAACCCTTTTCTTCGAGCAAACTGAAAAATCCTGCGGGCCTGGCGAGACCCGCCAAGGCGTCAACGGGTTGACCTATCAAGCTGCTCAGCGCCACCCGACGACCCAAGCCATCTTGGGCCCAATCCTCCAGCTGGCGCTGGGCCTGAAATCCACCGCCCATTGAATTGACACCGGTGTGCAGCAAGAGGTCGACCTTTTTGGGCCATGTTTCTCTCAAGGGGCCTGCAGGCAGCAGCCATCCGTTGCCGATGCCGCGATCGTCCATGACGCAAATCTCGAGGTCTCGAGCCAAAGCCCAATGCTGTAAGCCGTCGTCACAAATCAGGATGTTGGTTTCGGGGTGTGTTTGAAGCAAGCCGAGGCCTGCACCCGACCGTTTGGGTCCGACCCAAACGGGCACGCCCGTTTTTTGGTGAATCAGCAAGGGCTCATCGCCCACATCGGCAGGGGCGCTGTCCATCTGGACGGCGCGAGTGTCCCTCGTGAGTCTGCCGTGCCCCCGGGATACAACGCCGGGGCGCCAACCTTGGTCCAAAAGATGTTGAACGATGGCGATGGTCAAAGGGGTCTTGCCTGCACCACCGGCCACCACATTGCCGACCACCAACACCGGCACGGGCAAACGGATGCTTTGCAACAAGCCTCGGTGGTAAAGACCCTGACGAACCGCAACCAAAGCGCCAAAAAGCAGGGACAAAGGGGTGAGCACGCGGGCCAAGCCGTTGCGCGATTGCCAGACTCTGGGCAAGTACCGATGCAACCCGTGCTTCAGAGGCATGTCACCCCCAGCGCGTTGGGGTTCATAAAATGTGAAAAATCACAGCCAAGAAAAGGGCCCTTTGGCGACATGTTGAAGGGTGTAGGAGGCATGTAAGGGCACGATTATCGGTGAAGCAGCGCCACGAGGACCTGATGACCCTTGCCAGATCTCATGAGGCTTGGCATTCTGTGGATAACTTTGTGAAAAACTTGTGCCTGGCACTGGGTTTTGAATACTCCGGTATGGTGCTTTTCACTGAAATTCACACCATGAAATTTAAAATTTTTAATAAAATCAATGGTTTACCTGCGTCGTTTGACATTTGTTTTGAATAATGTTTTCAAACAACACAGATGGTGGTGCTTGTGGAGTACTCTGCCGCGTCACGCATGGTTTTGCGCATGAAAACGCCCCTCAAACCCTCACACTTGCTCGAATCCATGTCTGAATTGATGGATTTGAAGCCGCGCGCCTGGACAGTTTCGGCGCTGTGCCGCGCCGTTGCAGAGGCCTTGGATGGGCAATTTAACCCTGTCAACGTGCGGGGCGAGATTTCAGGCTTCTCGCGCGCAGTCAGCGGGCATTGTTATTTTTCGATCAAGGACGCCACGGGGCAGATTCGCTGTGCCATGTTTCGGCGTGCTGCCAGTTTGATGGACTTTGCACCACGCGATGGCGAATTGGTGGAACTCAGGGGCCGCTTGGGCGTTTACGAGGCTCGTGGGGACCTGCAGTTGATCGTCGAGTCCATGGAGCGGGCCGGACAGGGCGCGTTGTTTGAGCAATTCTTGCGGCTCAAGGCCAAACTCGAAGCCGAGGGCTTGTTTGACCCCGCGCACAAACGGGCTGTACCTGCTCAGCCCCGAGCGATTGGCGTGGTGACGTCTTTGGGCGCTGCCGCATGGCACGACGTGATGACCGCCTTGCAGCGGCGTGTGCCGCACATCCCTGTGTTGATGGCGCCGGCCTTGGTCCAAGGGGGCGGCGCTGCGGCTAGCTTGGCGCAAGCCTTGCAAAGCATTTACGCTTTGACGGCTGAAGACAACCCGCTGAGCCCACCTGTGGATGTGATTTTGTTGGTGCGTGGTGGAGGCTCCATGGAAGATCTGTGGTCCTTCAACGATGAATATTTGGCTCGCTTGGTCGCCCAAAGTCCGGTGCCGCTCATTTGCGGCGTGGGTCACGAGACCGACTTCACCATCGCAGATTTTGTGGCCGATGTGCGCGCTCCAACGCCCACAGCGGCGGCCGAGATGGCCGCGACCGACCGGGGCGTGGGGCTGGAGTCCTTGACCGTGTTGGAACACCGATTGACCCGGGGACTGCTGCGCCAGCAAGACCGACAGGCGCAAGCTTTGGACAGTGTGGCCGCCCGGTGGAGCGTGGGACTGGCACGCCAGCAAGACCGCCAAGCCCAGCGCCTGAGCGCCATGGCCACCCGGTTGAGCCGCCCACAAGCGCTTCTGGGCCAGCACCGGCAGTGGCTCGATCAACTGGGCCACCGTTTGCAAGCGGGTGTGCAAAGTGATTTGACGGGCAGTGGTCACCAATTGGAACGCCTGAATGACCGTTTGGCTTTCAGTCGGGGAAGGCAAGTGCAGCAAGCCGGTCAGCGTCTGGAGCGCGCCGCTTTGCGCTTGTCGTCTGTGGACCCACGCCGGGTTCTGGAGCGTGGTTACGCCTGGCTGAGCGATGACAAAGGTCAGGCCTTGACCCACGCCGGGCAGTTTCAACCGGGTCAGAGCGTTCAGGCCACTTTGTCCGATGGCGTGGTGCCATTGAAGGTGTCGCGCTGATTTGGCTTTTGGGGTAAGCCTTGGCGGGTTGGGGCCAGGGCTCCTCATGAGGGAGGACCCCAAATTGTCCCCCTGGCCCCAACCCGCCAAGGCGAGGCCTTTCAGATCACCATCCTGGCAATACTCGACAGTGACCCTGAATACGGTAAGGGGCATCGCGCTCCCCTAAAATGCGTCAAACATTTTTTTAACCTGCAACAACAGAAGGACCCCTCATGGAACACACTTTGCCCGCACTGCCTTACGCGATCGACGCTTTGGCCCCTCACTACAGCCAGGAAACTCTGGAGTTTCACCACGGCAAGCACCACAACGCTTACGTCGTGAACCTGAACAACCTGCAAAAAGGCACTGAATTCGAGAGCATGTCCCTCGAAGACATCATCAAGAAGTCCAGCGGTGGCGTGTACAACAACTCCGCCCAGATCTGGAACCACACCTTCTTTTGGAACTGCATGAAGCCCAACGGCGGTGGCGAGCCCACAGGTGCGCTGGCCACAGCCATCAACGCCAAGTTCGGCAGCTACGCCGCCTTCAAAGAAGCCTTCGTCAAGAGCGCCGTGGGCAACTTCGGGTCCGGCTGGACATGGCTGGTCAAGAAAGCCGACGGCTCGGTCGACATCGTCAACATGGGCGCTGCCGGCACCCCACTGACCACTGGTGACACCGCCTTGTTGACCGTGGACGTTTGGGAACACGCTTACTACATCGACTACCGCAACATGCGCCCCAAGTTCGTCGAGACTTTCCTCGACAAACTGGTCAACTGGTCTTTTGCAGAGAAGAACTTCGGCTGATCGACGTCTTTCCTGACGCAAAAAGCCCGCTGATGCGGGTTTTTTGCTTTTTTCTCAGCGGAGCTCGACAATGCTCAGCGAATCATCATCCCGCCATCGGCCACCACGGTCTGCCCTGTCACATAACGCCCCGCAGCACTCGCCAAAAACACCGCGATGCCACCGATGTCATCCGGCTCGCCCATGCGGCGCAGCGGCGTCTCGTTGTTGTACTTGGCGCTCAGCACCGGGTCCTCATGCAGGGCTTTGGCAAAGTCGGTCTTGATCAGGCCGGGTGCGATGCAGTTGACGCGGATGTTGTCTGGCCCCCATTCCACCGCCAAGTTGCGCGCCAACTGCATATCAGCCGCCTTGGAGAGGTTGTAGGCCCCAATCACCGACGAACCGTGCAAACCACCGATCGATGACACGATCACGATGGCACCGTCCTTCTGGGCTTTCATGTCCGGATAGGCCAGATTGCACAGCCAGGCATTCGACAGCACGTTGTTGCGCATGACCTTGTCAAACACCTCGTCGCTCATGCCCATGGCCGGGCCGTAATAAGGGTTGGTCGCCGCATTGCACACCAAAATGTCGACGGGCCCCCACGTCTCACGGGTCTTGGCCATCAGGTGTTGCAGTTGTTCTTTGTTGGAAATGCTGGCCGCGATGGCCATGGCCTCACCGCCAGCGGCCTGAATTTCCTGGACCACCACCTCGCAAGCATCGAGCTTGCGGCTGGACACCACCACTTTGGCGCCGGCCTTGGCCAGTTGGTGCGCGATGGAGCGCCCAATGCCCCGGCTAGAGCCCGTGACCACCGCCACTTTGCCTTGCAAATTGAACAACGACATGCCTGTTTCTCCTTGTTGCGATGGCCTGCAGTCTGCACGGGGCCGCAGCAGCTGTCTGTCTTGCGGGCGTCAGCCCTGACACGGTGAAGATGAAAAGGCTGCGCCACAATCGCGTTTTCAAACATTCTTTTGAGGTCCAAGTGGAACAAGTCGATGCAGTCGTGATTGGCGCCGGTGTGGTGGGTTTGGCGGTTGCGCGTTCTTTGGCTTTGTCAGGGCAAGAGGTCATGGTGCTCGAGTCGGAGAATGCGATCGGCACTGGCACCAGTGCACGCAACAGCGAGGTCATCCACGCGGGGATTTATTACCCCGCAGGCTCTCTCAAAGCGCGTTTGTGTGTGCAGGGCAAACAGATGCTGTATGCTTATTGCGCCGAGCGGGGCGTCTCGCATCGTCAACTGGGCAAACTCATCGTGGCCACCAGCCCCGAGCAAGTGCAGGCGCTGGATGGCATTTTGCGCAAGGCAGCTGCCAACGGCGTTCATGATCTGCAAAAACTCAGCGCCGCCGAGGCCATCGCCTTGGAACCCGCATTGGCCTGTGAGGCGGCTTTGTTCTCCCCCAGTTCGGGCGTGGTGGACAGCCACGGCTTGATGCTCGCCTTGCAAGGCGATATGGAAAATGCGGGTGGCTTGCTGGCGCTTGTGTCGCCAGTTCAGCACATTGGTCTGAAGCAAGGCACAGCCAGCCACCCGATGCGGGTGCAAACGCAAGACGGCACAGAACTGGCTTGCCGCGTGCTGGTGAATGCGGCGGGGCTTTCGGCTGTGCCCATGGCGCGGGCCATGGCAGGGCTGAACCCCGATCTCTTGCCCCAAGCCCATTTTGCGAAAGGCAACTATTTCACCTTGGCGGGCAAAGCCCCGTTCTCACGCTTGATCTACCCCGTGCCCGAGGCCGCTGGGCTGGGTGTGCACCTCACCCTTGACTTGGGTGGGCAGGCTAAATTTGGGCCGGATGTGCAATGGGTGAGTGACCCGACCGATCTGCAGGTCGACCCCAGCCGGGGGGATGCCTTTTATGCCGAAGTTCGCAAATACTGGCCTGGCTTGGCCGATGGTGCCTTGCTGCCTGGGTATGCAGGCATTCGGCCCAAAATCAACGGCCCCACAGAGGCTGCGGCCGATTTTCTGATCCAAGGGCCCGCCGAGCATGGTGTGCCCGGTTTGGTGAACTTGCTGGGCATTGAATCACCCGGCTTGACGAGTTCCTTGGCGATTTCGGCCGAAGTCGGCCGTCGCCTGGCTTGAGGCCGCCCAAGAGTCTCAGGCCACCCAACTCAAGCCGCTGCCCTGTGGCGTTTTCCGTGTGTTAAATGATCTCGGCGATGAGTTCGATTTCGACACAGGCCCCCAGCGGAATTTGAGCCACACCGAAGGCGCTGCGGGCGTGGGCCCCGACCTGTGGCCCAAACACTTGACCCAACAACTCGCTGCAGCCGTTGGTGACCAGATGTTGTTCGGTGAAATCACCCGTCGAGTTGACCAAGCTCATGACTTTGACGATGCGTGTGACCTTGTTCAGGTCACCCACGGCGGCATGCAAAGTGCCCAGCAGGTCGATGGCCACAGCGCGGGCGGCCTGCTGGCCTTCGGCTGTCTGGATGTTTTTGCCCAATTGGCCCGCCCAGACTTGACCGCCTTTTTTGGCGATGTGGCCAGAAAGGAAAACCAAGTTGCCTGTTTGTACGAAGGGTACATAAGCCGCTGCAGGCACAGCCACGGGGGGCAATTCGATGTTCAGAGATTTCAGTTGGTCGTAAACGTTCATGGTCAGCTTTCTTTGGGATTGAACTAAAGGTTGATTTAGATTTGAAAAAAGTCTATTTGGAGGGCGAAACGACAGCCATTGTCATGCCAACGCAAGCGCCTGCAAAGCGTTTGATTTCAGCTCAAGGCGGCTAATTCGGCCTCTTCAAACCCCGCAAGACGCCGCGCCGCCATGTTGAACGGCGGGCGCAATTTGGGCGCGTCGTATTGCGCGATCAATTCAGCATAAGTGCTGACCGGGTCCAGACCGCGCTCGGCGCACAGGAAGCGGTACCAGCGGTTGCCAGCAGCCACATGGCCGATTTCGTCTTGCAAAATGATGTCGAGGATCTCTCCTGCGCGGTGGTCGCCCACGCTGACCAGCTTGTTTTTGACGCCCGGTGAGGCGTCGAGGCCACGCGCTTCCATCGTGCGTGGCACGATGCCGATGCGGGCGAGGATGTCGCTCTGGGTGCGCTCGGCGATGTCCCATAAGGTGTTGTGCGCCGGAAAATCGCCGTAGTCAAAACCCATGTCCAGCAAGTGCTGTCGCAGCAGGCTGAAGTGCTTGGCTTCCTCTTGGGCGATGCGCACCCAGTCGGTGTAGAAAGCCTCGGGCATGCCCGCAAAGCGCCAGACCACATCCAGTGCCAAGTCGATGGCGTTGAGTTCGATGTGGGCAATCGAATGCACCAGCATGGCCCGGCCTTCGGGCGTGGCCATCGATTTGGCTTTCAGCTGGGTGTGCGGCACCACTGCGGGACGGTCTGACCGACCGGGGCCTGAGCTGGGGGCTTGCAGGGTGTCGCTGGCGCCTACGGGCAGCCTCAAGTCCAACGCCATAGTGACCTGGGCCTTGAGTATGGGGTTGGTTTGGCTCCATGGGGCCAGGGCGGCGGTGCGCAGGGTGTTCATGGTGATCGGTGACTGGGCCCATGCAAGCTTGTGGGCATCCCTACAATTGTAGGTTTTCAGGCATTCAGACCTACAGGAGCGACCGATGGCCATTTACCAACTCGACACCCACACCCCTGAAGTGGCCGACAGCGCCTGGGTGGCCGACAACGCGCAGGTCTTGGGTGCCGTCTCCATCGCGGCCGATGCCAGTGTCTGGTTTGGCGTGACGGTGCGTGGCGATACCGAAACCATCGAAATTGGCGAAGGCAGCAACATTCAGGATGGCAGTGTGCTGCACGCCGACCACGCCAAACCGATCAAGGTGGGCAAGCACGTGACCGTGGGCCACATGGTCATGCTGCACGGTTGCACCATCGGTGATGGGTCGTTGATCGGGATTGGCGCGGTGGTGCTCAATGGTGCGAAGATCGGCAAGAATTGCTTGGTGGGAGCCGGTTCTTTGGTGACCGAGGGCAAAGAGTTTCCCGATGGCTCCATGATCATGGGCACCCCCGCCAAAGTGGTGCGCGAATTGAGCCCCGAGCAGATCGAAGGCCTGCGCCAAAGCGCTCGCCATTACGTGGAAAATGCCCGCCGGTTCAAGGCAGGTCTGAAAAAAATCGGCTGACATTTTCGATGATTTTTTGGCCTGATCAAACGCTTTTTAACTTTTGAGGATCGGCCCTAAGGGGCTGTCGATTGCACTTTGTCCGAACTCCATAAATTCATTTTCGAAGGCTTGCCGGTGCGCGGCATGCTGGTGCGCTTGACCGATGCTTGGCAAGACATTCTGGCGCGCCGCGCTGCCAACTCCGAAACCGGTGCCTACCCCGCACCCGTGCGCCAGTTGCTGGGCGAGATGGCCGCGGCCGGTGTGTTGATGCAGGGCAACATCAAGTTCAATGGTGCGTTGGTGCTGCAAATTTTTGGCGATGGTCCGGTCAAATTGGGAGTGGTCGAGGTGCAACCCGATCTGAGCCTGCGCGCCACCTGCACCCAGGTGGGCGACGTGGCCGATGACGCGACCCTGAGCCAGATGGTCAACGTGAACAACGAAGGCCGCTGTGCGATCACCTTGGACCCGCAAGACCGTTTGCCAGGCCAACAGCCTTACCAAGGCGTGGTGCCGCTGTTTGGCGACCGGGGCGAAAAGTTGGAAAACATCAGCGAGGTGCTGGAGCACTACATGCTGCAGTCGGAGCAACTCGACACGGTGCTGGTGCTGGCGGCCGATGACCAGGTGGCGGCAGGTTTGTTGATCCAACGTTTGCCTGTGGAAGGTGAGGGCAATTTGGCCGGTCAGGTGGATTCGCACATGCGCGAGTCGGTGCTGGGCCAAAGCGAAGACTTCAGCCGCATCTCGATTTTGACCAAGAGCCTCAAGCGCGAAGAGCTGCTGGGTCTGAACGCCGAAACCATCTTGCACCGCTTGTACTGGGAGGAGCCGCTGGCCCTTTTTGAGCCTTTCATCGGCGAGACTGGCCCGCGCTTTGCGTGCCGCTGCAACCGCGAACGCGTGGGCAACATGATCCGCAGCTTGGGCACCGAAGAGGTCGAAGGCATCATCGCCGAGCAAGGCCAGGTGGAAGTGGGCTGCGACTTTTGCGGTGCGCAGTACCGGTTCGATCCGGTCGATGCGGCTGGCCTGTTCACCGGACTGCCTGCCGATTCACCGCCTGGCGCAGTCCACTGAAGCAGCCGCTCATGCGGCGCGTTGCGTCAACAATCGGGTGAAGAGTTTGTGTTCGCAAACTGGATCGCTGCAATCGTTGCAAACCCATGTGTCTTGGCCACCATTGATGTTGAATTGGGAACGCTCCCGGTCCTGCCATGCAGCGGTGTTGACTTCGGTCAAGCCCAGGGCGAGCAAGGCGTTGTTCAGGCGGTGAACCCCCACCCCGTAGACGATCCTGAAAGGGCTTTGGGCCGAAATCAATGCTTGCCGCAATAAGCTGTCTTCTGTCTGTTGCTCTGGACCCAGGCCCGGCAAATCCAAGCCCATCAACAAAGTGGTCACGCCAGGGCCTGATACGGGTGAGGGCTTTGAAGCCTCGGTGATCCACCAATCCACCGATGCCAGCCTGGTGCCTCGGGTCGTATTGGATGGATATGCGCCTGGCCCATCGGATAACAGCACGGAATGACCGTGGGCCCGCAATGCGCTTTTCAAGGCCTGGGCCAACCAAGATTTTCCGCTGCCAGCAGCACCCACGATGGCCACACGCCGAGGGCTCATGGCCGTGGGCCGTTCCAACCCGTTTGGGGGAACATCATTTGGCCACTTGAACGAATATTTCGTTGGTCTTGACCATGCCCAACTCATTTCGTGCGCGTTCTTCAACCATGTTCAGGCCTTGCTTCAAGTCGGTGACCTCGGCGCTCAGTTGCTCCATTTTGCGTCGGGCTTCTTCATTGGCCAGTTTTTGCTGATCCAACTCCTGCCGCAGCGCATTGACGTGGGGCAAGCTGCCTTGCCCCCACCACAATTGCACTTGAACGATGACCAACAAGGCCAACAACACGGCAGGAATCAGACGATTGCCCATGGCCTCAGTGTTTCAACGCAGGTTGTAAAAAGCCGATCGGCCTGGGTACACGGCCACATCGCCCAAGTCTTCCTCGATGCGCAGCAGCTGGTTGTACTTGGCCATGCGGTCCGAGCGGCTCATCGAGCCGGTCTTGATCTGGCCGGCGTTCAGGCCTACGGCGATGTCGGCAATCGTGCTGTCTTCGGTCTCGCCTGAACGGTGAGAGATGACGGCGGTGTAACCGGCGCGCTTGGCCATCTCGATGGCTGCGAAGGTCTCGGTCAGGGTGCCGATCTGGTTGATCTTGATCAGGATCGAGTTGGCAATGCCTTTGTCGATGCCTTCTTTGAAGATCTTGGTGTTGGTCACGAACAGGTCGTCACCCACGATTTGCACGTTCTTGGCCAGGCGGTCGGTCAGCACTTTCCAGCCATTCCAGTCGCTTTCGGCCATGCCGTCTTCGATGCTGATGATGGGGTACTTGTCACACCAGGTGGCCAGCATGTCGGTCCACTGCTCGGATGTCAGGCTGATGCCCCCTTCACCGGCCAACACGTATTGGCCATCTTTGTAGAACTCGCTGGCTGCGCAATCGAGGCCAATGGCGATCTGCTCGCCAGCGGTGTAACCGGCTGCTGTGATGGCGTCCAAGACCATCTGGATGGCCGCTTCGTGGCTGTCGACATTGGGGGCAAAGCCGCCTTCGTCACCCACGGCAATGCTCATGCCTTTGTCGTGGATGATTTTCTTGAGCGCGTGGAACACTTCAGCGCCCCAGCGCACGGCTTCGCGGAAAGAAGGGGCACCCACAGGAATGATCATGAACTCTTGCAAGTCCAGGTTGTTGTTGGCGTGTGCGCCACCGTTGATGACGTTCATCATGGGCACGGGCAGTTGGTTGCCGTTCATGCCACCAAAGTAGCGGTACAGGGGCAGGCCGGATTCTTCGGCCGCAGCGCGGGCCACGGCCATGGACACGGCCAGTATGGCGTTGGCGCCCAGGCGGCTTTTGTTGTCGGTGCCATCCAGGTCGATCAGGGTGCGGTCCAAAAAGGCCTGTTCGGAGGCGTCGAGGCCCAGCACGGCTTCGGAGATTTCGGTGTTGATGTGCTCCACCGCCTTGAGCACGCCTTTGCCGAGGTAGCGGTTCTTGTCGCCATCACGCAATTCAATCGCTTCGCGGCTGCCCGTGGACGCACCGGACGGCACCGCAGCACGGCCCATCACACCCGACTCCAACAAGACATCGCATTCGACGGTGGGGTTGCCACGGCTGTCCAGGATTTCACGGCCGACGATATCAACGATTGCACTCATTTTTGAACTCTCTCAATTTAAAAAACAAAACGGCTCTTTGGGGCCAGCGGCTCACACGCCTTCGACGGCCACCATGCGCATGATGGCGGCGCCTTCGCGCGCTTCGCGGGCTTTCAGGTATTCGGGCAGTTCGTAAAACGCCTTGGCTGCCGCTAACGAGGGGAACTTCAGGACGACAATGCGTTCGGGAGCCCAGTCACCTTCGAGCACTTGCACTTGGCCGCCGCGCACGCACACTTCGGCGCCTGCGGTTTTCATGGCCGCTGTGGACCACTTTTTGTACTCTTCATACTGAACAGGGTTGGTGACCTGAACGTGGGCGATGATGTAGCCGCTCATGCGAAGTTGTCCTCTAAAAATGGATTTTTCTTGGTCACGGCATCGAGCTGTACCAAGGTTTGCAGCAGGGCCTTCATTTGGCCCAGCGGCACGGCGTTCGGGCCATCGGACCAGGCGTCAGCGGGCTTGGGGTGGGTTTCCATGAACAGGCCCGCCACACCCACGGCCACCCCAGCGCGGGCCAACACGGGCACCATCTCGCGGGCGCCGCCACTGCTGGTGCCTTGCCCGCCGGGCTTTTGAACCGAGTGGGTCACATCGAACACCACCGGGGCGCCGGTTTTGCGCATTTCGGCCAGGCTTGTCATGTCGGCCACCAGGTTGTTGTAGCCAAAGCTCACGCCGCGCTCACAGGCCATGAAGTTGTCTTCTGGCAAACCCACATCGCGCGCGGCGTTGCGTGCCTTGTCGATGACGTTTTTCATGTCCCAAGGGGCTAAAAATTGGCCCTTCTTGATGTTGACCGGCTTGCCCGACTGCGCCACGGCGCGGATGAAATCGGTCTGGCGACACAAAAATGCCGGGGTCTGGAGCACGTCCACCACGCTGGCCACGGTTTTGACCTGTGATTCGTCGTGCACATCGGTCAGGACAGGCACACCGATTTGGCGGCGCACCTCTTGGAGAATCTTCAGACCCGCATCAATGCCCACACCGCGCGGGGTGTTGCCCGATGAGCGGTTCGCCTTGTCGAACGAGCCCTTGTAAATCAGCGGAATGCCCAGCGCCGAGCACGCCTCTTTGAGGCGACCGGCCACCTCGATGGACATCTCCAGGCCTTCGATGGAACAGGTGCCCGCGATCAAAAAGAAGGGCTGGTGCAGGCCAACGTCAAATCCGCAAAGTTTCATGGGGGTGTCCTGTCAAATGAGGCTGAGGGGTCAGGCCTTGGCCTTGTGCTCAATCGCAGACTTGACGAAGGCGTTGAACAGCGGGTGGCCGTCCCATGGCGTGGACTTGAACTCAGGGTGGAACTGCACGCCCGAGATCACCAGCCCCGCTTTGCGCAGATCGTCCAGATAATTCACGTTGGCCTCGTACCGGTGGCGGTGGCGTTCAGTGACCACGTCGCCATAAATCTGGTGCGCCAACGTACCCTTGGCGACGTCGGAGCTTTGCGCGCCCAGACGCATGGTGCCACCCAAGTCGGAGTTGGCATCGCGCACCTGAATCGAGCCGTCGGCGTCTTTCCACTCGTTGATCAAGGCGATCACGGGGAAGGGCGTGTCGGGTTCGAACTCGGTGCTGTTGGCGTCTTTCATGCCAGCCACATGGCGGGCATATTCGATGGTCGCCACCTGCATGCCCAAGCATATCCCCAGATAAGGCACTTTATGGGTGCGGGCGTATTGCGCGGTTTCGATCTTTCCTTCTACGCCTCGCTTGCCAAAGCCGCCGGGCACCAGCACACCGTCGTACTGGGCCAGGCTGACCACGGTTTCTGAGGTGATGGTTTCGGAGTCGATGTGCTCGATCTTCACCCGCACATGGTTGCGCATGCCCGCATGGCGCAGTGCTTCGTTGACCGATTTGTAGCTGTCAGACAATTCGACGTACTTGCCCACCATGGCGATCGTGACTTCACCGTTAGGGTGTTCTGTGTCGTGAACCAAATCATCCCAACGCTTGAGGTTGGCAGGTTGGGTGTTCAAGCGCAGCTTGTCGCAAATCAAGCCATCGAGACCTTGCTCGTGCAGCACGCGGGGCACCTTGTAGATGGTGTCCACATCGGGCATGGAAATCACGCCCCAACTTTGTACGTTGGTGAACAGCGAAATTTTGTCCCGCTCATCGTCAGGAATGTAGCGGTCAGCCCTGCAAAGCAGTGCATCGGGCTGGATGCCGATTTCACGCAGTTTTTGCACCGTGTGCTGAGTGGGCTTGGTTTTCAGCTCGCCAGCAGCCGCAATCCAAGGCACATAGGTCAGGTGGACAAAGGCAGCGTTGTTCGGACCCAAGCGCAAACTGAGTTGCCGAACGGCCTCGAGGAAGGGCAGTGATTCAATGTCACCCACGGTCCCGCCAATCTCCACAATGGCCACATCGACCGCTTCGGGCGTGCCAAATCCTGCGCCCCGCTTGACGAAGTCTTGGATTTCATTGGTGACATGGGGAATGACTTGCACAGTCTTGCCAAGGTAGTCGCCACGGCGCTCTTTTTCGAGCACGCTTTTGTAAATTTGGCCGGTCGTGAAGTTGTTCGCCTTCTTCATCCGGGTGTTGATGAAGCGCTCGTAGTGGCCCAGGTCCAAGTCGGTTTCTGCGCCATCGTCGGTCACAAACACTTCACCGTGCTGGATCGGCGACATGGTGCCTGGGTCCACATTCAGGTAGGGGTCGAGTTTGATGAGGGTGACAGACAGACCGCGAGATTCAAGCAGAGCGGCGAGCGATGCGGAGGCGATTCCCTTGCCCAGGGAAGACACCACACCGCCGGTGACGAAGACGAATTTGGTCATGTCCAAGACGGGAGCTTTCAGCTCCCGGTAGGTGGAAATCGTGATTATAGACAGTCGGGTTCGGGGTTTTCCCGGTCCGGAGCCATTTCTTGTGGGTTGACTTGACGTGGCGGTGGTCGTTTTTGCGCCGGGGCCAGGGCTGGCCGGTCGGGCTCATAACTCGCTTTGCTCGCCAAATCGCCCGATCCAGCCAGCTCTGGCCCCGGCGCTGCGTTGTCGTTGATCGAGTTCACTTGGCTTTACTCTGCTACATTCCCCAGCCATGAGCACATTGGCTGGAAAACACATTGTTTTGGGTTTGTCGGGTGGCATTGCTGCATTCAAGTCGGCAGAACTCTGCCGTGCCTTGGTCAAAGAGGGCGTGACGGTGCAGGTCGTGATGACCGAGGCCGCCGAACACTTCATGACTGCCGTCACCATGCAGGCCCTGTCGGGCAGGCAGGTCTACACATCGCAGTGGGATTCACGTGAGGCCAATAACATGGCCCACATCAACCTCAGTCGTGAGGCCGATGCCATCCTGGTTGCACCTGCCAGTGCCGACTTCATGGCCAAACTATTGCATGGTGGAGCAGACGAGTTGCTCAGCCTGATGTGTCTGGCACGGCCCATCGACAAAGTGCCGCTGATCGTGGCACCGGCGATGAACCGTGAAATGTGGAACAACCCGGCCACGCAGCGCAATGTGGCTCAGCTCAAGGGCGATGGCATTCATGTGCTGGACGTGGGGCAGGGTGACCAAGCTTGCGGCGAAACGGGTGACGGGCGCATGCTCGAAGCCGAAGAAATTTTGGAAGACTTAGAGGCTTTTTTTGCCCCCAAAACGCTGTTAGGTAAGGCTGTTTTGGTCACTGCTGGACCGACTTATGAAGCCATCGATCCCGTTCGAGGTATCACCAACTTGTCAAGCGGCAAGATGGGTTTTGCCATTGCGCGTGCTGCTCGAATGGCTGGGGCCAAGGTGATGCTTGTGGCGGGTCCTGTGCATTTACCGACACCCCGGGGCGTTCACCGCATCGACGTGCGCTCCGCACTTCACATGCTGGATGCTGTGCAACAGCAAGTGCATGGCGCAGATGTGTTCATTTCTACCGCGGCGGTGGCCGATTGGCGTCCTGCCCGTTCGGCCGAGAAAAAAATCAAAAAAGACGACTCGGGCCAAACTCCACAGCTCAGTTTTGTGGAAAACCCCGACATTTTGGCCCATGTGGCGCAATCACCTCGTGCTGTATCGGGCCAACTTTTTTGCGTGGGCTTTGCAGCCGAAAGCCATGATTTGCTGGCACACGCCACGGCCAAGCGGCTGCGCAAAGGGGTTCCCTTGATGGTTGGCAACATCGGTCCGGCCACCTTTGGTAAGGACGACAACGCTTTGTTGTTGGTCGATGAATTTGGAGCGCGTGAGTTGCCGCACGCCAGCAAGTGGAGCTTGGCGGCTCAACTCATTCAAGACATTTCCAAGCGCATGAGAGTCCAGGGCTGAAAGCCACACGCGCCCATTCGGGTGAGTCTCACGTTTCACATTGAAGTGGCCCCAAGCGCAGAACAAACTGGAGGGTTCTTCGCGAGCCATTGCCTGTCTTTTGAGAATTTGAAATTACGTCAAAATTAACAAAAAATAGCTAAAAAAATGCGTGTTTTTTTTCTTATGATAAAGTAAATCAAAAATTTTATATTTTGGGTGGTCAATTTTTTTCAAAGAATGTTCCTTTATTTTTTTCCGATGGCGTAATCAATTGCCATCACGATCAGGGTTGAGATGATGTCGAATTTACGGTGCCTGATGACAGGCTTGCGTTTAGCTTTTTTCCCCCTCAGCTTGTCAGCTTGTTCATTGGTGTCTTCAGCTCAAGGTGTCGAATCGTCTCATCCACCATCACTGGCCATTTCTTTGCGGGAGTCGGTCCAAACACCAGCACACAAGGCATTTGACGGCTTGCTGATGCAAGCATTGTCAGTCCATCCCAATGTGCGTTCAGCCGTGTCGCAAGCAAAAGGCACTGAGTCGGATGTGGATGTGGCCAAATGGGCTTTCTGGCCCACGGTCTCAGTGGTTGCACAACGCACAGACAACCCCGATAACGCGCCACCGGGCTCATCCAATTTCACAATTCAACAACCGTTGTGGACAGCTGGCGCTTTGACGGCCAGATTGAGCGCAGCAGAAAAAGCGGCTCAAGCAAGCGGTGAACAACTCCAAGTGGTTCGGAGTGATTTGGGGTTGCGCTTGGTCGATGCCTGGGCCAGTTTTCTGGATGCAGAGGCTTCTCAATCGGTGACTGGCCGCGCGTTGGAGAGCCTGAACCGCTACCAAGCCATCATGCAACGCCGAGTGCAGGCGGGTTTGTCATCTGCTGTGGATTTGCGCTTGTTGTCGGTGCGGGTCACGCGTGCACAGACCGACTTGGCTGACGCTCAAGTTTCAAGCCAAATCGCACTCAAACGTCTGGAACAGTTGGTGGGAGCGCCTGTTCAATCTGTTTTGGCAGATTTGCGTGAACCATTGCCAAGTGCTGCTTTGAGCCGCTGGGTGAAAGCCCAGCCCATCCTTCAGGCGACAGACCGTTTGGCGCAACATCCAGCTGTGCGCAAGGCCGAGTTGGATGCGGCGGTCGCCGCTGATCAGTTGGCCGCACAAAAAGCAGACCGATGGCCCAAAGTGGTGCTCAGTTACCAGCACCGCTTGGGCGCTTTGCCGACCAACTATGA
Organism: Comamonadaceae bacterium; assembly: GCA_021299875.1. Lineage (GTDB taxonomy): Bacteria > Pseudomonadota > Gammaproteobacteria > Burkholderiales > Burkholderiaceae_C > Limnohabitans_A. The sequence continues at coordinate 290,692 of JAJTEW010000008.1, read as the reverse complement.
CCGCGGCTTATGGGCGGTGGGTTTGAACTACACCCCTGGAGCAGGTTTGGCTGCCGTGTCTCAGACGGCTGCAGATCAGGCGCGCTTGCAGGCGAGGTTAGAGGCGGTCGAGTCGGTGCGCCAAGAAAAGCAAGAGCAGTTGACGCTTGATTGGGCTGCTTTGCAGCGTGAGTTTGAGCGGCAGGGGACGTTGTTGGTCACCATCAACAGTGCTGGCGATGTGTTGGCTTCTTATGAGCGACTTTATTTTTCGGGTTTGAAAACTTGGCTGGAGGTGCTCAATGCGCAGCAGGAGTTGACCCAGTCAGAGCTGCGGTTGGCCCAGTCGGGCAATGCCACCACCTTGGCTTATTACCGTTGGCGCTTGCGTGGCGGTGATTTGCCTACTCATGCAGATTGGATGCGTTGAACATGATTGATTTGGCTTGGGAACAGCTGCGGGCTGCGTTGTTGGTTTTGGCCCGTTCGCAGCGCTTTGCTCTGGATGAGGTGAAGCTCCAGGGGGCGCTGTTGGCAGTGGCCGGGCCTGAAGTGCAGGTCTTGTCGCCCGCGTTGGCCGAGCGCGCTTGTTTGCAAGCGGGTTGGGTGGGGGTACGCAGTTTGTCAGCCCCCTTGCGAGAGCGTTTGCCGCTTTTGGTGTGCAGTTCCATGCATGGATGGGGCGTCTTGACAGAGGGCTTGGCGGGCGATGACTGGTTACTCGAGTTGCCAGGTCCGAAAACCGTGCAGGTGGGTGCTGCAGATGTGGTGTGCGTGCTTCGGCTGTTGCCGCCAGACCTTGAAACAACGTGGGTGCCTTCTCGATTTGAAGACCGTCTGGAGGCTGTCTTGAAGTTGTTCCGCGGACCGATCACGGAGGCGGTAGCGGCTTCGTTGGTGATCAACTTATTGGCCGTGGTGGTGTCGTTTTTCTCTATGCAGATTTATGACAAAGTCATCCCGACGCGCAGCACCGAGACCTTGGTTGCGCTGTTGGGTGGCGTGTTGATGCTGATCTTTTTTGAATGGTTCATGAAATGGGCCCGCTCCAAGGTGATGGACCGTGCGGTGGTGGGGCTGGACAGCCGTTTGGGCCGGGATATTTTTGAGCGCTTGTTGTCCGTGCGTTTGGACCAAATGCCCGCTTCGGTGGGGTCATTGGCTTCGCAGTTGCGGGGCTATGAACAGGTGCGTAACTTTTACACAGCATCGACGTTGTTTACTTTGGTGGATGTGCCGGCCGCACTGATTTTTCTGGTGTTGATCGCTTGGATCGCCTCACCTTGGGTCGCTTTGGTGCCCTTGGTGATGGCCACTGTGGCTTTATTGGTGGGCTTGGCATTTCGCCGTCGCGTGCGACGTTTGGCCTCCGAGGGGCAGCGAGAGGTGAACATGAAGACCGGTATGCTGGTCGAGACGGTGGAGGGCGCCGAAACCATCAAGGCGACCCATGGCGGCTGGTTTTTCTTGTCCAAATGGATTGACTTGTGTAACAAGACGATTCAAAACGATTTGAAAATGCGCCATACCAATGACAGCTTGCAGTATTTCATGGCGAGCATGCAGCAGTTCAGTTTTGTGTTGCTGATCTCTTTGGGGGCGGTGTTGGTGATCGACGGCGTGGTCACCATGGGCGGTTTGATTGCGTGCTCTATTTTGGGGGGGCGCGTGCTGTCTGCTGTGATGATGGTGCCCACCTTGATGGTGCAGCACGCCCACGCTCGCGTGGCGATCGATGGGGTGGAGGGTTTGTACAAACTCGAATCAGAAACCACACCTGGCGTACAGCCTTTGACGCCTTCCGCTTTGTATGGGCAATATGTGCTGAGCGATGTGAAGTTTGCCTATGGCAAGGCGCCGCCTGCAGTCCAGGTCAAACAGTTGCTGGTCGCACAAGGTGAGCGCATCGGTATTTTGGGGACTGTGGGTTCGGGCAAGTCAACGCTGTTGCGGGTCATGGCCGGCATGTACCGACCGACCGAGGGGCGTGTGCTCATCGATGGTTTGGATGTGTCGCATGTGGCTCGGGAATCGATGAGCCGTCATGTGAGTTATGTGCAGCAAGACCACCGTTTGTTTGAGGGTACTTTGCGGCAGAACTTGTTGGTGGGCTTGCCCAACCCGGGTGACGATGTGGTCAAAGCGGCGATGGCTCAGACCGGTTTGCTGGAATTGGTGGCGGGTCACCCCATGGGCCTGGATTTGCCGATATCGGAGGGGGGTCGAGGGTTGTCGGGCGGTCAAAAGCAATTGTTGGTGTTCACCCGTTTGGTGTTGTCCAAACCCAAGGTCATGTTGCTCGATGAGCCCACAGCTTCGATGGACGGCGGTACCGAAGCGCGTTGTTTGAATGCTTTGCGCAGCCCTGAGTTGGCTCCGATCACCTTGATCTTGGTGACCCACAAACCCAGCATGTTGTCTGTGGTGAGCCGGGTTTTGGTGATGTCAAAGGGGCAAATTGTGATGGATGGGCCGCGCGATGCGGTGTTGGCCCAATTGAGTCAAAACGGCCAACCCGCGCCACCCAAAGCAACGGGCCAGGTGGGTGCTACTGGGGTTGCGGCATGAAGAAAAAAATGAACCAAGCGGCAGATTTTGAGGTGTCATCCAACACGGGGTCGCGCTTGACCATGTGGGTTGCCATATTGGGTTTGTTGATCATGACGATTTGGGCCGGTGTGACCGAAATTGACCAGGTCAAGCGGGCGCAGGGGCAGGTCATCGCCAGCGACCGCACGCAGGTGATCCAGGCGGTTGATGGCGGTGTGCTGCGCGAGTTGTTTGTGCAAGAGGGCCAAGAGGTCAAAGCGGGGCAGCTTTTGGCAAGTTTTGAAAAAACCCGGGTCCGGGCAGCCTTGGATGACACCCAGGGCAAGGTCATGGCCTTGCGCATCACTTTGGCGCGATTGCGGGCCGAGGTGTATGGCCAAAATCTTGTCTTTGAGCCCGTCATGTTGTCTTACAAGGCCTTGATTGAAAACCAGACCAATTTGTACAACCGCCGCAGGACCGCTTTCACGGAAGACATTCAGGCCTTGCGCAAGGTGCTGGCGGTCTTGCTTGAAGAAAACGCCATGATCACCAAATTGGAAGCCACAGGGGATGTGAGTCAGGCCGATATTCTGCGATCTCGCAGGCAAATTGCCGACCTCGAGGCGCAGATCACAACCCGGCATAACAAGTTTTTTCAAGACGCCCAGGCTGAGATGACCAAAGCGCAAGAGGACTTGAACGCTCAAAGTGAGGCACTCAATGACCGCACGCAGTTGTTGGAGCAAACCGACATGAACGCGCCCAGCCGCGGTTTGGTGAAAAGCATTCGTGTCACCACTTTGGGTGGGGTGGTCAGGGCGGGCGATGTGGTGATGGAGTTGTTGCCGACCCAGAGCGGCTTGGTTTTGGAGACCAAGGTGTACCCGGGTGACATCGCTTTTATCTCAGTAGGACAATCGGCCAATGTCAAGCTGGATGCTTTCGATTCCAGCATTTATGGGGGCTTTAAAGGCGAAGTGGTGTATGTCAGCCCTGACACCTTGACCGAAGAGACCCAAAGGGGGCCGCAGCCTTATTACCGGGTTCATGTGAGGATCGGTGAGAAGGATTTCGACAACGAGAAAGCCAAGCGCATGGATGTTCGCCCTGGCATGACGGCCCAAGTGGATTTGGTGGTAGCCAAGCGGTCTGTGTTGTCGTATTTGGTCAACCCGGTCAGCAAGGTCATGTCTCAGGCTTTGCGGCCCATGTGAACTTGCTCAAAGGTTGGCGCTGGTCGTTGCATGGGCCAGTGCCTCCACGGACTGTCTGGGTCGCTCAGACGCCGGTCGATCCAAACCCACCGCTGCCGCGTTGGCTGGTGGTGCTGAATTCTTCGACCACCGTGAATGCTGGGCGCACCACGGGCAAAAACATCATTTGGGCGATGCGCTCACCGGGCTGAATGGTGATGGTGGCGTTGCTGCTGGCGGGGTTGCGGTTCCAGACGCTGATGAAACATTGGGCGGTGTAGTCGGCATCGATGAGACCCACACTGTTGCCCAGCACCAAGCCTTTTTTATGGCCTAAGCCGGAGCGGGGCAGGATGACGGCGCACAGCTCTGCGGAGTCCATGTGCAGTGCGATGCCCGAGGGGATCAACACCGCCGCTTCCTGGGGCTGGAGTTGCAGGGGCTCATCAATGCATGCAAACAGGTCGATGGCTGCAGCCAGTGGGGTTTGGTATTTGGGCAAGCCCCACGCGTGCAGGCGCTTGTCCAGAACTTTGATTTCGATGGCTTTTGTCATGGTGTTCGGTCTCGGGCCTGGGGGCAAATGACTCAATGCAGGGTAGGCCCCGTAGGCAATTCTTCATCGCCCACCTCGATTTTGAAAAATCCCGTGCCGCAGCTGCCATGGCCTACTTCGGCCTCGGTCGGCTCGCGCACCGAGGCCACTTTCAGATGCAGGCGCAGGGCAATGCCTGACAGGGGGTGGTTGCCGTCGAGCACCACGTGCTCGGGGTAGATCTCGGTCACGGTGTAGAGCACGTTGCGCGGTGCGTCGGGGTGGCAGCCATCGGGCAGGGCAGTGCCTTCGATGGTGAGGCCGGGCTCAAGGCCGGGGGGGAGGAGGGCCAGGGGTTCCAAGAACAGCAGTTCTTCGTTGAAGTCACCAAAGGCGTCTTCGGGCTCGAGGTGCAGATCCACCGTGGCGCCCTTTTCGTGGCCTTGCAGGGCCTCTTCTATTTTGGGCAGCAGGTCATGTCCACCAATGAAAAATTCAACAGGCTCGTCCAGCGTGTCCAGAACTTCGCCCAGCGTGTCTTTGAGTGTCCAGGTCAGTGCGACCACAGAAGGTGTCTTGATTTCCATACGACAATTGTCGCAGTTTGGCGGCCTGTTTTGGGTCGCCACTTCTTTGAGCACCGGCGACTTGACACTTGCAACTGGATCACACCCATGAACACAGAAAAACCAATGACTCTCCTAGGTGGTCTGAGCCCCAATCAATTCATGAAGCGCCATTGGCAAAAAAAGCCCTTGCTGGTGCGCCAAGCTGTCCCAGGTTTTGTGCCTTGTGTGGGCCGAGCCGACTTGGTGGCGCTGGCGGGGCAAGAAGGGGTGCAGTCTCGTTTGATCGTGGATTCACCCAAAGGCTGGAAGATGAAGCACGGGCCATTTTCCAAACGCGGTCTGCCGCCCTTCAGCCAGAAAAACTGGACTTTTTTGGTGCAAGGGGTCGATTTGCACCATGAAGGCGTGCATCACTTGCTGCAGCAGTTTCGCTTTGTACCCGATGCCCGACTGGACGATGTGATGGTCAGTTATGCGACCGACGGCGGTGGCGTGGGGCCACACTTTGACAGTTATGACGTGTTTTTGTTGCAGGCCCATGGCCAGCGGCGATGGCGCATTGGGCGCCAAAAAGATCTGAGCCTGCAGGAGGGGGTGCCACTCAAAATTCTGCAAAACTTTGAAGCCGAAGAGGAGTTTGTGCTCAACCCCGGCGACATGCTGTATTTGCCGCCCAAATACGCGCACGATGGTGTCGCTGTGGGTGAGTGCATGACCTGGTCTGTCGGCTTCAGGGCACCTCAAGAGGGCGAGTTGGCCCGCGAGCTTTTGATGGGTTTGGCCGACGAGGCGTTTGAAGGTTTGGGCACCACGTTTTACAGAGACCCCAAACAAACGGCAGTGGTGAATCCTGCGGCTATTCCGCCGTCTTTGGTCGGCTTTGCGCGACAAGTGATCCACAAAGCGCTTCAAAATCCGCGTTTGTTAGACAGTTTGCTGGGCGAGTCGCTGACCGAGCCCAAGGCACAGGTTTGGTTTGAAAACACAAAGGGGGTGGCCGATTTGTCAGGCGGTGCGCAACTCGATCGCCGCACCAAAATGATGTACGACGATCAGCATGTCTTCATCAATGGCGAGTCATTCAAGGTCGGCGGGAAAGATGCTGGTGTTTTACGACTTTTGGCCGACGATCGCTGCATTTCGGGTGCTCAAGTCCAAAGATTGAGTCTGGATGCCCATGAGGCATTGCTGGATTGGGCTTCGGAGGGGTGGTTGCGAGCATGCTGACCATGGGCCTTTGCGGTTGAACTTTGCCTCTTTTTAGATGATCAAACACAGGCCAGCATAAGCTAGGGAAAACGATATAATCTGGGACTGGGTCAAAAGAGCTCGAGTACTTTTGGCCTGGTTTGGATGGCATCCCCGCCGTCTAAGCAATTTCCGGAAATTGTTTTCTCATTCTCACCTTAGGAAAATTAAAATGAACAAGTCCCTCGTTCTGGCCGCCATCATCGCTGCCGCTGCTTTGTCCGCTTGCGGCAAAAAAGAAGCCGCTGCTCCTGCTGCTCCAGCACCTGTTGCCGCTCCAGCACCAGCGCCTGCTGATGCCGCTCCTGCTGCTGCACCAGCCGCTGCGCCTGCTGCCGATGCAGCCGCTGCACCTGCTGCTCCTGCTGCCGCTCCAGCCGCTGCCCCAGCCGCTAAGTAAAGCGCCAACCTCCCCGGTGCAAACCGGGGTGGCCAACAAAAAACCCCGCATGGCGGGGTTTTTTGTTGCTTGAAGCGATTTCAGCGCAGTTCTGTTGCCAGCAATTTCAGGATGCGATCGGCTTCGCCTGATTGCTCAGGCTGACCGCTGGCGTTCAGCACACGAATCAGGGTTTGACCAGCGGCGGAAGCGCTCAGGCTGATCGTGTATTTGGCCAAGACACTTTGCTCTTTTTTGCTGCTGAAGAGTCTGGAGATAAAGCCGGTTTCCTCTTTGCCGCTTTGCGGCGCCACGTAGCGGACAAAGTAGCGTCCAGCGGCCATGTCGCGGTCTTCCACGGTGAAGCCACTTCGGTCAAGCGCAACGCCTGTCCGGCGCCATGCACGGTCGAGCGCTTCGTTCAGGCTGATGGTGGGTTGACCATCGACCACGCCCACGGTCGTCACTGCAGCGCCCGTGGGCGTGGCAGCGGCGGCAGTACTGGCTTCTTGGGGCGATGTTCCCAGTTTGACCATCAACCGACGCAAGAACTCAATTTCCAGTTCAGGATCGCTGGGACGGGGTTGCCAAATTGTGCGGTCTTTTTGCGCATTGGCGTAGTTTTCGACCATGCCGCGGTGGGTGATGAAAATCTCAACCTCGCCTTTGGCGTTGCGCTCAAGGCGTGTTCTGTATTTGTCGCGCTCGCCTGTGGAGTAGAGTGGGTCGAGCACCCTGCCCAAGGCTTTGCGTATGAAGTCCTGTGGCAGCTTGGCCCTGTTTTCGGCCCAGTCGGTCTCCATGATGCCCAGCTCCGGCGAATCGGTGGTCAAAGGAAAGCCGTTGGCTGTCCAAAATTCACGCAAAACGGGCCAGACTTGGTCTGCAGGCATTGTCGCCACCAGCCAGCGTTGGTCGCCTTGGCGTTCCATTTTGACTTTGCCCAATGTGTTGGAAGCCGTCCCGGCGTCGGCCACTCGGGTGCTGGCGCTTTGGAAGCCTGCCGCTGTGGCCGAGGTGCTTTCAAAAGCAAAACGGGACTCTTTTCGCAGCTGTGACAGGTCGGGTGGAACCTCCAAGCTGGGTGCTTTGACGGCACTTTTGTAGTCGATCTTGTCTTCTTTCAAAATCGTGCAACCGCTGAGAGCGGCCGCGATGGCCAACACGGTGACCGTACGCTGAAAGGGAAATTGGGCCATTGAGGCGATGGTGGCGTTGTTCACAAACATCCTTGGGGTGTATCAGATCAGTCTGCTGGCTTTGAGGGCCGCTTCAACCAGGGGTTGTTGAGATTCAGACAAAACGGTCATGGGCAGTCGCAGCTTGGGGCCACACAGGCCCATGCGTTGCATGGCCCATTTGACCGGTATGGGGTTGGCTTCAACAAAGAGGTTTTTGTGCACGGGCAGCAACTGGAATTGGATGCGCATGGCTTCTTGGACATGGCCTTGGGTGGCCGCGACGCACAACTCGTGCATCAGGCGCGGCGCCACGTTGGCGGTCACGCTGATGTTGCCGGCGCCGCCACAAAGCATCAGGGCCACAGCGGTGGCGTCGTCGCCCGAAAAAACAGCAAAGTGCTTGGGCACATCACGGATCAGCCACTGTGCGCGTTCAATGTTGCTGGTGGCTTCTTTGATGCCAATGATGCCGGGCACCTGTGCCAATCGAAGGACGGTGTCATGCTGCAGATCGGCGACGGTGCGTCCGGGCACGTTGTAAAGGATCACGGGCAAGCCGGGTACGGCTTGTGCAATCGCCTTGAAGTGTTGGTACAGGCCTTCTTGGGTCGGCTTGTTGTAATAGGGCACCACTTGCAGTTGCGCGTCGGCACCGACTTTAAGGGCGAATTTAGCCAACTCGATGGCTTCTGCTGTGGAGTTTGCGCCGCAGCCGGCAATGATGGGGATGCGTTTGGCAGCTTGCTCAACCGATACGCGGATGATTTCGCAGTGTTCGTCCACAGTGACAGTGGGGGATTCGCCCGAGGTTCCCACCACCACAATGGCGTCTGTGCCTTCGGCAATGTGCCAGTCAATCAGTTTGCGCAAAGTGGCATAGTCCACTTGGCCGTCATCGAGCATGGGGGTGATCAGGGCAGGAATGCTGCCATGAATGGGGCGGAAGTCGGTGGTCATGTCAGGCGTTTCTGATCAGGAAAAGAACCCATTCTAACGAGTGCACAGGGCCAGGATCGAGGGTGGCATGCGCCAGCGCTTGGTTGGCGGGGCGGCTCTTGAAAAGCCCATGGAAGCGCACATTTTAAGGAGGGCTTATCAGCCAGTGGGGACTGTCGGTCGTTGAGGCGGGACGCACGGCCACGATGCGCTGAACAAAACGATCTGGAGATGGCTCAAAACCGTCCTCATAGGCCACGGTGCGCAAACCTGGCGTGGCGCTCAGCAGCTCACCAGGTTGTAGCAAAAAGTCTGGGCGAGAGGGTTTGCCCACCGTTTCGTTGCCTGCTGCAAAAGTTTCATAGACCAAGACGCCACTGGGTGCGAGGCTTTGCACAATGACGGGCAGCAAGGGGCGCCACAGATAATGGGTCACAACGATGGCGCCAAAGGTTTGCCCAGTAAATGGCCAAGGACCGTTTTCAATGTCGGCACAGGTGACTTGGCCATGCGCTTGGGCCAAAGCCAGGGCTTCGGGATTTCGGTCTACGCCATGGACCGTGTGACCTTGCGCTGCCAGCCAGCGCATGTGGCGACCAGCGCCGCATGCCACGTCGAGTATGGTGCTGTGGGGGGGGATCAGATGGGCCCAGCGTTGCAGCCAAGCCGAGGGTTTTTCGGTGCCGTGCATGGTGTCGGGCGGTTGAAGTTAAAAGCAAGACCACAGCTGTTCGGACAGCATGATGACCACTTCGGGTTGGCTGTAGAGCCAAAAGCACAGACCCAAAGCCAATGCCCCAAGCCCGAGGAGTGTGTGCCGCTTGCTCATGCGGGCAAAGGCGCTTTTCGCGCAATGGGACTCTCGCGCACGGGCAGGTTCACCAGCGCTGCAAAAACCCCCAAAGCGATCGCCAAGAGCCAAACAATGTTGTAACTGCCGGTCTTGTCATACAGATAGCCGCCCAACCAAACCCCCATGAAGGAGCCAATTTGGTGACTCAAGAAAATGAAGCCGCTGAGCATGGACAAGTGGGCCACCCCAAAAATTTGGGCCACTGCAGCATTGGTGGGCGGCACGGTGGAGAGCCAAAACAAACCCATCACCGCCGAAAAAATATACACGCTGGTGGGGGTGAGTGGGGCCAGCAAGAACACAACGATGGCCATTGAGCGGGCAGCATAAATAAAGGCCAAGATGTTTTTCTTGGGCATTTTTTGTCCCAAACTGCCCGCGATGTAGGTGCCAAAGACATTGAACAGACCAATCAAGGCCAGTGCGTAACTGGCCACTTGGGGGGCAAGCCCATGGTCTTTCAAATAACTGGGCATGTGCACGCCGATGAAAACCACTTGGAAGCCACAAACAAAATAACCCGCCATCAACAACTGAAAGCTGGGGTATTTGAAGGCTTCTTTGAGCGCTTGGGCAATGGTCTGGTCGCGTTGGGTTTGGCCCGGTGCGCTCAGTGCTGGCTCGCGCAGACCCCATGCCAGTGGCACGATCAGCAAGGCCGCTGCTGCCAAGATCACCAAAGCGGTTTGCCAGCCGGCTTGACTGATCAGCAAGCCTTCGACAGGGACCATCAAAAATTGGCCAAAACTGCCAGCAGCAGCGGCCACGCCCATGGCCCAAGAGCGACGCTCGGCGGGGACGTTGCGACCGATGACCCCATAAATCACGGCATAAGTGGTCCCGGCTTGGGCGGTGCCAATGATCACCCCGGTGAACAAAGCGAACACCCAAGGGTCTGTGGCCCAGGCCATGCCCAAAAGACCGATGCTGTAAATCACGGCGCCCAATGCAATCACTCTGAAGGCCCCGAACTTGTCGGCCACCATGCCTGCAAAAATGCCCACAAAGCCCCAAGACAGGTTTTGAATGGCCATGGCAAAGCCAAACTCTTGGCGGCCCCAGCCTTGGGCTTGTGTAATGGGCTGCAACCAAAGGCCAAAACCGTGGCGAATGCCCATCGACAACGTGACAATGGCCGCGCCGCAGAGCAGCACTTGAGTCAATGAAAGAGGTTTGTGTTGCATCCTTCGACTTTAACCAATTGGGCGCGAAGCGGCTGTCACTTTGGAACGTTCAGACGGTAAAAGTCGCAGATGGCCTGCCATGCGGCTTCAGGGGTGTCGACGTAATGGAACAGTTGGAGGTCATCGGGCGAAATCGTGCCCTCTCGCAGCAGCACATCCATGTTGATCAGGTTTTTCCAAAATTCGCTGCCGAAAAGCAAGATGGGCACCGCGCGGGCTTTGCGGGTTTGCACCAGGGTCATGACTTCAAACAATTCGTCCAGCGTGCCAAAGCCTCCCGGAAAGGCCACCAAAGCTTTGGCACGCATCATGAAGTGCATTTTCCGCAGGGCAAAGTAGTGGAACTTGAAACTCAGGTCCGGTGTGACATAGGGGTTGGGGTGTTGCTCATGGGGCAGTGCAATGTTCAAGGCCACAGAGACTGCCCCGGCTTCCAGTGCACCTCGGTTGGCCGCCTCCATGATGCCGGGGCCGCCGCCGGTGCAGATGAACAACTTTTCCTCCGCTGGCATACAAGAGCAAGACTTGGCGACGAGCTGCGCAAAGGTGCGGGCCTTTTCGTAGAAGTCGGCGTTACGAGCCGCGGCCTTGGCTTTCAAAATGCCAGAGGGATGACCGCTTTGTTCGGCGGCCTCCAATTGGGCTTGAGCGGTGGCGCTGTCCACAAATCTGGCGCTGCCAAAGACAACCACCGTGTGTTCAATGCCGGCTTCTGCTTGGGCCAGGTCGGGTTTGAGCATTTCCAATTGAAATCGGATGCCACGGGTTTCGCGGCGCAGCAAAAATTCGGGGTCGGCAAAGGCCAGCCGGTGGGCTTGCGGTTCGAGCCAGTCGGTGCCTAGGGCATCGGCTTGCAAGTCGGCCCAGGCGTGGGGCAGGGCAGGGGCTTTGAGGTCGGGTGTGGAAGGCATTCAAGCATTGTGCACCGCTTGCTGGCCCCGGGTGCCAGGTCATGACAGGACAGCGACCCGTTCATGTGGGCCATAAAAAAAGCCCCTTGCGGGGCTTTCATCGGGTACCTGCATCGATCACACGCGCTTGCGGTATTCGCCAGTGCGTGTGTCGATCTCGATTTTGTCGCCTTGGCTCACGAACAAAGGCACAGGCACTTCCATGCCGGTGGCAATCTTGGCGGGCTTGAGCACTTTACCGGATGTGTCGCCTTTGACGGCAGGCTCGGTCCAGGTGATCTCACGCACCACGCTGGTGGGCAATTCCACCGAGATGGCTTTATCGTTGTAGAAAACCACTTCGAGTTCCATGCCGTCTTCGAGGTAGTTCAGGGCGTCGCCCATGTTGGTGGCTTCGACTTCGTACTGGTTGAAATCGGTGTCCATGCAAACGTACATGGGGTCAGCGAAGTAAGAGTAGGTGCACTCTTTCTTGTCCAGAATGACCTGGTCCATCTTGTCATCGGCGCGGAAAACCACTTCGGTGCCGAAGTTGGCGATCAGGCTTTTGAGCTTCATGCGGACGGTGGAGGTGCCACGACCGCCACGCTGGTATTCGGTACGCAGGACGACCATGGGGTCTTTGCCGTGCATGATGACGTTGCCGACGCGGATTTCTTGAGCGGTTTTCATAGGAATTGAGTCTGAAATGAAAGGGGATGGCTTGCAGCCAAGCCCGCTATTCTAACCTGCGAGGGCCCGGTTTGGGTCTAAAAGCGGGCGCAGCATTCAATCCCGCGCCGTCAGGCCTTGTGTCAGTCCATGGACCAGTGCGCCCAGCACAATGCCGCCCAAAGCCCACAAGATGTCGGTGTTGCCGGTGCCCAAAGCTGCAATGGCCGGGCCGGGGCACACACCCGACAAGCCCCAGCCAATGCCAAAAATGGCCGCGCCAATCACCGTCTGGCGGTTCCAGTTGGCCGGTTGGGTCAGGAATTGACCGCCCAGCAAAGGGCGACTGAACCAACGCGGAAAACCCTTGTACGCGAGCATGGCCAGACCGGCTGCGCCGCCCATCACCAGCATCAGGCCCCAGTCCTTGAACTGCAAAAAGCCGATGACGACTTCGGGCTGAACCATGGTGGCCAGCGACAGGCCAAAGCCAAACAATGCGCCCGCCAACAAAGTGACTAACGCTTTGGGGAAACTGAGGGTATGGGCTTGAAGGTGTGAGGTGTTCATGCCAGACCTTTCGTGGCGATGGCCATCAGGTTGGCCGTCAAAAAAGCGGTGGCCATGAAGGTGAGCACCGCCCCCAAAGAGGGCAGCTGCAAGGCCCCTAGCCCACAAATGCCGTGGCCCGAGGTGCAGCCGTTGCCCAGGCGAGCCCCATAGCCGACCAGGAAACCGCCCACCAGCAACTGCCACACTGGCACGCTGGTGTGCTGCGCCTCGCCGCCTGCCCATGCAAAACGCCAAATCATCGCGCCCAGCACCACGCCCAGGGCGTAAACCAAGCGCCAATTGCGGGTGTTGATGAAGCGGGCCTGCTGAAAAAATGCCTGACGAAAGACAAACGACCAACTGCTGGAAAAGACCGAACTCATGCCGCCAACCCAGCCGTTGAACAGATACAGCAGCGCCACGCCAGCGCCAATCGTCAGGCCGCCCAGCAGGTAATGCTGCCAGCCGAGGGGGAAGAGGGTGTCAATCAAAGTCATGGGGCGGGATTATCGCTGCAGAGGACCTCAGGAGCTTGAGGTCTGGGCTTGCACAAAGGCCATGAGTTGGACGCGCAAGGCATTTTGTAGCAGCAGTTTGGCGCGAACGGCTGTTGCGCAGGTGGACCAAGTTTTCTGAGTCTCGCCGTCGAAAGTGGGCCAAGCCGTTTTTTCTATGCCGTTCCAAACCCGATGCGCCCGCCGCAGGCTCTGCGGTGCCTGCAGCCAATCCAAAAACGCCTCCAGCTTGGCGTGGTGCGCGTGGTCTTCCTGCGGGTAGATGTGCCAGATGAAGGGCTGGCCGGCCCACAGGGCGCGTACCAACGAGTCTTCGCCACGCACCAGGTTGAGGTCGCAGGCCCAAAGCATCTCGTCAAAGCCGTTTTGGTCGGTGTAGGGCAGGGCGCTCCACCTGGGGTGAACGGGCATGTGGGCCAGCGCTTGTTGCACCGCCGCCAGCGGCCGGCCGGGGGTGACGAGCAGGTGGTGCGGCGTGCCTGCAAGCTGGGTCAGCAGCTGGGGCAGGGCGGCAGGTTCGTAACAAAACAGGCTGATCAGCAGGCCCTCTGGGGCCAAGTCGGGGGCGTGTTGTTGACGCCAGGCAGCGCGCTCAAAGCTTTGTTGCCGTTCCAGCAAGTCGGTTTCGCGTAACAGGCCGCCGGTGCCCTTGGTGAAGCCGGGGTAAAAAAAGTGTTTGGTCCAGCCTTTGGCGGGGCCGCTCATCACGGGTGAGGGCAGGCGGTGCATGCGGGGCACCCAGTCTTCGGCGCTCAGGTATTCGAGGTTGATCCAGTGGGGTTGCCGCTTGCGTGTGGTGACAGTGCGCTCAACAAAATGGGCCACAAAGGCTTCAGGCAGAGTGCAGCCAAAGGCTTCGACCCACACATCGGCGGCAGGCATGGCGTGCAAGCTACTGCTTGGGCTGGCATCGGCCCAGGGGCGTATTTCGATGTCAGGCTCGTGGTGGGAGGTGGGCGCCATCCAGGAGAGGGCCGAGGCATCGTCCACCCACAAGCGAACGCGCTGGCCTGCATCGCGCAATTGGCGCGTCAGCCGCCAGCACACGCCCAGGTCGCCGTGGTTGTCGATGACAGTGCAGAAGATGTCCCAGAGTTGGCCAGTTTGCATGCGGCGATTGTCGCTGTTGTTTTCACAGACAATAGCCGCCATGTCGAACGCCCATGATGTAGCCCTGCTCGCGCAAGTTGCCGCGTTGCCCGCCTTGCCGGGGGTTTACCGCTACTTCGATGCGCAGGGGAGCGTGCTGTATGTGGGCAAGGCCAAGCAGCTCAAAAAGCGGGTGTCGAGCTACTTCCAAAAGGACCACGGCGGCACCCGAATTGGCCACATGGTCAGCAAGATTGCCCGCATGGAGACCACGGTGGTTCGTTCCGAGGCCGAGGCGCTGCTGCTTGAAAACAACCTGATCAAGTCACTCAGCCCGCGCTTCAACATCCTGTTCCGGGACGACAAGACCTACCCCTACCTCAAGCTCACAGGCAACGGCACACTGTTGTTGAAGGCGCAGGAGGGTGCACCCGAGCCGCAGACCTTTCCCCGTGTGGCGTATTACCGCGGCATGGTCGAGAAAAAGCACCGTTATTTCGGTCCTTTTCCCAGTGCCTGGGCCGTCAAGGAGTCGATCCAGCTGCTGCAAAAGGTTTTTCGCTTGCGCACTTGCGAAGACACGGTGTTTGCCAACCGCACCCGGCCTTGCCTGCTGTACCAGATCAAGCGCTGCTCAGGTCCCTGCGTCAACCTCATCTCACCCGAGGCTTATGCCGACGATGTCCAGCATGCCGAGCGTTTTTTGAAGGGCGAGACCCAAGCGCTGTTGCAAGAGATGGAGGCGCGGATGATGGCGCCGGCACCGACACCGATGTGGACATATTGGCGGTGCGGGTGCAGGGTGGTCGTGCCTGTGTCAACCTGGCCATGGTGCGCGGAGGGCGGCATTTGGGAGATCGGGCCTATTTTCCGGCGCATGTGGAAGACGCCCATGCCTTGCGGGCCATGGATGATGAAGAACAGCCCCACCTGCCCGTGGAGCAGCAGGTGCTCGAAGCCTTTTTGGCGCAGCATTACATCGGCATCCCGGTGCCCGCAGCCCTGATCACCAGCGTGGCGGTGGACAAAGCCCTGCTGGCGGCCTTGTCGCAACAAGCGGGCTACAAAATCGCTGCCGTGCACAACCCCCGCGAGCAGCGCCGGGTGTGGCTGGAGATGAGCGAGAAAAACGCCGACATCAAGCTGGCCCGTTTGCTGGCCGAGGAGGGCTCGCAGCAGGCCCGCACGCGTGCGCTGGCCGATGCGCTGGATTTGGCCCCGGATGATCTGGACGCTTTGCATGTGGAGTGTTTTGACATCTCGCACACCGCGGGCGAAAACACGCAGGCCTCGTGTGTGGTGTTTCGCCAGCACAAGATGCAAAGCCACGAATACCGCCGTTACAACATCGAGGGCATCACGCCGGGCGACGATTACGCGGCCATGCGTCAGGTGCTGATGCGCCGCTACGGCAAGTTGGCTGAGGCGCTGCGATCAGGCGAGGGAACTGCCCGACTGCCCGACCTGGTCCTGATCGACGGTGGCAAAGGGCAGGTGAGCATGGCCCGCGAAGTCTTCAGCGACCTGGGACTGGACTTGTCACGCATCGTGGGGGTTGAAAAGGGCGAGGGTCGCAAGGTGGGGCTGGAAGAGCTGGTGTTTGCCGATGGCCGCGAGAAGGTCTATCTGGGCAAGGACTCGGCGGCGCTGATGCTGGTGGCTCAAATTCGTGACGAGGCGCACCGCTTTGCCATCACCGGCATGCGGGCGCAGCGGGCCAAGGTGCGCATGGGCGGCAGCAAGATCGAAGAGATTCCGGGTATTGGGCCGCGCAAACGGGCGCGACTGTTGCAGCGTTTTGGCGGCGTGCGCGGGGTCGAGGCGGCCAGCGTGCAAGACCTGGCCGGGGTGGAAGGCATCTCGCACGAGTTGGCCGAAATCATTTACAACGCCTTGCACTGAGCCCGGCAACGTTTGTCATCCAAGTGTTGGCGGAGCGTGCCACAATCAAGACCATGTTTTTCACGATACCCACCCTCATGACCTGGTCGCGCATCGTTGCGATTCCATTGATCATTGGCGTGTATTACTTGGACCACCTCAAGGTCGAGTCGCAAAACCTGATCGCCACGGTCATGTTCGTTTTGTTCGCCTGGACCGACTGGCTGGACGGTTTTTTGGCTCGCAAGCTCAACCAGACCTCGGCCTTTGGGGCTTTTTTGGACCCTGTGGCCGACAAGTTTTTGGTCTGTGCGGCTTTGCTGATCTTGGTGCACATGAACCGGGTGCATGTGCTCATCGCCTTGGTCATCATTGGCCGCGAAATCGCCATTTCTTCGCTGCGCGAGTGGATGGCCCAAATCGGCGCGGGCAAGAGCGTGGCGGTGCACATGGTGGGCAAGCTCAAAACCACGGTGCAGATGGTGGCCATTCCCTTCTTGCTCTATGACGGCGTGTTGTTCGGTGTCATCGATACCCGAAATTGGGGTGCGGTGCTGATTGTGTTGGCGGCCATTTTGACCATTTGGTCCATGGTTTATTACATGCAAAAAGCCTTGCCTGAGATTCGAGCCCGCGTGAAATGACCCTCGCAGTCGCGTCGGGTGCTTGGGTCAAAGCGGCGCCCTTGGTGTTTGTGTTGATCTGGAGCACGGGGTTCATCGTGGCCCGATACGGCATGCCCCACTCCCCACCTTTTTCCTTTTTACTGCTGCGCTACGTCCTTTCTATGGCCTGCTTTTTGCCCTGGATTGTTTGGGCCAAAGTGCCCTGGCCCCAGACGCGACAGCAGTGGTTCCATCTGTCGGTGACTGGAATTTTGGTGCACGCCTGTTACTTGGGCGGCGTTTGGGCAGCCGTCAAGGCAGGCATGGGCTCTGGACTTTCTTCGCTGGTGGTGGGTATTCAGCCGGTGCTGACGGCGGTTTGGTTGTCCTGGATGTCCAGAACAACCCCATCGGCTGACAAAGTCACACCTGCCGTGACGTCTCGTCAGTGGTTGGGTTTGCTGCTCGGTTTCATCGGCTTGTTGATGGTGGTTTGGCGCAAACTCACTTTGCCCAGCCCCATGGACCATGTGACGACGGCCAACATGCTGTTCGCTCTGGGCGCTTTGCTGGCCATCACGGTCGGCACGCTGTACCAAAAGCGTTTTGTGCAGCCCTGCGATGTGCGCAGTGCCAACACGGTCCAGCTCATGGCGGCTGCGGTGGTCACGCTGCCACTGGCGCTGCTGGAGCCCGAGGCCATGCGTTGGAACGATCAGTTGGTCGGGGCCTTGGCCTGGTCGGTTCTGGGTTTGACCTTGGGGGGCAGTTCACTCTTTTACATTTTGATCCAGCGGGGCGCAGCGGCGGTTGTGACGAGTTTGTTGTATTTGGTCCCCCCCACCACAGCGGTGCTGGCCTGGCTGTTGTTTGGTGAAAGCATCACCGCCATGACCTTGGCCGGAACGGCACTCACAGCCTTGGGCGTTGGATTGGTTGTTCGGTCACCTCGGTGAATGCTCCTCCATTCACTTGTCTGTATTCTCTGCATTTTTTAAAAGGAAAACCCCATGACCCGACACCGTATTGCCGTGATTCCCGGGGACGGCATTGGCAAAGAAGTCATGCCTGAAGGCCTGCGCGTGATGGACGCTGCAGCGCGCAAGTTCGGCATCGATTTGCAGTTTGACCATTTCGATTTTTCCAGCTGGGACTATTTTGAAAAGCATGGACAGATGCTGCCCGACAACTGGAAAGACCAAATTGGTGGTCACGATGCGCTGTACTTTGGCGCCGTTGGCTGGCCCGAAAAAATCGCTGACCACGTTTCTTTGTGGGGCTCATTGCTGCTCTTTCGCCGAGAATTTGACCAGTACATCAATCTTCGGCCAGCCCGCTTGATGCCCGGCATCATCGCGCCCGTGGTGCGACGCGATGGCAGCCCCCGTCAACCCGGCGAGATCGACATGTACATCGTGCGTGAAAACACGGAAGGCGAGTACTCCAGCATTGGTGGGCGCATGTTCCCCGGCACCGAGCGAGAAATTGTGATGCAAGAGACCGTGATGTCGCGCATCGGTGTGGATCGCGTTCTCAAATTTGCATTTGAATTGGCGCAGTCCCGCCCCAAGAAACACTTGACCAGCGCCACCAAGTCCAACGGCATCGCCATCACCATGCCTTATTGGGATGAGCGCGTGGCTGAAATGGCCAAGGCCTACCCGGGTGTGAATGTCGACAAATTCCACATCGACATCCTCACGGCCCATTTTGTCCAGCGGCCAGATTTTTTTGATGTTGTGGTCGCCAGCAATTTGTTCGGTGACATCTTGAGTGATTTGGGCCCTGCCTGCACAGGCACCATTGGTATTGCTCCGAGCGCCAACCTCAACCCTGATCGCAAGTTCCCCTCTTTGTTTGAGCCAGTGCATGGTTCAGCGCCAGACATCGCAGGCAAAGGGGTGGCCAACCCGATTGGTCAAATTTGGTGTGGCGCCATGATGCTGGAGTTTCTGGGTTACAAGGCCGCGCATGATGCGGTCTTGGGCGCCATTGAAAAAGTCCTGGCAGCAGGTCATCACGCCCCCCGCACCCCAGATTTGGGCGGTCAAGCCAGCACTTCTGACGTGGGGCGCGCCATTTGTGAGGCTTTGTGAGTGATCATCCAGCGCTGTTGCTCTTTGGCATCAAAAAAACTGCGACAGCGTAGTCCTGGCTTGATTTTCACGGCTAGAATTCCCAGCTTATTTGGTTCACTTTCCGTTCAATGATCCACTCACAAGGTGGAAAAATTTGAATTTGGTGCACCACTTTCTGCAGTCCAAGTCACCAGCATGATCTTTTATGCCAGTGGCTATCTGCTACCACGCCGTGTTGCACGGTCTTAACATCCAGAGGTTTTTTGTGAACAAAACTGAATTGATCGAACACATCGCCAAGCATGCCGATTTGTCCAAGGCTGCTGCCGGCCGTGCCCTCGAAGCCACGATGGGCGCTGTCCGTACCACCCTGAAAAAAGGTGGCACGGTTTCTTTGGTGGGTTTTGGTACCTTCGCCGTGGGCAAGCGTGCCGCTCGTACAGGCCGCAATCCACGTACCGGCGCAGCGATTAAAATCAAAAAAGCCAATGTGCCAAAGTTCCGTCCAGGCAAGGGTCTGAAGGACGCTTTGAACTGATAGACATTTGAGGGGGTGCTTAGCTCAGTTGGTAGAGCGGCTCCTTTACACGGAGTAGGTCGGCGGTTCGAGACCGTCAGCACCCACCACCTCATGAACAAAGGCGAACCCGTGGTTCGCCTTTTTTATTGATCAACCGAGACTTTGAAAATGTTTGACGCCATTCGTAACAAATCCAGGATCCTGATGGGCGTGCTGGTTTTGCTGATCATTCCTTCATTTGTTTTAATTGGCGTTGAAGGCTACAACAACCGGGATGATCGCGGAGCCGTCGTCGCCCAAATCGGTGACTTGGAAATTACCCAGCAGCAATGGGATGCCATGCACCAGCAAGAGGTGGACAAAATCCGTGCTTCCATGCCCAATCTGGACCCCAAAATGCTGGGCTCTGCTGAAGCCCGTTATGCCAGCTTGGAGCGGATGGTGAACGATCGAATGATCGCGGTGGCCTCTGAAAAACAATTGTTGGTGACCAGTGACCAGCGTTTGGCCAATTACCTCAAGCAAGATCCTTCGATTGCCAGTTTGCGCGGCCCCGATGGCAAACTGGACATGGACCGGTACCGTCAACTGGCATCCAGCCAAGGCATGACGCCAGAGATGCTGGAAGCCCAAGTTCGTCGGGATTTGTCAGGTCAACAGGTCTTGTCTGCCCTTCAAGCTTCGGCGATGTCGTCGCAAAAACAAAGCGATGTGGCCTTGCAGGCTTTTTTTCAACGACGTGAGGTTCAACTCCTGGGCTTTTCTCCAGCCAATTACGCCGCCAAGGTCAAGCCCACAGAAGCGGATCTGGAAAAGTTTTACCAATCCCATTCCGATCGATTCCGCTCCGCAGAAAGTGCAGATGTGGAGTATTTGGTTCTGGACGCTGCGGCATTGGCCAAAACCATCCAGTTGCCAGAGCAGGACGTCAAAACCTACTATGAGCAAAACGTGCAACGTCTGTCTGGCCAAGAACAACGCCGTGCCAGCCACATTTTGATCAATGCGCCCAAAGATGCGCCAGCCGCAGTCAAAGACAAGGCCCGTGCCAAGGCCGAATCCTTGCTGGTGAATTTGCGCAAGGACCCCAAATCATTTGCAGATTTGGCCCGCAAAAATTCAGATGACACAGGTTCTGCCAGCAATGGCGGTGACCTGGATTACTTCACCAAAGGGGCCATGGTCAAGGTGTTTGAAGACGCTGCATTTGGGCTCAAGAAAGGCGAGATCAGTTCGGTGGTCGAATCGGAATTCGGCTTTCACGTCATTCAACTCACAGACATCAAAGCGCCGGTGACGCCAAGCCTTGAAGCCATGCGCCCACAACTGGAGGCCGATCTGCGCCAGCAACAAGCCAAGCGAAAATTTGCTGAGTTTGCAGAGACATTCAGCAACAGCGTTTATGAACAAGCCGACACCTTCACATCCGTGGCTGAGAAGCTCCGGTTGCAAGTCCAGCAAGCCAAAGGTTTGACCCGTTCCCCCTTGTCTGGGCAGCAGGGTGTTTTGGCCAACCCCAAAGTGTTGGAGGCGATTTTTGCAGAGGAGTCGATCACCAAGCGTCGCAATTCAGCCGCCATTGAGCTGGGCAACAACACCCTGGTGTCTGCCCGTGTGGTCAATTACAGGCCTGCTGCATTGCGCCCCTATGCCGATGTGAAAGATCAAGTTCGCACAGAGTTTGTGGTCGAAGAGGCCATGGCGATCGCCAAAGCCGAAGGCCAAGCCCGTTTGGCCGAGTGGCAAAAAAGCCCGACAACTGCACCGATGGGGCCTGCATTGTTGATCTCGCGTGACCAAACCCAAGGCCAAACACAGAAGCTGGTGGATGCAGTCTTGCGGGCTGATCCCTCTAACATGCCTCATTTGGTTGGTGTTGACTTGGGTGCAATGGGTTATGTGGTGGCCCGTGTCAACAAACTGGTGCCGCGCGATGCGCCAAGTCCGGAGCAGAAGGCGCAAACGCGAGAGCAGTTTGCACGCTTGTTGGCCAGCGCAGAGGCCTCAGCTTACATGGCGCATTTGCGGTCGCAATTCAAAGTGAAAATTTTGGCGCCCAAACCCAAACCCCCAACCACGGCCGCCTCATAAATCTCTCTTGGGTGCCCAACCACCTGTTTCTCTGGGCTATAATTTCACACTCGCGGTGGCTGTAGCTCAGTTGGTAGAGTCCAGGATTGTGATTCCTGTTGTCGTGGGTTCGAGCCCCATCAGCCACCCCAAGTCAATCCAGCACTTAGCCCGGTTATCCGGGCTTTTTGCTTTTTGGGATTTGCAGACTGCGGCGCAAGCTTTTGCGCATCGAGCACTTCCATGCCGCCAAAGCTTGAGCGCCACTTGTAAAAGGTCGGTAGGCTAAAGCTGTCAGAGCGGAAAATGTCCTTGATCGACATGCCTGCTTCTGCCTGCTTGAGGAATCCGACGATCTGCACGTCGGTCAATCGTGTTTTAAGTGGCTGTGGGCTGAAATCAATCAGGGTACAAATGCTTGGTTGATTTCTGTGACTGCGGTCAGGGCATCCACACCGGCCAAAGACGACAAACGCAAACGCGACATCAGGTACACATAGCGGGCTTGGATCAGGTCGCGGTTGACTGCCACCAATTGCTGCTCTGCATTGAGCACATCGAGCATGGTGCGAACGCCTGCCCGTTGCGACTTTTGCGTCGAATCCAGCAATTGCGTGGACGAACGCAAGGCTTGCTCCAACGCCAGAATGCGCAACAAGCCCTCGGTCACACCTCGGTATTCTTTGTGGACACGCAAGTTCAAATCACGGCGCAAAGACTCCAAAGATTCCTCGACTCGGGTTTTTTCTGCCACCGCCTGGCGAACTTGAGAATTGACGGCCCCACCTTGGTACAAGGGCATCGACAACTGAAACCCGATCGCCTTGTTTTCAAAGCGAGAGTTCAAGCGCGTCACGTTTTCGTTGCCACTGTCCGACCATTGCGCCACCGCATCCAAGGTCGGTGCATGGCCAGATTGTGCCTTCGAAATTTCTTTTGTAGCCGCATCCAAACGGGCCGACAGCGCCCTGATTTCAGGGCTGTTGGTGTGCGCCAAATCGACCCAGTGCGGCAATGCGCTGACCTTCTGGCTCAACGCAGCAATACCTTGCGCACCCAAGCCAGACAAGGCCGGCAGAGGCTGATTGATCATCAACTCCAACTGCTTGCGTGTGTAGTCTTCGTTCTGGCGAGCCTCCAGCTCATTGGCCTGCGCCATGTCCAAGCGCGACTGGGCATCGTCAATGTCCGTGCGCGTGCCTGTTCCAGCGACCAAGGCCTTGCGGGCTGCATCCACCATGGCGGTGTATTGGCGCTTTTGGGCTTGAACCAACTTCAAATTCTCAGCGGCCAGCAAGGCCTCCATATAAGCCCCACCCACACGCACCACCAGGTTTTGCACCTCGCGCTCGTAATTGGCCACAGACTCCTGCACCAGGTGCTCGGCCTGCTTGACCTGGAAATAGCGCGGCAAATTGAACAATGGCTGGCGCAAAGAAAGCGAATTGTTGAAGCTGTAATAGCTGTCCCGGTTGACCGAGCTGTTGCCCGATAAAGTGGTAGAAGTCGTGGCCAATTGGTTTTGATTGCGTCCCACGTTGGCACTGACTGCAGGCAACAACTGCGACCGCGCCTGCGGCAATCGTTCCATGCCCGAAGCCAATGTGGCACGACCGGCCCGCACATTGGCGTCTTGCTCCAGAGCCGCTTGGTAGGCCTGCAGCAAATTCATCGCCGGCGCTGCCGAACAAAAAGCCAACAAAGCCAGACCCCACACAGTTTGACGATAAGGCAAAGCCATCACTCCTCCTTCATGGAACCCGCCAAGCGCTTGAGCAAGGGGTTCAACATGTAGGTCAGCATCGACCGGGACCCGGTCTTGATCACCACCTCGGCCGGCATGCCAGCTTGCATCTGTCGATTGCCCAGGGTCTTCATGCCCTGGGGTGTGACCTCCAAGCGTGCCAAAAAGTAACTTATCTGCGGATTGGCTGGGTCGGCCAGCAAATCACCCGACACCGAAATCACCTTGCCCTCGACCACCAACTGGGGCGAATGCGCAAAGGTATTGAAGCGAATATCGGTGGACAAACCGGCCTGCACCTTGTCAATCAAATGGGGCGAGATCTGCGCCTCCAGCACCAGCGCTTGGCGTTCGGGCACGATGTCCATCAACTTCTGGCCTGGCTGGACCACCGCACCCACCGTCTGCACCGCCAGGCTCACCACCTGACCACCGGCCGGGGCACGGATGTCGACCCGCTTCAAATCGGCCTGAATGGCGGTGAACTTTTCCGCATCGGCCTGCACCTCACGGGACACATCGGCCAACAAGGACTCCACCTCTTTACGGTACTCAGACTGCCGCGCCAAACTGCGTTGGGTCGTCTCGGCAATGGCACTGCTGGCCCGCAACATGCTGCCGTTCAAGTCGGCCAAGGCCGCTTGCACGTCGGCCAACAAGCGCTCAATTTCCATCAGCCGGTTGCGTGGGGCGTAGCCATCCTTCACCAACTCACGGACATTGACCAACTCCTCATTCAGGATGGCCAATTGGCGCTGCCGCTGGACCACCACCGCCTGCGCCGACTCACGTTGGACGCGCATGCCCTGCATGGCCTCTTGCATGCTTTGCAACTCAGCCCGCAAAGCCTGCCGACGCGAGTCGAACAACTGCCGCTGGTTATTCACCTGCAACGCAATGAACCGGTCCGATGTCGCCGCCATCACCTCGGGCGAAAACGTCACCTTGTCGGCGCCAATTTGCTCAGCCTGCAAGCGGCTTTGCATCGCATTGAGCCCCAAGTAACGCTGACGCACCGACTCAAAGTTGGCACGGGTCGCCGCTTCGTCCAGACGCATCAGCACCTGGTCTTGCTTGACCACATCGCCCTCGCGCACCAACACCTCTTTGACGATTCCGCCCGACAAATGCTGCACTTGCTTGCGCTTGGTGTCGATGCTCACCACACCTGCGGTGGGCACACCTTCGTCCAAGGGCGCCAAAGCGGCCCACAACAAAAACCCCCCCAAACCCAAGCCCAAGACCCACAAACCCTTGCGACCAATGCCAGCCGTGTCCGAAGAAGCCCGCAACGAAGCCTCCTCGCCGATGGCCTTGGTATTCGCATCCTCAACGTTTGCGCTCTTTTGAGCAGACCATTTTTGATTCAACATCACAAACCCCAAAAAATCGATAAATCTGAACGATGAACGGTGAATCAAGGCGCCGCTTGAACGGCCGCCGCAGCAGCCTCACGTTGCTTTTGCAAAGCAGTCAACACGCCATCGCGCGGGCCACTGACCACGATCTGACCGTCTTGCATGATGACCAAGCGATCGGCCACCCTCAGCACCCCGTTGCGGTGGCTGATCAAGACCACCGTCTTGCCCTGCTGCTTGAGCGACAACACCGCATCGAGCAAAGCGTTTTCGCCTTCGTCGTCAAGGTTGGCATTGGGTTCATCCAGCACCACCAAGACCGGCTGCCCGTACAAGGCGCGCGCCAGGGCAATGCGCTGACGCTGCCCGCCCGACAGGAAGGAGCCCGCTTGCCCCACCCGGGTGTCATACCCCTTGGGGAAACGCAAAATCATTTGGTGCAAACCCGCCGCTTGCGCGGCGGCAATGACCTTCTCTGAATCCACTTCGCCAATGCGGGCAATGTTCTCGGCGATGGTGCCATCGAACAACTCAATGTCTTGTGGCAAATAGCCCAAATGTGGCCCCAGGCTTGCGCGCGTCCACTGCGTGATGGGCTGCTCGTCCAGCAAAATGCGCCCTTCAAATTCAGGCCAAATGCCCAGCATAGAACGCGCCAGGGTTGACTTGCCCGAACCGGAAGGACCCAACACCACCGTCACGGTGCCAGGCAGTGCCAAAAAATCAAGCTTGTTCAATACAGGCTTGTCACGGTTCGGTACCCGAACGGTCAAGCCTTCTATCTTGAGCTGCCCCAAGGGCAGGTCGGTCAAGGTTTTTTCGCGCCCCTCGTGCTGAAAACCCATCAGCGCACGCAATCGGTCAAAAGCCGCTTTGCTCGTCAAAAAGCCTGGCCAAGACATCACCAGCAAGTCAATGGGCGCCAAAGCACGGGTCATCAACACGTTGGCTGCGATCATCGCGCCCGGGCTGATCTGCCCCTCAATCACCAGCCACGCCCCCACCCCCAAGCTGAGCGATTGTTGCGTGTAGCGTGCAAACTTGCTCACCGCCGCAACGACGCCCAGGCTTTGTTGGGCCGAGCCGCCTTGCAGCAAGGCCTTGTGCTGCAGCTTTTGCCAGCGTGCAAACAAGCTCTCCAACATTCCCATAGACGACAACACCTCGATGTTGCGCAGCTTGGACTGCATGAACTTTTGCGCATCGACCTGAGACTGTGCAGAATCGGCCTGAATCTTTTTGCCAAGACTGTGCCCATACCAAGCGATCGAGGTCTGAACCAAAGCAAACGCAATGGCCACCATCCCCAGCACCGGGTGCAGCAAAAAGAGCACCCCGATGTAAATCGGTACCCACGGGGAGTCAAACAAGGCAAACACACCATTGCCGGTCATGAACTGGCGCAAACTGATCAGGTAGCCAAAGGCCTTGGCCGGGTCAGACTCAGAAGGGTTCAGGTAAGACAAAAAGCTCGACCGAAAAACTTTTTGGCTCAAGGCTTGGTCCAACTTGACACCCGTGCGCACCAGCAAGATGGACCGCGCCCATTCCGCAAAAGCCATCATGGCAAACAAAAACAAGGTCAACAGCGACACCACCAGCAGCGTCAACTCACTTTGGCTCAGCAGCACCCGGTCATAAACCTGAAGCATGTACAAAGTCGGGCTCAGCATCAGCAAGTTGAC
This sequence comes from Comamonadaceae bacterium, assembly GCA_021299875.1. Taxonomy (GTDB): domain Bacteria; phylum Pseudomonadota; class Gammaproteobacteria; order Burkholderiales; family Burkholderiaceae_C; genus Limnohabitans_A. The sequence goes on along the minus strand of JAJTEW010000008.1, from coordinate 264,444 downwards.
CACCATGCTGAACACCGCCACCGTCAAAAATTCGCGCTTGAAAGTCCACATCACCGTGGACAAAGGATCGTGCAACGCCTTGTTGTTTTTCATTTCGACCCTCTCGCAGACTGAGCCGACACCGACGCCGCATTCGGCATCAGTTTTTGCAAAACCTCAGCGGTCGGACCAAACAATTGTTGGGTGCCATCCTTGAGCACCAACATCTGGTCTGAAGCCGACAGCAGGCTGGTGCGGTGCGTGTTGATCACAAAGGTCGTGCCACGCGACTTCATCGTGGCAATCGCCTGCGCCAAAGCCGCATCGCCCGCCTCATCCAGGCTCGAATTGGGCTCGTCCAGCACCACGAACACCGGATCACCATACAAAGCGCGGGCCAGCGCCACGCGCTGGCGCTGCCCGCCAGAGAGTAGGCCACCGTCACGGCCCACCGGCGTCTCATAGCCTTTGGGCAATGCTGAAATGAGCCCATGCAAACCTACCAAAGCGGCCGCCTGCTCGATGCGCGGCATGTCCAGATCGCCAAATCGGGCAATGTTCTCGGCCAGCGTGCCCTCCAACAACTCAACCCCCTGCGGCAAATACCCCAGGTGTGGGCCCAGCTCGGCCTTGTCCCAAGCGTGCACATCCACGCCATCCAAACGCACCTTCCCCGCCTGCGGCTGCCAAATGCCCAAAAGCAACTTGGCCAGCGACGTCTTGCCCGAAGCCGAAGGCCCCACCACCGCCAATACCTGCCCTGCGGGCAAGACAAACTGCAAACCCCGCAGAATCGGCTGGGTTTGGCCCGGCGCTGTCGCCACCAATGACTCCACCGTCAACTCGCCCTTGGGCGTTGGCAAAGCCATGTTCTTTTCGCGCGCGGGCACGCTTTCGAGCAAAGCCGACAAACGTGTCCAGGCGCCCGACACCGTGGCCACGGCGCTCCACTGCTGGGCAATTTGCGTCAGCGGGGCCAGCAAACGCCCCCCCAGCACCGAGCTGATGATCATCATTGCGGCACCGCCATTGAGCTCGTTGAACAGCAGCAACCAGGCACTCAAGCCCAGCAACACCGAACCCATCAACTGCTGCAGCAACTTGGACACCGCGTTCAGCCCCCCCGCAGTCTCGGATGCCTGCGCCTGGTAAGCTAAAAATGCCCGTTGCTTGTTTTGCCATTGCCCCATCACCGCTTCCAGCATGCCCATCGACTCCATCACCTGCGCGTTGCGCAAAGAAGCTTCGGCATAGGTCTGTGCCTCTTGCGAACGACGCTGCGCCTCTTGCAAAGGCTCTCGCGACGAGCGTTGAATCAACCAGGTCACCAAAGTCTGGGCCCCTGCACCTGCCAAAGCCGCCCAGCCCAACATCGGATGGATGGCAAAAATCAAAACGAACGACACCAGCGCAATCGGCAACTCAAAAAATGCCCCCAGGGCCGGGTTGTTGAAAAAGTCACGCACGCTCTTGAAATCGTTTTGCACCGACAAGGCGCCCGCCATCTGCTTTTTCAGCAAACCGTCAAACATCGCGTGGTACAGGCGGTCGGCCATGCGCAACTCGAACGCGATGCCCGCCCCCCACAGCAAACGCGAGCGGAGCTTCTCGATCAGCTCCATCACCGCATAGGCCCCCAAAGTGACCACGGTCAGCATCAACAGCGTCATCACATCGCGGCTGTTGACCACCCGCTCATACACCTGCAGCATGTACACCGTGGGGGTGAAGCCCAGCAAACCAATCACCCAACTCATCAGCACAGCCTGACGCCATGCCGACTTGTGCTCCCACAGCGCCATGCGCAATTCGGAAACCGCAGAACCTGCCTTCATGGCGTCACCTCAACAGAAACATGTTCGGGAATCAAGCCGGAAGGCATTGCACCCTCAAGGCATGGCACAGCAGGGACATCGCCATCAGACAAAACCGTTTGATCCACCGAACCCAGATCAAAACAAAAGTCAAACACCATGTCTGCCCGCTCATCGATCACAAGCTCGCGCAGTTCGGCTTTCTGAAAAATCGCCCGCTTGATCGGGCTCTGCGTCAAATCAAAACCCCTGCGCCCGTGCATGGAAAGCAGCGACAACTGACCCGGCTTGGTGCTCAAGGTGTGGCGATTCAAGATCACCGGGCCATTGTCGGCAAACCTCAAAAGTGGCAAAACCGCGAACGGTGCTCGCAAAGCGATGTCCAGCGAATGGTGAAAATGGTGAAAAGCCACTCGGTTTTTGCTGTTGATCGCGCGCGTCGCCTCGGCTATGTCAATCATCGCCATGGCGTAACCGCTGCTTCAACTGGATGGGTATCAAAAAATTCAAAGTCAGGCTTCTTTTAACGTGCCGCAGGGTGAAAAAGTTGGTTTAAGTAGAGACCTTGGTCCCTTGACTCTCGGACAGTTGCCGGTTGTCGTACACCTGAGCTTCAGCCCGTGGAATATACCTAAGTCTGGTCGCCAGACCTTGTCGGCCCCATCGACTGGCGTGTGTGGGCGGGCATTTGCAGGCGTGTTCGAACCACATACAAACAGCGCCTTCGCGCACCGCGGGGGGTGGGGGTGTTTGGCTTGCTCGCCCATGGCGCCATCTTCTCCAAGAGGGGCGCCGCCGTCAAATCCGGGACGATTCCGTCACCCTGTTAATTGCCAAAAATATCAAAACACTGTAAAGTAGTAGAAATTACAATTGTTACTCATCACCATCAAGGAGTCTCACCCATGACCATCAGCCCTAACCTTATTGGCAACCTGCTTGGACGGCATCTTAAACACGATGTGGGCGATCAAAATTACAACGCCACAACGGGCCGCGGTTACGTTTTTTCTGGTGATGGTCGCGTCGGTTTTTTTGTGGACTTCAGCCAATCCGACACCGTGGGGCCGAGATATGCTGTCAGCTTCTCGGCGGCGATGTCCTCCACGGACGCGGGAATCAGAAAAGCAGAAGCGGACAAATTTGTTGCCAGCACAGCAACAGCACCGTTTACTTTTCCAACAACATTCACCAACGCATCCGTTTTCTACAAAGCGTTTGATACCAACGTCATAGATTTTGACAGTTCATCCATCAGTTCCGTGCTGGCTCAGCAAGGATTAGGCAGGGCTGACTTTTCGAACACCGCCATGCTGCTGGAAACATGGATCGACGGCATCATCGCCAACGCTGACACCGCCGACGTGTCGGCCAACTCGGGCATTCGCGGGTTCATTGCGGGTGTGACCGGTCATAGGGCCTTCAAGCTTTGGTCGGAGATGACCGCAACGCCAGTCAACGCCACATCACCAACTTGGACAGCACCGTCAAAAACCGTCATGAATGATTTTGGTGAAAATTTGATGTTGACGGACCCCAGCCAGTTATCTCTAAGCCAAAGATACATGCTCATCGACGGCCAGGGAGGTTTTGACTATTTGGGTCTCTATTTCACCCAGACCTCGGGGATCAGCGCGAATTTTTCTAATACGGAATTACAGACCATCACCTACAACAACGCTACTTTCAAAGTCAAAAACTTTGAAGGCATGGACCTGACCGATTTTGATGACACCTTCACCGGTTCTGCCTTCGACAATACGGTTTACGCCAGCAAGGGCACAGACACCATCGATGGTGGGGGTAAATGGAATAAATCGGCCGATGGTAAAACCGATGGGACCTCGACGGACCGCGATTGGGTGCAATACATCAACGGCACAGCAAGCATCACCGTCAATACCAGTTCAGCGGGTGTCATGAAGGTCAAGGACTACGGCGGCAGCGTGGACACATTGACCAACGTAGAGGCCATTGGGGGCACTTATTACATCGACCGCATGTACGGCGGAACGGGCAACTTCAACCAGATTTTTGCGGGCAACAAGGGGGGTGACGTCATCGATGGCGGCGCCGGCCGTGACGATCGCGTTTGGCACGGTGATGACCCTTCGGGCGTGGTGGTGAACCTGAGCGCCCAAACCGTCAACACGCAGGCCGTGACGCAGTTTGCCAACTCGATCAAATATGCCGGAGCCGAATCGATTGGCGCTTTGTTGGCCATGAAAGAGGTTCTTGAGAACCTGGACATGCCAATGGTCAAAAGCGTGGCCTCCAACCGTGCTTTAGATGGCTGGGGTGATGTGGACGTCTTGTCAAACATGGAGGCGGCGCAGGGCAGCAGTTTCAACGATCAGCTGTACGGCTCCAACGACAGAAACATCCTCTCCGGAGGCGATGGATTTGACTTCATTGTGGGTAACGGGGGGAATGATTACATCACTGGGGGCATGGGGCACGACGCCCTTTACGGCGGGCTTGGGCGCGATTGGATCGTGATGGACGAACTCAACTGGGGCAAGTTAACACCGGCGACAACGGTTGGTGTCAGTGTCCCTCGTTCTGTGCGTGATCTGGATCAATCTGGTAACTTGGTGGTTTACAAATCGGTCAATGAGTCCACAACGTCCAATGCCGATGTGCTGGACGGTTTTGTTCTCGGCAAAGACATCATTGACCTGACGGCCATGGATGCCAACACCAAGCGATCAGGCAATCAAGAGTTCAGCGACACGCTGGTCGAAGTCTGGACCAAAAAAGCGGGTCAATTGAAAATATCCACATTCACTGGACTGACAGACGACCACAATTTTGCTGTCAGCAGTGCCACGAATGGATACAAACTCTCAGGTGTCCTTCTTGAGGGCGATGTGAATGGCGATGCCGTGGCTGACTTTGCCATTCGTCTTGTAGGCATGACATTAAGCGAAGCCAAGTCGCCTGTGAACGGTTTGTCTGACTCCATCTTGTATTGAAGTTGAGCCGGTATTGGCCGGTTCGTGTCACCCCCATGAACCGGCCTTTTGATGTGTCTTGATCCTTGGCGGCTGCGCGAACTGAGCCGGGGGATTCCGGTCCGTTCGTCTGTGCGGCCTGACTTGGTTGTTGTCTTGTTGCCATTCCGAAAGGTGTGGGGACAGGTTGGTTTTCTGTTGAGGTGCATTCGGCTTTCATCGTTTGCGATGTATAATCTGGGGCTGCATGCGGGAATAGCTCAGTTGGTAGAGCGCAACCTTGCCAAGGTTGAGGTCGCGAGTTCGAGCCTCGTTTCCCGCTCCATTTTCAAAGAACAACCTGTTCTTGTGGTCAAACAAAGTCCTCACTTTTGTTTGATGAAATTTTTGGCGCGATAGCAAAGCGGTTATGCAACGGATTGCAAATCCGTCGAGCCCAGTTCGACTCTGGGTCGCGCCTCCAAACAAAACGCATCATTGTTCATTCAGTGGTGCTTTTTTTTCGTCTGCACACTCGACGCACACTTTTTGCAGCCGCCTTGACTTGAGGCGCTGTGATGGCATTGAAAAATCGGCGATCCACAATTTTCCCGATAAACAGGTGTGCGCGACTGGCATTCCCCCAAACTTCTAGACACTTTTCATAGCGCAGTTTCTGTGAAATTTATTCAGACAGGGGCAAAGCCTTGAACATCTTGTCGCCAACCCAATCCAAGTAACGGATGCCCTTGGTGCTTGGGGACACGTACTTTGTGCGCTTGTCTGTCCCCATGCATTCCGATTTGACTAAGTCTTGCGCTATCAAAGCTTGCAGACGTTTGTGCAAAGTGGCGGGTGATCCCAGTTCGGCCTGGCTGATGGTCTCTAGGACCGAAAGAGGCTTGCCCAAGAACCAGTGCAGGACGGCTGACTCAAACAAGGCTTTGTGATTGGCGTCGAATGCCCCATGTTCGTGAAAGTTCTCAGGAGCTGACAGCGACATGAGAAAGTGCAAATAAGGCTCAGCCACAGGGGAGAAGGTCATGGCAAATTTTATATATTTTTATATGTTCGATAACGTACTCAGTCAGAAAAGATGATCCTGATTGGCGTGGTTTTTTTTGTGGCCCCTTTCTTCAGCCGCGTATCAATTTTTGAATCAAATCCGCTGATCCGGAGGCTTGGTATTTGCGCATCAGCTTGACCCGGTAAATCTCGACGGTGCGGTGGCTGATGCCCAAGGCTTTGCCAATCTCCTTGCTGGTTTGGCCAGCCATCAGCTGGGCTGCCACTTCGCGCTCGCGAGCCGTGAGTTCTGCCTTGACAGGCTTGCGGGCAGAAAGGTCTTCGAATGTCCAGATACCGGCCGCGTGGGGTGCTTCTCGGTTCAAGGCCCGTCCGGTGACATGGCACCAAAAAGTTTCACCTTTGTAATGACCGTCCACCCGTTTCATGATGCGGTCGTCTGCGTACACACCCTGGGTGTTCAAAATTGGCGAGATTCTCTGCCCCGTTCTTTCGTACTCGACGGCGCTGGGGTAGAGCAATTGAAAACTCTGGCCCACCAGCCGCTCTCTCGAAACGCCAAACATTTCGCAAACGCGCTGATTGCAATCAACGATGGCCCGGTTGCGCGAGAGCACCATGCCGATGGGGGCCAGATCAAAAGCAAGGCGGTAATCAATGTCGGTGTTCATTTGCGGTGGCGGGTCAAACCAGCGGCCAAAACTCATTTCATGGCCCAGATGGATCAGGGGCGGTCTCTACGAAAAACTACGTATCACATTACGTAGTATCGTATCGATTTCAAACACCACATGGAGACAGGCGTGAACAAGATTTTTCCTTCCGCAGCCGAGGCCTTGAAAGGCATCGTCGCTGACGGCCAGTTGATTGGCGTGGGCGGTTTTGGCCTGTGCGGCATTCCCGAGGCCCTGATTGGTGCGCTCAAGGACAGTGGTGTGCAAAACCTGACCGCCATTTCGAACAATGCTGGCGTGGACGACTTTGGTCTGGGCATTTTGTTGCAGACCCGCCAGATCAAAAAAATGATCGCCTCGTATGTGGGTGAAAACAAAGAGTTTGAGCGCCAATACTTGGCGGGGGAACTGGCTTTGGAGTTCACGCCCCAGGGCACGCTGGCTGAGAAGCTGCGTGCTGGCGGTGCGGGCATCCCGGCTTTTTTTACCAAGACCGGTGTGGGCACCTTGGTGGCTGAGGGCAAAGAGCTGCGCGAGTTCGACGGCGAGACCTATGTGATGGAGCGCTCGCTGGTGCCCGATGTGTCTTTTGTCAAAGCGCATCGCGCCGACAAGTCTGGTAACTTGCAGTTCCGCTTCACTTCGCGCAACTTCAACCCAGCGGTGGCCATGGCGGGCAAGATTTGTGTGGTCGAGGTCGAAGAGATCGTCGAGACCGGCGAGATGCATCCGGACAGCGTTCATCTGCCTGGCATTTACGTTCACCGCATCGTGTTGAACGCTCACCCCGAAAAGCGCATTGAAAAGCGCACGATCACTGAAAAGGCTGGAGTTTGATATGAGCTGGAGTCAAGACCAAATGGCCGCCCGTGCGGCCCATGAATTGGAAGACGGTTTTTATGTGAACCTGGGCATCGGTATCCCCACACTGGTGGCCAACTTTGTGCCGGCCGACAAAGAGGTCTGGTTGCAAAGCGAAAACGGCATGCTGGGCATCGGTCCTTTCCCCATCGAAGAAGAGGTGGACGCTGACCTGATCAATGCGGGCAAACAAACCGTGACCACCATCCAAGGTTCGTCCATCTTTGGCAGTGAATTGTCCTTTGCCATGATCCGGGGCGGCAAAATCAACTTGTCGATTTTGGGCGCCATGCAGGTGAGCGAGAAGGGTGATTTGGCCAACTGGATGATCCCCGGCAAGATGGTCAAAGGCATGGGCGGCGCGATGGACCTGGTGGCCGGTGTCAAGCGCGTGATCATCTTGATGGAACACGTGGCGAAGAAAAAAGACGGCACCGAAGACATGAAGATTTTGCCCAGCTGCACCTTGCCTTTGACCGGCGTGGGTGTGGTGGACCGCATCATCACCGACTTGGCCGTGATGGACGTGACCGAGGCGGGTCTCAAAGTGGTTGAGCTGGCCCCGGGCGTGACCCCAGAGTTACTGCAAAGCAAAACGGGTGTGAAATTGCACTTTTGAGCCCATTTGATGCGCACATTAAAAAAGGCCCCGAGAGGGGCCTTTTGCTTGACATGGTGGGGTTGGAGCGGGTGAAGGGAATCGAACCCTCGTTATTTGCTTGGGAAGCAAAAGTCCTACCATTAAACGACACCCGCACTGCGTCCATTCTAAACGCTCAGCATCCACGACCAGCGCTTTCACAAGGATTCTAAAAGTTAAAATCTGTTCATGCGTTTACCTGTTCATCAAAACCAAGCCCTCAATTCGCAAGTTTGGTTTTTGACCGTGCTGGCTTGCTACGCGGTGCTGGAGTTGTCTTTCAACCACCGTTTGTTGGAGTTGGCGGGTGACTTGAAGCTGACCACCACCCCAGACCAATTGCACGACATTGAGCTTTGGGGGCGTGTCGTCTCGGGTTTGGGGTTGGCCTTGTTGCTGATGCGTTGGCTCGATCGGTTTGTGAAGTCCAGAGTCTTGCTGCTGCTGCTGTGCTGTACCTTGGGTCTGAGCACCATGTGGCACCTTCAAAAAACCTTGGTTGATGCCATCGTCGCCCGCGCGGATCAGCAAGACCTGATGATGAGTTGGCGCTCGCAGCTGAGCACGCAGGAGGCGCTGAATGGCCGAATTTTGCTTCGTGGAGAGGTCTTGTTGGGCACTCCTGCGCCTGCCGACATCAGGCCGGTCATGAGCGCCCTTTGGGCCTCCTCGTTGGCGGGTTTATCTCCGGATGATTTGGATTCGAATTCGGGTGCGGCGCAATTGATGGGCGGTTTTTTTGCACCCCAAATCTCTGCCGAACAACTGTCAGCCGCTTACCGAAAGACGGTCATGAGTCCGGTGGTTTTGGGTGCTTCTTTGTTGTTTGGCTTGCTCAACCTGTGTCAGTTTTTTGCTGGCCTTATCGCCTTGGTTTTGACCTTGGCCCGCCTAGACGGCCTGCTGGAGCGTTGCAAATTTTGGTTGTTGCCCGCCATGATTGCCCTGTGCATGGGGCTGAGTTGGTGGCCAGGCAACGTTTGGACCAATTCTCCTGCTTACAAACTTGTGGCCAGCCCAGCGCTGTGGGCTGACAAACCTTATTTGGCGCCTTTTGTGGAGTGGAGCGTGCGAGCCGAGCCCGCTTGGGCTGACTCGGTGGCGTGGGTCCACAGGGCCTTGCTGCAAGACTTTGAGTTCACAGTGCCATTTCGTGCCTTCTTCAGGTCTGAAAATTTGCCCTGACTGACCTGAGCGCCCCGGGGCAATGGCCAGGAAGCCATGCCTTTAGCTGGGTTCAATTCAAGATATCGCCTACACAGAGGTACTTGATCTCCACATAGTCTTCCATGCCGTGGCTGGAGCCTTCACGGCCTAAGCCTGACTGTTTGACGCCTCCAAACGGGACATGCTCGGTGGCCAAAATGCCCACGTTGATGCCCACCATGCCGTATTCCAGCGCTTCGGCGACGCGGAAGATGCGGCCCACATCGCGGCTGTAAAAGTAGCTGGCCAGGCCGAACTCGGTGTTGTTGGCCGCATCCACCGCTTCTTGCTCTGTTTTGAACTTGAAGATGGGCGCGAAAGGGCCGAAGGTCTCTTCCTTGGCACAGAGCATGTCGGCGTTGGCATCGGCGATCACCGTCGGTTCGAAGAATTGGCCGCCCAGACGCTGGCCACCGGTGAGCACGCGGCCCCCTTTGGCGATGGCGTCTTTCACGTGGCGCTCCACCTTGTCCAGTGCGGCGGGCTCAATCAGCGGGCCTTGGTTAACGCCTTCATCAAAGCCGTTGCCCACCTTGGCGGTTTTGACTTTGGCGGCAAATTTGGTGGCGAACGCTTCGTAAACGGCTTCCTGCACATAGATGCGGTTGGAGCACACACAGGTCTGGCCGGCGTTGCGGTATTTGCTGGCGAATGCGCCTTCGACGGCGCTGTCAATGTCGGCGTCTTCAAACACGATGAAGGGTGCGTTGCCGCCAAGTTCGAGCGACATTTTTTTGACGGTGGGTGCGGACTGTGCCATCAAGATGCGGCCCACTTCGGTCGAGCCGGTGAAGCTGATGTGGCGCACCACCTCGCTGGCGCACAGCACCTGGCCCACGGCAATCGAGTTGTCGGCGTCGGCCGTGATCATGTTGAGCACGCCCGCGGGAATGCCCGCACGGATGGCCAACTCGGCCGCGGCCAGGGCCGTCAGGGGCGTGAGCTCAGCCGGTTTGATGATGACTGGACAGCCCGCGGCCAAGGCCGGTGCGACTTTGCGCGTGATCATGGCCAACGGGAAGTTCCAGGGTGTGATGGCAGCGCACACGCCGATGGGCTGTTTGAGCACCAACAGACGACGGTTGTTGTCAAACTGAGGCAGGGTCTCGCCGTTGACGCGTTTGGCTTCTTCAGCAAACCATTCGACAAAGCTGGCGCCATAAGCAACTTCCCCTTTGGCCTCGGGCAGGGGCTTGCCTTGCTCGGCGGTCATGATGCGGCCCAAGTCGTCTTGATTGGCCATCAGCAGGTCGTACCACTTGCGCAAGATGATGCTGCGCTCTTTGGCGGTTTTGGCTTTCCAGGGGCCCCAAGCGGCGTTGGCTGCGGCAATCGCGGCCTGCGCCTCAGCAGGGCCCAGATTGGCCACGTCGGCCAAGTGGGCGCCGGTGGCAGGGTCGGTCACGGCAAAACGACTGGGGCCCTTGACCCATTGGCCGTTGATCAGGGCGTCGGTCTTGAGCAGGCTCGGGTCGTTGAGTTGGGCGAGGGGGGATGTCTTCATGTCCATGGGGGTCTCCAGAAGCTGCAAGTGCAGGTGCTTTTTTACAGGCCATCGGTAAGCTTAGCGTTAGTGCGTTTCACCGTCTGTCACAAAAGTCTCAAAACCCCGATGCCCAGAGGGCGGCTGGTCCTGTACAAGCCAGGAAATGGCCTTGCCTCAAATCTATAATGGCCGGTTGCATTGAAAGCCCGAACCACCATGAGCCAAGCCCCCATTTCCGTCTCCGACATCCGCAAGACCTTCCTGGACTTTTTTGAGTCCAAAGGCCACACCGTGGTGGCATCCAGCCCCTTGGTTCCGGGCAACGACCCCACCTTGATGTTCACCAACTCGGGCATGGTGCAGTTCAAGGACGTGTTTTTGGGCTCGGACAAGCGCTCTTATGTGCGGGCCGCATCGGTGCAAGCCTGCCTGCGAGCCGGTGGCAAGCACAACGATCTGGAAAACGTGGGCTACACCGCCCGCCACCACACCTTTTTTGAGATGCTGGGCAACTGGTCGTTTGGCGACTACTTCAAGCGCGAATCGCTGGAGTGGGCATGGGAGTTGCTGACCCAAGTCTACAAACTGCCCGCCGACAAGTTGTACGCCACGGTGTACATGGAAGACGACGAGGCCCATGCCATTTGGGAGGGCATTTTTGTCAAAGCAGGCTGGACGCCTGAGCGCATCAAGGCAGAGAACCGCATCATTCGCATCGGCGACAACAAGGGGGGGCGCTACAAGTCCGACAACTTCTGGATGATGGCCGACACCGGCCCTTGCGGCCCTTGCTCCGAGATTTTTTACGACCACGGCGCCCACATCCCGGGTGGCCCACCCGGCAGTCCCGATGAAGACGGCGACCGCTTCATCGAAATCTGGAACAACGTGTTCATGCAGTTCAACATGGACGACACTGGCGCCGTCACGCCGCTGCCCGCACCTTGTGTGGACACGGGCATGGGCTTGGAGCGTTTGGCCGCCATCTTGCAACATGTGCACAGCAACTACGAAATCGACATTTTTGACGCGCTGATCAAAGCCGCATCGCGCGAAACCGGTTGCACCGACCTGAACAACAAGTCGCTGCGGGTGATCGCCGACCACATCCGTGCCACCGCCTTCTTGGTGAGCGATGGCGTGGTGCCCAGCAACGAAGGCCGCGGTTATGTGCAGCGCCGCATCGTGCGCCGTGCGATTCGTCACGGTTATTTGCTGGGCCAAAAGACCCCGTTCTTCCACAAGCTGGTGCCTGATTTGGTGAAGCTCATGGGCGCGGCATACCCCAACATGGCCGATCAGGCCGATCGCATTGCCGACGTTTTGCGTGTGGAAGAAGAACGCTTCTTTGAGACGCTGCAAAGCGGCATGCAAATTCTGGATGCGGCCCTGGACGGTGGTGTGAAAGTGTTGCCCGGCGAAGTGGCCTTCAAGCTGCACGACACCTACGGCTTCCCACTCGACCTGTCGGCCGACGTGTGTCGCGAGCGCGGCCTGAGCGTGGACGAAGCCGGTTTTGCCTCCGCCATGGAAAAGCAAAAAGCCCAGGCCCGTGCAGCTGGCAAGTTCAAGATGGACAAGGCGCTCGATTACACCGGCGCTGGCAACGACTTTGTGGGTTATGACGAGCTGACGGCCAACGCCCAAGTGCTGGCTTTGTTCGCCGACGGCAACGCCGTGAACGAGCTCAAAGCAGGCCAAGCAGGCGTGGTGGTGTTGGACACCACACCTTTTTATGCCGAGTCGGGTGGTCAGGTGGGCGATCAGGGCATGCTGCACAACGCCGGCGGCCAGTTCAATGTGGCCGACACGCTCAAGATCAAAGCCGATGTGTTTGGCCACCACGGCGAAGTCAAATCCGGCAGCCTGAAGGTGGGTGATGCACTGCAAGCCCATGTGGACTTGGGCCTGCGCGCCGCCACCGTGCGCAACCACAGCGCCACGCACCTGATGCACAAAGCCCTGCGCGAAGTGCTGGGCGGCCATGTGCAGCAAAAGGGCAGCTTGGTCAATGCCGAGCGCACCCGTTTTGACTTTGCGCACAACGCGCCGGTGACCGATGCCGAGATTCGCCAGATCGAAGCCCAGGTCAACGCCGAAATTTTGGCCAATGCCGCCGCGCAAGCGCGTGTGATGGACATCGAAAGCGCCCAGAAAACCGGAGCCGTGATGCTGTTTGGTGAGAAGTACGGCGAGACCGTGCGTGTGCTCGACATCGGCTCCAGCCGCGAACTTTGCGGCGGCACCCACGTGAAAGCCACGGGCGACATTGGCCTGTTCAAAATCGTCAGCGAAGGCGGTGTGGCGGCAGGCGTGCGCCGCATCGAGGCGGTGACGGGGGCCAATGCACTGGCCTATTTGCAATCTCTCGAAGACACCGTCACCCAGGCGGCAGGCACGCTCAAGGCCCAACCGGCCGAGCTGAATGCACGCATTGCCCAAGTGTTGGACCAGGTCAAGGCGCTGGAAAAAGAACTGGCCGCTGCCAAAGGCAAGCTGGCTTCGGCCCAGGGCGATGAGCTGCTGAGCCAAGCGGTGGACGTCAAAGGCATCAAGCTGCTGGTGGCCACGCTGGAGGGCGCCGACGCCAAGACTTTGCGCGACACCATGGACAAGCTCAAGGACAAGATCAAGACCGCTGTGATCGTGCTGACCGCTGTGGACGGCGAAAAAGTGCAGATCGCCGCGGGCGTGACTGCCGACACCGTGGGCAAAGTCAAAGCTGGTGAGTTGGCCAGTTTTGTGGCAGGCCAGGTCGGTGGCAAAGGCGGTGGCAAGCCCGACATGGCCATGGCCGGCGGCAACAACCCGGCAGCCTTGCCCGCAGCGCTGGCCAGCGTGCAGGCTTGGGTGAACGAGCGGGTTTGAAAACCCGCTGATCCGACGGGCGTCTTAACCCGCCTGAGACACGGCGCCTTGCGCGATCAGGTCGTTGATTTCAGCTTCGCTCAAGCCGTGTTCTTGCAGCAATTCGCGTGTGTGCTGGCCCAGCAAAGGGGCGGCTTGTCCGGTGTCGGTGGGTGTTTGCGAAAAGTGGATCGGACACCCAATGCCACGCGTGGTGCCCGCTTGCGGGTGCTCCAAGGTCACCACCATGCCGCGCGCCAAAGTTTGCGGGTGTGACAGCGCCTCGCCGATGGTGTGGACCGGCCCAGCGGGCACGCCTGCGGCATCCATGTCGGCTTGCCATTCGGCACGTGTGCGTTGGCGCAGCACGGCATTCATCAGCTTCACCAATTCGTTCAAATGGGCCATGCGGTCGCTGTTGGTCGCAAAACGGGGGTCTTCTCGCCACTCGGGGTGGCCCAGCACGGTGCAAATGCGCTCCCAGTTGGTCTGGTTGGCCCCACCGATGTTGATCCATCCGTCGCTGGCTTCAAAGGCTTGGTAGGGCGCGGTCAGGATGTGCGCCGAGCCCGTGGGCTGGGGTTCGCGCTGCGTGGCCAGCCAAACGGCGGCGTGCCAATAGGTTTGCTGCAGGGCAGCGTCGCTCAAAGAGGTGTCCACAATTTGGCCCTCGCCGGTTTTGAGCTTGTGGATATAAGCGGCCAAGATGCCCGTGGCGGCCAAGATGCCCGCGTTCATGTCGGACACAGCGTTGCCGCTTTTGGCAGGGGGTCGACCGGGCTCGCCCGTCACCGCCATCAAGCCGGCAAAGCCTTGAGCGATCAGGTCAAAGCCGCCCTTGTCGGCGTAAGGGCCGGTGCGGCCATAGCCCGATATGGCGCAATAAATCAGACCTGGGTTCACTTCGCGCAGGGTTGCGTAGCTTAGACCCAGCTTCTCCATGGTGCCGCCCCGGAAGTTCTCGACCAGCACATCGGCGTCTTTGACCATGCGCAGCAGCAGGGCGCGGCCTTGTGGTTTTTTCAGGTCAATGGCCAAGCCGCGTTTATTGCGGTTGAGCATCAAAAAGGGCGCAGACACGCCGTTGATTTGCGGGTCGCGGTAGCCCCGGGCGTCATCGCCGCCGGGGAGCTTTTCGATCTTGATGACATCCGCCCCCATGTCGGCCAACAGCAGGCCACAGGTTGGGCCCGACATGATCTGCGTCATTTCGAGGACGCGCAGTCCGGCCAAAGGTCCGGTGCGTTCTGCGCTTGCCATGCTCAAAGACCTTTCCAAAGGGGTTTGCGTTTGGCCACAAAGGCGTTGACACCTTCGCGGAAGTCCTTGCTGCCGTAGGCTTGGCGAATCAGGTCTTCGGCCTCGGGTGCGCTGTGCTGCACCAATCGGTTCAGTGCTTGTTTGCTCACCAGTTGGGTCACCGGGGCCAAGGATGTCAGACGCTGCACCAAGGCGTTGGTGGTCGCATCGATGTCGGTGGGTTCTGCCAGTTGGTGCAAATAGCCGCAGGCCAGGGCCTCATCAGCCCCGATCATCTCGGCCAGCATGAGCATGCGTTTGACACGTTGGTGTCCAAAAGCGGCACGCAGGCGCGCCACATTCGCCACCGACAAACAGTTGCCCAATGTTTTGGCAATCGGCACACCCAATTGCGAGCCCGGTGTGGCCAGGCGAAAGTCGCAAGCGGTGGCAATGGCCAGGCCGCCGCCGACAGCCCAGCCTTCGATGACCGCCAGGGTGGGCATGGGCAAAGAGCAAAGCAAGTCAATGCAGGCTTCGATTTGCGCCTCGTAGGCCACGCCGTCTTCGCCCGTGTTGAAGGTTTTGAATTGCTCGATGTCGGTGCCTGCCACAAAGGCTTGGCCTCCGGCACCACGAAACACCACAGCGCGCACGCTGGTATCAGCTTTGAACGCTTCGCAGTGGCGGCTGAGTTGTTGGTACATGGCCCAGGTCATCGCATTGCGAGCCTGGGGTCGGTTGAAGGTCACCGTGGCCACACCTTGCCGGATGACAAGTTCCACGGTGCCTGAGGCCAGAATGTCGGTCATCAGCTGTCGAGCTTGACGTTGCTGTCTTTGACCACTTTGGCCCACTTGACTTGTTCGCTGCGAATGAAGTCTGCAAAGCGTTGGGCTGAACCGCCGCCGTCTTCTGCGCCGAACTGCGCCAATTTTTCCATCACATCGGGCATGAGCAGCACTTTGTTGATGTCTTCGTTCATGCGCTGCGCCATGGCTGGGGGCATCTTGCCCGGTCCTGCCAAGCCATACCAGGTGGTGGCTTCAAAGTTGGGAAAGCCTGCCTCAACCATGGTGGGCACGTTGGGGTAGCTGGATGCCCGCTTGGCACGGGTTTGAGCAATCGCGCGCACTTTGCCGCTTTTGACGTGCGGTGTCGCAGCGGTCATGGTGTCAAACGAATAAGCGATCTGGCCCCCAATCAAATCCGCCAACATGGGGCCTGATCCCTTGTAGGGAATGTGGATGGTGTCCACACCTGCAGCCAGCTTGAAGGACTCGAGCGCCATGTGCTGGGCCGAGCCTTGACCGGCAGAACCAAAGCTCACCTTGCCGGGGTTGGCCTTGCATTGAGCGACCAATTCGGCCACGGTTTTGGCGGGTTGGTCGTTGTTCGAGATCAGCAAATTGGGCGTGATGCCCACCAAGGTCAAAGGCGTGAAGTCGCGGTCCACCACATAGTTGAGTTTGGGCATCAGCGCGGGGGCCAAAGCATGGCTGTTGATGTGCGCCATCAGCAGGGTGTTGCCATCCGGCGGGGCTTTGGCGACAAATTCTGCAGCGATCACACCGGTCGCGCCCGCACGGTTTTCCACCAACACGGTGACGCCCCACATGACTTGCAGCTTTTGCGCCACGATGCGGGCCAAGATGTCGGTCCCGCCTCCTGGTGCGAACCCCACCAGGATGCGCACCGGCCCCGAGGGCAAGGTTTGCGCCTGGGTGGCGGGGGCCACCATCGCTGCGGCTGAGGCTGCTGTAGCGGCCACAAAGGTTCTGCGTTTCATGTTGTCTCCTTGGATAGTGGTTGTAAATGCACGCGAGAAAACGGGAGGCCCTGGGTTTTATGCCCTGGGTCAGTGGTTTGAAAAATGGTCCATGATGGCCTGCACGCCACTGCCTTGCAGCGTCACGCCCGACAGCTTCAGGCCCATCTCGCAGCCCGCCACGGTGGCGATCAGGGTCAGGTCGTTGCTGTCGCCCAGGTGGCCAATGCGGAACATGCGGCCTTTGACTTTGCCCAGGCCGGTGCCCAGTGAACAGTCAAAGCGCTGATGGATGACTTTGCGCACCGCGTCGGCGTCGATGCCTTCAGGGGTCATGACGCCAGTCAGGATGGGTGAGTAAACGGTCGGGTCGGCACACTGGATGGGCAGGCCCCAGGCGTTGACGGCCGCCCGCACGCCAGCGGCCCAGCGCTGGTGTCGCGCAAAAACTTGGTCCAGGCCTTCGGCCAGCAGCATGTCGCAAGCTTCGCTCAAGCCATAGAGCAAATTGGTGTTGGGGGTGGAGGGCCAGTAGCCGTTTTTGTTCATCTCGATCATCTCGCCCCAAGCCCAATAGCTGCGTGGCATGCCGCCTTTTTGGCTGGCTTCGATGGCGCGGGGTGACAGAGCGTTGAAGCTGATCCCGGGCGGCAGCATCAAGCCTTTTTGCGAACCGCTGATGGTCACGTCCACGCCCCATTCGTCGTGGCGGTAGTCGGCACTGGCCAGGCCAGAAATGGTGTCCACCAAGAGCAAGGCGGGGTGTTTGGCCGCGTCCATGGCGCGGCGCACGGCGGCGATGTCGCTGGTCACGCCGGTGGAGGTTTCGTTGTGCACCACGCACACGGCCTGGATGCTGTGACCGGTGTCGGCCGTCAAGCGTTGCTCGATCAGGTCGGCTTGCACGCCATGGCGCCAGCCCTCCAGGCCAGGCAGACTCAAGACCTCGGATTTCAGACCGAGCTGTTGGGCCAGTTTGTTCCACAAAAATGCAAAGTGGCCGGTTTCGTACATCAGCACATGGTCGCCGGCTTGGAGCACGTTGCTCAGCGCAGCTTCCCAAGCACCGGTGCCCGAGGCCGGGTAAATCATGACCGGATGGCGGGTTTTGAAAATCTTTTGCACATCGGCCAAGACTTTCAGGCCAAGGGCACCGAATTCGGGGCCACGGTGGTCGATGGTGGGCGAGCTGATGGCGCGCAAGATGCGGTCGGGTACGGGTGAGGGACCTGGGATTTGCAGGAAGTGGCGACCGGTGGGATGAAAATTGGTGACGAGCATGGGAAATAACGCCTTTCTTATGCCGCATATTTTTTGTATTCAAAATACATTTGTCAAGGGTGGATGCCCTAGAATTAAGAGCAACATCATCGATTTTTGTATTCAAATCAAATTCATGGCTTCAGAAAACCTGTCCATTGCACGCCCCGTTTTGCATGAACAAGTCGCGCACCGCCTGCGCCAAATGCTGGTGGAAGGCCTGATCCCGCCTGGCGGCAAACTCAACGAGCGCACCCTGTGCGAAGAGTTGAGCATCTCGCGCACGCCGTTGCGCGAGGCCATCAAGATGCTGGCCGCTGAAGGCTTGGTCGAGCTTTTGCCAAACCGGGGTTCGGTCGCTGTGCAACTGAGCGAGGCCGATGTGCGGCACACCTTTGAGGTGATGGCTGGGCTGGAGGGTCTGTCGGGCGAGTTGGCGGCCCAGCGCGTGACCGAGGCTGAACTCAATGAGATCAAGGCCTTGCATTACGAAATGATGGCGGCCTACACCCGGCGTGACCTCTCGGCCTACTACCAGGTCAATGCGGCGATTCACCGCAGTTTCAATGCAGCAGCCAAAAACCCGGTGCTGACCGCCACGTACAACCTTGGAAGCCCGCGACCCGGCTGCCCTGCGCCAAGTGCTGATGCAGCATCTGGACAACAAACGCAACGTGGTGATCGAGCAGCTGCGCAGTTCACGCCAGCCCATTTTTGCTTCGCCAGAGGGCAGCAGCCTCAGTGATAGCCCTTTTCAGACAGAAGGACACGCTCCATGAACGCCCCTTTGCCGATCGACTTGTCCAAATCCTTGCCCCGGCATGCTTACGACAAGGTCGCGCGCACCAGCAACGAGGTGGCCGGGTTGTTGGCCAAGCGCTTGCGTTCCGACACCCGGGGTGAGGTCTTGTTTTCTCCTGCCGACCGGGGCCGCTACGCCACCGATGCTTCGATTTATCAGGAAATGCCTGTGGGCGTTTTCGTGCCGCGTGACGAAGCCGATGTGCGCGTGGCGCTGGACATTTGCCGTGACGTGGGCGTGCCCATCGTGCCGCGCGGCGGCGGCACCAGTCAGTGCGGGCAAACCGTGGGCGCGGGTCTGGTCATAGACCACTCCAAATACATGCGCAAGATTCTTGCAGTGGACCCGGCGCAGCGCACCGCCACCGTGGAGCCAGGCCTGGTGCTGGACCACCTGAATGCTGCCCTCAAAACGCATGGCCTGTGGTACCCGGTGGACGTGTCCACCAGCGCCCAGGCCACGCTGGGCGGCATGGCGGGCAACAACTCTTGTGGCAGCCGCTCGATTGCCTACGGCAACATGGTGCACAACGTGCTGGGTGCTGAGGCTTGGTTGGCCGACGGCAGCTTGCTCGAGTTTGGCGCCTATGAACAAGCCCAAGGCCGTGTGCGCCAGATTGGCGACTTTGTGCGCGACTTGGCGCTGCAACACGCCAGCGAGATGGACGCCCACTGGCCCAAAGTGTTGCGCCGTGTGGCCGGTTACAACCTGGACATTTTCCGCAACCAGAACGAGCGGCCTTACACGGCGGACGGCTCGGTCAACTTGGCGCATTTGCTGATTGGCAGCGAGGGCACGCTGGCGCTCACGCGTTCGCTCACCCTGCGTTTGGCCGAGTTGCCCCGCGCCAAGGTGCTGGGGGTGGTGAACTTCCCGACTTTTTACCAGGCGATGGACGCGGCGCAACACATCGTCAAACTGGGCCAGGGCATGCCGGAGGGGCAACTGTCGGCGGTCGAGTTGGTGGACCGCACCATGATCGAGCTGTCTTTGCAGAACCCGGCGTTTGCACCCACCATCCGCACCGCCTTGTCGCCGCACATCAACGGCGGCATGCCCGAGGCGGTGCTGCTGGTGGAGTTTTCCGGGCCGAGCAAGGGCGATATCGCGCACAAGATCAAGGAACTGGTGGAGCTGATGGGCGACCTGGGCTTGCCCGGCAGTGTGGTCGAGATGGTGGACGATGCGCCGCAGAAAAATCTGTGGGAAGTTCGCAAGGCGGGCCTGAATATCATGATGAGCCTGCGCGGCGACGGCAAGCCGGTGAGCTTCATCGAGGACTGTGCGGTGCCGCTGGAAAGCCTGGCCGAGTACACCGACGCCCTGACCGGCGTGTTTCGCAAATACGGCAGCCGCGGCACTTGGTACGCCCACGCCTCGGTGGGCACATTGCATGTGCGCCCCATCCTCGACATGCGCCGCGATGGCGCTGCCAAAATGCGCGCCATTGCCGAAGAGGCGAGTGAACTGGTGCGACGCTACAAAGGCGCCTTCAGCGGTGAACATGGCGATGGCCTGTGCCGGGGCGAGTGGATCGGCTGGCAGTTCGGCCCGCGCATTACCGAGGCCTTTGCCCGCATCAAACAGGAAATGGACCCGCAGCAACTGCTGTGCCCCCAGCGCATCGTCAACCCGCCCAAAATGGACGACACGTCCTTGATGCGTTTCCCCCCGACGTACAAGGTGGTGTCCATCCAAACAGCACTCGACTGGCGCGCCTGGGACGTGCAAAACGACCCGGTGACCGAGCAAACCAGCGCACCCGGCACCGGCGGTGACCCAGCCCAAGGCCTGGCCAAAGCGGTGGAAATGTGCAACAACAACGGGCACTGCCGCAAGTTCGATGCGGGCACCATGTGCCCCAGCTACCGTGTGACCCGCGATGAGCAGCACCTGACGCGCGGCCGCGCCAACACCTTGCGCATGGCCCTGAGCGGGCAGATTGAGGGTCTGGCGGGCCAAGACGCCTTGTCCAGCCAAGCGGTTCATGATGCGATGGACCTGTGTGTGGGCTGCAAAGGCTGCAAACGCGATTGTCCCACCGGGGTGGACATGGCCAAGATGAAGGTCGAGTTTTTGCAGCACTACAAGGCCAAGCACGGCCACACGCTGCAAGACAAATTGGTGGCCCATTTGCCCGACTACGCCCGCTGGGCGGCCCGCCTGGCCCCGGCTCTCAACCTGCGCAACCGCATGCCGCTGTTGGCCGCGTTGACTGAAAAGCTCTTGGGCCTGTCGGCCAAGCGCAGTTTGCCGCAGTGGCAAACGCGGCACTTCTTCAACACCCAGCCCAAGCCCGCACAGGCCACCGCCAGCCGTGCCGAAGTCTTGGCCTGCACGCGCGGCGTGGTCTTGTTTGTGGACACCTTCAACGGCTACTTGGAGTCGGCCAACGCGCATGCGGCTGTGAAGGTGCTGCAGGCGGCTGGCTACACCGTGCATGTGGCCACCAAGTTGCAAGAAGACGGCCAGCACTTGTGCTGCGGGCGCACCTATTTGGCCAGCGGTATGGTGGACAAAGCCCGCGAAAAGGCCAGCGAAGTCGTGCAAAGTCTGCTGCCTTTTGCCGAGCGCGGTTTGGCCATCGTGGGTCTAGAGCCCTCGTGTTTGCTCACCTTGCGCGACGAGTTGCTGGTGATGGGTTTGGGCGAGGGCGCTCAAAAAATCGCCCAGCAGGCGTTGCTGTTTGAAGAGTTTTTGGCCCGGGAAGCCCAAGCTGGGCAGCTGGACGCGCTCAAAGCGCAGATTGCCCCGGTGGACCGCCCGGTCTTGCTGCACGGCCATTGCCATCAAAAAGCTTTTGACGCGGTGTCACCCGTGATGGAGGTCTTGCGCTGGATTCCCGGGGCCAAGCCGCAGTTGATCGAGAGCAGCTGCTGCGGCATGGCCGGCAGTTTTGGCTACGAGGCCAGCCACTTCGACGTGTCGATGCAAATGGCCGAGCTGAGTCTGCTGCCTGCAGTGCGCGCTCAGCCCGACGCGATCGTGGTCGCCGATGGCACCAGTTGCCGCCACCAAATTCAGGATGGCGCTCAGCGAGAGGCCGTGCACCTGAGCCAGTTGCTGGCGGGTTTGCTGCCGGGCTGAGTCAAGCCACCCAAACGACTCAAGGCGGACGAAGTGCCAAATGCAGTTCGCTGGTCCACTCGCGGGTTTGGCCGGTGATTGGATCGGTGAATCGCACCGAATGGGCCAAGAGTTGCAAAGGCTGGCTGAAATCTTCCGGTGCGTCCGGGCCACGTAAGACCGTGGGGTAGAACTGGTCGCCTTCGATCGGTATGCCCAGGGCGTTCATGTGTACCCGCAGTTGGTGGCGCTTGCCGCTGATGGGCTTCAGCGCATACAGCGTCCGCAGGCCATCGGTGTGCAGCAAGGCGATGCGGGTTTCGCTGTTGGCTGGCCCCGGCACTTCCTGCGTTCTGAAAAACGGCTCGCCCGGCACCAAGCGGCTGGTGAGCACCAGCGGCAGTTTCAGGTGCGGCGCATGCGCTGCCACTGCGTGGTAGGTCTTGTGGATCTGATGATCCCGAAACAGCGCGTGGTAAGCGTGGCGCTCTTGCAGGCGTTTGCCGAACAAGACCAAACCCGCGGTTTCGCGGTCGATGCGGTGCAGTGGCACCAAATCGGCGCAGCCCGTCTGGTGCTTGAGCTGCACCAAAAGGCTTTGCTGCACGTAACGGCCCGTGGGCGTGACAGGCATGAAGTGCGGTTTGTCCACCACCAGCAAGTGCTCGTCTTCAAACAAGACCTGTGCCTGAAACGGCAGCAGGGGTTCATCGGCCAGATGCCGGTAGTAGTACAGGCGCTGGCCCGGTTGGCAACTTTGGTCGGGCAGGGCCACTTGGCCGCTCTCGTGCAGCACCAAGCCTTGCGCCAAGCGTTCAGCCCATTCGCTGCGCGAAATACCGGGCATGCGCTGGGCCAAAAAATCAAGCAAGTGGGGTGCGCCTTGCGGCACCGACACCACGCTGGCGCTCACGCCCTTGCGCATGGGCAACTGAAGTGGGTGCCCGGATTCGCGCATGTCAGACCCGGCGGAACACCAGGTCCCACACCCCGTGGCCGAGTTTGAGGCCCCGGTTTTCAAACTTGGTGAGCGGCCGGTAGTCGGGCTTGGCGGCAAAACCATCGGGCGCATCGCTGGTGTTGACCAGCAATGGCTCGGCGCGCAGCACACCCATCATTTGCTCGGAGTAGGGCTGCCAGTCGGTGGCCAGGTGCAGGTAACCCCCTGGCTTGATGTGCTGGGCCAGTCGCTGGATGAAAGGCGACTGGATCAGGCGGCGCTTGTGGTGGCGGCTTTTGTGCCAAGGGTCTGGGAAAAAGATGTGCACGCCGTCCAGGCTGCCCTCGCCCAACATGTGGTCCATGACCTCGATCGCATCGTGCTGCACGATGCGGATGTTGCCAATGCGCTCTTCGCCGCATCGCTTGAGCAAGGCACCCACGCCCGGCTCATGCACCTCGCCGCACAAAAAGTTATCACCCGGGCGCACTTGTGCGATCGTGGCTGTCGCGTCGCCCATGCCAAAACCAATCTCCAGAATCAGCGGGGCATCGCGTCCAAATGCGGCTTGCACGTCCAGGCGCTCTGCACGGTAGGGGATCAAGAACTGGGGGCCGAATTGCTCAAATGCGCGCATTTGGCCCGAGCCCATGCGTCCGGCGCGCAGCACATAGGTTTTGATCTGCCGCATGAAGGGTGCGTCGGTGGCAGCCTTGTGGGTGACATGGTCTTGGGCAGGCTGCTGCTGGCTGTTCTCTGGGGTCGTCATGAGGGCGGTGGCTTGGGTGCCGAAGTGTTGTGCAAAGCCTGCGATTATCGCGGCTGCTCGATGGTGTCTGGCGTCACGCCCGCCAGGTCCATTTGTCGGTAGCACTGCAGTTGCGCGCGAACATGGCTGTGGGGCAGTCCCATTTTGCGCAGGCCAACTTGGATGTACTCGTTGAGCACCTGCGTGGACAAAACCCCCAAACGTTGAAACCGCAGGTGCCTCAGCAAGTCGATGGCGATGCGCTGTTTGTGGGGCTCGTCGGTGCTGTCGGCGTAAACCAAGAAGTGGGTGTCGATGAAGCACCTGCTTTTGCCCATTTTTCGGGCTGCTTCACGCGCAGATTCTGCGACCCGCTCGTCCACAGACAAGGTGATGTTCATGGTTTGACCTCCCCCAATGGCATGAAATTCACACATGTGATGTGTGAATCATGCTTTGGATGCAAACGCTGTACCCAAGGTGTTGGCGTGCAAAGTCGTCCAACGGGTCAAGGCTTGGTCAATGGGCGTGTGTTCGGGCAGCCTGGGCAGTCCCAAGGCCTGTGCCGCTGTGTTCAGCGCCTGCAAGGGGTGCTGCAGGTCCAGCGCCAAGGCCCCGTTTTGTTTGCTGAGTTTTTCACCATTGGCACCCAGCACCAGTGGCGTGTGCAGGTATTGGGGCGTGGCCAGCCCCAAGGCCCGTTGCAGGACGATCTGCCTGGCCGTGTTGTCGGCCAAGTCTTGGCCGCGCACCACATGGGTGATGCCTTGCGCTGCATCATCCACCACCACAGCCAGTTGGTAGGCCCACAGGCCATCGGCGCGGCGCAGCACAAAATCACCCACTTCTTCACACACGTTTTGCTGCTGCGGCCCCAGGCGGCGGTCGGTCCAATGGGTGAGGGTGGGCTGGCCCAGCGCGGTTTGCACGGCCTGCACATCGAGCCGCCAGGCGCGGGCGGGTTTGCCGTTCAATCCATCACGGCAGGTGCCAGGGTAAACCGCCGCATGGTGACGCGCGACCGACTGGGCTTGCGCTGATTCGATGGCGGTTTCAATGTCTTTGCGCGAGCAGCCGCAGGGGTAGGCCCAGCCTTTTTGGATCAGCATGTCCAGTGCGCCCTGGTAAGCCGCGTGGCGCTGGCTTTGCCACAGCACTGGGACGTCGGGCACCAAACCGCAATCGGCCAATTGCTGCAAGATGGCCAGATCGGCCCCCGGCACACAGCGCGGCGTGTCCACGTCTTCGATGCGCACCAGCCACGGGCCACCATGTGCACGTGCATCGAGCCAACTGGCCAACGCGGCAACCAGTGAGCCTGCATGCAAAAGGCCGGTTGGCGAGGGTGCAAACCGGCCTGTGTAAACCTCAGCCATGTGGGGTCAGCGTCAGGTGATCAGCGCTTTTTGAGCACCGCCATGGCCAGCTCCAGGCCCGAGACGAAGGCGTCTTCAACCCGGTGGCCCAAACACCAGTCGCCGCACAGGCCGATGCCTTGCTCTTTGGACCACAAAAAGCTTTGTCCCAAAGGCTGGACAGTTTTGGCGTACAGCCAGCGGTGGACTTCGGCGTGGGCAGGCGTGACGCGGATGCCGGAGATTTCGGCAAAGGCCTTGATGAGTTTGCCTTTGACGCGATCGGGGCTGTCGTTCACATGCTCGGCAGACCAAGGGGCACTGGCCTGCACGGTCCAGCGCTCGATGCGCTCTCGAGCAGGTTTAGACGACTCGCGGGCCATCCAGGCAATCCGGTGGTGGGTGCTGCGGGCGGCGTTCCATTGGGGGCCGATGGTGATCAGGTCGGGTTGTACAGCTTGGGGGTAGGCCAGCATCAAGGTCCAACAAGGGTCCACCCGCACCGTGTCCAGCGGGTGGGCCAGATCGCTCAGGCCCGAAGCCTTGAGCAAAGCTTTGGCTTGTTCGGGTGGAATGGCCAAGATGACTTTGTCAAATCCAGCGAAGACGTGTTGTCCGCCATCCGCTGTTTCGGTTTGCAGCTGCCAGCCGTTTTTCCTCAGTGGGTCAACCACGATTTGGGTCACCCGGGTTTGCAGCTGCACATTGCCGTCTTCGACCAAAGGCGTCGCCCAGGCCTTGACCAAAGCGTTCATGCCAGGCGCTGCAACCCAGTGGCGCTCGCCGCCGGGCAGGCCGGCTTCAATGACACGCCCATTGGGGTCAAGTACACGCACGGCATTGGCGCTCCAGGCTTTGGACACGCCCGGGGCCGTGCCGATGGCCAGTTCAAAACGCGGGTCGCGCACAGTGAAGTACTGCGCACCGTGGTCAAAGCTGCCAAACGCACTGGCACGAGTGGACATGCGTCCCCCGAGGCCTCGGCTTTTTTCAAAGAGGGTGACGTTGTGCCCCGCTTGACGCAAAGTGCGAGCGCAAGTGACGCCGGCCATGCCGACACCGATGATGGCGATGTGTTGTGTTGTCATGGGATCACTTTAGCTGAGAAAAGGGACCAGAAACTGCCCGGGTGGGTTATTCCCGATGCCCGAGGAACAGGACCTTGTCACACACGGGGATGAAGACCCAGCAAGGCTGCACGCGTGGTCTGATTGTCAAGTTGCTGGAGCCACCATTTGAGGGCCTGCCCTGCACGGGTTTGGCGGGTGTCGCGCCAGGCGTAATGGCAAGTATTGGTCCGGGGCGTGAGGACTTGCTTGGCCACCAGCAGGCCTTTGTCGATGTAGGGGCGCGCCAGCGATTCTGGCAAGAATCCGCCGCCCAAGCCGCGCAATTGAGCTTCGAGTTTGCTGGGCATGTCGGGCACAGTGAACACGTCCTGCCCACCCAAAAGGCCAATGGTCAGCCCCGTGCCCCGGCTGACCGAGTCGGCCACGGCCACGGCGCGGTGTTGCGCCAGCAGGGCATCGGTCAGCGGCTCGGGGGCAGCGGCCAAGGGGTGGTGTGCGGCCACGGCAAACACAAAGGGCACTGGCCCCAGTTCCAGGTGGTGTATGTCTTTTGGCAGCCCTGGTATGGCCACCGCCCCAAGTGCCAGATCGGCTTGGCCAGACGTCAGCGCAGCCAGAGTGCCCGATAGGGTTTCGTAGCGCAGCCGCAGTCGGGTGGTTGAGCCCAGGGCCAAAAAGCTGGCACACAGGTCCATCACCACGCTGCGCGCGACGATGCTGTCCACCGCCACGGTGAACACCGCCTCCCAGCCTGTGGCTACGCGGCGGACGCGGTTGGCCACCGCGTCCATGTCGTCGAGCAGGCGGCTGGCTTCGCGCAGCAACTCTTGGCCTGCGGCAGTGGGCACGGCCATGCGGGCGCTGCGGTCAAACAGCAACACATCGAGTGCGTCTTCGAGTTGGCGCACCCGGTAGGTCAGGGTGCTGGGCACCAAGTTCAGAGCCCGGGCGGCAGCAGCAAAGCTGCCTTTTTGCGCAATGGTCTGCAGCATGAGCAGGGTTTCGGGGGTCAGCCAGTCTCGGGGTGTTTGCATGGTGGTTGGTTGATCATTCAATTTTATTGAATGATGCCAGCAAACTGTGGCAACTTGCAAAGGTGCTTGCGGGGCTAAAGTTCAGGCTCACACCAAGCTAATAGCCTTGGCTACTTGAAAGGACGCCCCCATGCTGAACATCCGCAAATCGGCCGACCGTGGCTACGCCGACCACGGCTGGCTCAAGTCGTATCACAGCTTTTCTTTTGCCAACTACTTTGATCCGGTCCATATGGGCTTTGGCAACCTGCGGGTGATCAATGAAGACCGCATTGCGCCTGGCACTGGCTTTGGCACGCATGGCCACCGCGACATGGAGATCATCAGCTACGTGCTGTCGGGCAATTTGGCGCACCAAGACAGCATGGGCAATGTGAAGGGCATTCCACCCGGAGACGTGCAACGCATGAGCGCAGGCAGCGGCGTGCGCCACAGCGAGTTCAACCACGCCCAAGGAGAGCAGACGCATTTTTTGCAGATCTGGATCGAGCCCAATGTGACGGGCATTGACCCGGGTTACGAGCAAAAAACCGTGCCCGAAAGTGCCAAGCGCGGTCTTCTGGCCTTGGTGGCCGCGCCCGCAAACGATGCCCAAGCGGCCGCTCACACGGTGGACATCCACGCCGATGCCCGCATGTACGCAGGTCTGTTCGATGGCTCGGAAAGTGCGGTGATGAACCTGAATCCGGCGCGAAAGGCGTATGTGTTTTTGGTGCGCGGCGCGCTGCAGGTCAATGGCCAGTTGCTGACGGCGGGCGATGCGGCCATGCTGCAGGCCGAGTCTTCTTTGGCTTTGGGCGAAGGGCAGGACGCAGAAGTCCTGGTGTTCGATCTGGCCGCTTGATTTTTTTAACCCTCTGATTTTTCTTCAGGAGCTTTTCTCATGGCAAAAACCGTTGTTGTTTACCACTCTGGCTACGGCCACACCCAGCGCGTCGCCCAATATGTGGCCCAAGGCGCCAACGCTCAGGTGATCGCGATCGATGCCGACGGCAACATCACCGATGCCGATTGGACCGCTTTGGACGCGGCCGATGCCATCATCTTTGGCTCGCCCACCTACATGGGCATGGCTTCGTGGCAGTTCAAGAAGTTTGCCGATGCCACGTCTAAGCGTTGGTTCAGCAGCGCCTGGAAGGACAAGGTCGCAGGCGGTTTCACGATTTCGGCCAGCCCCAGCGGCGACAAGCTGTCTACCCTCCAGTACTTCATCACACTGGCCATGCAACAAGGCATGGTGTGGGTGGGCCAGCCGGCCATGAATGACGGCACCATCAACCGCATCGGCTCCAATTCCGGCCTGATGGCCCAAGTGGGCCCCACCAGCCCAGCCGAAGACATTCCTCAAGGCGACTTGGACACCGCCAAAGCCTATGGCGAGCGTGTGGCTGCCGTGGCGGCCAAACTGCGCGGTTGATGTGTTTAGGGGGAGCACCGTGGGTGGTCCTCGAGCGAATACCCACGCCATAAAACCACGCTAAAAGCCAGAGCGATCCAGGTCGCCCTGGCTTTTTTTTTTCGATAACGCCCCAAGGCCGTCAGCCCGCTGAGACTGTTGCTAGGATGCACCCATGAAAATCATTTCCATGCTGCCTTGGGCCGATTGGCTGGCACTGTTTTCTTTTTTTGGTTTGTGGGTGGGCTATGCCTGGTTTGCGCGGATCCGGGGCAAGTTGGACAAAACCTTGATCGCTACCACCAACACCTACCGGCAAAGCTGGATGTTGCAGGCCACATCTCGCGATCCCCGCATGCTGGATGGCTTGATCACCCAGAACTTGTCTCAAACCCCCGCGTTTTTTTCATCCACCAGCATCATCATCATTGGTGGTTTGTTTGCGCTTTTGGGCACCACCAACAAAGCGGCCGAGTTGGTGGGTGAGATTCCCTTCGCGCAGCCGACGCCCTTGCTGGTGTTTGAGCTCAAAATTTTGGTGCTGGTGGGCATTTTTGTGTATGCCTTTTTTCGCTTTTCGTGGTCGATGCGGCAATACACCTTTGTCGCCCTGGCCATCGGCGGCATGCCGCCGCCTGAAGCCTTTGCCAGCGGGGAACATGACCGGTATCACTATGCCCAGAGGGCGGGCAATCTGGTCAGTGCGGCTGCCGAAACTTTCAATGACGGTTTGCGGGCGTATTATTTTTCTTTTGCTGCCATGGCCTGGTTTTTCTCGCCGCTGGCGCTGGTTTTGGCCACGGCGCTGGTGGTGCTGATTTTGTACGGACGTGAGTTTCGCTCGGAAGTCTTGCAGGTGCTGCGGGACTGAAGTCGCATACCAAAGACTGCACCAGCTCGTTCCTCGAACCCGTCGGCATCCCAGTCCCCCAGGTGAGCTTCTACAATGGACGGCTATGTTTGTTCATCTGCGCCTCCACTCCGAATTTTCAGTCGTTGACGCCACTTGCCGCATCGACGATGTGGTCAAGATGGCCGCTCAGGATGCCCAGCCTGCGCTGGCCATCACCGACCTGAACAACCTGTTTGGCACCATCAAGTTCTACAAGGAAGGGCGGGGCAAGGGGGTCAAACCCATCATCGGCGCAGAGATCAACCTTGAGGGCCTGGGGGGCGACGCGGGGGCCACCAGCCGCGTGGTGCTGCTGGTGCAAAACCACCCCGGCTATCTGAACCTGTGCGAGCTGCTGGCCCGTGCCTGGACGCAAAACATCCTCAAAGGCGTGGCGGTGGTCAAGCTGGCTTGGCTCAAGGAATTGTCGAACGGGTTGATTCTGCTCTCGGGTGCGCAAGCCGGTCCGGTGGGACAGGCCATCGTGCAGGGCGACGCCGACAAGGCCGCCGACGTGGCGCTGCAGCTGGGTTCGATCTTCCCGCACCGGTTTTACCTGGAGCTGCAACGCGCAGGCCGGCCCGAAGACGAGCCGCAGGTGGCGGGTGCAGTGGCACTGGCCGCTCGCTTGGGGTTGCCTGTGGTGGCCACGCACCCCGTGCAGTTTCACGGTCCTGAGGATTACGAAGCTCACGAAGCGCGCGTCTGCATCTCCGAGGGCGAAATTTTGGCCAACCCGCGCCGGGTTCGGCGCTTCACCCGTGAGCAGTTTTTCAAATCGGCAGCGGACATGTGTGCCTTGTTTGCCGATGTGCCCAGTTCCATTGCCAATACATTGGAAATCGCCAAGCGCTGCAACCTGAGCCTGGTGTTGGGCAAGCCCCAGTTGCCAGACTTTCCGATCCCGCCTGTGAACGGCGTGGTCATGTCTGTCGAAGACTATTTCCGGCATGTGTCGTTTGAGGGTCTTGAGGCACGGTTGCTGCACCTGTATCCGGTGCAAGACAAACGCAACGAAGAACGTCCTCGCTATGTGGAGCGGCTCGAGTTTGAGCTGAACACCATTTTGAAGATGGGCTTTCCGGGCTACTTCTTGATCGTGGGTGATTTCATTCAGTGGGCCAAGGCCAACGGCTGTCCGGTGGGCCCCGGCCGGGGTTCGGGTGCAGGCTCGCTGGTGGCCTATGCGCTGAAGATCACCGACCTCGACCCTTTGCAATACAACCTTCTGTTTGAGCGATTCTTGAATCCCGAGCGGGTGTCCATGCCCGACTTCGACATTGACTTTTGCCAGGGCAACCGTGACCGGGTGATCGACTATGTGAAAGACAAATACGGCCGCGAGGCGGTCAGCCAGATCGTGACTTTTGGCACCATGGCTGCGCGGGCGGCCATTCGCGATGTGGGCCGCGTGCTCGACATGAGCTACACCTTTTGCGACGGCATCAGCAAGCTGATCCCCAACAAACCAGGCATGTCGGTCACTTTGCAGTACCCGCCTGCCACGCCGAAGGAAGGCGATAAAAACAACTACGCCATCGCGATGGAGCCCATTCTGGCTGAGCGCATTGAGCGTGAAGAGGATGTGAAGACGCTCATCGAGATGGCGCAAAAGCTCGAAGGCATGACCCGCAACGTGGGCATGCACGCTGGGGGCGTGTTGATCGCGCCGGGCAAGCTGACCGACTTTTGTCCGCTGTACCAGCAGCCGGGCAGCGAATCGGCGGTGAGCCAGTACGACAAAGACGACGTGGAGGCCGCAGGTCTCGTCAAATTCGACTTTTTGGGCCTGGCCACGCTGACGATTTTGGAGATCGCCCGCGAGTTCATCATGACGCGGCACAAGGGTCAGGAAAACTTTGCCTTTGAGAACATCCCCCTTGACGACGAGCCCACCTACAAGCTGTTTTCGGACGGCAAGACCGAGGCGGTGTTCCAGTTTGAAAGCCGCGGCATGCAGGGCATGCTGCGCGACGCTCGGCCCAGCCGCCTGGAAGACCTGATTGCGCTGAACGCCTTGTACCGCCCGGGCCCGATGGACCTGATCCCCAGCTTTGTGGCCCGCAAACACGGCCGCGAGCAGGTGGAGTACCCGCACCCAGCGGTGGCCCAAATGCTGAGTGAGACCTACGGCATCATGGTCTACCAAGAGCAGGTGATGCAGACGGCGCAGATCTTGGGCGGCTACTCGCTGGGCGGCGCCGACTTGCTGCGCCGCGCCATGGGCAAGAAAAAGGCCGAGGAAATGGCCGAGCACCGCGAGAAGTTCCGCGATGGAGCCCTGGCCACGCACAACATCCCGCAGGAAAAGGCCGATGAAATTTTCGACTTGATGGAGCGTTTCGCCGGTTACGGTTTCAACAAGTCGCACGCTGCCGCTTACTCCTTGTTGGCCTACCACACGGGCTGGCTGAAGGTGCATTACACCGCCGAGTTCTTTTGCGCCAACATGACGGTGGAGATGGACGACACCGACAAGCTCAAGGTGCTCTATGAGGACGCGCTCAAATTCGGTATCCGCTTTGACCCGCCTGACGTGAACCGGGGCACGCACCGTTTTGAGCCGGTGACCGACAAGATCATCCGCTACGGCCTGGGGGCCATCAAGGGCACGGGCCAGCAAGCCATCGAGGCCATCGTGGCCGCCCGCAACGAGGGTGGTCCCTTCAAGAGTTTGTTTGACTTTGCGGTGCGCGTGGACCGCACCCGCATCAACAAGCGTACGGTGGACGCTCTCATCAAGGCCGGTGCATTTGACTCGCTGCACATGAACCGCGCCGCCTTGTCAGCCAGCATCGACCGTGCGTTTGATTTTTCCAGCGCCACCACGGCCAACGCCAACCAAGGCGGTTTGTTTGACATGCTGGGTGACGACTCGCACGGCTCCAGCACACAAGAGCCGGAGTTGGTCGAGGTCATGCCTTGGGGCATCAAAGAGCGCTTGCTGCTCGAGAAAACGGCGGTGGGCTTCTTCCTGTCGGGCCATTTGTTCGACGCGGTGGCGCTTGAGGTCCGACAGTTTGCGCGCCGCAAGATCGACGACCTGATCGACAGCCGCGAGTCCATGGTGCTGGCGGGCATCGTGAGCGACTTGCGCGTCATCAATGGCCAGCGCGGCAAAGTGGCGATTTTCAAGCTCGATGACAAATCGGGTGTGATGGAGGCTACCGCCGACGAAATCCTGCTCAACTCGGCCAAGCATTTGCTCAAAGACGATGAGCTCATCATCGTCACGGCCAAGATGCAGGCTGACCGTTTTTCGGGTGGTTTCAGGCTCAAGATCGAGCAGATCATGGACTTGGGGGCCGCGCGCTGCCGCTATGGCAAGTACCTGCGTGTGGCCATCAATGGCCGTGCGCCGGACATTGCCCGCATTGTCAGAGAATTTCCGGCGCAGCGCGAACAAACCGAGCAGGGCGACCTGGTGCGTGGTTTGCCCGTTCGTTTGGTGCTGGAGCGGCGCCATGAGGCACTGGGCGCTCGCGCCGAGCTGGCACTGGGCGAAGTTGCCAAGTTCTTTCCAACCGATGCCGCTTTGGCCAGCTGGATGGCGCAGGCCGATCAGGGGCAGGCGCGGATTGTTTACGACTGACCGGCGTACTGCGTTCAGCCGCCTCAGCGGGCGCTGTTTTGCGGCATTTGCGGGTTGGTGATGTTGGTCGAAGAGATGGCGTCGGGCGACGCGTTTTGGTTGCTGTTGGACGCATTGCTGCTGCTGGCGTTGCTCAACTGGTTGTTGTTCTGGTTGACGGTGGTGTTCCCTGTGATCGAACCAAAATTGGGACTGCCCGCAATCACCCCCGTGTTGACCATGGGCCGGACCACTGGCGCTCTAGGTGTGGGTGTGCTGTGGGTCACCGTCGAGGCTTGGCCCTCTTTGCCCAGAGATTCATAAAGCTTGCCCATCAGCTCAGGATTGCCGGCGATTTTGGCCTCGATGGCACCCTCAAGGATGGAGGAGATCTCCAGCGTCAATGCGGTGCCCAACCAGTTGGGGCTGTTGGCCAAGAGGGTGGCCAATTGCACATCCGTGCAGCTGCCGGCATTGCGCTCCAGCCAATCTTTGGCCATCGATGCCCGCACTTCGGGTGCATGGGTGCGCAGGGCGAGCGATTTGAAATGGGCCACAAAACACGCGCCAGCCGGTTTCTTTTGGGCCCATGCGCTGGTCATGGAAAGACATCCCATGCTGATCATCAAGCCAGAAACAAGGGTTTTCAGAGTCATGGTGTGGACAGCCAGATGGGTTGTGAAGTCGGAGACTGAATTGAACGCCGATGTTCATGTATCGACACGGCAAGCTCAAAGTTGAGGTTCTGGAAAGGGTAGTGCCTTCAAGCAGCGCTTGCTCAATCGAGCGGTCTGAACCCCAGCACGATCACCGGAGGCACTCGGCCATCGGTGTCTTTGGGCAAGATTTCGGTTTTGTCGATGGCCCGCAAAACCGCTTCGTCCCAAGCTTTGTTGCCACTGGGCTGAATGATGCGGCGGCTTTGGATGGTGCCGTCGGGTGCCACGCGCACTTCCACTTCGGCCCTGGGGTTGCCCACCATGTCGCCTGGGTAGGTGATGTTGGGTTTGATGCGACCGACCAAGCGGCCTGCATAAGTGGCCGACGGGCCTGACGATTTGAGCGCGGTGCCAGTGGCGTTTTCGCCGCCCGAGGCACCAGCCAGGCCTTGCATGCGCTTGAGGTTTTCTTGGCGCAGGGCGTCTGCTCTGGCGGCCTCGGCTTTGTCTGCCTTGTCTTTTTCAGCGGCTTTCTTTTTCTCCCGCTCTTTGTCATCTTGCGCCTTTTTCTCTTTGGCGAGTTTTTCTTTGTCGAGCTTGGCTTTATCTGCCTTGTCCTTTTCAGCTTTCTCTTTTTCAGCCTTGGCTTTTGCCAACTTTTCTTGGGCCGCTTTGTCTTTGGCGGCCTTTTCTTTTTCTGCTTTCTCTTTCTCGGCCTTCAGCTTTTCAGCTTCCTTTTTCTTTTCATCCAGTTTCTTCTTTTCCAGAGCGATTTGCGCGTCTTTCAGGGCCAATGCGGGGTCAGGGGCGGGAGGTGGGGGCGCAGTGGGTTTGGCAGGCGGTGTGGGTTGGGGTTCCGGCACAGGCACGGGCACGGGCTCTGGCCGAGGCAAAGGCTCTTGCAATCGGGGCGCAGCCGCCTGCGGAACGGCCGACCACAGCTCGGCTTCGGCTTGCAGGGTTTGCGGTTGGGTTTTCCAGGCCGTGGCCAAGCCCAGCGCCAAGAACAACAAAGCGTGCGCGATCAGGGCCACCAGCCACGCGCGCCCCATGCCCGGCGGCTCTGGGGGCGCAAATTCGAGGTGCGGCGTGGCCTTGGCGGTCAAACCTGTGTCCTTTTCAAGGTGCCAGTTGAACCGACAAACCGACTCGGGCAATGCCGGCACGTTGCAGGCTGTCCATGACCTTGACCACGGTTTCGTATTTCACCGTGCGGTCGGCGCTGATGACCACGGCCGTGTTGGTGTCCTCGCCCACCAGTCTTTTCACGCTGCTGGCCACGCTTTGCAGCGAGGCGCTGTCGGTTTTGCCTTCGTTCACCAGCTCCAGCCGTTCGTCCTTCTGGATGACGATTTGGATGACTTTGTCCGGCTGTTTGGCCGCTTTGCCCACGCTAGGCAGGTCCACCATGCTGGGCGTGATCATGGGTGCGGTGACCATGAAGATGATGAGCAGCACCAGCATCACGTCGATGAAGGGCACCATGTTGATTTCCGAGATGGTGCGGCGTCCGCGGCCTCGGGAGGATGTGGAGGGCATGCTGTTGGGCCTCTCTCAGTGACCAGATGCCGAGCCTTGACCCGTGGCGGCATTGGCCCCCAGGCTGCGCTGCAAGATGTTGGAGAACTCTTCAATGAAGGTTTCCAACTTGATGGCGATGCGGTCCACATCGTGTGAAAAGCGGTTGTAGGCCAGTACCGCCGGGATGGCGGCAAACAGGCCAATGGCGGTGGCCACCAGGGCTTCAGCAATGCCAGGGGCCACAGCCGCCAAGGTCACTTGTTGCAAGCTGGCCAAGCCCGTGAAGGCGTGCATGATGCCCCACACGGTCCCGAACAAACCGACATACGGCGAGATCGATCCGACCGAGGCCAAAAAGGCCAGTTTGGACTCGGCCGCGTCCATCTCGCGCTGAAAGCTCGCCCGCATGGCGCGGCGTGCGCCGTCGAGCAAAGTGCCTGCATCGGTGATGCGGCGTTCGCGCAATTTTTGGTATTCGCGCATGCCACTGGCAAAGATGCGCTCCATCGGGCCCGACAGTTTGGCGTTTTGGCTGGCGGCGTTGAACAGCTCATTCAAACTGGTGCCTGACCAAAAGACGCGTTCAAATTCTTCGTTCAGATTTTTGATGCGCTTGATGGCGGTGATCTTGCGCACGATGGCCGCCCAACTGGCCACAGAGATGCTGAGCAAAATGAGCACCACCAACTGCACGACAAAACTGGCGTGCAAGAGCAGCGAGACGATGGACATGTCTTGGTTCATTTCAGGGCTTCCAGAACAGAGGCCGGAATACGGCCGGGTTTCAAGGTGGTGCTGTCGACCCAGCCCAGGCGAATCGTGCCCTCGGCCAGCAATCGGTCGTTTTGGTTCGGCGCGCGCAAGTAGGCACGTTGGACAATGCACAGGCTGGCTTTGCCGCTGGTTTTTAACTCGGCGGTCACAACGAGGGTGTCGTCCAGGCGGGCTGGTGAGAGGTATTTGACGGCGGTCTCAGATACGACAAACATGCCGCCCGATTGGTCGCGCAGTACCTGCTGGCCAAAGCCCAGGGCGCGCAGCCATTCGGTGCGGGCCCGCTCAAAAAACTTGAGGTAATTGGCATAAAACACGATGCCGCCCGCGTCGGTGTCTTCCCAATAGATGCGAACAGGGTGCTGAAAAGGGGCGGTGCTGGAGGTCATGGTTGCAACCAGGCTTTCAAGCGGGCAATGGCGATTTGCAATTCGGACATCGAGTTGGCGGTGGAAAAGCGCACAAAGCGGGCCGTCTGGTCGTTGCCAAAGTCGCGCCCCGGGGTGATGGCCACATGGGCGTGCTCGAGTGCGGCAAAGGCAAAGTCCCAACTGTCTTTCAGGCCCAGCTTTTGGCAGGCGGCGGTGCAGTCCGCCCAGGCGTAAAACGCGCCATCGGGTGCGACGGGCACCGTCAGGCCCAAGTCGTTCAGGGCCGGCAGAAAATAGTCGCGCCGAGCTTTGAATTCGGCGCGGCGACGCTCGTATTCGGCCAGGCTCTCGGGCTCAAAGCAGGCCAGCGCCGCTTGTTGTGCCACGGTGCTGGCACAGATGAAGAGGTTTTGCGCCAAGCGCTCCAGCACAGGCGTGAGCGTGTCGGGCACCACCAGCCAGCCTAAGCGCCAGCCGGTCATGTTGAAGTATTTGCTGAAGCTGTTGATGCTGATGACGTCGTCGCCTAAAGCGAGGGCGCTTTGGGCAAAAGTGTCGTCGTGGCTCAGGCCCAAGTAAATTTCGTCGATCAGGGTGATGCCGCCTTGATCGCGCACGACATCGATGATGTGGGCCAGCTCGGTCGGGTCGATCGAGGTGCCCGTGGGGTTGGAGGGCGATGCCAGCAAGACGCCCCGCGTTTGCGGCCCCCAGGCCGCAGACACTTTGGCGGCGCTGAGCTGAAAGCGCTCTTCGGCCGTTGTGGGCACCAACACGGCTGTGCCCTCGGCCGCGCTCACAAAGTGGCGGTTGCAGGGGTAGCTGGGGTCGGGCATGAGGATTTCATCGCCCCGATCGATCAGCGCCAAACACGCCAATTGCAAAGCCGCCGATGCGCCAGCCGTGACCACGATGCGGCTGGCGGGCACCTGCACGCCAAAGCGCGATGCGTACCAGTGGCTGATGGCTTGGCGCAAGGCGTCCAGGCCCAGCGCGGGGGTGTATTGGGTTTGCCCGTTTTGAATGGCGGCTTGGGCCGCTTGCTGCACGCGGGGTGGGGCGGTGAAGTCGGGCTCACCGATGTTCAGGAACACCACAGGTCGGTCGGTGTGAGCGACTTCGCGGGCTTTTTGAGAGGCGGCCTTGGCCACTTCCATCACCCAAAAAGGCTCGATCCGCTCGGCTCGCTCGGAGATGCGCATGGTGTCGGCGTCTGTTGTTGGGACAGAGGGGGTTATTTGGCGCGGCCGGCTTGGCGGTCGGCCTGCACTTCGGCGGTGCGCAATTCGGGGGCCAGGCCGTTCAGCACGGCGTTCACATACTTGTGACCGTCGGTGCCGCCAAAGTCCTTGGCCAGTTCGATGCACTCATTGAGCACCACACGCCAAGGCACGTCCAGGCAGTGTTGCATTTCGTACACGCCGATCCACATGATGGCCCGCTCGATGGGCGAAATCTCGGCAAAGCTGCGGTCGAGTTTGGGTGCGATCAACGCATCCAGAGCCTGGGCTTGTTCGGTGCAACCGTAGAGCAGGGCGTCGTAATGGGCCGAGTCGGCTTTGTGAAAGCCAGACAGGTCGCGGGTGAACACGTCGATGTCTGACGCTTCGTTTTTGCCCACGATGTGCTGGTAAAGCGCCTGCAATGCAAACTCACGCGAACGGCTGCGAGCGGGCTTGGCAGAAGACTTGCGCGTGCCTGCGGTTGCGGGCGGAGTGCTTGCTGACTCTGGCGTGCTGTTCAGATCGCTCATCAAGTGTTCTCTTCGTCGTCAAACTCTTCGGCCAGATCGGCCGACAGGTCGTCCATGATGCAGGCCATTTCGACCGCCACACGGGCAGCGTCGCGGCCTTTTTCGGTCTGGCGCACGATGGCTTGTTCGAGGTTTTCGGTGGTCAAAATCGCGTTGGCGATCGGCAAGTTGTAGTCGAGCGACACGCGGCTCACACCCGCACCGGATTCATTGGCCACCAACTCAAAGTGGTAAGTCTCGCCACGGATGATGCAGCCCAAGGCGATGAGTGCGTCGTATTCGGCGCGCTCGGCCATGGCCTGCAGGGCCACGGGCACTTCCAAAGCGCCAGGCACCATGACGTGGTCGATGCTGGTCACGCCCAGCGCTTCGAGCTCTTCAATGCAGGCTTTGGCGAGAGCGTTGGTGATGTCTTCGTTGAAGCGGGCTTGCACGATGCCGATGTGCAGAAATTGGCCGTCGAGTTCG
Organism: Comamonadaceae bacterium; assembly: GCA_021299875.1. Classification (GTDB taxonomy): domain Bacteria; phylum Pseudomonadota; class Gammaproteobacteria; order Burkholderiales; family Burkholderiaceae_C; genus Limnohabitans_A. The sequence continues at coordinate 226,291 of JAJTEW010000008.1, read as the reverse complement.
TCGGCAAGGCCTTTGTTGGCGTCAAGCATGTTTATTCCTTGGGGATGTAACCGGTGATTTCGAGGCCGTAGCCCGTCATGCTGGGCATGCGGCGCGGGTTGCCCATGAGTTTCATTTTCTGCACGCCACATTCGCGCAGAATTTGCGCCCCCACGCCATAGGTGCGCAAGTCCATCTTGCCGCGCTCAGGGGCTTGGGCCGAGCGGGCACGGCCTTCAAACTGGGCCAGCAACTGGTCGGCCGATTCGCCGCAGTTGAGCAAGACCGCCACCCCACAGCTTTGGGCGTGGATGTAGCTCAAGCTGGCGTCGAGCCCCCAAGAATGCATGGCACGGTTGACTTCAAGGGCGTCCATGACCGACAGGGGTTCGTGCACGCGCACAGCCACTTCCGACTCGGCTGTCCACGTGCCTTTGACCAAGGCGAGGTGCACAGCTTGGTTGGTTTGGTCGCGAAAGGCGTGGGCGGTGAACTCGCCATGCGCCGTTTGCAAGGGGCGGCTGCCCAGGCGTTCGACCAAGGATTCGTTGCGGCTGCGGTGCTCGATCAAATCGGCAATCGTGCCGATTTTGAGGCCGTGTTCGGCTGCAAAGAGTTGCAGATCGGGCAGGCGGGCCATGGTGCCGTCGTCCTTCATGATCTCGCAGATCACCGATGACGGAGAGCAACCTGCCATGGCTGCGAGGTCGCAGCCTGCTTCGGTATGGCCTGCACGCATGAGCACGCCGCCGTCCACGGCTTGCAGGGGGAAGATGTGACCGGGTTGCACCAAGTCGGTGGGCTGGCTGTCCTTGGCCACGGCAGCTTGCACCGTGCGGGCACGGTCGGCGGCCGAGATGCCGGTGGTCACGCCCTCCGCGGCTTCGATCGACACGGTAAACGCCGTGCTGTAGAAAGTGCCGTTGCGGGCCGCCATGGGCGGGAGCTTCAAAAATTCGCAGCGTTCGCGGGTGAGTGTCAAACAGATCAAGCCGCGCCCAAAGCGGGCCATGAAGTTGATGGCTTCAGGGGTGACGTGGTCAGAAGCTAAGACCAGATCGCCTTCGTTCTCGCGGTCCTCTTCGTCGACGAGGATGACCATGCGACCGGCTTTCATCTCGGCCACGATCACTTCAACAGGCGAAATGGCCACAGGTGTCGGTTGCGCGGGGGCGTTCATGGCGGGACTCAATCAAAAAGGATTTAAGAGACTTGCTGCAACAAGCCAGCGCTGAGCATGCGCTCAACGTAGCGGGCGACGGTGTCAATTTCGAGGTTGACCCGGCTGCCTGCTTTGAGGCTGCCGAGGGCGGTGTTGTCGACGGTGTGGGGAATCAGGTTGATGCTGATCTCGCAGCCATCGGCCACATCGGCGACGCGGTTGACCGTGAGGCTCACCCCGTTGACCGTGATCGAGCCTTTGTAGGCGAGGTATTTGGCGAGGGCGTGAGGGGCCAGGACGCGCAACTCCCAACTTTCGCCGATTTGAGCGAAATGGCTGATGCGGCCCACGCCGTCCACATGGCCAGACACGATGTGCCCGCCCAGACGGTCATGGGCGCGCAATGCTTTCTCGAGGTTGACGGTGCCTTCCTCGTCCAAACCGCTGGTTTTGTCCAGGGATTCGGCGGAAATGTCGATCGTGAACTGGCGGCTCTCGGGGCTGAAGGTGGTGACGGTCATGCACGCACCGTTCAGGGCAATGCTGTCGCCCAAGCCCACATCGTCAAGGTACCCGGCGGGGGCCTCGATGGTGAGGCGCTTGCCGTGGTGTAAAGAGCGACCCAGGTCGTGGGTGGCGACGATTCGCCCCACGCCGGTGATGATTCCGGTAAACATAGCGGTGTATTTTCGCAGGTAAAGAGGGTGAATCGGCTGGCAGCACAAGAAAAACCCAAGGGTTTGAGTGTCTTCAATTTTGATTTTTGAGCCTTGTCCTCAGGGTAAACCAAGGCGACAGGCCTTTGAGGGTGCGCCTAAAATGGTGCATTGCAGCAGATTTTCATTTGCCGCATCCCATCAGGAGTTTTCATTGCCGGTCAAGCCCAAAGTCAAATCGACCCCTGCGCGCCCAACGCTCAAGGCAAGCAAAGCAGAGAAACCGGCACCCGCTGTGGCAGTTCGCACCATCAAAAAATACCCCAACCGGCGTTTGTACGACACGCAGACTTCCAGTTATGTCACGCTGGCCGAGATCAAAAAAATGGTGATGACGGCCCTGCCTGTCCTCGTTCTGGACGCCAAGACGGGAGAGGACCTGACCCGGTCGATTTTTTTGCAGATCATTTTGGAAGAAGAGTCGGCTGGCGTTCCCATGTTCAGTGAGGCGGTTTTATCCAACATCATCCGGTTTTACGGCCATGCGATGCAGGGACACATGGGCTCTTATTTGGAAAACCATGTGCAATCTTTCATGGACTGGCAAAACAAATTGGGTGAGTCCAGTCCTGCTTTGACTCCGGAAGTGTGGGCGCAATTCATGCAATGGCAAACACCACTCATGCACAACATGTTTTCAGGGCTGGCCAATCCCTCGCAAAACGTGATGAGCCAAATGCAAGAGCAGATGCAAAAACAGATCCAAAAGAACACCGAGCAGTTGCTCGGCGTCATGGGTTTGCGGACTTGATGGGCGCCACATGGTCTTTTGTCACGAAGTGGTCGTTTTTGCAGGGACAATGCAGGGATGAGTGAAACGATGCTGACCGCCCCTGTCTCCCCCAACATGCCTGCCCCCAAAGTGGGGTTTGTCAGCCTGGGATGCCCCAAAGCCCTGACCGATTCCGAGTTGATACTGACTCAGCTGAGCGCTGAGGGGTACCAAACTTCCAAAAGTTTTCAAGGCGCTGACCTGGTCATCGTCAATACCTGTGGATTCATCGACGAAGCCATCCAAGAAAGTTTGGACACCATCGCCGAGGCACTGAGCGAAAACGGCAAGGTCATCGTGACCGGTTGCCTGGGGGCCAAAACCGGCGAGGGCGGTGGCAACATGGTGCTGGAGATGCACCCCAGCGTGTTGGCCGTGACCGGTCCACACGCCACACAAGAGGTGATGGATGCGGTGCACACGCATTTGCCCAAACCGCACGACCCGTTTTTGGACTTGGTGCCGGGCGGTTTTGGCGAAGCGGGTCTCAAACTCACGCCGCGCCACTATGCATACCTGAAGATCAGCGAAGGCTGTAACCACCGCTGCACGTTTTGCATCATCCCCTCGATGCGCGGCGACCTGGTCTCCCGCCCGATTGGCGATGTGTTGAAAGAGGCCAAAGCTTTGTTTGAAGGTGGCGTCAAGGAGCTCTTGGTCATCAGCCAGGACACGTCGGCCTATGGGGTGGATGTGAAATACCGCACCGGCTTTTGGGACGGCAAGCCGGTCAAAACCCGCATGTTGGAGCTGGTGCAGGCGCTGGGCGAGATGGCCCACGGGCACGGTGCCTGGGTGCGGTTGCACTACGTCTACCCTTATCCGAGTGTGGACGACATCATTCCTTTGATGGCACAGGGTCTGGTCTTGCCTTATTTGGATGTGCCATTTCAGCACAGCCACCCCGATGTGCTCAAACGCATGAAGCGGCCAGCCAGTGGCGAAAAAAATCTGGAACGCATTCAACGTTGGCGCGAGATGTGCCCCGAGTTGGTGATACGCAGCACCTTCATTGCAGGCTTTCCGGGTGAAACCGAAGAAGAATTTGAGCACTTGTTGGGCTTTTTGCGCGAGGCGCAAATTGACCGGGCGGGTTGTTTTGCTTACAGCCCCGTTCAGGGTGCAAGCGCCAACGATTTGCCAGGGATGCTGCCCGAGGCGCTGCGCGAAGAGCGCCGCGCCCGCTTCATGGCGGTGGCCGAACAAGTGTCTATCACCCGTTTGCACCAACGTGTGGGTTCAAGCATGCAGGTGTTGGTGGACAGCGCGCCGGCCATGGGTCGCCGCGGGGGTGTGGGCCGCAGTTTTGGGGATGCCCCCGAGATCGATGGTGTGGTGCGCTTGTTGCCCCCCGAAAAGTTGAGCAAAACCCTCAAAGTGGGTGAGTTCACACGCGCACGCATTGTGGGTGTGGAAGGTCACGATTTGGTGGGGGTGCCGGTTTGATGATGTGCAAGAGGGCTTGGTTCAGAAAACGGCGTGCAAGTCTTTGCGACGGGGTTTCAGGCCCGCATGATCGGGCTATCAAAGCCGATGAAAAAGTTTTGACCAACAAAAAAGCCGCTGATGGGACATCAACGGCTTGTCATGTTTTTGACTTATCGGATTCGATAAGATTGGTGCCCAGAAGAGGACTCGAACCTCCACGATGTTACTCGCTAGTACCTGAAACTAGTGCGTCTACCAATTCCGCCATCTGGGCGCCTCAGGAATCAAAGGATTGTATATCAAAAAAGTAACGCCACCCAGCGGCTTGCTGGAAGAGATTGAAGGCAGTGTTCAAGGGCATCGAGATGGTCATGGGTTCTTGATCCGTGACAGCGGTGAGTCCGACATTTACCTGTCTCCCAATGAAATGCGTGCCGTGTTGCACAAGGACCGTGTCAAGGTGCGCATCGTGCGCCAGGACCGCAAAGGCCGCCCCGAAGGACGCATTGTTGAGATCGTTGAGCGTCCCGAGCAGCCCATCATTGGCCGTTTGTTGCATGAGGGCGGCCTGTGGTTGGTGGCACCAGAGGACAAGCGTTATGGCCAAGATGTGATGGTTCCCAAAGGCGCCACCGGTTCGGCCAAGCCGGGTCAAGTGGTGGTGGTCGAATTGACCGAGCCTCCTGCCTTGTTTGGGCAGCCTGTGGGCCGCGTGAAAGAAGTGTTGGGCGAGATCGACGACCCAGGCATGGAGATCGAAATTGCTGTGCGCAAGTACAGCGTGCCGCACGAGTTCTCCCCAGGCTGCATCGAGCAGGCCAAGGGATTGCCCGACAAGGTGCTGGCCAAGGACCGCAAGGACCGGGTGGATTTGCGCGATGTGCCCTTGGTCACGATCGACGGTGAAGATGCCCGAGATTTTGACGATGCGGTGTATTGCGAACCCGCCAAAGTGGGGCGTGGCAAGGGTTGGCGTTTGCTGGTGGCGATTGCCGATGTGAGCCACTATGTGCAAACCGGCAGTGCCATTGACATCGATGCCTACGACCGAGCCACCAGTGTTTATTTCCCGCGCCGCGTGATCCCCATGCTGCCCGAAAAATTGTCCAACGGCCTGTGCTCGCTCAACCCCGACGTGGACCGTTTGTGCATGGTTTGCGACATGCTGGTCAACGCCAAGGGCGATGTGCATGCCTACCAGTTCTACCCGGCGGTGATGCACAGCCATGCACGCTTCACTTACACCGAAGTGGCAGCCATTTTGGCGAACACCCGGGGACCCGAAGCGGCCAAGCGCAAGGCGCGTGTGACCGACCTGATGAACCTGCAGGATGTGTACAAGGCTTTGCTGGCCTCGCGTGCGGTTCGCGGTGCGGTGGATTTTGAAACCACCGAAACCCAGATTGTTTGCGACGAAAGTGGACGCATCGAAAAAATCGTGCCGCGCGTGCGCAACGAAGCGCACCGCTTGATTGAGGAAGCCATGCTGGCGGCCAACGTCTGCAGCGCCGATTTCATTCAACAGGGCAAGCACCCCGGTTTGTTCCGGGTCCACGAAGGCCCCACGGCCGAGAAAAAAGACATCTTGCGCAATTACCTCAAGGCGCTGGGTTTGGGGATGGGCATCAGCGATGACCCGCACACCAGCGAGTTTCAGAAAATCGCGCTGGCGACCAAGGACCGCCCGGACGCGCAGCAGATTCACACCATGCTGCTGCGCTCCATGCAGCAGGCCATTTACACCCCAGTGAACAGTGGCCACTTTGGTTTGGCGTATGAGGCCTACACCCACTTCACCAGCCCTATTCGGCGTTATCCCGACTTACTGGTGCACCGGGTCATCAAAGCCATATTGATGGAGCGCAAATACACCCTGCCCAGCTTGCCCGTGCCCGGCGAGGCGCATGCCAAGCTGAGCAAACGGCTGGAAAAAAGCCGTGCGGCCAAGGGCGATGCGCCCGAATCGTCGGCACCTCGGGTGCGCATGTCGGCCGCCGACCAACGCGCCTGGGAGGCTGCGGGCCTGCACTGCAGCGCCAACGAGCGCCGCGCCGACGAGGCCAGCCGTGATGTGGAAGCTTGGCTCAAGTGCAAGTACATGCGCGAACATTTGGGTGAGGAGTACAGCGGCGTGGTGTCTGCGGCCACCAGCTTCGGCATCTTCGTGACTTTGGACACTTTGTATGTCGAGGGCTTGGTGCACATCACCGAGTTGGGTGGTGAGTACTACCGCTTTGACGAGCTGCGCCAGGAGTTGCGCGGTGAGCGCACGGGTATCCGGTATGCCATTGGCAGCAGGGTGCAGGTGCAGGTCAGCAGGGTCGATTTGGATGGCCGCAAGATCGATTTTCGGCTGGTCACCGCGGGCGACGATTTGGTGCCGCGTGCCATGCGCGACAAAGGCGTGTCAGCGCCTGCGGAAGGCGGGCGCGACAAGAAGCGTGGCGCTCAAGATCGCCGAATGGCCGATGCCGAGCGCAACCGCTCACCCATTCAGGCCCTCAAGGCTTCGGTGAAAAAAGCGGCCGCCAAGAAAAAAGGCCCGAGGTCCACCAAGCCACGGCGCTGAGGCCGGTCAGAAAATTTGCTGCTTAAACGAGTTTTTGAGCCAGTCGGCTGGCGGTGAGCCCCTCGCCTGAAGGCCAGTCATCGGCGACTTGACCGTGCTGCGCCACCGCGACGCAGGCGGCATCAAAGCCGTTCAAGCCCTGTGCCATGCGGGCGCCCACCAGCCCGGCCAGCACATCGCCTGTACCGCCGATGGCCAGTCGGCCATTGCCCGTGGTGTTGATGCGCAGCGTGCGTCCAGGCGCGGCGATGACGGTGCCCGAACCTTTGAGGACCACGGCGCATTGGTAGCGCTCGGCCAGCTCTTGCGCTGCTTTCAAGCGGTCGTTTTGCACCTGCTGCGTGTTGCAGCCCAGCAGCCTGGCCGCTTCCAGTGGGTGGGGTGTGATGACGGTCGGCTGCAAGGCCGTTTGCAGAGTGGCCCGCTGGCGCAGCGCCTGCTGCAGTGCGTTGTCGTCCGCCACGGCATTGAGGCCATCGGCGTCCAGCACCAGTTGGGCACTGCGCCGCAGCACCTCGGGCAAGACCGATTGCACAGCGCTGCCGCCACCACAGCCGCACACCACATGCAGTTTTTCGAGCTCCAGCCGTTTGAATTTGCGTTGCATCACATCAGGCGGTGCGTTGTCACTGGCTTGGCCAGACAGCAGGCTCAAAATGACACGCCCGGCACCCGCGTGCAAGGCGGCTGTGGCCGCCAAAACGGCCGCGCCGCGCATGTCCATGCCCTGTGTGGCCATGCCTTCGCCGCCAATCACCGCCACATCGCCGTGACTGCCTTTATGGCTGGCGTGGGGTTTGGGTGACGTTGTGTAGGGGGTATTGAGCCAGGCTCGTGCTGGGACGCTGTGCTCGCTGTGCAGATAACCCAAGTTGTCGAGCCAAATTTGGCCGCAAGCGTCTCGCCCATGCCCCATGAGCAGTCCGGCTTGTACCGCGATGAGACACAAAGTGTGGTCGGCCCGCACGGCCAAGGTGTCAGCGCTGTGGCTGCTGTCCCCGCCCAGCCACTGACCCGATAGCGGGTTCAGTCCGGTGGGCACGTCGATGGACAGCACAGGTGCCCAACCGTTTTGCATGGCCTGAACACAGGTCCGCAAATCGGCACCCAAGGGCCGCGTGGCGCCAATACCCAGCAAGGCGTCGATGCAAAGATCGCGTGCATCCATCTGCTGCAGCCATTGATCGGGCACTTTGTTTTGAATGCGCACGCCCGCCTTTTGCGCCCGTTCCAAGGCTGCTTGTGCATCCGCTGGGCCGGAACCGGGTGAGGCGATCAAACTGACCACCACTTCTTTGCCCCATTGGTGCAGGTGCACAGCGGCCTCCAAGCCGTCGCCGCCGTTGTTTCCCGGACCGGCTGCGACCCAGATGCGCCGAGCATGCGGTGCCACGGCCATGGCCAATTGGGCGCATGCCATGCCTGCGCTTTGCATCAAAGGCGTGGCGCTCAGGTTCTGCAGCGCCGGCTCCAGCTGCCGCACCTGCGCAGGACCCAGGATGGGCCAGGCGTGCGAGGCAGCTCTCCGTGCGCGTGGCAGGGCAGCGAGATGCCGCAGCCGTCGAGAGTGTTCACCGCGCTGGTGTTGCGCAGCAGCAGGCCATTGACCCTGAAAAACTCGGTGTCACGCTCAGCGCCTGGCGCCACATCGCTGATTAGGGGGCCGGTGATGGGCGTGGTGGGCGAAAGCACGGCGTCGTAACCCACCAGGTTTTTCTCGACGCGGCGAATCCACTGCCGACGCGCTTGCACCAAATCCATGTACTCGTGGGCTTGCATGCCGCATCCGCGCATCAAGCGCTGCAGGACGCGGGGGTCGTAGTGTTCACTGTCTTGGGCCAGCAACTCGCGGTGCCAGGCATAGCCTTCGGCCGGACTGAAGCCGCCGGTGCTCATCATCGGAGCTAACTCGTTCAGCTCGGTCAGGGCGATCTCGTCAATGCGCGCGCCCGCAGCGCGCAGCTTGCTCAGGCTGCGTTCAAAGGCCTGAGTCACGGTCGCGTCCATGCCGTCTTGCATGAGGGTCTTGACCACTGCCAGTCGATAGCCGTAGAGGGGCCGTTTCCCATGGGGGACTTGCCTGGCCGAAAGCACCTCGTGGGCCACAATCGCATCGCGCACGGTGCGCGTCATGGCGCACACGGTGTCGAGCGTGGTGGACAGGGGGAGGGCGCCTTGTGTAGGCACCAGCCGGGCGGTGTTTTTGAAGCCCACAATGCCATTCAGGGCTGCAGGTACCCGGATGGAGCCGCCAGTGTCCGAACCCAACCCGATGAAGGCGGCACCCGTGGCCACCGATACCGCCGCCCCCGAGCTGGAGCCGCCGGGCGCACGGGGCTGGCCGGGATCGCCAACGGCTTGGTCGTGCAACCCGTCCCAGGCGGCAGGGGTGCCGTAGTGGGGGTTGGTGCCCACCCCTGAAAAGGCGAACTCGACCATGTTTGTGCGTCCGATCAAACCCGCGCCTGCGGCCCGCAAACGCGCCACGGCCAGGCAGTCCGCAACAGCCACGGGTCTGTTTTTCAGGACGATGGAGCCCGCTTGGGTGGTCTGCCCTTGGACGTCAAACAGGTCTTTGATGGACACCGCCAGGCCACCGATCGGGCTTTGGTCCATTTGGACTTGGCTGGCTGTGCGCTGCAACGCATCGGGCGTGAGTTGCATGAAGGCCTGCTGGCAGGCCATGCTTTGCGCCACAGCCAGGCAGGCTTCGGCGACTTCTTGGGTGTTTGTGGTTCCAGCCCGAATGGCATGACGGGTGGCGATCAGGTCAGCTTTCATGAATCAGGGCGCTTTCGGTGGGGTCAGGATGCTATAATCCTAAGGCTTTGCAGATCTTGGGAGCTGTCTTTTGTGTGTCATGTTCAATATGAAGCAGAACACGGCCCCAGTCCCTGAAAAGTTCATCCGCAAATCTGTCCCGTCAAGGTGTCACATGCAGTTTTTATTGCATTTGATCAGTGGACAGGTTTTAGACCCAACCTTTGGAGTATTTGAATGTCCGTTACCATGCGCGAAATGCTGGAAGCTGGTGTCCACTTTGGTCACCAAACCCGCTTCTGGAACCCCAAAATGGCCCCGTTTATCTTCGGCCATCGCAACAAAATTCACATCATCAACTTGGAAAAATCGCTCCCGATGTTCCAGGACGCGATCAAGTTCGCCAAGCAGTTGTCTGCCAATCGCGGCAACATCCTGATGGTGGGCACCAAGCGCCAAGCCCGTGAGTTGGTGGCTGCCGAAGCACAGCGCGCTGGCGTGCCTTTCGTCGACCAGCGCTGGTTGGGCGGCATGCTGACCAACTTCAAGACCGTCAAGACCTCGATCAAGCGTCTGAAAGACATGAAGGCCCAGCAAGAAGTTGGCCTCGACAGCCTGAGCAAAAAAGAACAGCTGATGTTCAAGCGCGAGATGGAAAAGCTCGAAAAAGACATCGGTGGCATCCAGGACATGGCTGCATTGCCTGACGCAATTTTCGTGATCGACGTGGGCTACCACAAAATCGCGATCTCGGAAGCCAAAAAGCTCGGCATCCCACTGATCGGTGTGGTGGACTCTAACCACTCGCCCGAAGGCATCGACTACATCATCCCCGGCAACGACGACTCGGCCAAGGCTGTGGCTTTGTACGCCCGTGGCATCGCTGACGCGATCATTGAAGGCCGTGCCAACGCGGTCAACGACGTGGTCAAGGCTGTCACTGAGGCTGCTGACGACCACGCCGAAGAAGCCAACGCTTCTGCTTGAGTTCCCAAGACTCGACGAAAGGGGCTTTGTGGCCCCTTTTTTTTAATCTGACTTTTAGACTGAATACGGAGAAATCAAATGGCTGTAATTACCGCAAGCATGGTCGCTGAACTGCGCGCAAAAACCGACGCGCCCATGATGGAGTGCAAAAAAGCCCTGACCGAAGCCGAAGGCGACATGGCCAAAGCGGAAGAGCTGCTGCGCGTCAAGCTGGGCACCAAGGCGGGTAAAGCCGCCTCGCGCGTGACCGCCGAAGGCGTGGTGACCAGTTTTGTGAGCGGTACCACGGGTGCCATGATCGAAGTCAATTGCGAAACCGACTTTGTGACCAAAAACGACAGCTTCCTCGCTTTGGCCAATGCTGCAGCCAAATTGGTGGCTGAGCACAACCCTGCTGACATCGCTGCTTTGGGTGCGTTGCCCTACAGCCAAGACAGCTTTGGCCCGACATTGGAAGACGTGCGCAAAGGTCTGATTGGCAAAATCGGCGAGAACATGAGCTTTCGCCGTTTCAAGCGTGCGTCTGGGGGTGCCAAGATTGCCAACTACCTGCACGGCACCCGTATCGGCGTGTTGGTGGAGTTTGAGGGCGACGAAACAGCGGCCAAAGATGTCGCCATGCACGTGGCAGCGATGAAACCTGTCTCGTTGACCAGCGCCGAAGTGCCTGCTGAGTTGATCGAAAAAGAGCGCTCGGTCGCTGCGGCCAAGGCCGCTGAATCGGGCAAGCCTGCCGACATCGCCACCAAGATGGTGGAAGGGTCTGTGCAAAAGTACCTCAAAGAAGTGTCTTTGTTCAACCAGTCTTTCGTCAAAAACGACAAGCAAACGGTTGAGCAAATGCTCAAGGCTGCTGGCACCACCGTCAAGGCGTTCACCCTGTACGTGGTCGGCGAAGGCATCGAGAAAAAGGTTGATGATTTCGCAGCCGAAGTGGCCGCCCAGGTGGCGGCTGCTCAAAACGCTGCGGCCTGAACCCCTTGACCTGTTGATTCGTTTTATTGTCCACATTGATCACCCAGGAGCCCACCATGTCCTCAGCCAAGCCAGCCTACAAGCGCATTTTGCTCAAGCTGTCCGGTGAGGCCCTGATGGGGGACGATGCCTTTGGCATCAACCGCGCCACCATCGTGCGCATGGCCGAAGAGATCGCTGAGGTGAATCGGCTGGGCGTGCAGGTGGCGGTGGTGATTGGTGGTGGCAATATTTTCAGAGGTGTGGCGGGCGGATCGGTCGGTATGGACCGCGCCACCGCCGACTACATGGGCATGTTGGCCACCGTCATGAACTCTTTGGCTTTGGCCGATGCCATGGACAAAGCAGGTTTGACGGCCCGTGTCATGTCGGCCATTGGGATTGACCAAGTGGTCGAGCCTTATGTGCGGCCCAAGGCTTTGCAGTATTTGGAAGAAGGCAAAGTGGTGGTTTTTGCTGCAGGTACGGGTAACCCTTTTTTCACCACCGACACTGCAGCCGCATTACGCGGTGCCGAAATTGGGGCTGAGATGGTGCTCAAGGCCACCAAAGTGGATGGCGTTTACTCGGCCGATCCTAAAAAAGACCCATTGGCCACCCGTTACACCGAAATCAGCTTCGATGAAGCCATTTCCCGCAATTTGGGCATCATGGATGCCACTGCTTTTGCCTTGTGCCGCGACCAAAAGTTGCCAATCAAGGTGTTCTCAATCATCAAGAATGGTGCTTTCAAGCGGGTGGTTTTGGGTGAAGACGAGGGCACCTTGGTTTATGCTTGACAAAGTTCTGAGGAGGAGAAACCGATGACCATTGCTGACATTAAAAAAACATGCGAGACCAAGATGGAGCAATCCATCGCCGCCTTTAAAAACAACCTGACACGCATCCGTACTGGGCGTGCCAATCCGGCTTTGCTTGACACCATCCACGTGGACTATTACGGGTCCTTGGTGCCCTTGTCCCAAGTGGCCAATGTGTCCTTGATGGATTCGCGCACCATCAGTGTGCAACCTTGGGAAAAGAGCATGGCTGCCAAGATTGAAAAAGCCATTCGCGAGAGCGAGTTGGGCTTGAATCCAGCTTCATTGGGTGAATTGATCCGTGTGCCCATGCCGGCGATGAGCGAAGAGCGGCGCAAGGAAATGACCAAACTGGCTCGAACCGAAGGTGAAAACGCCAAAATCGCCACACGCAATTTGCGCCGCGATGCCAATGAATCGGTCAAAAAATTGGTCAAGGACAAAGAAGTGTCTGAGGACGATCAAAAGCGCGCAGAGGCCGATATTCAAAAACTCACCGACAAGCGCATGACTGAAATCGATCAATTGGTGACCGCCAAAGAGCAAGAAATCATGGCGGTGTGACAAATTTTTCAGTGCCGTGGTCTGCCGCGGCCTGAGTGGCCGCCTTCAGGCGGCTTTTTTTTTGGAGAGTTTGTGCTCAAACAACGTGTCATCACTGCGGTCGTTCTTTTGGCCCTGCTTTTGCCCGCACTTTTTGCGGTCAACCCTTGGCCGTTCATGGGACTTACGGTGGTTTTGATCGCTGCGGGTGCTTGGGAGTGGGGTCGTCTCAATGGTGTGGGACGTGTCAAGGCATGGCTTGGAGCGCTGCTGTGTGTGTTGGCCTGTGCTTGGGTGCAACAACTGGGGTGGGTTCTCGCTACACCGCCCCTGCTTTGGTTGTTGGCCGGTGCCCTGTGGGTTGTGCTGGGTGCCTGGATGATTCAGCGCGGGGTGTCCGGATGGGCCCTCTGGCCGCGAACGGTTCGCTGGATTGGTGGGTTGCTTTTGTTGATCTTGGCTTGGTTGGCCTTGGTGCAAGCGCATCATAAAGGCGTGAATTTCCTTTTGTCTGTTTTGGTGCTGGTGTGGGCGGCAGATGTTTTTGCTTATTTCTTTGGCCGTGCGCTTGGTGGACGGTTTTTCAGCTTCAAGTTGGCACCCTCGATCAGTCCAGGCAAAAGTTGGGAAGGTGTTTGGGGCGGAGTGCTGGGTGTTTTTCTGGTGGCGCTGGTCTGGGCTCAATTCGACCAAAGTGTTGCTTCGGCGCAGCCGAGTTTCTTCACCCTGATTCAGGCCAAAGGCTGGTGGGTGGCCGTGCCGGCTTTGTTGTTCATGGCTGCCATGAGCGTGGTGGGCGACTTGGTCGAGTCTTTGGTCAAACGCAGTGCCGGTATGAAAGACAGCTCGGGCTTGTTACCGGGTCATGGTGGTGTTTTAGACCGGGTCGATGCATTGCTGCCGACTTTGCCTTTGGCCATGATGCTGGTGGCCTGGATTTGAAATGGAGACATCACACATGAATCAAGCACAGTGCATCACCATCTTGGGTTCGACCGGCTCGATCGGCACCAGCACACTGGATGTGCTGGCCCGCCACCCTGGCCAATACCGCCTTCATGCGTTGACGGCCTCCAGCCAAGTCGATTTGATGTTGTCCCAGTGCGCACGCTTTACCCCCGAGGTGGCGGTGATGGTGCAAGAGGATGCAGGCAAGTTACTGGCTGAAAAAATCAAAGCCGAGGGTTTGCCTGTGCGGGTGTTGTGGGGTGCCCAGGCTTTGGACGAGGTGGCTGCAGCCCCCCAAGTGGATGCGGTGATGGCCGCCATCGTGGGTGCCGCAGGCTTGTCTCCCTGTTTGGCCGCGGCCCGCGCGGGAAAGCGTCTCATGTTGGCCAACAAGGAGGCTTTGGTGGTGGGCGCAGAGGTGTTCTTGGAGGCGGTACGCGCGGGGGGGGCGTTGCTGTTGCCCATCGACAGTGAACATTCGGCTATTTTTCAATCCTTGCCCGAGGACCCTTCGACGTGGCAGCGGCGGGTACAAAAAATCATCTTGACTGCATCCGGCGGTCCTTTTCGTGCGCGAGACCCACAGACCCTCAGGCATGTGACCCCAGAAGAGGCTTGCGCTCATCCGAATTGGGTGATGGGCCGAAAGATCTCGGTCGATTCGGCCACCATGATGAACAAAGCGCTGGAGGTGATTGAAGCGCACTACTTGTTTGGCATGACGCCGGAGCAGCTCGAAGTGGTGATTCACCCCCAAAGTGTCATCCACTCCATGGTGCAATACCGTGACCACTCCGTGGTTGCACAGTTGGGCACGCCGGACATGCGGGTGCCCATTGCTTACGGATTGAGTTGGCCAGAGCGCATCACTTCGGGCGCTCAAGCGCTTGATTTTCATGCCTTGTCTGCCATGACCTTTGAGGCCATGGACGAGCCTGACCATCTGCTGCGTTTTCCAGGAATTCAATTGGCTTGGGAGACTTTACGGGGGGCACCAGGCAGTTGCGCTGTTTTGAACGCGTCCAACGAAGTGGCGGTGGACGCATTCTTGAAGAAACGCATCCGTTTTGACCAGATTCACGATGTCAACAGAGCAACGTTGGACCGCATGCGCTTCAGTGCCCCAACTGGCCTCGATGCCTTGTTGGCCTTAGACGCCAGCAGCCGATGGCAAGCAGAGCAAAACATTTTGAAAATGCACTGATCGGGGTCGGTCGATGGCGCTGAACGATGACGACGCCTGATGTATTATCTTTGTTGGTTATTTGGCTTCACGGCAAAATGTATTCAATTATTTTGCCCGGCGTCATGGCAACCTGGCTATTAGGCTTTTACCGAGAGGTTCAGAGCTTTGACTTTCGACCCCGTTTGTGTATGGGTCTTTGAACGATTGCACCATGAATTTTTTTGACTCCCGCTTCCATTTCATGCCATTCGCCATCAAGGCCATGGCTTGTGCTGCACTGAGCCTGCCGGCTTTGGCTGTTGAGCCTTTCACGGTGCGTGACATTCGCGTGGAGGGCCTTCAACGGATCGAACCCGGAACAGTTTTTGCCTCCTTGCCCGTCAGGGTTGGCGACCGCTACACCACCGATACGGGCGCAGCAGCGATTCGCGCATTGTTTGCACTCGGTCTGTTCAAGGATGTGCGATTGGAGACCCAAGGTGACGTGCTGGTGGTGGTGGTGGAAGAGCGACCCTCGGTGGCTTTGGTTGAATTTGTCGGCCTCAAGGAATTTGACAAGGATGTTCTTACCAAAGCACTGAGAGACATTGGCTTGGCGGAGGGGCGGCCGTTTGACAAAGCGTTGGCTGACAGGGCCGAACAAGAACTCAAACGTCAGTACATCAGCCGCAGTTTGTATGGCGCCGAGGTCGTATCGACCACCACGCCAGTGGACCGCAACCGTGTGAACCTGACTTTCACCATCACCGAAGGCGGTCCGGCCAAGATTGGTCAAATCGAGATCGTGGGCAATAAGGCCTTCACCGATCAAACTTTGCGCGACCAATTCAACTTGGACACCGGGGGATGGATGAGTTGGTATACCAAATCAGACCGCTATTCGCGCACCAAGCTCAATGCCGATTTGGAGGCTTTGCGCTCTTATTATTTGTCACGTGGATTTTTGGAGTTCCGCATCGACTCCACCCAAGTGGCCATGTCCCCGAACAAACAGGAGATGTCGATCACCGTCAACATCACCGAGGGGGAGCGCTTTGTCACCTCTGGGGTGAGTCTCGAAGGCAATTACCTGGACCGTGACGATGAGTTCAAGGCATTGATCAAAATTGCCGTGGGGAAGCCTTATAACGCAGAGACGGTTGCCGAGACGACCAAGGCATTCACAGATTATTTTGGCAAGTTCGGCTTTGCTTTTGCGCGCGTTGAGGCCAAGCCGGTGATCGATCGCCAAAACAACCGAGTTCAATTTGTGTTGCAAGCCGAGCCGTCTCGGCGCGCTTATGTGCGGCGCATTCAAGTAGCGGGCAATGACCGTACCCGTGACGAAGTGATTCGCCGAGAGTTTCGCCAACTGGAGTCTTCTTGGTATGACGGCGACAAAATCCGTCTCTCGCGAGACCGCGTGGACCGCTTGGGTTACTTCACCAACGTGAACGTGGAAACCATGGAAGTGCCGGGTACGCAAGACCAGGTGGATTTGTTGTTCACCGTCACAGAAAAACCCACAGGCAGCATTTCACTGGGGGCAGGTTTTTCATCCATCGAAAAAGTGGCTTTGAATTTTGGTATTCGCCAAGACAATGCTTTTGGATCCGGGAACTTTTTGGCTGTTGAGGTCAACACCAGCCGCTATAACCAAAACCTGGTGGTCAGCACCACCAACCCTTATTACACACAGAACGGCGTCTCTCGATCCTTTGACCTGTTTCATCGCACCACGCGGCCATTTTTTGGCAACATCGATTCTTACCGAATCATCAACTCCGGCGTGGGGACGCGTTTTGGCGTTCCGGTGACCGAAACCGACACGGTTTTCTTGGGCCTCAATGTGGAGCAAACCCAGGTCAAGGAAGGCGGTGGAATTCAAATGCCGTCTTTGTTGCGTCCTTACATTGAAAAGCAAACCGCATTGCCTATCACGGTGGGTTGGGCGAGAGACAGACGTGACAGCGCCTTGGTTCCCAGCCGTGGCGCTCTGCAAAGGTTCAACTCTGAATTGAGCTTGGCGGGTGATGCTCACTATGCCCGTGCCAGTTATCAGTTCCAGCAGTACATCCCTTTGACTAAAAAATACACTTTCGCCTTCAATGCGGATATGGGTTTGGGGCAAGGATTGAGCGGACAAGCATTTCCCTTGTTGAAAAACTACTATGTGGGGGGCTTGGGCAGCGTTCGCGGATTTGAAAGAAACACCCTGGGTCCTCAGCCCGATACCTCCAGTAGCGCCGCTACTTTTTTCCCAGGCGGCAGCAAAAAACTGGTTTTGAATGCCGAATTCATCACCCCCTTCCCAGGTGCGGGAAACGACAAGACTTTGAGGTTGTTTGGATTCACCGATGCTGGGCGTGCATTCGGCGCCAATGAAAACATCTCTCTGGATCAACTGAGTGTTTCAGCCGGTGTGGGATTGAGCTGGATCTCACCCATGGGCCCACTGCGCTTTTCTTATGCAATGCCCGTCGTCAAACAGACAAACGATAGAATCCAACGTCTGCAATTCCAAATTGGAACTTCCTTCTAATGAACTCGATTCATCCCAAAATTGCTCTGGCCTGCTGTGTAGCAGCTTCTTTGTTGTCATTTAATGTGCAGGCCCAAGAAATCAAGCTGGGCTTTGTCAACACAGAGCGCATCTTTCGCGAAGCTGCCACAGCCAAGCAAGCGCAAGCCAAGTTGGAGCAAGAGTTTTCGCGTCGCGAAAAGGAATTGGTGGACAACGGCAACAGCTTGAAGCTGGCTTCCGAGCGTTTTGAGCGCGAAGCCCCGACCTTGGCGGAATCGCAACGAACGGCACGTCAAAAACAATTGCTCGACCAAGACCGTGAATTTCAGCGCAAACGCCGTGAGTTCCAAGAAGACTTGAATGCTCGGAAAAATGAGGAGCAGCAAATTGTGGTGGAGCGGGCCAATCGCGCGGTGAAACAAGTGGCTGAATCCGAAAAATACGATGTGATTTTTCAGGAGGCTGTCTACATCCACCCCAAACATGACATCACCGACAAGGTCATCAGGGCCCTCAACGCCTCGGTGGCCAAGTGATGGTCATTGCCTGACTCTGTGCTGTGTCATTGACACTCTCGGCGATCGTTGAGCGGCTGGGTGGGCGATTGTCCGGACCGCCAGATCTGAACATGGAAGGCTTGGCGCCACTGCAATCCGCACAGTCCCATCAGATCGCTTTTCTGAGCAGCCCCAAGTACCAAAACCAACTGGCCGAAAGTCAAGCAGGTTGTGTCATTGTGTCGCCTGCTTTTGAGTCATTGGCCAGCGTCGGCCGCGCCGTGATTGTGACCGATGACCCCTACCTTTATTTTGCCAGGCTGACGCGTTTGTGGAAGCAAACGATGGGGTCTGACACAGCTCCGCGCATCCACCCCAGCGCCGTTGTTCATCCGCAAGCCGACGTGGCTGATGACGCCACGATTGGTCCCTTGTGCGTGCTGGAACGCGGCTCTCGCGTGGGACCCGGTTCAATTCTCAAATCTAGGGTGACACTTTCCGAGGGGTGTGTGGTGGGTGCCCGGTGTATTTTGCATTCGGGTGTGGTGGTAGGGGCCGATGGTTTTGGCTTCGCACCGCACCAAGGTCGGTGGGAAAAAATCGAGCAACTTGGAGCGGTTCGCATTGGCGATGATGTTGAAATTGGCGCCAACACCTGCATTGACCGAGGTGCACTTGAGGACACCGTCATTGAAGATGGCGTGAAGCTCGATAACTTGATCCAAATTGGCCACAACGTGCACATCGGATCGCACACGGCCATGGCGGGCTGTGTGGGCGTAGCTGGCAGTGCCCGCATCGGTGCACACTGCACTGTCGGTGGTGGAGCCGTCGTGTTAGGTCATTTGACGCTGGTTGACCATGTGCACATCTCGGCAGCCTCGGTGGTCACGCGCTCCATTTCTCAGCCGGGTCACTACACCGGCATGTTTCCCTTGGACACCAACGCCAATTGGGAGAGGAACGCGGCCACCCTCAAACAACTGTCCCGTTTGCGTGAACGCATCAAAGCCCTAGAGGCGGACACTCATAACAACAAGGAAATTTGACATGATGGACATTCACAAAATTTTAAAACAGCTGCCCCACCGCTACCCGTTCTTGTTGGTTGACCGTGTGTTGGAAATTGAGAAAGGCGTACGAATCAAGGCTTTGAAAAATGTGACCATCAACGAGCCATTTTTCACGGGTCATTTCCCGCATCGGCCGGTGATGCCGGGGGTGTTGATGCTGGAGGCCTTGGCCCAAGCTGCCGCTTTGTTGTCTTTTGATACTTTGGATGCCGCCCCAGACGAGAACACGGTGTATTACTTTGCAGGCATTGATGGTGCGCGTTTCAAACGCCCCGTGGAGCCCGGGGATCAGTTGATTCTGGAGGTGCATCTGGATCGCATGAAAGCTGGCATCTTCAAGTTCAAAGCCCAAGCCAAAGTGGGTGACGAACTGGCTTGTGAGGCAGAGTTGATGTGCACGATGCGTAAAATTTCGTGAGGAACTATGGCGACAATTCACTTTACCGCTTTGGTCGATAAGGCCGCTCAGCTTGACGCATCTGTCACCGTAGGTCCCTACACGATCATCGGTCCGAATGTGGTGATCGGCGCGGGTTCGTCTGTGGGCTCGCATTGCACGATCGAAGGCCATACCACCATTGGACAGAACAACCACATCCACAGCTACAACTCCTTGGGCGCTGCGCCGCAGGACAAAAAATATGCGGGTGAGCCGACGCGACTGCTGATCGGCAACGGCAACACCATCCGGGAGTTTTGCACCTTCAATGCCGGCACCGTCAACGGTGGTGGGGTGACCCAAGTGGGTGATGACAACCTGTTCATGGCTTATGTCCATTTGGCGCACGATTGTCAAATTGGCAGCCACACGATTTTTGCCAACAACTCGCAATTGGCGGGTCATGTGGTGGTGGGCGACTGGGTCATCCTGGGCGGCTTCACGGTGGTGCGCCAGTTCTTGCGCTTGGGGGCGCACAGCTTCACGGCCATGTGCACTTTGCTGTTTGCCGATCTCCCGCCTTATGTGACGTGTGAAGGCCAGCCGGCTTCTGCGCGCACCGTGAACGCCGAAGGATTGCGTCGGCGCGGTTATTCGCCTGCCCGAATCGCTGCTGTGCGGGCCATGTACAAAGCCCTGTACCGAGAAAACCTGACTCTCGAGGCCTCTAAAGAACGCATTTTGCAAATCGCCAAGGCCAAACCCGAAGTTCGGGCCGATGTGGACATGATGTTGGACTTTTTGTCGGGCGTTTCGCCCAAAGTGGGCATTGTGCGCTCGCGTCGCCGCTCGGTCGATTGAAAACCCAAGGGCCTGGTCTTTCCTGGTCCGAGCATGAAAGGAGGGCCCTGTGGCCCTGTTGCGTTGCGCCGTCATTGGCGTTGGTTATCTGGGCAAATTTCATGCTCAAAAGTACGCCAAAATTCCTGAGTGTCAGCTCGTCGCGGTCGTGGACAGTCGGCAGAATCAGGCCGATGCTGTCGCCGGGCCTTTGGGCTGTGCGGCACTGACAGATTACAAGTCCTTAATCGGTCAGGTCGATGCAGTTTCCGTCGTGGTGCCCACACAAGGTCACTACGAGGTGTGTGCTGAATTTCTGCGTGCGGGCGTTCATGTCTTGGTTGAAAAGCCGATGACCACCACCTTGGAGCAGGCCGATGCCTTGATCCGCCTGGCCAAAGAAAACAGGTGCATGCTGGCGGTAGGTCATTTGGAGCGCTTCAATCCGGCCGCTTTGGCGCTGGAGCCCTTGTTGTCCAACCCCCGATTCATAGACAGCTCTCGCTTGGCCCCGTTCAAGCCACGCGCCACCGACGTGAGTGTGTTGTTGGATTTGATGATCCATGATGTGGATTTGATTTTGTCGCTGGTCGACAGCGAGCTGGAAAGTGTGGAGTGTTCTGGAGCGCGGGTGCTGACATCTGACATTGACATTGCCAATGCCCGCATCCGCTTTGCCAACGGTTGTGTGGCCAACGTAACCGCCAGCCGCGTGAGTGCCAAGAGTGAGCGCAAAATGCGCGTGTTTCAAAGTCAGGCCTGCCACTCTTTGGACTTTCAGGCCCGCACATTGACCACTTACCGTGGTGCCAGCCCCCCCTTGGCCGATCCCGAGCAGGCCATCGAACGGCATGCACAGTCGTTTGGCGAGGCTGATCCCTTGTTTTCCGAAATCCTCAACTTTGTCGAGAGCATTCGAGAGGGTCATCCGCCCAAGGTGAGTGGTGAGGCCGGACGCCGAGCGTTGGAAGCCGTTCAACGCATCACCGAAGCCACCCGGCTGATTTCCTGATTTCTGAACAATTAAAAGGACCACCATGCCCATCCCTATGGTCGATCTGGTCGCGCAATACCGCGATCTCCAGCCTCAGCTGGAACCCGCTTTTTTGAGCGCCCTGAATGCTGCTCAATTCATTTTGGGCCCCAATGTTCAAGCCTTTGAAAAAGAGGCAGCCGATTACTTGGGCGTGGCCCACGCCATCACTTGCGCCAACGGCACCGATGCATTGCACCTGGCCTTGTTGGCTGCGGGCATTGGGCCTGGCGACGAAGTGATCACCACGCCTTTCACATTCATTGCCACCGCAGAGGCCATTGCCTATGTGGGGGCCAAAGCCGTATTTGTTGACATTGATCCCTGCACGTTCAATATCGACGTGGCGCAGGCACAGCGCGCCATCACCGCCAAGACCAAGGCCTTGTTACCGGTGCATTTGTTTGGACAGCCCGCCAATTTGGCGCCTTTGATGGCCTTGGCCAAAGAACACCAGCTTCAATTGGTGGAAGACTGCGCTCAATCTTTTGGTGCCAACATCGGCGGCATCCAGACTGGCGCGATGGGGGATGTTGCCGCTTTCAGCTTTTTCCCCAGTAAAAATTTGGGCTGCTATGGCGACGGCGGCATGATTACAACGCAGTCAGACGATATGGCGCAAACTCTGCGCATGCTGCGCAACCACGGCAGCAAGGTGCGGTATTACCACGACATTGTGGGTTACAACAGCCGACTCGATGAACTGCAGGCCGTGGTGCTTCGGGCCAAGCTGCCGTTGATTGACCATTACAACCAAGAGCGTCGCCGCGTTGCTCAGCGGTACAACGCTGGCTTGTGTTTCCTGAACTTGCAAACGCCCTGCGAAGATGGCGTGGGCCTGCACGTCTATCACCAGTACACCTTGCTGACCGATGACCGAGAAGCCATCCAGCAGGCCTTGACCGCGCAGCAAATCGCCAGCGCCGTTTACTACCCCGTGCCTTTGCACCAGCAAAAAGTATTTGCCTCGATCTCAGCGGGTGCCAGTTTCCCGGTGACCGAATCGGTGGCCAAGCGCTGCCTGTCCTTGCCGATCTATCCTGAGTTGGGTAATGAAGCCATAGATGAGGTGTGCGGCGTGATTCGCCAGGCTTTGAAAGTGTGATGACGGTCGCTCGGACAACATCAACCACAGCCACGTCAGACTTGCGTGTGAGCATGGTCGCGGCCGAGCGTTCGGGTGACATGCTTGCGGCGCTGTTGCTACAGGGCATGCATCACGCTTGGCCGGGCTTGAAAGCCTCCGGCATTGGTGGCCCGCAAATGGAAGCGACGGGTTTTGTTTCCCACTGGTCCTGTGACGAGTTGTCGGTACGCGGCTTGGTGGAGGCGCTTTGGCGATACCACCATATCACCGGCATCAGGCAGGCTTTGATTCAGAAATTGTTGGCCTCGCCCCCAGACCTGTATGTGGGCGTTGATGCATCCGACTTCAACTTGCCCGTGGAGCACCTGTTGCGAACCAAAGGCATTCCCACGGTTCAGCTGGTGTGTCCCTCCATTTGGGCCTGGCGTCCAGAGCGGGTCCAAAAAATCCGCGACAGCGTGGACCATGTCCTGTGCATTTACCCATTTGAGCCGCAGTTGTTGGCCCAACACGGGATTGAGGCCACCTTCGTTGGCCACCCGGTGGCCGATGTGATTGCACTGGTGCCTGATCGCTTGCAAGCGCGTCAAGCCTTGGGCTTGTCTGCAAAGGCCACGATCGTGGCCTTGCTGCCGGGTAGCAGACCTTCCGAGGTGAAAAGTCTTGCCTTGCCTTTTCTGGAAGCGGCTCGGCTCCTGCATGCACAAAGACCCGATTTGCAGTTTGTGCTGCCTACCCACGCGCCTCTGAAGCCCATGGTCGAAGCGGCCATCGCCCAGGCCGGCATGCAGGCGCATGTGCACTTGGTGATGGGCCGTTCACACGAAGTGCAAGCGGCTTGTGATGTGGCCTTGGTGGCCAGTGGCACGGCCACCCTGGAGACCGCTTTGCACAAACGTCCCATGGTCATTGCCTACAAAATGCAATGGCTGTCTTGGCAAATTGCCAATCGCAAGCGTTTGTTGCCCTGGATTGGATTGCCCAATATTTTGTGCAACGAAGGCTTGGTGCCCGAGTTTTTGCAAGAGCAGGTCCAGCCCCAAGCATTGGCCCAGGCTGTTTTGCGTTGGCTGGACGATCCAGCGGCGGTGGTCAAAATCCAGCAGCGTTTTGCTGATCTGCACCTTCAACTGCGTCAGGACATGCCGACGCTGGCCAGTCATGCGATCCAAAAAGTCCTTGCAACTTGAGCAAACAAGCTTGAACTGGGAGACCCATGGCTTGGTGGCCGGGGTGGACGAAGCCGGGCGCGGTCCTCTGGCTGGCCCGGTGGTCGCAGCGGCTGTGATCCTCGACGATCTGAACCCGATTCGCGGACTGAATGACTCCAAAAAACTCACAGCCAAACGTCGCGATGCCCTGTTTGATGAGATCCGGGCGCGTGCGCTGTGTTTCGCCATTGCCGAGGCGAGCGTGCAGGAAATTGACCAAATCAACATCTTGCAAGCCACCTTGCTGGCCATGAAGCGAGCCACAGAGGCTTTGCGTCTGCCCCCAAAGTTGGTGCTGGTCGATGGCAATCGCTTGCCCACCTTGTCCATTCGGGCAGAAGCCATCGTTCAGGGCGACGCTTTGGTGCCCGCAATTTCGGCCGCCTCCATTTTGGCCAAGGTCCACCGCGACCGTTTGTGCCAAGAGATGCATCGGCGCTATCCGGTTTATGGGTTTGACCAGCACAAGGGCTACGGCACAGCCCAACACCTGGCGGCTTTGCAAGCGCATGGCCCGTCAGATTGCCACAGGATGACGTTTGCCCCCGTGGCCAGGAGTGAACGGTGCAATTGATCACCTCGCGAGACAACCCCCAATTCAAAGCTTGGCGTCGATTGGCCCAAGACAGCACCGCTTACCGAAAAGCCGGCCAGTTTTGGTTGGAGGGCGATCATCTGTGCCGCGCAGCGGCAGAGCGTGGCGTGCGGCCCTTGCAGCTTGTGCTGGCAGAGTCTTTTTGGTTAGAGCAGGGCCCTCAATGGACTGGGTTCACAGACAAAGTGTTTGTCGTACCCGATCCCTTGTTTGCCAGTTTGAGCGGCTTGGAGTCGCCGGCCCGCATGGGCTTTGTGGTGTCTTGGGCAGCAGAAAAACAGGTCTTGCCCGATGTGGCCACAGTGGTGCTGGACCGATTGCAAGATGCAGGCAACGTGGGAGCCATTTTGCGTTGCGCCTCGGCATTCGGTTACCGGCAAATATTGGCCCTCAAGGGGACTGCGGCCTTGTGGTCCCCCAAAGTGCTTCGAGCTGGTATGGGCGCGCATTTTGGTTTGAAACTGGTGGAGTCGGTCACTGACGCCGAAGTGGCTGCTCTGCAAGTGCCCGTATTGACCACCCATGTGCACCAAGGACCTTTTTTGCATGAAATGCTGCGGCGCGGAGACCTGCCTTCCTTGTGTGCATGGGTCTTCGGGCACGAAGGGCAGGGGGTGAGTGATTCCTTGGCCGCTATGGCCAAGCACCAGGTGCGCATTGCCCAGCCAGGTGGCGAAGAGTCTTTGAATGTGGCCACGGCTGCAGCGATTTGTCTGCATGCCAGCGCAACGGCAGTTTTGTGATGCTTTTGTCGTTTATGAGGCCGACTTTGAGGTTAAACCTGTCAGGGTTTTCAATGAGGACTCGGCTACAATAGTGGGCTTTCTCGCATCAACCTGTACGCCACAGTCTATCCCAGGCCCCATCCTCGAACAAGCAGCCAAAAAAGAGATCCGATCTCTGGTGAGTGCTGAGGCGTACCCGAACTATTCCGGAGAACCCAGTGCTTTTGTCTCTTCAGGGAACCTTCCCGCCCGCCATCTTGGCGCTCGCAGACGGCACGGTCTTTATCGGCAACTCGATTGGAGCCACCGGCTCCACAGTCGGCGAAGTGGTGTTCAACACCTCACTCACCGGCTACCAGGAAATCCTCACCGACCCCAGTTACTGCCAGCAGATCGTCACCTTGACATATCCGCACATCGGCAACTATGGCGTCAACACGGAAGACATCGAAGCCGATCAAGTCCATGCCGCTGGTTTGATCATCAAAGATCTACCTCTGATCGCGAGCAACTTCCGCTCTAACCAAACACTGTCGTCTTACTTGGTTGACGCCGGTACAGTGGCCATCGCCAACATCGACACCCGCCAATTGACCCGCATTCTGCGCACCAAGGGTGCTCAAAACGGCGCCATCGTGGGTTTGGCCAAAGGCCAAGAAGTCACACAAGCGTTGATTGACCAAGCGGTGACAGCCGCCAAGGGCGCGCCCCACATGGCCGGCCTCGATTTGGCACAAAAAGTCACTGTCTCAAAGTCGTACGAGTGGACACAAACCGAGTGGGCATTGGGCGAAGGCTACGGCAATTTGACAGCACCCAAGTTCCATGTGGTTGCATACGATTTTGGCGTCAAGAAAAACATCTTGCGCATGCTGGCCGAGCGCGGCTGCAAAGTCACTGTGGTGCCCGCCAAGACCCCTGCGGCTGACGTGCTCAAGCACCAGCCCGATGGCATCTTCTTGTCCAATGGCCCTGGCGACCCACAGCCTTGTGACTACGCGATTGCGGCGGCGGCCGAGTTGATTGAAACTGGCATCCCCACATTTGGCATTTGTTTGGGCCACCAGATCATGGCTTTGGCCAGTGGCGCCAAGACCTTCAAGATGAAGTTTGGCCACCACGGCGCCAACCACCCGGTCAAGGACTTGGATTCCGGTCGCGTGTCCATCACCAGCCAGAACCATGGTTTTGCTGTAGACGAGAAATCATTGCCCGCCAACTTGCGCGCTACCCACGTGTCTTTGTTTGACGGCACCCTCCAGGGCTTGGCCCGCACCGACAAGCCCGCATTTTGCTTCCAAGGTCACCCCGAGGCATCGCCTGGCCCACACGACATTGCTTACCTCTTTGACCGCTTCATCAACTTGATGGAGACAACATAATGCCAAAGCGTACCGACCTCAAAAGCATCCTCATCATTGGCGCAGGCCCGATCATCATTGGTCAGGCTTGTGAGTTTGACTACTCTGGCGTGCAAGCTTGTAAAGCTTTGCGCGAAGAAGGCTACAAAGTCATCTTGATCAACAGCAACCCTGCCACGATCATGACAGACCCCGCCACGGCCGACGTGACCTACATCGAGCCCATCACCTGGCAAACGGTCGAAAAGATCATCGCCAAAGAGCGTCCCGATGCCATCTTGCCCACCATGGGTGGCCAAACAGCACTCAACTGCGCTCTGGACTTGTGGCACAACGGCGTGCTCGAAAAGTACAAGGTGGAACTGATCGGCGCCACGCCCGAAGCCATCGACAAAGCCGAAGACCGTCTGAAGTTCAAGGACGCCATGACCAAGATCGGTCTGGGATCGGCGCGTTCCGGAATTGCCCACAGCATGGAAGAGGCGTGGGATGTGCAAAAGACTTTGGGTTTTCCCACCGTCATTCGCCCCAGCTTTACCTTGGGTGGCACGGGCGGCGGCATTGCCTACAACCCTGAAGAGTTCGAAACCATTTGCAAACGCGGCCTGGAGGCATCGCCCACCACCGAGTTGTTGATTGAAGAGTCTTTGCTTGGGTGGAAAGAGTACGAGATGGAAGTGGTGCGCGACAAAGCGGACAACTGCATCATCGTCTGCTCGATCGAAAACCTGGACCCCATGGGTGTGCACACCGGCGACTCCATCACCGTGGCCCCTGCACAAACCTTGACCGACAAGGAATACCAGATTCTGCGCAACGCCTCTTTGGCCGTGTTGCGTGAAATCGGTGTGGACACGGGCGGCTCCAACGTGCAGTTTTCGATCAATCCCAAAGATGGCCGCATGGTCGTCATCGAGATGAATCCCCGCGTGTCGCGCTCATCGGCCTTGGCGTCCAAAGCCACGGGTTTTCCGATAGCCAAAGTGGCGGCCAAGTTGGCTGTGGGCTACACCCTCGACGAATTGCGCAATGACATCACGGGCGGTGCCACTCCGGCATCGTTCGAACCCTCGATCGATTACGTGGTCACCAAGATACCTCGTTTTGCGTTTGAAAAATTCCCTACGGCCGACAGCCGTTTGACCACCCAGATGAAATCGGTGGGCGAGGTCATGGCCATGGGCCGGACATTCCAAGAGTCCTTCCAAAAAGCCCTGCGTGGGCTGGAAGTCGGCGTGGACGGCATGAACGAAAAAACCCAAGACCGCGAAGTGCTGGAAAAAGAGCTGGGCGAGCCCGGCCCCGAGCGCATCTGGTATGTGGGCGATGCCTTTGCCATGGGCTTGAGCGTGGACGAGGTGTTTGCCTTGACCAAGATTGACCCTTGGTTCTTGGTGCAGATCGAAGAGATCGTCAAGATCGAACTGGAACTCGAAACGACCACACTCGAAGCCATCACGGCCGACGAGTTGCGAGCGCTCAAGAAGAAGGGCTTCTCGGACCGCCGTCTGGCCAAGTTGCTCAAAACGACTGAGCATGTGGTGCGCGCACGTCGTCACGCCCTGAACATTCGCCCTGTTTACAAGCGCGTGGACACCTGTGCGGCCGAGTTTTCGACCGACACCGCCTACATGTATTCTTGCTACGAGGGTCATGGTGACGGCGAGTGCGAAGCCGAGCCCACCACCAACAAGAAAATCATGGTGCTGGGCGGTGGCCCTAACCGCATTGGCCAAGGCATCGAGTTTGACTATTGCTGCGTTCATGCGGCTTTGGCCATGCGCGAAGACGGTTACGAAACCATCATGGTCAACTGCAACCCTGAGACCGTGTCGACCGACTACGACACCTCAGACCGTTTGTACTTCGAGCCCGTCACTTTGGAAGACGTGCTCGAAATCGTGGACAAGGAAAAGCCTACGGGCGTCATCGTCCAATACGGTGGT
The DNA here is from genome assembly GCA_021299875.1 of Comamonadaceae bacterium. GTDB lineage: Bacteria > Pseudomonadota > Gammaproteobacteria > Burkholderiales > Burkholderiaceae_C > Limnohabitans_A. The sequence continues at coordinate 198,216 of JAJTEW010000008.1, read as the reverse complement.
CAAACGCCTTTGAAGCTGGCGCTCGACCTGGAAGCCGCAGGCGTGCCCATCATTGGCACCAGCCCCGACATGATCGACGCGGCCGAAGACCGTGAGCGCTTCCAGAAATTGCTGCAAGACCTGGGTCTGCGTCAACCGCCCAATGCCACGGCCCGTACCGAGTCTGAAGCCTTGGAAAAAGCTGCTGCACTGGGCTACCCCTTGGTGGTGCGTCCGAGCTATGTGCTGGGTGGCCGCGCGATGGAAATCGTGCACGAGCAGCGTGACCTCGAGCGTTACATGCGTGAAGCGGTCAAGGTGTCGCACGACTCGCCTGTGCTGCTGGACCGTTTTCTGAACGACGCCATCGAATGCGATGTGGACTGTCTGCGCGACCCCGAAGGCAAGACCTTCATCGGTGGCGTGATGGAGCACATCGAACAAGCCGGTGTGCACAGCGGTGACTCTGCTTGCTCGCTGCCGCCTTACTCTTTGTCAGCCGATACCGTGAACGAACTCAAGCGTCAATCGGCCGCCATGGCCGGTGCCCTGAACGTGGTGGGTTTGATGAACGTGCAGTTTGCCATCCAGCATGTGGATGCTCAAGACGTGATCTACGTGCTCGAAGTCAATCCCCGCGCTTCGCGCACCGTGCCTTATGTCTCCAAAGCCACGGGCATTCAGTTGGCCAAGGTGGCTGCGCGTTGCATGGCTGGCCAAACCTTGGCATCACAAGGCATCACCCATGAAGTCACGCCCCCATATTTCAGTGTGAAAGAAGCGGTGTTCCCGTTCGTGAAGTTCCCGGGCGTCGATACCATCCTCGGCCCCGAGATGAAGTCCACCGGCGAAGTCATGGGCGTGGGTAAGACCTTTGGCGAAGCCTTTGTGAAGAGCCAATTGGGTGCAGGCACCAAGTTGCCACGCCCCACCAAAGCTGACGGCACGACTTCGGGCAAGGTCTTCATTTCGGTGAAAAACAACGACAAGGTGCGTGCCATCGAAGTGGCCCGACAGTTGGTGGCTCAGGGCTTTGAACTGGTGGCCACCAAGGGCACAGCTGCGGCTATTCAGGCCGCAGGCGTGGCGTGTGCCACGGTGAACAAGGTGACCGAAGGCCGCCCACACATTGTGGACATGATCAAGAACAACGAAGTTGTGCTGGTCATCAACACGGTCGAAGAGCGCCGAAATGCCATCGCAGACTCGCGCCACATCCGCACCTCGGCCTTGCTCAACCGCGTGACCACCTTCACCACCATCGCAGGCGCGGAAGCGGCTGTGGAGGGCATGAAGTACATGGATCAGTTGGACGTGATATCCATCCAGGAAATGCACGCGCAATTGGTGGCCTGAACCTTTGTCCATTGCCCCATACCCTGGACGGGTGCAGGGCATAATGCCGCAAATGACCGCCGAGTCTCATCCCTCGGCGGTTTCCTTTTGGAGAACCTCACATGTCAACCATCCCGATCACCAAACGTGGCGCTGAAAAACTCAAGGACGAGTTGCATCGCCTCAAGACGGTGGACCGCCCCAGCGTGATCCAGGCCATTGCCGAAGCCCGCGCCCAAGGCGATCTGAGTGAGAACGCCGAATACGATGCGGCCAAAGACCGTCAAGGCTTCGTCGAAGGCCGTATCCAGGAAATCGAAGGCAAGCTGTCGGCAGCGCAGATCATCGACCCGGCGTCGGTGGATGCAGGTGGACGCGTGGTGTTCGGCGCCACCGTCGAGCTGGAAGACGAGAGCTCGGGCGACGCGGTGACCTACCAGATCGTGGGTGAGGATGAGGCCGACTTGAAGCTTGGCCTGATCAACATCAGCAGCCCGATTGCCCGTGCCTTGATCGGTAAGGAAGAAGGTGATGTGGCCGAGGTGCAGGCGCCGGGTGGCGTGCGCCGTTATGAGATTGTGGGCGTGTCCTACGTGTGAGAAAAAAGCAAAGGCCGCTGATTGGCGGCCTGTATGGGTGGTACCAGCCCGATGCGGGCGGGTCGACTTTCAGTCGTGGCGGCCTTTTTTGACCGATTTTTGTTTGGGCTTGGCCCGCTTGATTTGGCCGCCTGCGGCCAGTCGTTGGTTGCCCAAAACGCGAACGGTTTTGACTTCAGGGCGCTGGCCGCCACGTGAGCTGTATTTGAGGATCTTGAAGTCCCGAGGACCGGCTTTGCGGTCTTCGTCAATCTCTTTGGTTTTCTCGGGTTGGGGACGCCACAGGATCAGCAGTTTGCCGATGTGCTGAATGGGTGCGGCGCTGAGTTGATCGACAAGTTGGGCGAACATGGCCTCGCGAGCTGCGCGGTCATCGCCCAGCACGCGGATTTTGATCAGGCCATGGGCATTCAGGGCGGCTTCGGTTTCCTTGATCACGGCAGGGGTCAGCCCGTCGCCGCCGATCATGACGACGGGATCGAGGTGGTGGGCATCGGCGCGAAAAACTTTGCGCTCGGCAGGTGTGAGTTGTATTTGGGGCATGGCCGTATTATCCCCGCAAGGACGCAAAAGAATGAAAGTCAAAACCAAAAGTAAAAAAGTCAATAAGGCCTGGTTGAATGACCACGTCAATGACACCTATGTGAAGTTGGCCCTCAAAGAAGGCTACCGTGCCCGTGCCGCCTACAAACTCAAGGAAATCGATGAAACCCTGGGCCTGATTCGTCCGGGTGATCTGGTGGTCGATCTCGGCTCTGCGCCCGGGGCTTGGAGTCAATACCTTCGTCGTCGGCTCTCGCCCGATGGGGCCGCCGTAGGCGCGCTCAACGGCAGCATCATCGCCTTGGATCTTTTGGCCATGGTGCCCGTTGAGGGTGTCCAATTCATTCAGGGTGATTTTCGTGAAAACGAAGTGGCTACTTTATTGGAAGCCGCCTTGCAAGGGCGGCAGGCCGATGTGGTTGTGTCAGACATGGCCCCCAATTTGTCGGGAATCGAGTCTTCTGATGCTGCACGAATTCAGCACTTGATTGAGTTGGCCGTTGAGTTTTCACAAAACCACTTGAAGCCTCATGGGACGTTGGTGGTCAAGGTCTTTCACGGCAGCGGCTACAGCCAAATTGTCAAGATGTTCAAAGAAGCTTTCAAGGTCGTCAAGCCCATCAAGCCCAAGGCGTCCCGCGACAAGTCTTCGGAGACTTTTTTGGTCGGAATTGGTCTGCTGGACTCCATTTAAGGGCTTAAGTCCTGCCTTTGTGAGGGCTAAAACAGCAAACAGTGCTTGTGACGTGCCTTATCAGGCCTAAAATGACAACAGTTATTTTTTCGATTGGAGCCTCTCTTGAACAACCCTTGGTATTCCAAAATTGCCGTCTGGATGGTGATCGCCATGGTGCTCTTCACCTTGTTCAAGCAGTTTGATAACCGTGGCGTCGCCAGCGCGAACGCCATCGGTTACTCGGATTTCCTGGAAGAGGTTCGCAGCAACCGCATCAAGAGTGCCACGATTTCCGAGAGCCCGGGCGGGACCGAAATCATCGCCATCACCCTGGATGAGCGTCGCATCAAAACCACGGCCACCTACCTCGATCGGGGTTTGGTCGGTGATTTGATCAGCAGTGGCGTCAAGTTCGACGTGAAACCACGCGAAGAAGGTTCCTTGCTGATGACCCTTTTGGTCAGTTGGGGCCCCATGTTGCTGCTGATTGGTGTGTGGGTCTACTTCATGCGCCAGATGCAAGGGGGTGGCAAAGGCGGTGCTTTCAGTTTTGGAAAATCCAAAGCGCGCATGATGGACGAGAACAACAACAACACCACTTTTGCCGATGTGGCTGGTTGCGATGAGGCCAAAGAAGAGGTCAAAGAGGTGGTGGACTTCTTGAAAGATCCCCAACGGTTCCAAAAATTAGGGGGCCGTATTCCTCGCGGTTTGTTGTTGGTGGGTCCCCCTGGCACAGGTAAAACCCTGCTTGCCAAGGGCATCGCTGGCGAAGCCAAGGTTCCGTTTTTCAGCATATCCGGTTCGGACTTCGTTGAGATGTTCGTGGGTGTGGGTGCTTCGCGTGTTCGCGACATGTTTGAAAACGCCAAGAAAAATGCCCCTTGCATCATTTTCATTGACGAGATCGATGCGGTGGGTCGTCAGCGTGGCGCCGGACTTGGTGGTGGCAACGATGAGCGTGAGCAGACGTTGAACCAAATGTTGGTCGAGATGGATGGCTTTGAGACCAATTTGGGTGTGATCGTGGTAGCGGCCACCAACCGTCCTGACATTTTGGATGCCGCCTTGTTGCGTCCCGGTCGTTTTGACCGTCAGGTCTATGTGACTTTGCCAGACATCCGTGGTCGCGAGCAAATCTTGAATGTCCACATGCGCAAAGTGCCAATTGGCCAAGATGTGAATGCGGGCGTGATCGCCCGAGGCACGCCTGGCATGAGTGGTGCCGATTTGGCCAATTTGTGCAACGAAGCAGCCTTGATGGCCGCCCGTCGCAATGCCCGTGTGGTGGAGATGGTTGACTTTGAAAAGGCCAAGGACAAAATTTTGATGGGGCCTGAGCGTAAAAGCATGGTCATGCCTGAGGAAGAGCGCCGCAACACCGCTTACCATGAAGCGGGTCATGCTTTGATCGGCAACTTGTTGCCCAAGTGCGACCCCGTGCACAAGGTCACCATCATTCCCCGTGGCCGTGCTTTGGGTGTGACCATGAGTTTGCCCGAAAAGGACCGCTACAGTTACGACAAAGAATACATGCTCAACCAGATCAGCATGTTGTTTGGTGGCCGAATTGCCGAAGAGGTGTTCATGAACCAGATGACCACGGGAGCCAGCAATGACTTTGAGCGTGCGACATCGATAGCCCGCGACATGGTGATGCGTTATGGCATGACCGACGCCTTGGGTCCGATGGTCTATGCCGAAAATGAGGGTGAAGTGTTCTTGGGTCGATCCGTCACCAAGACCACCAACATGAGCGAATCCACCATGCAAAAGGTGGACATGGAGGTGCGCCGCATCATTGACGAGCAATACACCTTGGCCCGTCGCCTGATTGAAGAGCACAGCGCTCAAATGCATTGCATGGCCAAAGCTTTGCTTGAATGGGAAACCATTGACAAGGATCAGATCGCCGACATCATGGCGGGTCGAGATCCACTGCCCCCCAAAGATTGGACGCCTCGCACGCCCCCCTCGGGTGGCAACAGTGGTGGTGGTAGCCCAGTTGTTCAGACCGAACCTGCCACCACGGCGGCTTGATTCACCGAGTTCGGTGTTCAAAAAGCGGGGCCTTGGGCCCCGTTTTTTCATGGAAAAACTCTGATGTCACCCACACGCCAATCAGCGCCCTTGTTCAAGAACTGGCAAACCTCGCGGTTTGACTTGGATTTGCGAGAGCCATTGGTCATGGGCATTGTCAACGTGACGCCAGACTCGTTCTCTGACGGCGGTTGGCATGCCACGACCCCGCAAGCCTTGCGTCACGCAGAGCAACTGTTGCAGGAGGGCGCCGCCATTTTGGACATTGGCGCGGAATCTACCCGGCCGGGCGCTGAAGCTTTACCCCTGGCACAAGAGTTGATGCGACTTGAACCTTTGTTGCGTGAGTTGGTCCGCTGGAAAGTCCCCATTTCTGTCGACACTTACAAACCAGAAGTGATGCAAGCCTGCCTTGACTGGGGCGTTGACATCGTCAATGACATTTGGGCGCTGCGTCAGCCTGGCGCGCAGCAAGTCGTGGTGGCGCACCCCAGATGTGGTGTCTGCTTGATGCACATGCACAGGGATCCGCAAACCATGCAAATCAATCCCATGACGGGTCATGTGGTGTCTGAAGTGAATGCCTTTTTGCGCAGCCGCATAGACGCCTTGTTGGCGTCAGGTGTGCAAGCGTCCAGACTGGTGGTGGATCCCGGCATTGGCTTTGGTAAAACCGTGGCGCAGAACTTTCAGCTCTTGGCCCGGCAGGCCGATTTGCTGCGTTCTGGTGTGCCCGTCTTGGCGGGTTGGTCCAGAAAGTCTGCTTTGGGGGCCGCACTGGCCCAAGGCGATACAGTTCCTGATCCATCGCAAAGACAAGTGGCCAGCGTGGCTGCTGCCCTCATGGCGGTGGAGCGGGGGGCTTCGGTGGTCAGGGTGCACGATGTCAAGGCCACGGTTGACGCGCTCAAAATTTGGTTGACCATGCAGCAGCAGGCCGCAAGCCATGAAGTGAGTGTTTGAAGGTGTCAGCCGTGTCACAAACATCGACGGCTAAAATTCTTCAGTTGTTAAAAAAATATGGATCATCGGCATGACACGTCAATACTTTGGCACAGACGGCATTCGCGGCACGGTGGGCCAAAGCCCCATCACGCCCGATTTCATTTTGCGTTTGGCACATGCCGTGGGTCGCGTGTTAAAGACTCAGGAGGAGCATCCGACGGTTTTGATCGGCAAAGACACCCGCATTTCTGGCTATATGCTGGAAAGTGCGTTGGAGTCCGGCTTCAACTCTGCGGGTGTTCATGTGGTGTTGTTGGGGCCTGTGCCCACACCGGCTGTGGCCTACTTGACCCGCGCTCAACGTGCCTCATTGGGTGTGGTCATCAGTGCCAGCCACAACCCGTTTGCGGACAACGGCATCAAATTTTTCAGCGCCCAAGGCAAAAAATTGTCGGACGCCTGGGAAGCGTCTGTCGAAGCCACCTTGCTGGAAGACCCGGTCTGGGTTGACTCTGCAGCTCTGGGGAAAACCCGTCGCCTGGAGGATGCGGCGGGCCGCTACATCGAATTTTGCAAAAGCACCTTTTCCAATGACTTGACGCTCAAGGGGTTGAAAATTGTGGTGGACGCCGCAAACGGTGCGGCTTACCAAATTGCCCCCAAGGTTTTCCATGAATTGGGGGCCGAGGTGATCGCTATTGGCTGTTCACCCGATGGCCTCAACATCAACAAAGGGTTGGGGGCCACGCACCCTGAGGCCTTGGTGCAAGCTGTCAAAGCACATCGTGCCGATTACGGCATCGCTTTGGATGGCGATGCCGACCGCTTGCAGTTGGTGGATGCAACGGGCCGTTTGTTCAATGGCGACGAACTCTTGTACTTGATGGTCACCGACCGCTTGGCCCGCGACGAGGCCGTGCCGGGAGCTGTGGGTACTTTGATGACCAACTTGGCGGTCGAAGTGGCTTTGAAGCAGCGAGGCGTGCAGTTTGTTCGGGCCCAAGTGGGTGACCGTTATGTACTCGAGGTCTTGCACGACAAAGGCTGGCTGTTGGGGGGTGAAGGCTCTGGCCATTTGTTGGCGCTGGACAAGCACACCACGGGCGATGGTCTGGTCAGCGCATTGCAGGTGATGCAAGCGTGCGTGGGCAGTGGCAAAACCATGGCGCAATTGTTGGAAGGCGTCACCCTGTTCCCGCAAACCCTCATCAATGTGCGTTTGACCCCGGGTTTTGACTGGCAAGCTCACCCAGCTTTGTGGGATGCCACGCGTGCGGCCGAGGCTGAACTGGGCGATTCGGGCCGGGTCTTGATCCGTGCCAGCGGCACCGAACCTTTGGTGCGCGTCATGGTGGAGGCGCGCGATGCGCTGCAAGCGAGGAAATGCGCAGAACGGATTGCGGCCACATTGCGTTGAACCCTTTTTCGTCCACCTGCACCGCGGCTCAAGCCTCGTCCACAAGGCCTTGTGCGGTTGAAATGTCTCAGTAAATCAGCCGATCGGGCTTGATCTCTTGCAAGATGGTGGTGGCGATTTCTTCGATGGACTTGGTGGTGGTGGACAACCAGCGGATACCTGATCGGCGCATCATGGCTTCGGCTTCCGAAACTTCCATGCGGCAGTTTTCGATGCTGGCGTAACGGGAATTGGGCCTGCGTTCGGCGCGAATTTCGGCCAAACGGTCTGGATGGATGCTCAGGCCAAAGATTTTTTTGCGATGAGGCACCAAGGCGGGTGGCAGTTGCTTTCGGTCAAAGTCTTCGGGAATCAAGGGGTAGTTGGCCGCTTTCAGACCGTGCTGCATGGCCAAGTACAAGCTGGTCGGGGTTTTGCCGCTGCGGCTCACGCCGACCAAAATCACCTCTGCCGAATCCAGGTCGCGGTTGGACTGCCCGTCATCGTGTGCCAGCGAAAAGTTGATGGCTTCGATCCGGTCGTGGTATTCCTGACTTTTGCTCACATCCGAAAAACGCCCCACCCGGTGGTGCGACTTGATGCCAAGCTCGGTTTCCAGTGGGTTCACAAAGGTCCCGAACATGTCGAGGAGCATGCCCTGGCAATTATCTTGAAGCACTTTGAGAACATCCATGTTCACCAAGGTGGTGAACACAATGGGTTTGGTTCCCTCGGTGTCGGCGGTGTGGTTGATCTGCCGCACCGCTTGGTGTGCCTTGTCGATGGTGTCTGTGAATGGCAATCGAACATGGCGAGACTTCATGTCGAATTGCGCCAGGATGGCGTTGCCAAAAGTTTCGGCGGTGATGCCTGTGCCGTCCGATACGAAAAATACAGTGCGTTTTGGCATGCGACCCATTTATTTCAATTGCAGGGGTCGACATGACCCCTAAAATCAGTCAATTATCCACAGCTGTCCGTTCGGGGTTCTATTCAAAGAACAACACAACCCTGACCTGCAACTTGGAGCCGAGTTTTAACTTTGGAGCTTTGCATGTCTGAACTGTTCAGCGAGACCGCTTTGGTCGTTCCCTTTGAGTTGTTGCGCATGAGCGACGTGGAATCGGTCGGGGGCAAAAATGCCAGCTTGGGGGAGATGATTTCCCAATTGCCTTCGGGCGTGCGTGTGCCCACAGGCTTTGCCACCACCGCCCATGCTTTTCGGCAATTTTTGGCTTTCGCAGGCCTGGCCGAACGCATCAACGCCCGTTTGGACGATTTGGATACCGAGGACGTGCGCGCCTTGGCCGCCGCGGGCGCCGAAATCCGTGCGATGGTCCAAGCCCAGCCCTTTCCAGCCGACTTGGAAAAAGCCATCCGCGAGGAGTTCCTGCGATTGCAAGACGGCCATCTTGAGGCCTCTTTTGCGGTGCGTTCTTCGGCCACTGCCGAAGACTTGCCGGACGCCTCGTTTGCCGGTCAGCAAGAAAGTTTTTTGAACGTGGTCGGTATCGACGATGTTCTGCACAAGATGAAAGAGGTGTTTGCCTCGCTCTACAACGACCGCGCCATCAGCTACCGCGTGCACAAAGGCTTTGCCCACGCCGATGTGGCTTTGTCGGCGGGCGTGCAGCGCATGGTGCGCTCTGATATGGGTGCGGCTGGCGTCATGTTCACCATCGACACCGAGTCGGGTTTTGAAGACGTGGTGTTTATCACCTCAAGCTACGGTTTGGGCGAGACCGTGGTGCAGGGGGCCGTCAACCCCGACGAGTTCTATGTCCACAAGCCGATGCTGGCAGCCGGCAAGCGCAGCGTGATCCGTCGCAACCTGGGCTCCAAGCTCATCGAGATGGTGTTCGCCAGTGCGCAAGAAAAAGCGGCTTTGGGCAAGTTGGTCAAAACCACCGACGTGCCTACCGAACTGCGCAACCGTTATAGCCTGACCGATGAGGAGGTCGAGCAATTGGCCCGCTATGCGGTGGTCATCGAGCAGCATTACGGTCGCCCGATGGACATCGAGTGGGGCAAAGACGGCAACGACGGCTTGCTTTACATCTTGCAAGCCCGCCCTGAAACCGTGAAAAGCCAGGCCAAGGGCACGCCCGAGTTGCGCTACAAGCTCAAAGGCAAAAGTGCCATTCTGGCCGAGGGCAGGGCGATTGGCCAAAAGATCGGCACCGGTCCGGTCCGCTTGGTTCACCACATCAGTGAGATGGACCAAGTTCAGCCGGGTGATGTGTTGGTGACCGACATGACCGATCCGAACTGGGAACCGGTGATGAAGCGCGCCAGCGCCATCGTGACCAACCGAGGCGGACGCACTTGCCACGCCGCCATCATTGCGCGCGAACTGGGTATTCCTGCGGTGGTCGGTTGTGGCAATGCCACTGAGCAATTGACCGAGGGCAGTTTGGTCACCGTCAGTTGCGCCGAAGGCGATACCGGTCACATTTACGATGGGTTGCTCGAAACCGAAGTCAGCGAGATCCAGCGCGGCGAGCTGCCCGAGATCAAAACCAAAATCATGATGAACGTGGGCAACCCTCAGTTGGCCTTTGACTTTGCACAGTTGCCCAACGCCGGTGTCGGTCTGGCCCGACTGGAGTTCATCATCAACAACAACATCGGCGTGCACCCCAAGGCCATTCTGGATTACCCCGCGATCGATGCCGACCTGAAAAAAGCCGTTGAATCGGTAGCCCGTGGCCACGCTTCTCCCCGTGCTTTCTATGTCGATAAGGTCGCCGAAGGCGTGGCCAGCATCGCGGCCGCATTCTGGCCCAAGCCAGTCATCGTGCGCTTGTCAGACTTCAAGAGCAACGAATACCGCAAACTGATTGGCGGCAGCCGCTATGAGCCGGAAGAAGAAAACCCGATGCTGGGCTTCAGGGGCGCGGCGCGCTATATCAGCGCAGACTTCGGTGAGGCCTTTGCCATGGAGTGCGAAGCCCTTAAGCGGGTGCGCGGTGAGATGGGTCTGACCAATGTGCAGATCATGGTGCCTTTTGTCCGCACGCTGGGGCAGGCCGAAAAGGTCACCCAACTGTTGGCCAGCCAAGGGCTGCGCCGTGGTGAAAACGAACTCAAAATCATCATGATGTGCGAAGTGCCGAGCAACGCCATTTTGGCTGCGCAGTTTCTCGCATTCTTTGATGGCTTCTCGATTGGCTCCAACGACCTGACACAACTGACCTTGGGTCTAGACCGCGACTCGGGCTTGGCGTTGTTGGCCGCTGACTTTGACGAACGTGACCCTGCGGTGACTGCATTGATCTCACAAGCCATTCAGGCTTGTTTGGCGCAGGGAAAGTACATCGGCATTTGCGGACAAGGTCCCTCCGACCATCCAGATTTCGCGCATTGGTTGATGGACCAAGGCATCAGCTCCATTTCGCTGAATCCGGACACCGTCATCGAGACCTGGACCAACTTGGGCCGTTAACGGATAAGAGGTGCGTGGTGATGAGCAGTTCTTCTAACATCGCCATGTCCGCTTCATACCGATGGCGGATCCATCGCAATGTTCTGATTTACGTTGTTTTTCTCCTGAGTTTGATCGGCGCCATGGCTTGGGCCGAGAGCGCGGGTTTGTCAAAAAACCTGATTGGTCCTATTTTTCTGTTCAGCACAGTGATGATTTATGCCTTGATTGGCATATCGGGCAGGACCACCAACGAAGACGAGTACTACGTGGCTGGGCGGCGTATTCCCGCCATGTACAACGGCATGGCCACTGCAGCCGATTGGATGAGTGCGGCCTCTTTCATCAGTTTGGCCGGCGCGCTTTACTTGCAAGGGTATTCGGGCAGTGGCAACCAGCCCGGCGGCTTGGCCTATGTGATTGGCTGGACGGGGGGCTTTTGTCTTGTTGCCTTGTTGATCGCTCCTCAATTGCGCGCCATGCGCTTGTACACCTTGCCCGATTATTTTGACCATCGTTACGGAGGACGTTGGCCACGGGTGATCGCTGCTTTGGCATCCGTATTGTGTTCTTTCACTTACATCGTCGCGCAAATTTATGGCATTGGCTTGATCGCTTCCCGTTTGACGGGCGTTCAGTTCGAGATCGGTATTTTGTTGGGTCTGGGTGGTGTTTTGTTGTGTTCATTTTTGGGGGGCATGCGTGCCATCACTTGGACACAGGTGGCGCAATACATCATGCTCTTGTTGGCGTTCATGATCCCTGTGTCATGGCTGGCCTACAAGCAATTGGGCAATCCTGTGGCCCCCTTGGTTTATGGCACCCAGTTGTCAGCCATTGCGGCCATTGAACAACGTCTCATGGACGACCCTGCTGAGTTGGAAGTGCGGCGTGAATATGCGCAACGCGCCAAGGTTTATGCGGCGCGCTTACAGGATGTGGACGGGGCAATTGTTCAATTGCAACAAGAACTCGAAGGCAAGATTCAAACACTCAAAGCGCAAGGTGCTGACTTCGCAACGATTGCCCAGATTCGCAGAGAACTGTTGGCTGTGCCGCAAGATCCTGCCAAGGCCAGAGAGGAATGGACGCGTGCCAAGCTTGAAAACCTGGAAAGATCTCGCCCCTTGGGCGGTATGCCCGCCCACTCGCAGTCTTTTACCGGCGACCCTGATGGCGGGTTTGCGCAAGAACGACTTTTTAATGAATCGCGACTGAACTTTTTGGCTTTGATCTTTTGTCTCATGGTCGGCACGGCTGGTTTGCCCCATCTTTTGACCCGCTTTTACACGTTGCCCAGTGTGGCCGAAACACGAAGTTCCGTCGCCTGGTCTTTGTTTTTTATAGGCTTGATCTACCTGAGCGTCCCTGCCTTGGCGGTGTTGGTGAAGTTTGAGGTGCTCAATAACTTGGTGGGCAGCAGTTTTGACTCTCTGCCCAGTTGGATGGCGCAATGGTCCCGGCTGGATTCAGAATTGCTTTCTTTTTCGGACGTCAATGGTGACGGCATCTTGCAACTTGGCGAACTCAAATTGGGCGCCGACATGATCATGCTGGCCACGCCAGAGTTGGGCGGCATGCCGTTCGTGGTGTCGGGATTGGTGGCTGCAGGCGGTTTGGCTGCAGCACTCTCGACGGCCGATGGTTTGCTGTTGACCATCAGCAACGCTTTGGTGCGCGATATGCGGCCCAACGCCGGCAGCGGCCCTCAATCTTCAGAGGGGAGGGTGATTTTGTCCAAGTTTGCGCTGTTGGCGGTGGCCATGGTGGCGGCTGTGGTGGCGGCGTTCAAGCCCGCTGAAATTTTGGCTTTGGTTTCAGCTTCTTTTTCATTGGCGGCCTCTGCTTTTTTCCCGGGAATGGTTTTGGGCATGCTGTGGCCGCGGGTGCACCGGCCTGCGGTGGTGATGGGCATGTTGTCTGGTTTGGGCATGACCATTTTCTATATGCTGGTCAATGCACCTGGTTTTAGGCATTTTTGGGGCATGGATCCTTTTGCGGGGCTTTGGTGGGGCATTCAGCCACTGTCAGCTGGGGTGTTTGGTGTGCCTTTAGGCTTTGTCGTGATGCTTTTAGCCACCTGGCTGACGCCGCGGCGATTCATTCGCCAGGCGGCCGAACCTTCGGCGACGAGGCTCAAGGTTTCAGAGAGCTTTCCGGGACTGTGATGTTCAGGCTATAATTTGAGGCTTCGCCTTGCTGCACCCCGTCAGACGCTGGTGGCAGCTATTCCAACCATTTGGGTTAACCTCAAGGAGTCTCAATGCGTCATTACGAAATCATTTTGCTGATCCACCCCGATCAGTCCGAACAAGTTCCAGCCATGCTGGAGCGTTACAAAGGCATGATCACTGCCGGCGGTGGCCAGATCCACCGTGTGGAAGACTGGGGTCGCCGCCAGTTGGCTTACCAGATCAACAAACTGGGCAAAGCCCACTACCTGTGCGTGAACATTGAAGCGGACCAGGCCGTCATGGCCGAACTGGAGCATGCTTTCAAGTTCAATGACGCTGTTTTGCGCCACTTGACGGTGCTCAAGAAAAAAGCCGACTCAGGCCCTTCGTCCATGATGAAGCAAGTCGAGCGCGAAGAAGCCCGCAAAACACAACAAGCCGAATTCGCCGCTTGACACTGATCTGTTGAGGAGTGAACCGTACCGAACTTTCAGCCTGTATTGCCGAGCAAGCCGCTTTGCGATACACCCCCGCAGGTTTGCCCGCTTTGGATTTGATTCTGGAGCATGCCTCTGATGTACAAGAGGCAGGGCAGATGCGAAAAGTCCAGTTAAAACTTCGCGCTTTGGCCATTGGGTCATTGGCCGAAAGACTGGTCAAGCAAGCGGTAGGCAGTGTTTGGACGTTCAAAGGCTTTTTGGCCACCCCTCGACAAGGCAAAAGTGTCGTGTTGCATATTCAAGAGTTTCAGCAAGATTAATTTCAGGAGGCCCTATGGCCACGTTCAAAAAATTCAACAAAGACAAGCGCCCCAAGCGCAACACCCAGTCACTGCTGTTCAAGCGCAAGCGCTTTTGCCGCTTCACAGTCACTGGCGTCGAAGAAATCGACTACAAAGATGTGGACACCTTGCGTGACTTCATCGCCGAAAACGGCAAAATCATCCCTGCGCGCCTGACTGGCACCCGTGCCATTTTCCAGCGTCAGCTCAACACAGCCATCAAGCGTGCACGCTTTTTGGCCATGTTGCCCTACACCGACCAGCACAAAGTCTAAGGAGTCCAACCATGCAAATCATTCTGCTCGAGAAGGTTGTGAACCTGGGTAATTTGGGCGATATCGTCAAAGTCAAAGACGGTTATGCACGCAACTTTCTGATCCCCCAAGGCCGCGCTCGCCGCGCTACCGAAGCCAACAAAGCAGAGTTCGAAGCTCGCCGTGTTGAGCTCGAAAAAGCCGCTGCTGCCAAGTTGGCCGAAGCGCAAGCCCAAGGCGAAAAGCTGTCCGGTACCGTTGTGAAGTTGTCACAAAAAGCGGGTGTGGATGGCCGCTTGTTCGGTTCCGTCACCAACCATGACATTTGCGAAGAGTTGAACAAGCAAGCTTACAACCTGGTCAAATCTCAAATCCGCATGCCCAACGGCCCCATCAAGGTCGTCAGTGACTCCACCATCGCTGTGGCACTGCACACCGATGTGGTGGTTGAAGTCACCGTGTCGGTTTACGGCGAATCTGCCTGATCGTTGTTCCGGTCCTCAAAAGCCGCCAAGCCTTGCGCTTCGGCGGCTTTTTTATTGGTTGGATCTGTGCAGGTGATTTATAAAAAACGGTTCACCGCCTCTACAGAGCTTATCCACAGGTTTATCCCAGACCTTTTGTGATTTTCCGTCTAACATGTTCTTTTTGGTTTTTCATTCATGCCCTCCGCTTTCCTCTCTACTTTGAACACCTTCCCTGCTGATCGTTCTTCTGACAGTCAGGTGGCTAATTTGCGTGTCCCCCCACATTCCATCGAGGCCGAGTCAAGCGTTTTGGGTGGTTTGTTGTTGGATAACGCAGCGTGGGACCGGGTCGGAGATTTGCTCGTGGACCAAGACTTTTACAGACATGAGCACAAATTGATTTATGCGGCCGTCGGTGCATTGATCAATGCATCCAAACCGGCAGATGTCATCACGGTCAATGAGCAACTGCAAAACCAGGGCAAAGCCGATGAAATGGGCGGCCTGGGTTATCTGAACTCGCTAGCCCAATATGTGCCCAGCGCGAGCAATATTCGGCGGTACGCTGAGATCGTTCGCGAACGCTCCATCCTTCGCAAACTGGTCACAGCCAGCGATGAGATCGCCACCAACGCTTTCAACCCGCAGGGCAAGGCGATCGACCGGATCCTGGACGAAGCCGAGCAAAAAATCTTCAACATCGGTGAAGAGGGCTCGCGCATGAAGCAGGGCTTTCAGTCCATGGACACCTTGGTGGTCGAGTTGCTTGACCGTGTTCAGGAAATGGCCGACAACCCCAACGACATCACGGGTGTGCCCACAGGCTTTTATGATCTGGACCGCATGACCTCAGGTCTGCAACCGGGCGATATGGTGGTGCTGGCCGCACGGCCTTCGATGGGCAAGACGGCACTGGCCATCAACATCGCCGAGCATGTGGCCTTGAATGAAGGCTTGCCGGTGGCGGTTTTTTCGATGGAAATGGGGGCCTCACAACTGGCCGTGCGTGTGGTCGGTTCCATTGGCCGCATTGACCAAGGCCATTTGCGCACGGGCAAACTCAATGACGATGAATGGCCGCGTTTGACCGAGGCGATTGAAAAACTGCGAACGGTGTCGTTGCACATTGACGAAACACCCGGACTCACGCCTTCCGAGTTGCGCGCCAATGCCCGTCGTTTGGCGCGTCAGTGCGGCAAGCTGGGGTTGATTGTGGTCGACTATTTGCAGCTGATGAGCGGCTCGGGCGGTTCCGGCGGCGACAACCGCGCGACCGAATTGGGTGAAATTTCGCGCGGTTTGAAGATGTTGGCCAAAGAGTTGCAATGTCCAGTCATTGCCTTGTCTCAGCTCAACCGAAGCGTTGAGCAGAGGACCGACAAGCGGCCCATGATGAGCGATTTGCGGGAATCGGGCGCCATTGAGCAGGATGCAGACATCATCATGTTCATTTACCGTGACGATTATTACAACAAGGACTCCAAAGAACCTGGGGTGGCCGAAATCATCATTGGTAAACAGCGAAACGGCCCCACAGGGACCGTCAAGCTGACTTTCTTGAAGAATTTGACCCGCTTCGAGAGCTTGGCCTCAGGCCTCAGCGACGATTACTGAGGCCTGCAAGTCAAAGCAAGAGCCGGTGCGTCAAAGGGCTTCGCTGGCAAAGTCAGCCAAGCGAGACCTTTCACCACGCGCCAAGGTGATGTGTCCACCATGCGCCCAACCCTTGAAGCGGTCCACGGCGTAAGTCAATCCCGAAGAGCCTTCGGTGAGGTAAGGCGTGTCAATCTGGGCCAGGTTGCCCATGCAGATGATCTTGGTGCCAGGGCCTGCGCGAGTGATGAGTGTTTTCATCTGCTTGGGGGTCAGGTTTTGCGCTTCGTCGATGATCACGTACTTGTTCATGAAAGTGCGACCACGCATGAAGTTCATGCTCTTGATCTTGATGCGGCTTTTGATCAATTCGTTGGTCGCAGCTCGTCCCCATTCACCCGAATTACCACCGTCGCCCTTGGCCAAGAATTCGAGGTTGTCGTCCAGTGCGCCCATCCAAGGGCCCATTTTTTCTTCTTCGGTGCCAGGTAAAAACCCAATGTCTTCGCCCACGCTCACCGTGGCGCGGGTCATGATGATTTCGGTGTATCGACGGTCGTCCAAAACTTGTGTCAAACCCGCAGCCAAGGCCATCAGGGTCTTGCCCGATCCGGCTGTGCCCGCCAGGGTCACAAAGTCCACTTCCGGGTCGGTCAACAAGTTCATGGCAAAGTTTTGCTCGCGATTGCGCGTGGTGACACCCCAGACGGCATTTTTTTGATGGGTAAAGTCTTTTAATGTTCTGAGGACTGCCGTTTTGCCCCGAATCTCGGTGACTCTGGCGTAAAGACTGGGCTCGCCAGGGGCTTCAAAGAAGACAAACTGGTTCATCAGCAAGTTGGGAACAATCGGTCCACTGATGCGATAAAAGGTGTGAGTGCCTTGTTGCCAACTTTCGACGGCTTTGCCATTTTTGTTCCAAAAATCGGCTGGCAAGGCCAATGAGCCCGGGTACAACAGGTCGCCATCTTCCAGGGTCTTGTCGTTTTGGTAGTCCTCGGCCTGAAGACCCAATGCGCGCGCTTTGACGCGCATGTTGATGTCTTTGGACACCAAAACCACATCGCGCGGTGCATGCAACACACCAAGGGCTTTGACCACGCCCAAAATTTGGTTGTCCGCCTTGCCTTGGGGCAGGGCCAGGGGGAGAGCCAGATCGAGGGCTTGCGTCTGGAAAAACAACTGACCCATCGCATCGGTGTGGCCTGTTGTGCTCAAGGGCGAGCCTTTGCTCAGGTCGCTGCTTTGTGCGCTGGCCAAGGCATCCAGTGAACGGCTGGCTTGACGTGCATTGCGGGCCACCTCGGTCATGCCTTTCTTGTGACCGTCAAGCTCCTCGAGCACGATCATGGGTAAAAACACATCGTGCTCTTCAAATCGAAACAAACTCATGGGGTCGTGCATCAGCACATTGGTGTCCAGCACAAAAAGCTTGCTGGGACCATGGCGCCGCTTGGCGCGCGCAGTGACCGCTGGGCCAGCCCGATGGGCGGTGGTGGCCGAAGAAGGCGTTGATTTAACTTTGTCAGCACGAATCGTGGGCTGAACAGTCGACGGGGACCTGTCACGCTCTGCGACGGATGGGCGTGATCGCGTGGTGGATTTGCTTGTTTTGCGTTCTGACGGGGTCTCGGCCAAGGGCGTCTGCGCTTGTTTGGTTTCAACTTGGACCATGGCTGGCGAAACGTTTTCGGTGATGCTGGGATCAAAGGCTGTGTGACTCAAGCGGCTGGCTCTTTGGGTGGGGGCTGGGGGCAGTGGCATGTAAGAAGGTCTCTTGGTTTAAATGCGAACGCAAAAAAAAGCCGCCTTGTGAACCAGGCGGCTTGGGGTCAAGGATTCAAAGGAACTTTTGTTCAACAGCATGAAAACATTATGCACGAGCCATGTGACTGAAAAGGAAAGTGAATTCAAGCGGCTGAGGTTGCTTTTTTCAGGTCTTTGACGGCTTGCAGCACTTCTTCGACGTGGCCTGGGACTTTGAGGCCGCGCCATTCGTTTTTGAGTGCGCCATCGGGACCGATCAAAAAAGTGCTCCGCTCAATGCCTTTGACCTTTTTGCCATACATGATCTTGTTTTTGACCACGCCAAACATGTGGCACATTTTCTCTTCCGTGTCTGCAATCAGCTCGAATGGCAATTCGAGTTTGGCTTTGAAATCGTCATGGGACTTCATGTTGTCACGAGAGACACCCAAAACCAAGGCCCCGGCTTTGACGAAATCTTTGTATTTGTCGCGAAACTGCATGGCCTCTGTGGTGCAGCCAGGTGTGTTGTCTTTGGGATAAAAAAACAAAACGACCGTCTGACCGACATGAGAGACGTTAGAAACTTTCAATCCGCTGGTGGCGTTGGCTTCAAATTCGGGGAGGGGTTTGTTCAGAACGATCGCCATGGAACTTTAACTCGCTTGTCTGGTTGAGCGTATGTCACCCGCACTAGGCAACATTGCCGCCGCGGGCCATTGGCCCCGGCAACCTTGTATTTTACTCCGAACGGCATTTTAGGATTTGCCCGCTGCGCCATCGATGCCCAGCCGTTTGGAATGGATGCTTTAGGACTCGATCAAAAGAAGTGCCACCACTTTGCGCCCTTCGCTGGCCAATATGTTGTAGGTGCGACACGCTGCGGCCGTGTCCATGGTTTCCACGCCAATGCCTTGACTGATCAAGTCTTGCAACCAAATGGCTTGGGCAAAGCGCAGTTTTTGGCCGCTGCCAAAAAGAACCAATTCAACCCCCATTTGGGCCCAAGGCTTGAAGTGGCACTGTTCAAGGGTCTCAAACTCCGAACTTCCCCATGCTGCAGGTTGGATTTCGGGCAAGCTGGTGACAGACAGGGATTGCCCATGTCGAATGCCGTTGACCTCAATCCATGCACGGTCATAAGCATTGATGACGGGTGCATTCGATTTGTCGGGTTGGAGTTTCATGGGGCAGTTTGACGAGTGTGGGTGGTGATTAGGGGAATGAGTCAAAAAGAGGGCCCGGTAAAGGCCTTGATTTGTGGTCAAATTATAGGTTTTCTCCCTCGTGAAACTCCCCATGGAGGCACTTTGAAGCCCATTCTCAAATCAGCCAAGCTTGCCAGCGTTTGTTATGACATTCGAGGCCCGATCATGGACCGTGCCCGACAGATGGAGGAAGACGGGCAGAAGATCATCAAACTGAACATTGGCAACCTGGCCGTGTTTGGTTTTGATGCGCCGGAAGAAATTCAGCAAGACATGATTCGGAACTTGCCCAATTCGGCAGGTTATTCGGACAGCAAAGGTATCTTTGCAGCACGCAAAGCCGTCATGCACGAAACCCAGAAACAAGGGATTTTGGGCGTCACGCTGGACGACATTTATTTGGGCAACGGGGCCAGCGAATTGATCGTGATGGCCACCAATGCGCTGCTCGACAACGGCGATGAGTTGTTGTTGCCTTCACCCGATTACCCGTTGTGGACGGCAGCAGCGAGCTTGTCGGGGGGCACACCAGTGCATTACCACTGCAGCGAGTCCAATGGCTGGATGCCTGATTTGGCGGACATTCGCGCCAAAGTGACGCCACGCACCAAAGGCATTGTGGTGATCAACCCCAACAACCCGACCGGTGCGCTGTACTCGGACGAGCTGCTCAAAGGCATCGTGAACATTGCCCGCGAGCATGGCTTGGTGATCTTTGCCGATGAGGTCTACGACAAGGTCTTGTACGACGGCGTCAAGCACACGCCTTTGGCCAGTCTGTCGCAAGATGTGTTGACCTTGACTTTTAATTCTTTGTCCAAAAGCTACCGCTCTTGTGGCTACCGCGCAGGTTGGATGGTGATTTCTGGGGACAAGAAAAGGGCCCGCGATTACATCGAGGGCTTGAATATGCTCTCCAACATGCGCTTGTGCGCCAATGTGCCGGGCCAGTGGGCCATCCAAACGGCCTTGGGTGGGCACCAAAGCATCAATGAATTGGTGGGTGAGGGGGGGCGGTTGCGCAAGCAGCGCGATTTGGCCTACCAACTGATCACGGCGATTCCGGGGGTCAGCTGCGTGAAGCCTTGTGCAGCTTTGTACATGTTTCCCAAGTTGGATCCTCAGATTTACCCGGTGCAGGACGACCAGGACTTCTTCTTGCAGTTGCTGGAAGAAACCAAGGTCATGTTGGTCCAGGGTACCGGTTTCAATTGGCCCGCTGCCGACCATTTCCGCATCGTCTTTTTGCCCCATGAAGACGACTTGCGCGAGGCCATTGCGCGCGTTGCCCGCTTTTTGGCGGGTGCTCGCCAGCGTTTTGGTACCGAAGCTCTGGTGGGCTGAATTCAATTCCTGCCCGAGTCTTTCGGGCGCACAGCAGTAAAGAAGATAAAAATGAAACCGATCAAAGTGGGCCTTTTGGGCGTGGGCACTGTGGGCAGCGGCACATTCAATGTGCTCAAACGCAACCAAAAAGAAATCCAACGCCGGGCTGGTCGTGGCATTGAAATCAGCATGGTCGCCGATCTGGATGTGGCGCGTGCCAAGGCGCTGGTGGGCGAAGGCGTTCAGGTGGTGGCCGATGCCCGTGCCGTGATTGCCAATCCTGAGATCGACATCGTGATCGAATTGATTGGCGGCTACGGCATTGCCAAAGCGCTGGTGATGGAGTCGATTGCTGCGGGCAAGCACGTGGTGACCGCCAACAAGGCCTTGCTGGCCGTGCATGGCACTGAGATTTTTGCTGCGGCCCAAGCCAAAGGTGTGATGGTGGCATTTGAAGCTGCCGTGGCCGGGGGCATCCCGATCATCAAGGCGCTGCGTGAAGGCTTGACGGCCAACAGCATCCAATGGGTGGCGGGCATCATCAACGGCACCACCAATTTCATCTTGTCCGAGATGCGCGACAAGGGCTTGGACTTTGGCGATGTGCTCAAGGAAGCCCAGCGTCTGGGGTATGCCGAAGCCGACCCGACATTTGACATCGAAGGCGTGGACGCAGCCCACAAGGTCACCCTGATGAGCGCGATCGCATTTGGCATTCCGGTGCAGTTTGACAAGGCCTACGTCGAGGGCATCACGAAACTGGGCGCGGCCGATATCAAGTACGCGGAGCAATTGGGCTACCGCATCAAGCTGCTCGGCATCACCAAGCGCACCGAGCAAGGCATCGAGTTGCGTGTGCACCCCAGCTTGGTGCCGACCCAGCGCCTGATTGCGAATGTCGAAGGCGCCATGAACGCCGTGATGGTGCAAGGCGATGCCGTGGGCACCACCTTGTATTACGGCAAGGGCGCAGGCTCTGAGCCCACCGCCAGCGCGGTGATTGCTGACCTGGTGGACATCACCCGTTTGCACACTGCGGACCCTCTCAACCGTGTGCCCCACTTGGCTTTCCAGCCGGGGGCCATGAGCGATTTGCGTGTGTTGCCCATGTCCGAAGTTGTGACCAGCTACTACTTGCGTTTGCGTGTGGCCGACCAAGCGGGTGTGCTGGCCAAGCTGACCGGCTTGCTGGCCCAGGCCGACATCAGCATCGATGCGGTCTTGCAGCGCGAGGCCGATCAGGTCAGCCAAGCCGGTGAGAACCAGACCGATGTGATCATCTTGACCCACGATACGCGCGAAGGCACGCTGAACGAGGTGCTGGCCCACATGCAGGCTCTGCCGACCGTGATGGCGCCCATCGTGCGCATTCGCAAGGAAGAGTTGAACTGATGCGCTACCTGTCAACCCGCGGTCATGCCGACCGCAAACAATTTTGTGAAATCCTGCTCGAAGGCCTGGCCCCTGACGGCGGCTTGTACTTGCCCGAAAGTTACCCGCAGATCGACGCTTCGGCGCTGACCCGTTTGCGCGAAGTCTGGCAAAGCCAAGGCTATGCCGCTTTGGCTTTTGAGGTGCTGTCGCTGTACATCGACGACATTTCACGTGATGATTTGCAGGCCTTGTGCCGTAAGACCTACACACCTGAAGTGTTCGGCACGAAAGAAATCGTGCCGCTCAAGCCTTTGCAGGCGGCTGGTCAAGCCCAGCCCGCGATGTACCTGGAAGCCTTGTCAAACGGTCCCACTTTGGCCTTCAAAGACATGGCCATGCAATTGCTGGGTCATTTGTTTGAGTACGAGTTGGCGCGGCGCGGCGAAGCGCTGAACATTTTTGGCGCCACCTCGGGCGACACGGGCAGTGCGGCCGAATACGCCATGCGGGGCAAAAAGGGCGTGCGCGTCTTCATGACCAGCCCGAACGGCCGCATGAGTCCATTTCAGCAAGCGCAGATGTTCAGCCTGCTTGACGACAACATCCACAACATCGCCATCGAGGGCGTGTTCGACGACTGCCAGGACATTGTCAAGGCGGTGTCCAATGATCTGGAGTTCAAGCGGAAATACAAAATCGGGACTGTGAACTCCATCAACTGGGCGCGTTTGCTGGCCCAGGTGGTTTATTACTTTGCCGGTTACTTTCAGGCGACACAAAGCAACGACCAAAAGGTGAGCTTCACCGTGCCGAGCGGGAACTTTGGCAATGTGTGTGCAGGTCATGTGGCCCGCATGATGGGTTTGCCGATTGACCGTTTGGTCGTCGCCACCAACGAAAACGACGTGCTCGACGAGTTTTTCCGCACCGGCGTTTACCGTGTCCGCGGCACGACCGATACGCACGAGACCTCCAGCCCGTCGATGGACATCTCCAAGGCCAGCAACTTCGAGCGCTTTGTGTTCGATCTGCTCGGCCGTGATGCCGCCCAAACCAAAGCAATCTTTGGCGAAGGTTTGAGCCGTCAGGGCTTCTTCGATTTGTCAGGCGACCGCCGCTTTGCACAAGCTGCGACCACCTACGGTTTTGACAGTGGCCGCAGCACCCACGCCGACCGCCTGACGACCATTCAACAGGTCTTTGCCACTTACGGCGTGATGATCGACACCCACACCGCCGACGGCGTGAAGGTGGCGCAAGAGCACTTGAACCCACAGGTGCCCATGATCGTGCTCGAAACCGCTTTGCCCATCAAGTTCGCCGCCACCATCGTGGAAGCCTTGGGTCGCCAGCCTGAGCGCCCACCCCAGTTTGAAGGTATTGAAGCCTTGCCCAAGCGCGTACAGGTCATGAAAGCCGATGTGGGTTTGGTCAAAGCCTACATCCAGCAGCACTGCGACTGAAAGCCCATGAGCACTGCACCACGCGCTTCTATGATGTCTTTGGACGACGCGTTGCAGGCGCTGCTTGCACACATCAGCCCCTTGACCGATGCTGAGTCGATGGCCACCTTCGATGCGGATGGACGTGTGTTGGCCGAAGACCTGGTTTCGGCCTTGCAGGTGCCTGCTTTTGACAACTCCTCCATGGACGGCTATGCGGTGCGCCGTGCCGACTTGTTGCAGCCTGGCGTCGTTCTGCGTCTGACCCAGCGCATCGCCGCCGGTCACACCGGGCAGCCCTTGCAAGTCGGACAAACCGCCCGCATCTTCACCGGGGCCCCCGTGCCCGAAGGCGCAGATGCCATCGTCATGCAGGAACAAGCCGAGCCCATGCCCGGAGAAGCCGATGCCGTTCGCTTTACAGTGGTGCCTGAGCCCGGACAGTGGATTCGCCGAGGCGGTGAAGACATTCGCCAGGGTCAGACGGCTTTGCACCGTGGTCAAAAACTGGGGCCTGCCGAACTGGGCCTGGCGGCTAGCCTGGGTCTGGCACAGCTTCCCGTTTTGCGCCGCCCACGGGTGGCCTTGTTTTCGACGGGTGATGAGCTGGTCATGCCGGGCGATGTGGCCCCGCAGGACATGCCCCCGGGGGGCATTTACAACTCCAACCGCTTTTTCCTGCGCTCGCTGTTGCACCGCATGGGTTGCGAGGTGAGCGACCTGGGCATCGTGCCCGACCGGCGCGAGGCCACTGTTGCCGCGCTCAAAACCGCTGCCGACCACCACGACCTGATCCTGACCAGCGGCGGGGTGTCGGTGGGCGAAGAGGACCACGTCAAACCGGCTGTGCAGTCTTTGGGCGTATTGAACCTGTGGCAAATCGCCATGAAGCCGGGCAAACCCTTTGCCTATGGCCAGGTGCGGCGTCAGACCGCCGAGGGCGTGGCCCATTTTGTGGGCCTGCCGGGCAACCCGGTGTCCAGTTTCATGACCTTTTTGCTACTGGTCAGACCTTTGTTGTGCCAACTGCAGGGCGTGGCCGCGTCTGCGCCCCACACCCAACGCTTGCCTGCGCATTTTGCGTGGCCCAAGGCCGACAAGCGGCGCGAATTTCTGCGCGTGCGCCGCAATGGGCAAGGGGGCCTCGATTTGTTTCCCAATCAAAGCTCGGGGGTGTTGACTTCGGTGGTGTGGGCCGATGGGGTGGTGGACAACCCCGGTGGACAGACGATTGAGCCCGGTCAGTTGGTCGATTTTTGGCCTTTTTCGGAGTGCTTGGCATGAAAGTGCAGATTCGCTATTTCGCCTCGTTGCGTGAAAGCATTGGCTTGTCGCACGAGACCGTGGAGACCCAGACGGCCGATGTGGCCGCTTTGCGAGCAGAGTTGATGGCGCGGGGCGAGCACTACCGTGCTTGTCTTGCGCTGGATCGTCCGGTGCGCATGGCCCTCAATCAGCGCATGGTGCAAGGCAACGCTGTCCTGTCCGATGGCTGCGAGGTCGGTTTTTTTCCACCCGTGACCGGAGGTTGAAGCGATGACACCCCGAGTCAGCATCCAGACGAACGACTTTGACGTGTCCACTGAGTTGGCAGTGCTCCGGGGACAGGACTTGCGGGTCGGGGCGGTGTGCAGCTTTGTGGGCACGGTGCGCGACACACGGGCACTGACTGGTCAGTCAAGTGATGAAGTGCAGGCCATGGAACTGGAACACTATCCGGGCATGACCGAAAAATCCATCGAAGCCATGATCGACGAAGCGCATCGGCGATTTGACTTTTATGCAGCCCGAGTCGTGCACCGCGTGGGGCGCTTGCTGCCCGCAGACCAGATCGTGCTGGTGGCCGTGACCTCGGCGCACCGGGGCGAGAGCTTCAAAGCCTGCGAGTTTTTGATGGACTACCTCAAAACCCAAGCCCCGTTTTGGAAAAAAGAGCAAACCCCGGAGGGGGCGCATTGGGTCGATGCCCGTGTTTCCGACGATGCCGCACTGGTGCGCTGGGGCATACAGAGCAACAACCTTTAACCCCGTCTCCAGCCTTCGGCTTCACGCATGGTGGTCGCCTGTCAGGAAGGCGTTGAATTCTCAATGCTTGTAAGGCGCAGAATGGATATCCGCCAACAACTCAGGGGTTGGGACATCCAGTTGGACCGCATCGGTCAAGCCCCATTCGGTCTTGGCAAGGGTTTGATGCACCAAATGGATCAGCCCATGGACCAAAGGCGCCTGCAGGTTCAGATGACAGGATTGCTCGCTGTTGCCGTTCTTTTCTTGAAAAACCACTTGCAAGCTGCCTTTGGGATGCAGACTCAATTGGACATCGGTCACCAACAGAGGCTCTGATCCCAAAGGGCATGGGCCAGGCTCGCTGGTGTAAGGTGTTGTGAAGTCCGCATGTTGTAAAAAAGCCTCCCTTTTGATCTCCGTGAGGATGCGCTGCGAATGGGTATTCGACGCGGCGACACCCGGTTGAGTAGCCTCCAGCTTGACCAGCCAATGTCCCATGGCCGGTAGCAAGCGGGCGACCATTCTGCGGGTGAGCCAAAAATGGAATTCTTGCGAATCCTGGGTGTTCAGGCGCAACAAAATCCGATCTTGGCGATCATCGTGGCTGACGGACAACTGCTGAATGTGCATTCCTTGATTTTAGGCAACCATGTACCGACTCTCACGCCTTGAAAATAAGGAATGCCACCCAAAATAAGGACATTGGAGAACCATCATGCGCTTAGACAAATTGACCACCAAATTTCATGAGGCGCTGTCCGATGCGCAATCTCTGGCTTTGGGCGCTGACCACGCATACATCGAACCTGCGCACGTGTTGTTGGCGATGCTCAAACAAGACGACGGCCCCAAATCTTTGCTGATGCGCGCCGGTATTCAGGTGCCGGGTCTTTTGATGGCTGCACAAACCGCGGTAGACCGATTGCCCAAAGTGACCGGGCAAGACCAAGTGCAGGTCGGACCAGACTTGGCCAAGCTGCTGCAAGCGGCCGAAAAAGAGTCCATCAAACGGGGCGACGCTTTCATTGCCAGCGAACTCTTTTTGCTGGCCTTGGCCGATCACAAAGGAGACGCTGGGCGCATGGTCAAAGAGCAGGGCATGAGCCGAAAGAGCTTGGAGTCGGCCATCGACGCCGTGCGGGGTGGTCAAAACGTGGGCAGTGCTGAGTCTGAGGGGCAACGCGAAGCCCTGAAAAAGTACTGCATTGACCTGACTGAACGGGCCCGCATGGGCAAATTGGACCCGGTGATTGGCCGCGACGACGAGATTCGACGCGCGATCCAGGTTTTGCAGCGCCGCACCAAAAACAACCCGGTCCTGATTGGCGAGCCGGGAGTCGGTAAGACCGCGATTGTGGAGGGACTGGCCCAACGCATTGTGGCGGGTGAGGTGCCCGATTCGCTCAAGGGCAAGCGCGTCTTGTCGTTGGACATGGCCGCATTGCTGGCCGGTGCCAAGTTTCGTGGTGAATTTGAAGAGCGCCTGAAAACCGTGCTGAGTGAATTGGCCAAAGACGAAGGTCAAACCATTGTTTTCATTGATGAGCTCCACACCATGGTGGGTGCTGGCAAAGCCGAAGGAGCGATGGATGCTGGCAACATGCTCAAGCCCGCATTGGCCCGTGGCGAGCTGCATTGCGTGGGTGCCACCACATTGGACGAGTACCGCAAGTACATAGAAAAAGACGCAGCCTTGGAACGCCGTTTTCAAAAAATATTGGTCAATGAACCTTCGGTCGAGGCCACCATTGCGATTTTGCGCGGTTTGCAAGAGAAGTACGAAATTCACCACGGCGTAGACATCACCGATCCGGCCATTGTGGCTGCGGCTGAGCTCAGCCACCGTTACATCACCGACCGATTTTTACCCGACAAAGCCATCGATTTGATCGATGAGGCCGCTGCCAAGATCAAAATTGAGATCGATTCCAAGCCTGAAGTCATGGACAAACTCGATCGGCGATTGATCCAGCTTCAAATTGAGCGCGAGGCCGTACGCCGAGAGAACGATGAGGCGTCGCAAAAGCGCTTTGCCTTGATCGAAGAAGAAATCGTCAAGCTCAAAAAAGAAGCCGCTGATTTGGAAGAAATTTGGCACGCCGAAAAAGCACAAGCTCAAGGGGGACAGCAAGTGCGGGAAGAGATTGACCAGTTGCGCCAACAAATTGAGGAGCTGACCCGCAAAGGTGATTTCAACAAGGTGGCTGAACTGCAATATGGCAAGCTGCCTGCCCTAGAGAAAACCCTCAAAGAAGTTCAAGCCAAAGAGTCCGCACCTGGAGATCAACCCGTGCACCGCTTGCTGCGCACCCAAGTGGGTGCTGAAGAGATTGCCGAGGTCGTGTCACGCGCCACGGGCATCCCGGTGTCCAAAATGATGCAGGGTGAGCGCGAAAAACTGTTGCAGATGGAAGACAAACTACACCAACGCGTGGTGGGTCAAGACGAGGCGATTGCGGCTGTGGCCAATGCCATCCGCCGTTCACGTTCCGGCCTGTCCGACCCCAATCGACCCACGGGGTCCTTTCTCTTTTTGGGTCCGACAGGTGTGGGCAAGACCGAGTTGTGCAAAGCTTTGGCGGGGTTTTTGTTTGACAGCGAAGACCATCTGATTCGCTTGGACATGAGCGAGTTCATGGAGAAACACTCTGTGGCTCGCTTGATCGGCGCGCCGCCTGGCTATGTCGGCTACGAGGAGGGTGGCTATTTGACCGAGGCTGTGCGTCGCAAGCCCTACAGCGTGTTGCTGCTCGACGAGGTCGAAAAAGCACATGCGGATGTGTTCAACGTGTTGTTGCAAGTGCTCGACGATGGCCGACTGACCGACGGTCAAGGCCGGACAGTCGACTTCAAAAACACCGTGATTGTGATGACCTCTAATTTAGGCTCGCATTTGATCCAGTCCATGGTGGGCCAGCCTGCCGAGGACATCAAGGACGCGGTGTGGGATGAACTCAAGACCCATTTCCGTCCTGAATTTTTGAACCGCATCGATGAAACGGTCGTTTTTCACGGGCTGGATGCCCAACACATTGCCGCGATCGCCGAGATCCAGTTGCAGGTTTTGCAAACCCGTTTGGCCCGCATGGACTTGAGTTTAAAAGTCAGTGCTGCCGCCTTGTCGGAGCTGGCCAAAGTGGGTTTTGATCCGGTTTTTGGTGCACGGCCCTTGAAGCGGGCGATCCAGCAGCGCTTGGAAAATCCTTTGTCCAAGCTGCTGTTAGAGGGACGCTTTCCACCCAAATGCAGCATCGAAGTGTCGGTGGATCCGGTTCGTCACCCCGGGCAATTTGACTTCAAAGTGCATGAATGGGTCAGTTGATGGCCTGCGCTTTGAAAGCCCGCCCAGGCTTCGCGCCTGTGACAGTCGGGTGAGTGGGTGTTGGGCACAATAAGGCATGAGCTCAAAAATTGCCGGCCACCTGCTTGTTGAATGCCTCTTGGCCCAAGGCGTCACCCATGCTTTTGGCGTACCCGGAGAAAGTTATCTGGCGGTGCTGGATGGCTTTCATTTGCACCGCGACAGCATCCAGTTTGTGACCTGCAGACAGGAGGGGGGCGCCGCCTTCATGGCCGAAGCCCAAGGCAAGCTCACAGGACGTCCTGGCATCTGCTTTGTGACCCGCGGCCCGGGTGCCACCAACGCATCCATTGGGGTGCACACCGCATTCCAAGATTCGACACCCATGGTGTTGTTTGTCGGTGACGTGGCCAGCGACACCCGAGATCGTGAAGCTTTTCAGGAGATGGACTACACCCATTTCTTTGGGCCTTCTACCAAAGGCATGGCCAAACGGGTGGAGCGGGTGGATGACCCGGAGCGCTTGCCAGAGTACGTCGCCCGCGCTTTTTCCACGGCCATGAACGGCCGTCCGGGTCCCGTGGTGTTGGTGTTGCCTGAAGACATGCTGACCCAGCCCGTCAAGGCAGTCGCATTGCCCCGCTTGGAGGCCATTCAAGCCTGGAGCGACCCCGGCGCTTTGCGCACACTGCGTGACATGCTGTTGGCTGCGCGCCAACCGTTGGTCATCGCAGGGGGGGGCGGATGGACAATGCAGTCAGCGCAAGCCCTTCAGCGCTTTGCCGAAAATTGGCAGTTGCCGGTCACCAATGCTTTTCGTTTTCAAGACACGTTTGACAACCACCACCCTTTGTATGCGGGCGATGTTGGGATTGGCATTGGTCCGGGACTGGCCCAGCGCGTGCGCGATGCCGATCTGATCATTGCCATCGGTCCGCGTTTGGGTGAGATGACCACGGGCGGTTACACCCTGCTGCAAGCGCCCAAACCGCACCAGAAGCTGGTGCACATCCATGCCAGTGCCGAAGAGCTCAACCGTGTCTACCAAGCCGATTTGGCTCTCCACGCGACCATGAACGCCGCTGCACGCAGCCTCGAAGTCTTGACGGCCCCAACCGAGTTGCCGTGGGCCGACTGGACGAAGGCCGCGCACGCTGACTATCAGGCCAACTTGCAACCTCAAAAACTGCCGGGTGCCATCGACATGCCGACCATTGTTGCGACCCTCCAAAAGCATTTGCCAATCGATGCAGTGCTCACCAACGGTGCCGGTAACTTTGCCAGTTGGATGCACCGTTTTTACAAACACCATGGCTTGGTCAAAGGCCACAAGACGCAATTGGCACCCACTGTAGGGGCCATGGGTTATGGCGTTCCAGCGGGCATTGCGGCCAATTTATTGACAGGACGACTGGCATTCACCATCGCTGGGGATGGTGACTTCCTGATGAATGGTCAAGAATTGGCCACGGCTGTTCAACATGGCGGGAAAAGCATCATTGTTTTGCTCAACAACGGCATGTACGGCACCATTCGCATGCACCAAGAGCGTGAGTACCCAGATCATGTGGCGGGATCCAACTTGCAAAATCCCGATTTTGCAGCTTTGGCGCAAGCTTATGGCTATGCGGGTGTGCGCATCGATCGCACCGAAGATTTTGAGGCGGCCTTGTTGGCGGCAATGGGTCGACCTCAAGGCACCCTGATCGAAGTGATTCTTGATCCCGAGGTGATCACCACACGAGGGACATTGAGCGCCATCACCCAGGCGGCTTTGGCCAAGCAATCGGTGCAGTGACCGATCGCCTGAGGCCGTAGGCACAGCTGCGCCGAGAGCGGATCCAATGGCCAACAAAAAACCCGCCGTGGCGGGTTTTTTGTTGGGGGCTTACCTGAATTACTTCAGGTGCTTGCCGATCAAGCCAGCCATTTCAAACATGGTGACCTGTGCCTTGCCAAACACAGCTTTGAGTTTGTCATCTGCGTTGATCGCACGGCGGTTCACGCTGTCTTGCAGGTTGTGCTTCTTGATGTAGACCCACATCTTGCTGACCACTTCGGTGCGTGGCAGCGGCGTTGCGCCCACCACAGCAGCCAAGGCCGCGCTTGGGGTCAATGCTTTCATGAAAGCTGGGTTGGGAGTGCGTTTAGTGGCTGGAGCTGCTTTTTTAGCAGGTGCCTTGGCCGCTACTTTTTTAGCAGGTGCTGCCGCCTTTTTGGCTGGAGCAGCTTTGGTTGCCGGTGCTGCTTTTTTAGCGGGTGCTGCAGCTTTTTTGGCCGGGGTTTTTTTCGCAGTTGCCATGATGAAATTCCTTTGGTCGGAAGTGGGTTCGCCGCTGATAAACGGTGTGTTTACAGCTAACGCGATGCTAATTGAGAAAGTGACAGTTTCCAAGTGAAAAAATCATTTTTATCTAGGTGTTGTTCCTGATTTTTTCTCTTTGTGGGTGTTTTTTGTTCTTGCCAGCCTGGTTTACCCATCTGTTCAAGCTGACATTTGTCCTCACACCCAATGTCTTGCCCATCCCCTTTGATGCTGAGACGTTGTACTTTTTTGTTTTCATGATTTGTTTTTGCATTTTGCCATGTGGGAAAAAGTGTATTTCAAATCTTCTTTATTTGTTCTTAATGTAATTTTATTTTTTGCAATGTGATAAATAGCCTTCAAGTTATTGATTTCAAACAGATAAAAATAAGTCTTATATAAGACATAAGATAATTAAACAGTCTTGTATAAGAGTTAAGATGATGTCATCGATGCCGCAGACCAGCCTGCACCCATCGTCTGATTTCAACTTGACCACAGGAGTTTTTTTATGTCTTCAAAC
Organism: Comamonadaceae bacterium; assembly: GCA_021299875.1. Taxonomy (GTDB): domain Bacteria; phylum Pseudomonadota; class Gammaproteobacteria; order Burkholderiales; family Burkholderiaceae_C; genus Limnohabitans_A. The sequence goes on along the minus strand of JAJTEW010000008.1, from coordinate 166,778 downwards.
ATCGCACAAACAATGAGCCGTGAGCAGCAAATTGCTGCTCTGGAAAAAGACTGGGCGACCAACCCCCGCTGGAAGGGTGTCAAGCGCGGCTACACCGCCGCCGATGTCGTGCGTTTGCGCGGCAGCATGCCCATTGAGCACACCCTGGCCAAGCGCGGCGCAGAAAAGCTCTGGGAAAAAGTCAACGGCGGGGCCAGCAAAGGCTACGTCAACGCCTTCGGCGCAATCTCCGCCGGTCAAGCCATGCAACAAGCCAAAGCCGGTCTGGAAGCCGTGTACCTGTCGGGCTGGCAAGTCGCCGCTGACGGCAACACTTCCGAGACCATGTACCCCGACCAGTCGCTCTACGCCTACGACTCGGTGCCCACCATGGTTCGCCGCATCAACAACACCTTCAAGCGCGCCGACGAAATCCAGTGGAGCCGTGGCATCAACCCCGGCGACAAAGAATTCATCGACTACTTCTTGCCCATCGTGGCCGACGCCGAAGCCGGTTTCGGCGGCGTGTTGAACGCCTTCGAACTGATGAAAAACATGATCGCCTCCGGCGCGGCTGGCGTGCACTTCGAAGACCAATTGGCGGCTGTGAAGAAGTGCGGTCACATGGGTGGCAAAGTCTTGGTGCCCACTCAAGAAGCTTGCGAGAAGTTGATCTCGGCCCGCTTCGCGGCCGACGTCATGGGCACCTCCACCATCGTGTTGGCCCGCACCGACGCTGAAGCGGCTAACCTGATCACGTCCGACCACGATGCCAACGACAAGCCTTTCCTCACCGGCGAGCGCACCCAAGAAGGTTTCTACCGTGTCAAGAACGGATTGGAACAAGCCATCAGCCGCGGTGTGGCCTACGCCCCTTACGCCGACTTGGTGTGGTGCGAAACCGGCGTGCCAGACATTGGCTTTGCCCGCGAATTCGCTCAAGCAGTGCACGCCGCTTGCCCCGGCAAGCTGCTGTCTTACAACTGCTCACCTTCTTTCAACTGGAAGAAGAACCTGAACGACAGCCAAATCGCTTCGTTCCAAGAAGACCTGTCCGCGCTGGGTTACAAGTACCAGTTCATCACCTTGGCGGGTATCCACATCAATTGGTACAACACCTTCCAGTTTGCCCACGCCTACGCCAACGGCGAAGGCATGAAGCACTACGTCAACATGGTGCAAGAGCCTGAATTCGCTGCACGCGACAAGGGCTATACCTTTGTGTCGCACCAGCAAGAAGTGGGCGCAGGCTACTTCGACGACGTGACCACCGTGATCCAAGGTGGTTCCTCTTCGGTGAAGGCTTTGAGCGGTTCGACCGAAGAAGAGCAGTTCCACTGATCGGTTCACCGCTTGCCATCGGGCAGGTTTTAGCCACAAAAAAGCCACCTTGCGGTGGCTTTTTTTCGACTGACGCTCTAGCGGATTGGAGCGTGGTGGCAGGCCTCAAATGGTTTTGAGTGCTTCGTTGAAGGTTTTGCTCGGACACATGATGGCTTGCAACTTCTCAGGCGAGGGGAAATAGTAACCACCAATGTCCACAGGCTTGCCTTGCACGGCTTGAAACTCGCCAACGATGGCTTTTTCTTGGGACGTGAGGGTTTTGGCCAAAGGCTCAAACTGTTTGGCCAACTCAGCATCATCGCTTTGAGCGGCCAGCTCTTGCGCCCAGTACATGGCCAAATAAAACTGACTGCCGCGGTTGTCAAGTTGGCCCGTTTTGGGCGAGGGGTTCTTGTTGTTGTCCAAGAGCTGGCCTGTGGCTGCATCCAAGGTTTTGGCCAAAACGCCGGCCTTTTTGTTGCCGGTCTTCAGGCCCAGGTCTTCCAGCGACACGGCCAGGGCCAAGAACTCACCCAGCGAGTCCCAACGCAAGTGATTTTCTTCAACCAGCTGCTGCACGTGCTTGGGTGCGGAGCCGCCAGCGCCGGTTTCGTACATGCCGCCGCCCGCCATCAAAGGGACGATGGACAACATCTTGGCCGAGGTGCCCAGCTCCATGATGGGGAACAGGTCGGTCAGATAGTCACGCAAAATATTGCCGGTAGCGCTGATGGTGTCGAAACCGCGCACCACGCGCTCCAGTGTGTAACGCATGGCGCGCACCTGGCTCATGATCTGGATTTCCAAACCGGCCGTGTTGTGCTCGTGCAGGTACATCTTCACTTTGGTGATCAGCTGCGCTTCGTGGGGGCGGTACTGGTCGAGCCAGAACACCACGGGCATGCCAGAGTTGCGGGCACGGGTCACGGCCAATTTGACCCAATCGCGGATCGCGGCATCTTTGACCTGGCACATGCGCCAGATGTCGCCTTCTTCCACCTCTTGGGACAGGAGCACCTCGCCCGTGTTGATGTCGGTGATGTTGGCCACGCCGTCTTCTTGGATTTCAAAGGTCTTGTCGTGTGAGCCGTACTCTTCGGCTTGCTGGGCCATCAGACCCACGTTGGGCACCGTGCCCATGGTCTTGGGGTCGAAGGCACCATGCCATTTGCAGAAGTTGATCATCTCTTGGTAGATGCGGGCAAAGGTCGATTCGGGCATCACCGCTTTGACGTCTTTCAAGCGGCCGTCAGCCCCCCACATCTTGCCGCCGTTGCGGATCATGGCGGGCATGGAGGCGTCCACGATCACGTCGTTGGGCGAGTGGAAGTTGGTGATGCCCTTGGCCGAATCCACCATGGCCAGTTCGGGACGACCTTCGTGACAGGCATGCAGATCGCGCTTGATTTCGTCTTGTTTGGATTGCGGCAAAGTGGCCACTTTGGCATAGAGATCGGCCATGCCGTTGTTGACGTTCACGCCCAGCTCTTTGAACAAAGCGCCGTGTTTGGCAAAAGCGTCTTTGTAGAAGATTTTGACGCAGTGTCCAAACACGATGGGATGTGAGACCTTCATCATGGTGGCTTTGACGTGCAATGAGAACATCACCCCAGTGGCGTGGGCGTCTTCAATTTCTTTTTCGTAAAACTCCAGCAAGGCTTTCTTGCTCATGAACATGCTGTCGACCACCTCACGGTCAAGCAAAGCAACCCGTTCTTTGAGAACAATGGTCTTGCCGCTTTGGGTGATCAGCTCCATCTTCACTTCGCGTGGCCGATCCAAAGTCATGGACTTTTCGCCGTGGTAAAAATCGCCCGCGTGCATGTGCGAGACGTGCGAGCGCGAAGCTTGGCTCCAATCGGCCATGCTGTGAGGGTTCTTGCGAGCAAACTCTTTGACCGCGCGGGGAGCGCGGCGGTCTGAATTGCCTTCGCGCAAGACGGGGTTGACGGCCGAACCAATACACTTGGAATAACGTGCTTTGATGGTTTTTTCTTCGTCGGTTTTAGGCGCATCGGGGTAGTTGGGCAGGGCATAACCCTTGTCTTGCAACTCTTTGATGGCCGCGGTCAATTGGCCCACGGAAGCACTGATGTTGGGCAGCTTGATGATGTTGGCGTCTGGTTTGAGTGTGAGTTTGCCCAATTCGGCCAAGTTGTTGGGTGCACGTTGTTCCGCAGGCAACATGTCGGAAAATTCGCCCAGGATCCGCGCCGCCACTGAAATATCGCTGGTTTGAACCTCAATGCCTGCAGGTTTGGTGAACGATCGGATGACAGGCAGAAAAGCTGCAGTCGCCAGCAAAGGTGCCTCGTCGGTCAGTGTGTAAATGATTTTGGGTCGTGCTGTAGGGGTAGTCATCGTGGTGCTTTTTTACAAGACGAAAAAGAAGACCACTATCTTAAACCAAGCATCCCGACAACAGGCTGACTTCACCACCTATTTCAGGTCATCAGTCTGAGTATTTTGGAATTGCAATGGTGACCAAGTCTTGGCTTTTGATCTGGCTTTTAAATGTGTGAAAATTGAAGTCTGTTGTTCACTTCATTTTGCGCTGTCATTGGCGACGCTTTTGTTTTTATACCCATGGTTCAAATTACGCTTCCTGACGGCTCATTGCGAGAATTCCCAGGTCCGGTGACGGTTGCAGAGGTTGCGGCCTCTATCGGAGCAGGTTTGGCCAAAGCGGCTTTGGGCGGAAAAGTCGACGGTCAATTGGTTGACGCCAGTTTTTCCATGTCTGCCAACGCCAAGCTTTCCATCATCACGGCCAAGGATCCAGAAGGCTTGGAGCTGATCCGCCACTCATCGGCGCACTTGTTGGCTTATGCGGTCAAAAGCCTGTTTCCGGATGCTCAGGTCACCATTGGGCCTGTGATCGACAACGGCTTTTATTACGACTTTTCGTATTCTCGCCCGTTCACCCCTGAAGATTTGATGGCGATCGAGCGGCAAATGGTCGCTTTGGCGGCCAAAGATGAACCCGTGGTGCGCCGTGTTTTGCCGCGTGACGAAGCTGTGGCCTTTTTCAAGGGCCTTGGCGAACATTACAAAGCTGAGATCATTGACGCCATTCCGGCGGGCGAACAAGTCAGTCTTTACCGTGAGGGTGAATTCGAAGACCTGTGCCGTGGGCCGCACGTGCCCAGCACAGGCAAGCTCAAACACTTCAAGTTGATGAAGGTCGCCGGCGCTTATTGGCGAGGGGACAGCAAAAACGAAATGTTGCAGCGTGTTTATGGCACGGCTTGGGCCAGCAAAGAAGATTTGCAACTGTATTTGACCCGTCTTGAAGAAGCCGAAAAGCGCGATCACCGCAAATTGGGCCGCGAGTTGGACTTGTTCCATATCGATGAACACGCGCCGGGCTTGGTGTTTTGGCATCCTAAAGGCTGGACCGTTTGGCAAACCGTGGAGCAGTTCATGCGGCAGGTCTACCGCGACAGTGGTTACCAAGAGGTCAAGGGCCCCCAGCTGCTGGACAAAACGCTTTGGGAAAAAACCGGTCACTGGGACAAGTACCGTGACAACATGTTCACCACCGAGTCTGAAAAGCGCGATTACGCTTTGAAGCCGATGAACTGTCCGGGTCACATCCTGATCTTCAAGCAAGGCATGAAGAGCTACCGCGACCTGCCATTGCGTTATGGCGAATTTGGACAGTGCCACCGCAACGAGCCTTCTGGAGGATTGCACGGCATCATGCGCGTGCGCGGCTTCACACAAGACGACGGTCACATTTTTTGCACTGAAAACCAAATCTTGCCCGAGTGCGACGACTTCACCAAAGTGCTCAAAAAAGTGTATGCCGATTTCGGTTTCCATGACATCCTTTACAAGGTCTCTACACGACCTGCGGCGCGAATAGGCTCTGATGCGTTGTGGGACAAAGCCGAAAAGGCGTTGATGGACAGCTTGCGTCACTCGGGGTGCGAGTTCGTGATCTCCGAAGGTGACGGTGCTTTTTACGGGCCCAAGATTGAATACACCTTGAAAGACGCGATTGGCCGCGAGTGGCAGTGCGGCACCATTCAGGTGGATTTCAACTTGTCTGAACGCCTCGATGCAGAGTACGTGGCCGAAGACGGATCGCGCCAACGACCGGTCATCTTGCACCGAGCCATCGTGGGCAGCATGGAGCGGTTCATCGGTATTTTGGTCGAGCAACACGCAGGGGCCTTGCCCACTTGGTTGGCTCCAGTGCAGATTTCAGTGCTCAACATCACCGATGCACAGGCCGATTACTGTCGTGAAATCGCTGCAAAACTGCAAAAATCGGTGTCAAATCAAGGCCTTAGGGTCGATTTGGACCTGCGTAACGAGAAAATCACGTATAAAATACGCGAGCATTCGTTGCAAAAGCTGCCTTACATCCTTGTCGCTGGCGACAAAGAAAAGGCAGCAGGTACCGTCGCAGTGCGCGCCCGAGGCAACAAAGACCTCGGTGTGATGTCGATCGATGCGTTCATTGAACTCATTGCTGCCGACATCGCTTCTAAAGCCTGAAGGTGTTTTTCGCCACAAGCTTTGGCCCGTGGGCACAAAGATGGATAGGCTGCTTTTTGCAGTTTTGTTCCGTAAAGGATTGAGTCATCGCTACCGAATTTCGTGATCGTCGCCAACGCGAAGAACGTAAACACCGTTTGAACCGTGAAATCATGGCCCCAGAGGTTCGTGTTTCCGGCCCTGAAAATGAGCCTATGGGCATTTTGTCTCTGGCTGAAGCCTTGCGACTTGCCGGTGAGATGGATGTGGATTTGGTAGAAATTGCCGCCACTGCCGTACCACCTGTTTGTCGGCTCATGGATTACGGCAAGTTCAAGTACCAAGAGCAAAAGCGTGCGGCAGAAGCCAAAGCCAAGCAGACAGTCATTGACATCAAGGAAGTCAAATTCAGGCCTGGTACGGATGATGGTGACTACAACATCAAAATGCGCAACATTCGCCGTTTCTTAGCCGATGGGGACAAGTGCAAAATCACTTTGCGTTTCCGTGGCCGCGAGATCACACACCAGGAATTGGGTTTGGCGCTTCTCAATCGCATCCGTGATGAGTTGGCCGATACCATAATCGTCGAGCAGTTTCCCAAGTTGGAAGGCCGCCAGATGATCATGATGATCGCTCCAGGCCGTAAAAAGCCTGCGGGTGGCAAATCCACCGATGCGCCTTCGCCGGCCGAATCGGTTGAAAGAATTTAACCTGCCTCACGGTGGGTTGGGTCAAAGACAGCCTTCGGGTTGTTTTTGTTAAAAGTGGCTCGGGGCCAACAAGGCTGCAAATTTTTTGCAGACGCCTCACGAGCACAATTAAAGGAGCATGAATATGCCCAAGATGAAGACCAAAAGCAGTGCCAAAAAGCGCTTCCGTGTTCGTCCAGGTGGAACCGTTAAACGCGGTCAAGCCTTCAAACGTCACATCCTGACCAAGAAGACCACCAAAAACAAGCGCCACCTTCGCGGTTCGGTGTCTGTGCATGAGACCAATATGGGTCACATCGCACAAATGCTGCCGATGGCTGGCCTGTAATCACTGACGAACAAGGAGAATCAATATGCCTCGCGTTAAACGTGGTGTAACGGCACGCGCCCGTCACAAGAAAGTTTTGGCCCTTGCAAAAGGTTTCCGCGGTCGCCGCGGCAATGTCTTCCGTATCGCCAAACAGGCGGTGATGAAGGCTGGTCAATACGCCTACCGTGACCGCCGCACCAAAAAGCGTGTGTTCCGTCAGTTGTGGATTGCCCGTATCAACGCCGCTGCGCGTGAATGCGGTCTGACATACAGCCAATTTGCCAACGGCCTGAAGAAGGCTGCCATTGAAATCGACCGTAAGATGCTGGCGGACATCGCCGTGCACGACAAGGCCGCATTTGCTGGCATCGTGAACCAAGTCAAGGCCAAATTGGCCGCAGCTTGAGTCCATGAGTGGCATGGCCCTTAGGGCCGGTGCCACGCACTCGATCAAAGGGATTGAGGCTCGCAAAAGCTTCAATCCCTTTTTTATTTTTCCATCTACCCAATTCTCACCATGAACGAGCTGGACACCTTGGTCGAATCTGCCCGCCAGAGTTTTTTGCAGGCACAGACACCTGCTGACCTGGAAAATGCCAAAGCCCAATTCCTGGGCAAAGCGGGTCGCATCACCGAGCTGATGAAGGGCATGGCCGCTCTGAGCGTGGAAGACAAGAAAACCCGTGGTGCTGCCATCAACATCGCCAAGCAGGCGATTGAGGCGGCTTTAAATGACCGTCGCCAAGCGCTGGCCGACGCGGAATTGCAGGCCCAACTCAAAGCCGAAGCGCTGGATGTGACGTTGCCTGGGCGCAGCGCCAATGTCGGTGGTTTGCACCCCATCTCGCTCACGTTGGAGCGGGTTGAAAACATTTTTGGCTCCATGGGCTTTGAAGTCGCCCAGGGCCCGCTCAACACGCCCGAAGACCACCCGGCCCGGTCCATGCACGACACCTTTTATGTCGAAGGCGGTCATTTGCTGCGTACACACACCAGCCCGATGCAGATTCGCCATGCGGTGCAGCACGTCAAGCGTTACCGCAACCCACTCGATGCTGGCCAGGGGATGCCCGAGATTCGCGTGATTGCCCCGGGTCGCACCTACCGCGTGGACAGCGACGCGACCCATTCGCCCATGTTCCACCAATGTGAAGGCCTGTGGATTGGTGAGAACGTGAGCTTCAAGGACCTCAAGGTCGTGGTCACCGATTTCTGCCGCACCTTTTTTGAGAGCGACGATTTGGTGCTGCGTTTTCGTCCCAGCTTTTTTCCCTTCACCGAACCCAGCGCCGAGATTGACATCCAGTTCCAGAGCGGCCCATTGGCCGGTCGCTGGCTCGAAGTGGGCGGCTCCGGCCAGGTTCACCCGAACGTGGTGCGCAACATGGGTCTCGACCCCGAGGGCTTCATCGGCTTTGCCTTTGGCATGGGCATGGACCGCTTCACCATGCTGCGCTACGGCGTGAATGACCTGCGCCTGTTCTTTGACGGCGATGTGCGCTTCTTGAGCCAGTTCCAGTAATCTCCTCCCAAGTCCGATACACGAGACACGAGTCATGCAATTTCCCGAATCTTGGTTGCGCGAGTTTTGCAACCCGCCCCTGACGACCCAGCAACTGGCCGATACCTTGACCATGGCTGGTCTTGAAGTGGAAGAACTCGAGCCTGTAGCCCCGCCGTTCACAAAAATTGTGGTCGGTGAAATCAAGGAGGCCGTGCAGCACCCGAACGCCGACCGCTTGCGTGTGTGCCAGGTGGACGTGGGGCAGGGCAGTCTCCTCAACATCGTGTGTGGCGCGCCCAACGCCCGCGTGGGCATCCGCGTGCCTTGCGCCATGGTGGGTGCCGAGTTGCCACCCGGTGAAGACGGCCAGCCTTTTGTCATCAAGGTGGGCAAGCTGCGCGGTGTGGAGAGCCAAGGCATGCTGTGCTCAGCCAAAGAATTGAAGATCGCCGACGACCACGGCGGATTGTTGGAGCTGCCGCTCGATGCGCCTTTGGGTCAGGACATTCGCCACTATTTGAATCTGGACGACAACTTGATGACGCTCAAGCTCACGCCCAATCTGGCGCATTGTTTGAGCGTTTATGGCATCGCCCGCGAAGTGTCGGCCCTGACCGGCGCGCCTTTAAAGGCCACAACTTTCCCAGCGGTGGCCACCCAGACCAGCGATAAGTTGGCTGTGAAAGTGCAGGCCACCGACCTGTGCGGGCGCTTTAGCGGGCGGGTGGTCAAGGGCGTGAACACCCAGGCTCCAACGCCGCAGTGGATGGTGGACCGCCTGGCCCGTTGTGGCCAGCGCAGTGTGAGCCCGCTGGTGGACATCTCCAACTATGTGATGTTCGAGTTTGGGCGGCCTTCTCATATTTTTGACCTCGACAAGATCCACGGCGGCCTGCAAGTGCGCTGGGGGCAGCCAGGCGAGACGCTTAAGCTGCTCAATGGCAACACCGTGACGGTGGACGAGAAGGTCGGCGTGATTGCCGATGACCGCCAGGTCGAGTCGCTCGCGGGCATCATGGGTGGCGACGCCACTGCTGTGTCCGACAGCACGCAAAACATCTACATCGAAGCGGCTTTCTGGTGGCCCACCTCGATCGCGGGTCGTTCGCGCCGTTACAACTTCTCGACCGACGCCGGTCACCGCTTTGAGCGCGGGGTCGACCCGCAGCTGACGGTGGAGCACATCGAGCGCATCACCCAGTTGGTGCTGGACATTTGCGGCACACCCAACACCCAAGTGGGTCCTATTGACGACCAAACCCTCCATCTGCCAGCGATCAAGCCCGTTACCTTGCGCGTGGCCCGTGCGGTCAAAGTGATTGGCATGCCTTTGACTCAGCTGCAATGCGCAGACGCTTTGCGCGGTCTGGGCTTGCAAGTGGCTGAGGGCGATGGGACGGTCACCGTGACACCGCCCAGTTTCCGCTTTGATCTGCAGATCGAAGAAGACCTGATTGAAGAAGTGGTCCGCATGGTCGGCTACAACAAGCTGCCTACACAACCACCACTGGCCCCCATCACCGCCAAGGTGCGCCCAGAGACTGAGCGCAGTCCTTCGGCTGTGCGCCGCGCGATGGCCGCTTTGGGTTACCAAGAAACCATCAATTACAGCTTTGTCGAAGAAAGTTGGGAGCGAGACCTGGCGGGCAATACCACGCCGATCCGCCTGCTCAACCCGATTGCCAGCCAGCTGGGCGTGATGCGCTCGAGCCTGATCGGCTCTTTGCTGCAAGTCGTCAAGTTCAATGCCGATCGCAAAGCCGACCGCGTGCGTGTGTTCGAGCTGGGGCGCGTGTTTTTGCGCAATGCTTCGGTGCAGAGCAGCGACACCACCGTGGAAGGTTTTGACCAACCCATGCGTGTGGCCGGTATGGTTTGGGGCCCGGTCGAGCCATTGGGCTGGCAGGGCAAGGCCCGCCCAGTCGATTTTTACGACGTCAAGGCCGATGTGGAAAAGCTCTTGGCTCCGCGTCAAGCCGAATTTGTAGCCGCAGAACACCCGGCCATGCACCCCGGACGCTCGGCTCAGGTGCTGCTCGATGGCGTGCTGGTAGGTCATGTGGGCGAGTTGCATCCCCGCTGGCGTCAGGCCTGGGAATTGACCAGTGCGCCCGTGGTCTTTGAGCTGTCCTTGGATGCTGTCACGGCCCGTCAGGTGCCCGTGGCCCACACGGTGGCCAAACACCAGTCGGTGGAGCGAGACATCGCGGTCATCGTCCATGAGCAGGTCACCCATGCCCAATTGATGGCCGCCATCCGCTCAGCGCCCACCCAGGGTTTGCTGCGTGATGCGGTGCTGTTTGACATTTACCGTCCGAAGGCCGAGTCAGCCGGTGGTTTGGCTGTGGGCGAGAAGAGTCTGGCCGTGCGCTTGAGTTTGCACAGCGATGAAGCCACATTGACCGACCTTCAAATTGAGGCGGTCATGAAAAGTGTGGTTTTTGCTTTAACGCAGCAGTTGTCTGCGCGTCTGCGTTCTTGAGGTCTTCCATGCAAATCAGTTTTGAATCCCTAGAGACCCCTGCGCTGACCAAAGCCCATTTGGCCGACTTGTTGTACGAGCAGATTGGCTTGAACAAGCGCGAGTCCAAGGACATGGTCGATGCATTTTTTGACCTGGTGGTCGAGCAATTGATGGCCGGTGAAGAGGTCAAAATTTCTGGTTTCGGCAATTTCCAGATTCGCACCAAGGCGGCACGCCCGGGACGCAACCCGCGCACCGGAGAATTGATTCCGATTGATGCACGTCGTGTCGCCACCTTCCATGCCAGCCATAAACTCAAGGCCTTGGTTCAGGGCGATGCTGTTGAAGACGAAGGTGTGGAGATGGTGGGCCGCTGAATCGTTTCAAGGAGCCAACCATGTTGTTCAAATTCAAATCCAAAGTGACCAGCGATCTGATCATGTTGGAGCCAGATGGCCGAAGGCTGCTCAAAATCATGTTGGGGGATGACCCGATCAAAGGGATTGTTCTCAGCCACGACATGCCTCAGGTACTGGCCAAGTTGGAATCCGCGGTGGCCCAAGACGAAGCCCTTTGGGCTCAGCGCAGTCAAAATTCCAAAAATGGTAAAAACGAGGGTGTTTTGGACGACACCCCCTCTGAGCTTGGGCTCGATGCTGTTCGGCTGGCTCAGCGCGCCAGCCCCATGATCAAGTTGCTCAAACAGTGTGTGGCGACCCCAGCGGATCTGGTTTGGGGTGTTTGAACTCAGTTCGGTCGTTGATTAAAGACAGATCCACCCAATTTGAAACCGGGCTTGATTTGTCGCTTGGCAAACCAGCCTTGGTTCATTTCAAGAACAAAGCGCACGGGTTTGGTCGAGCAGTGCGAATCGTCGTTCAGGGGTTTCATGTCTGCCAGGTTGACGATGGTGCCATCGTCTTCCAAAAATGCAGCCGTGAGCGGAATCAGCGTGTTGCGCATCCAAAAGCACTGGGTGCTGGCTTGGCCAAAAACAAACAACATGCCTTCGTGCTGCGGCATGTCTTTTCGCCACATCAGACCGATTTGCCGTTGCTCGGGTGTTTGGGCCAACTGCACATCCAAGCGGTGCATGCCGGCCATGATTTGCGTGCGATCTAAACCCATTTGAGGCGTGCCTTGGGCCAAGCTTGAACCAGAGCCAAGCCCAACCAACAGTCCAAAGCATCCCATCAGGAATGACAAAGACGGTGCTGGAAAAATGCGAGGCAAAAGCTTGAGGGGATTCATGGGGTGAGACAGGCATGGAGTTGGGCAAGCCACCGAGCATAAATGATCAAGGCAGCAAGACCTTGGTCATGAGCGGCAAGGCCTAGTTGAGCCCAAGACCTGAACCATCGCTCATGGGGGGTGTGGCATCGGTGCTCGGTCTCATGGCTTCGGTTGTCGTTTGCGCGACTTGAATTCGAACCGCCAAAAATCCTTTTTCTCCCTCAACCAAGTCATAGCTGACCCTTTGGCCCTCTTTGAGGGATTTGAAACCCGCCATCTCGATGGCCGAAAAATGGGCGAAGGCGTCAGCCCCCCCGCCATCGGGTTGGATGAAGCCAAAACCCTTGGCATCGTTGAACCATTTGACCGTGCCTTGGGGCATACCCTGTCTCCGTGATTGATCTGATAAATCAGTTTGAGTATTTCTTGGTGAATTTGTCAATGTGCGGTTTTCCCGGGGGCGATGTTTTTTGGCCGCTGGGCATCATGACTTTTCAGTCCCCAGCCTCAAAGGTCTTGAAAGCATCGATAGAATGAAATCATGGCAACGAAAAAACCACCAAATCCGACGCTGCCGGCTGTGACACCCCAAACGCCCGATGGAGGCGATGCGGTGGTGCTTGAGCGGCGCACCCAAAAAATTGAACCGCCACAGATGTACCAAGTGGCGATGCTCAACGACGATTTCACGCCCATGGAGTTTGTCGTCATGGTCATCCAAGAGTTTTTCAGCAAAGACAGGGAAGCAGCCACCCAAATCATGCTCAAAATCCATTTGGATGGCAAAGGCGTCTGTGGCGTTTATTCGCGCGATGTGGCTGCCACCAAGGTGGATCAGGTCTTGGATGCGGCCAAACAGGCGGGTCATCCGCTGCAATGTGTCAGCGAACCTATTGAATAAGCGACCATGCCCCTCATCTCCCAACCATCTCTCTCACTCAGCAAGGCATAAGGAAATCACATGATTGCCCAAGAATTGGAAGTCAGTTTGCACATGGCCTTTGTTGAAGCCCGTCAGCAACGCCACGAATTCATCACGGTCGAGCATTTGCTTTTGGCCTTGTTGGACAACCCCAGCGCGGCCGAGGTTTTGCGGGCATGCGCCGCCAACATCGATGACCTGCGCAAGGCATTGGGCAACTTCATCAAGGACAACACCCCTCAGGTGGCGGGCACCGAAGAGGTGGACACCCAGCCTACTTTGGGCTTTCAGCGCGTTATCCAACGTGCCATCATGCATGTGCAGTCCACCGGCAATGGCAAAAAAGAAGTGACGGGCGCCAATGTGCTGGTGGCCATATTTGGCGAGAAAGATTCCCACGCCGTTTACTACCTGCACCAGCAGGGCATCACACGCTTGGATGTGGTCAACTTCATCGCGCACGGTATTCGCAAGTCCGACCCGCCCGAGGCCACCAAGTCTGACGCCCCTGCGAGTTCTGAAGCCGAAGAGTCCAGCGGTGGTGAGCGCAATGAGAAAGCTTCCCCTTTGGAGCAGTTCACCAATAACCTCAACCAAGCGGCCAAAGAAGGCAAGATCGACCCGCTGATTGGCCGAGAGTATGAGGTTGAGCGCACCATCCAAATTTTGTGCCGTCGCCGCAAAAACAACCCGCTGTTGGTGGGTGAGGCTGGCGTGGGCAAAACCGCTATTGCCGAGGGTTTGGCCTGGCGCATCACCCAAGGCACGGTGCCCGATATCCTGGCCGAGGCCACGGTTTACTCGCTGGACATGGGCTCTTTGCTGGCGGGTACCAAATACCGGGGAGATTTTGAGCAACGCCTCAAAGGGGTGCTCAAATCCCTCAAGGACAAACCCAACGGCATCCTGTTCATCGACGAGATCCACACCCTGATCGGTGCTGGTGCGGCATCGGGCGGCACCTTGGATGCCTCCAACTTGCTCAAACCGGCGCTTTCAAGCGGTCAACTCAAGTGCATTGGCGCCACCACATTCACGGAATACCGCGGCATTTTCGAAAAAGACGCGGCCCTGTCGCGCCGCTTCCAAAAAGTGGACGTGGTTGAACCGACCGTGTCGGAGACGGTGGACATTCTCAAAGGCCTCAAGAGCCGTTTTGAAGACCACCACAGTGTCAAATACACCATCGCCGCTTTGCAGGCCGCAGCTGAGCTGTCGGCCAAGTTCATCAACGACCGCCAATTGCCGGACAAGGCCATCGATGTGATTGACGAAGCCGGTGCCGCCCAGCGTATCCAAGTGGCCTCCAAGCGCAAAAAGACGATTGGCAAAGCCGAGATCGAGGACATTGTGGCCAAGATCGCGCGGATTCCACCGGCCAACGTGTCCAACGACGACCGCAGCAAGCTGCAGACCATCGAACGTGACCTGAAATCCGTGGTGTTCGGCCAAGACAAGGCCTTGGAAGTGCTGGCCTCTGCGGTCAAGATGGCCCGCTCGGGCTTGGGCAAGACCGACAAACCCATTGGCGCTTTCTTGTTCTCTGGCCCCACCGGTGTGGGCAAGACCGAAGCCGCCAAGCAGTTGGCCTACATCATGGGCATCGAGCTGATCCGCTTCGACATGTCCGAGTACATGGAGCGCCATGCCGTCAGCCGCCTGATCGGCGCGCCTCCAGGCTACGTGGGCTTTGACCAGGGCGGTCTTTTGACCGAAGCCGTGACCAAAAAGCCGCATTGCGTGCTTTTGCTCGACGAGATCGAAAAAGCCCACCCGGACATTTTCAACGTGCTGCTGCAGGTCATGGACCACGGCACCTTGACCGACAACAACGGGCGCAAGGCCGACTTCCGCAATGTGATCATCATCATGACCACCAACGCGGGTGCCGAGACCATGAACAAAGCCACCATTGGCTTCACCAATCCGCGTGCGGCGGGCGATGAAATGGGCGACATCAAGCGCCTGTTCACCCCCGAGTTCCGCAACCGCTTGGATGCCATGGTCAGCTTCAAGCCACTGGATGAGCAAATCATCTTGCGGGTGGTGGACAAGTTCTTGCTTCAGCTGGAAACCCAGTTGGGTGAGAAAAAAGTCGAAGTCACTTTCACCGATGCTTTGCGCCAATTCTTGGGCAAGAAGGGTTTTGATCCGCTCATGGGCGCTCGCCCGATGCAGCGCCTGATCCAAGACACCATCCGCAAAGCTTTGGCCGACGAGTTGTTGTTTGGGCGCCTCACCGACGGGGGAAGGCTCACGGTGGACATCGACGACAAAAACGAAGTCCAGTTGGACATCACGCCCACCCCTAAGAAAGACAGCCGGGCTTCGCGCTCTGAACCCACCGAGCCTGAGGAAGCCACTGCGGGTTGAGTGTGGGGTCCTCAATGCTCATGGAAAAAGGCCCTGAGGGGCCTTTTTCCATGTGGTGGCGCGAGACAGCCTTTGTGTTGATCCAGCGTTCATTTTCGCTTGCTGCCACCCACCAGGCCGCCCAACACCCCACGAACGATTTCTCTGCCCAAGGCAGAGCCCACGGTTCGAACCGCACTTTTCACCACCATTTGCGCCACACCGTCGCGCTGTCCACCTCGAGGGCCGGTGCGGCCAAACAGCAGGTCAGTGAGGCCACCCACCAGGCCGCCAGGGGTCGATTCGGATTCAGCCGGTGCCTGTCCAGGTAAGGGGGGGGTAGCGCTGGCTTGGCCGGACGCAGGGGCCTGGCCCTTGATGCGCTCGTAAGCGGACTCCCGGTCCAGGGCTTGCTCATACACCCCGGCCACCAATGAGCCCTGCACCAGCGCCTGGCGCTGGGCGGGTGTGATGGGGCCGAGCTGGCTGCCCGGGGGCAGCACAAACACCCGCTCGGTCTCACAGGGGCGGCCCTTGGTGTCCAAAAAGCTCACCAACGCCTCGCCCACCGCCAGCTCGGTGATGGCCGCCTCGATGTCCAGGCCCGCTTTGGGGCGCATGGTTTGCGCGGTGGATTTCACGGCTTTTTGGTCGCGCGGGGTGTAGGCGCGCAGGGCGTGCTGCACCCGGTTGCCCAGTTGACCCAGGACGCTGTCGGGGATATCCAGCGGGTTTTGCGTCACGAAATACACCCCAACGCCTTTGGAGCGCACCAAGCGCACCACCAGTTCAATGCGCTCGATCAAGACCGCAGGCGCGTCTTTGAAAAGCAAATGGGCCTCGTCAAAAAAGAACACCAATTTGGGTTTTTCCGGATCGCCGATCTCGGGCAAGGCCTCAAACAACTCGGACAGCATCCACAGCAAGAAGGTGGCGTAAAGGCGCGGCGAATTCATCAGCTTGTCGGCCGCCAGGATGTTCACCACCCCCAGGCCTTGCGCGTCGGTTTGCATGAAGTCCTGGATGTTGAGCATCGGCTCGCCAAAGAACTGGTCACCACCTTGGGTCTCGATTTGCACCAAACCACGCTGGATGGCCCCGATGCTGGCGGCACTGATGTTGCCGTACTCGGTGGTGAACCGTTTTGCGTTGTCCCCCACGTACTGCAGCATGGCCCGCAAGTCTTTCATGTCCAGCAGCAGCAGCCCGTTGTCGTCCGCGATCTTGAACACCAGGTTCAGCACCCCGGCTTGGGTGTCGTTCAGGCCCAGCATGCGCGTGAGCAGCAAAGGCCCCATGTCGGAAATGGTGGCGCGCACAGGGTGGCCTTGCTCGCCAAACACGTCCCACACGGTGGTGGGGCAGGCCAGGGGTTCGGGCAATGCAAGTCCTCGGTCTTTTAAGATGTTGGCCAGTTTGTCGCCGATCTTGCCTGCCTGGCTGACACCGGTCAGGTCGCCTTTGACATCGGCCATGAAGACCGGCACGCCCAAGCGCGAAAAGTTCTCGGCCAGGGTTTGCAAGGTCACGGTTTTGCCGGTGCCGGTGGCTCCGGTGATGAGGCCGTGGCGGTTGGCCAAGCCTGGCAACAGGTGGCAATGCGCCTTGGCGTTTTGAGCGATCAACATCGGTTCAGCCATTTTGGTTTTTCTCCATGGGTGAAAAGTAAAATTCAGGCTGTAGGTTAAATCAACATTCGAGGAATTCCCAATGGCTGGTCACAGTAAATGGGCAAATATTCAGCACCGCAAGGGCCGTCAAGACGAAAAGCGTCAGCGCATCTGGACCCGGGTGGTGCGCGAAATCATGGTTGCGGCCCGCACTGGCGGTGGTGACGTCAGCGCCAATCCCCGTTTGCGCCTGGCCATCGAGAAGGCCAAAGCGGCCAATATGCCGGCTGACACCATCAAGCGCAACGTGGACAAAGCCACGGGCAATTTGGAGGGGGTGAGCTACGAAGAGATCCGTTACGAAGGCTACGGCATCGGCGGCGCGGCCATCATGGTGGACACCATGACCGACAACCGGGTGCGTACGGTGGCTGAAATGCGCCATGCCTTGAGCAAGCACGGCGGCAATTTAGGCACAGAAGGCTCTGTGGCTTTTCAGTTCAAACACTGTGGTCAGCTGATTTTTGCGCCCGGCACAGACGAAGATCGGCTGATGACTGTGGCGCTGGAGTCCGGAGCCGATGACGTGATCACACACGGGGACGGCGCCATCGAAGTGCTGACCGCTTACACCGCTTTTGAAGCCGTCAAAAATGCCTTGGAAGCGGCTGGCTTGGTGGCCGAAGTGGCAGAAGTGACCATGCGGCCAGAAAACAGTGTGACTTTGACCGGGGAAGATGCTGCCAAAATGCAAAAATTGCTGGACGTGTTGGAAGACTTGGACGATGTGCAAAACGTGTTTCATAACGCCGAATTTGAAGATTAAGGAAGTTGGATGAAAGTATTGGTCGTCGGCAGTGGTGGTCGTGAACACGCCATGGCGTGGAAATTGGCGCAGTCGCCCAAAGTGCAGCAGGTTTATGTGGCACCCGGTAATGGCGGCACGGCCAAAGACAAAAACCTGGTCAATGTGCCCATCACCGATGTGCAGCAGCTGCGTCAGTGGGCCATCAGCAACGGCATGGGCCTGACCTTGGTCGGACCAGAGGCACCTTTGGCTGCGGGCATCGTGGACGATTTTCGGGCGCATGGTCTGCGCATCTTTGGTCCCACCCAAGCGGCGGCTCAGCTGGAGAGTTCCAAAGCCTTCTCTAAAGCCTTCATGCAGCGCCATGGCATCCCCACGGCCGAATTTGAGACCTTCACCGATGTGACCTTGGCCCATGCCTACGTGGACCGCCAAGGCGCACCGATTGTGATCAAGGCCGACGGTTTGGCGGCGGGCAAAGGCGTGGTGGTGGCCATGACCTTGGCCGAAGCCCATGCGGCGATTGACTTCATGCTGCTGGACAACACCTTGGGGGTGGCGCACAACGCAGGCGGCGCACGCGTGGTGATTGAGCAATTTTTGCAAGGCGAAGAAGCCAGTTTCATGGTGCTGTGTGATGGCAAGAACGTGGCGGCCTTGGCCACCAGCCAAGACCACAAGCGCCTGCAAGATGGCGACGAGGGGCCCAACACCGGCGGTATGGGCGCGTATTCGCCTGCGCCCGTGGTCACAGCCGAGGTGCACGCCCGCGCCATGCGCGAGGTCATCCTGCCCACCATCCGCGGCATGGAGAAAGACGGCATCACCTACACCGGTTTTTTGTACGCGGGCCTGATGATCGACCCGCAAGGCCGCATCAAAACCCTGGAGTTCAACTGCCGCATGGGTGACCCCGAGACCCAGCCCATTTTGATGCGCCTGAAATCAGATCTTTTGGATGTGCTTTTGGCCGCAACTTCTGAAGGCCTGGACCAATTGGACCTGCAGTGGGACCGCCGCGTGGCCTTAGGGGTGGTCATGGCCGCAGCCGGTTATCCGCTCAACCCGCGCAGGGGCGATGCGATCACGGGCCTGCCCAAGGACCAGTCAGATGCCATGGTGTTCCATGCGGGCACCACCGAAAAAGATGGCCAAATCCTGACTTCAGGGGGGCGTGTGTTGTGCGTCACCGCGCTGGCCGACTCGGTCAAGCAGGCGCAGCAAAAGGCTTACCAGACCGCCAGCCCCATTGCCTTTGATGGCATGTTGATGCGCCAGGACATCGGCTACCGCGCCATCAAGAACTGAACCCACTTTGCCATGCGCACCACCTCCCGCCACCCTGTCACCTTCAAGGGCTCCCGTCTGGCCCGTTGGGTTTTGAACATGCTGGGTTGGCGCTGTGACTTTGAGGGCTTTCCCTCCCGACAGGGCGTGGCCATCGTGTACCCGCACACCAGCAACTGGGATTTTCCCATTGGCATGTTGGCCAAATGGGCTCTGGGCATTCCGGCCCACTTTTGGGGCAAGGACTCGCTGTTCAAATGGCCTGTGATCGGCACCTGGTTGCGCTGGGTGGGCGGTATCCCTATTGACCGCAGTTCTTCGCGCGGTGTGGTCGGGCAGATGGTGCACGTGTTTGAGCAGCACAAGGAAAACGACCAGTTGCTTTGGCTGGCTCTGGCCCCGGAGGGCACGCGCAGTCTCACGCCCGGCTGGCGCAGCGGCTTTTACCAATTGGCCTTGGGGGCGCAAGTGCCCCTGTCGCTGGTCAAACTCGACTGGGGTCAGCGCCGTTTCAGTGTGGTCGACTTTTACGACTTGACGGGCGATGTCGCGCGCGACTACGCCCACATGGCCCAAGTTTTTGCAGGTGTTCATGGCTTTCATCCGAACCAGATGGGCCCGATCATCCCGTGGAGCCCTGCTCAGGCAGCACCCATCAAGACGCCCCCCAATAAGCCACCCATTACGCCCCTTTCCTGACCCCTTTTTTACCTTCCTACTCCCCATGAGCACCCCCTTTGAACTCGGCAATGTCAAAAACTACCTGCTGGGCCTGCAGTCCCGCATCACCGGTGCCTTGACCGATCTGGACGGCACCCCTTTCTTGACCGACGCTTGGCAAAAAGACCCTGGTGAAAAACTCCAGGGCAACGGCATCACCCAAATTCTGGAAGGTGGGCCGATTTTTGAACGGGCCGGTTGCGGCTTTTCCCATGTCACGGGGCCCCAGTTGCCGCCATCGGCCACCCAACACCGCCCTGAGTTGGCTGGCTCGGCCTTTGAGGCGATGGGGGTGTCCTTGGTCTTTCACCCGCGCAACCCCTATGTGCCCACCGTGCACATGAACGTGCGCATGATCGCAGCCAAGCCCGAGGGCAGGGCGCCTGTGGCCTGGTTTGGTGGCGGCATGGACCTGACGCCTTATTACGGTTTTGACGAAGACGCGGTGCATTTCCACCAAAGTTGCAAGGACGCCTTGAGCCCGTTTGGCGAGGCCTTGCACCCGCGTTTTAAAACCTGGTGCGACGATTATTTTTGCAACAAGCACCGACATGAGCAGCGCGGTGTGGGCGGCATTTTCTTCGATGACTTTTCTGAATTGGGCATGCAACAGAGTTTTGCCATGCTGCAAAGCGTGGCCGATTCACTGCTGACCGCCTACATGCCCATTGTGTTGCGCCGCAAGGACACGCCTTATGGCGAGCGCGAGCGAGACTTTCAGCTCTACCGCCGCGGTCGCTATGTCGAGTTCAACCTGGTCTGGGACCGGGGCACGCATTTTGGTTTGCAGTCCGGTGGCCGGACCGAATCGATCTTGCTGTCCATGCCCCCCGAGGTGCGCTGGTCGTACCAGCGCCAAGATGAGGCCGGCTCGCCGGAGGAACGCTTGCTCAGCCACTTTTTGGTGCCCAAGGACTGGGTTTGAACCTGCCTTTCGCAATGCCGAACACCCGGACCTGTGTGCAGCGCTTGGGCGTTTTTGGCGGGGCCTTTGACCCGCCGCATCGGGCCCATCTGGCCTTGGTGGAGGCTGCCATCAACCAGATGCAGCTCGACC
Source organism: Comamonadaceae bacterium (assembly GCA_021299875.1). Classification (GTDB taxonomy): domain Bacteria; phylum Pseudomonadota; class Gammaproteobacteria; order Burkholderiales; family Burkholderiaceae_C; genus Limnohabitans_A. The sequence continues at coordinate 146,011 of JAJTEW010000008.1, read as the reverse complement.
GGGTTCATGTCTTGCCGACAGGGCAGGCTTGGCACAAGCCGCGACAACTGTCGGATGCTGCTGACCGCTTGGCCATGTCGCGTTTGGCATTTGAGTCATTGCCGCAAGCGACGGTGGACGAACGCGAAATCCTTCGCGCCGGGCCCAGTTACACCATCGACACCCTGCTGGAGTTGCAGCACGAATACCCCCAGGCACAGTTGTATTTGCTGATCGGTGATGACCAGCGGCGATCGCTGCCGTCATGGCATCAGATCGGCCAAATTGCCCGCATGGCTATAATCTGCGCCGCAGGTCGTGATATGGCCATGCGAGCCTGGAATCAAGATTCGGATGCGCCTGAATCGTTCCCTTCGATTTCTGACACGCTGCAAGCGCGCATTCGCTCTCTGGACATGCCGCAAATGCCCCACAGCGCCACGGAAATCCGTGCGCTGGCGGCCACAGAGCAAGCCCTGACCGGCTTGGTCCCCCCCGCTGTAGAGCGCTATATTCACGAACACCACCTTTACAGGCTCCCTTGATGACCGAAACCGCCGCCAAAAAAGACATCCAGAAACTTCAGCGGGCCATTGTGGACGCACTGGAAGACGTCAAGGCCCAAGAAATCCAAGTGTTTGACACCGAGCACCTGTCTTCGCTGTTCGAGCGGGTCATCATCGCCTCGGGCACTTCGAACCGTCAGACCAAGGCGCTGGCCGCCAGCGTGCGCGACAAGGTGCGCAACGCCGGTTTTGGCAAGCCCCGCATCGAGGGCGAAGACAACGGCGAATGGATCATTGTCGATTGCGGTCCTGCCGTGGTGCACATCATGCAGCCCACCATTCGCACCTACTACCACCTAGAAGAAATTTGGGGCGGTACCCCTGTGCGCTTGAAGTTGGGTGCGCCCAAGCCATTGGCTTCGGCCGAAGTCAAAGGCCATATTCAAAATTCAGTGGCCAAAAAAGGCACGGGTAAAGCCGCGGCCAAATCCACCACGGCCCCAACACCCGTGGCCAAGAAGTCCGCCGCCAAGGCCAAACCCGCGTTGAAGGCGCCTGCTAAAGCGTCCAAACCAGCGGCCAAAGTACCCGCCAAAACGGCTGCCAAATCAACCCCGAAAGCCAGCAAACCCACCAGCAAGCCCACGCTGAAGACGGTGGGTAAGCCCTCGGCCAAGCCTGCTGCCAAACCAGCGGCCAAAAAGGCCCCGGCACGCAAGACCGTGCAAGCGGCCACCCGCCGCAAAGCCGATTGATCCTGCATGAAGCTGCTGATCGTTGCGGTCGGCCTGCGGGTGCCCGATTGGGCTCAAACAGCTTGGGACGACTACGCCAAACGTTTTCCGCCTGAGATCAAGGTCGAGCTCAAGGCCGTGAAAACCGAGCCTCGGGGTTCGAAAACCTTGCCCAACCTCTTTGCGGCCGAGCGTCAGCGCATCGAGGCTGCCATACCGAGAGGGACCCGCACCGTGGTCCTCGACGAGCGGGGCACCCAGCTCACCACCCAGGCCCTCGCCACCCGCTTGACTCAATGGCAACTTGGCGGGGACGATGTGGCCTTGGTCATTGGCGGCCCAGACGGTCTCGAGCCAGAGTTCAGGCAAGCCGCGCACGAGCGCATCCGCTTGTCCGACATGACTTTGCCCCACGCCATGGCCCGGGTGCTCTTGATCGAGCAGCTCTACCGCGCTTGGTCCATCAATGCCAATCATCCTTACCACCGCGAATGAGCGACTTCATTTACCTCGCCTCCCAAAGCCCTCGGCGCAGTCAGCTTCTTGACCAGATCGGTGTGGCCCACAAGCTGCTTTTGGCCTCGCCTGACGAGGACGCCGAGTCTCTGGAAAATGTGCATGGCGCTGAAGCGCCTGCGCGCTATGTGGCGCGGGTGACCGGGCTCAAACTCGATGCTGCAATGCAGCGTCTGACGCGTCAGGGCTTGCCCGCGGCGCCCGTGCTGTGCGCCGACACCACCGTGTGCTTGGGGCCTGAGATTTTGGGCAAACCCGCCAACGAGGTCGATGCGGTGCGCATGCTCAGGCGTTTGGCAGGCCACAACCATCGGGTGTTGACGGCTGTGGCGGTGCAAAAGGGCGCCAAGCGGGTGTCGGCTGTGTCCGAGTCTTGGGTGCGATTGGCGCCCATGACACCCGCACAAATCAACGCCTATGTAGCGACCGGTGAGCCCATGGGCAAAGCTGGTGCCTATGGCGTTCAGGGCAGGGCAGCGGCCCATATTGAAACCATCCGAGGCAGTTATTCGGGCATCATGGGCCTGCCGCTTTTTGAAACAGCCGCCCTGCTGCGCAGTTTGGGCGTGCGCTGCTGAATTGATTCAACCCGATTTCATCCATGCAACAAGATATTTTGGTCAATTGGTCGCCTCAGGAAACACGGGTCGCGGTGGTCGAGTTGGGCGCGGTGCAAGAGTTGCATGTCGAGCGCTCGCTTGAGCGTGGCCTGGTGGGTAATGTGTACCTGGGCAAAGTGGCGCGCGTTCTGCCGGGCATGCAGTCGGCCTTCATTGACATCGGCCTGGACAAAGCGGCTTTTTTGCATGTGGCCGACTTGTGGCAAAAGCACGCCGAGGGCGAGACCACAGCGGCTCGCACGGGCCAGCCGCTGGTGCCCATTGAAAAGCAGGTGTTTGAGGGCCGCGCCATCATGGTGCAGGTCATCAAAGACCCCATGGGCACCAAAGGCGCCCGGCTGTCCACCCAAATCAGCATCGCGGGACGCCATTTGGTGTACCTGCCGCAGGACGACCACATCGGTGTCTCCCAAAAAATCCCCGCAGACCAGCGCGATGCGCTGCGTCAAAGGCTTCAAGCTTTGGTGGGCTCCGCCGGGGGCGGTTTCATATTGCGCACCAATGCGGAAGATTCCAGCGACGAGGAGTTGAATGACGACATCGCTTACTTGCGCAAGACTTGGGCGCGCACCAAAGAGGCGTCGCTGCGTTTGCCGCCCGGCTCCTTGTTGCACCAAGATCTGACACTTTTGCAAAGGGTATTGCGCGACCTGGTGGGCGAGGCCACCCAAAGTATTCGAATCGATTCGCAAGAACAATTTGCCAAGCTTCAGGCTTTTGGGCAGGAGTTCATGCCCAAAGCGGCCGAGCGCTTGCAGCACTACAAAGGCGAGCGGCCCATCTTTGACCTCTATGCGATCGATGAGGAAATTGCCAAGGCGCTGGGCCGCAGGGTGGAGCTGAAGTCGGGTGGCTACCTGATCATCGACCAGACCGAGGCGCTCACCACGGTGGACGTGAACACCGGCGGTTACGTCGGTGCGCGCAATTTCGAAGACACGATTTTCAAAACCAATTTGGAAGCTGCTCAGGCCATTGCGCGTCAATTGCGCCTGCGTAATTTGGGTGGCATTGTCATCGCCGATTTCATCGACATGGCCCGCCCTGAGCATCAGGAGGCCGTGCTGTCCGAGTTTCGCAAGCAGCTCGCCCGAGATCGGGTCAAAACCATGGCGGGGGGGTTCTCATCGCTGGGTTTGCTCGAGATGACTCGAAAACGCACCCGCGAGTCGTTGGCCCACATGCTGTGCGAACCCTGTCCAAGCTGTCAGGGCAAAGGCATCGTCAAGACACCGCGCTCGGTGGTGTACGACATCTTGCGCGAGATCTTGCGCGAAGCGCGTCAGTTCAACCCGCGTGAGTTCCGCATCGTGGCCACCTCGTCCGTCATCGATTTATTGCTGGACGAAGAAAGCCAGCACTTGGCGGGGCTCTCGGATTTCATCGCCAAGCCGATTTCGCTGCAAGTCGAAGCCAGCATGAGCCCCGAGCAATACGACATCGTGCTGCTTTAAAAGGCCCCGTCAAACTGCCGTTGGGTCCGTGACTTGCGCGGTTCCATGTGCTTTTGCCACGCCCATTGACCACGGGGTGAGCTCTGGGCCCTGTCAAGCCTTGGAAGTTTCGGCTTCGCCGGTCCATTCGCCTCTGTGGTGCAAGCGGGCATAGGCGCCTCCCAGCGCCAGCAACTGGGCTGGGGCCCCTTGCTCCACAATATGGCCGCGCTCCATCACGATCACCCGATCGGCGTGTTCGATGGTGGACAAACGGTGTGCCACGATCAAGGTGGTTCGACCGTGCATCAGTTTTTGCAAGGCGTCTTGCACCAGCCGCTCGGATTCGTTGTCCAGCGCCGAGGTGGCCTCGTCCAAGATCAAAATGGGCGCATCTTTGTACAAGGCCCGGGCAATCGCCAGCCTCTGTCGCTGCCCACCTGAGAGTTGGTTGGCGTTGTGTCCCAGTTCGGTGTCTATGCCGTGTGGCAGCGTCTGCACATGCGCCCACAAATTGGCTGCCTGCAGGCAGTACTCAACTTTGACCTTGTCGGGTGACTGGCCCAAACTCACGTTGGCCGCCAAGCTGTCATTGAGCATCACAACATCTTGGCTGACCATGGCCAATTGGCTGCGCAGGCTCTCTAACTGCCAATGGGGCAATGGCACGCCGTCCAGCAACACCTCGCCGCTGGTGGGGTTCAAAAAACGTGGCAACAATTGAATCAAGGTGGTTTTGCCGGCACCTGATGTACCGACCAAAGCCACGGTTTCCCCGGGTTGCACGGCCAGTTGGATATGGGACAGGGCCGCTTCGCCATCGGCCGTGAACTGAACAGACACGTCTTGCCACGCGATGGCGCCCTTCACCCTGGGCACTGCGTGTTGGCCTTGGGCCTCTTCCGGGGCATCGTGCATCAGTCCCAAGCCCCTTTCTAGGGCTGCCAGCCCTCTGGTGATGGGGTTGGCGACATCGGCCAAGCGTTTGATGGGTGCAATCAACATCAGCATGGCGGTGATGAAGGCCACAAAACCACCCACCGTCGCACCAGAGCCCACATCGCGGCTTTGCACCAAGGCGATCACCAACACCAAAGACAGTGCGATGGCTGCCATGATTTGGGTCAGTGGCGTCATGGCCGCGGAGGCCACGGTGGATTTGAGCGCCAAGCGTCTCAGGCGTTGACCCAGCGCATTGAATCGGCCAATTTGTTGAGCCTGCGCACCGTGCAGCCGCACCATGCGGTGGGCCAGCACGTTTTCTTCCACCACATAGGCGAGATGGTCAGTCGCTTGCTGGCTTTCTTTGGTCAAGCCATAAAGCCGACGCGACAACACCTTCATGACCCAACTTAAACCGGGCGCCACCGTGAATACCACCAAGGTCAGCTGCCAATTGAGCCACATCAAATAGCCCACCAAAGCCAACAAGGTGAAACCATCGCGGGTCAAGCCAATCAGCGCCGACACCAACTGGGAGGCACCGACTTGCACCTCGTACACCACAGTGTTGGACAGGGCGCTGGCCGATTGACGGCTGAAAAGCGACAAATCTGAGCGCACCAGCTTGGCAAAGAGATCGCTGCGCAGTTTTTCCATGCCGTCGTTGGTGACCCGGGCCAAGGCATATTGGGCAACAAAGTGTGCCAAGCCACGCACAGCAAAGAGACCAATGACTGCCAAAGGAATCGACCACAAAGGCAGTTTGTTCTCGGCAAATCCGTTGTCCAGCAAAGGCTGAAACAAGGCTGGGATCAAGGGTTCGGTGAGCGCCGCCAACAAAGTGGCCCCCAAGGCCAGGGCCCAAACCCACTTTTGACGGACAAAATAGGGCTTCAGACGCAGCAACCTTTGGCGAATGCTGGGTTGGACGATGGCCGAAGCGGTGGGGGTTGTGGATGAGGACATGGGTCTGTGGATTGTAAGCAGGCCCCACCTGCCTCGGCGCTGCCCAGGTCAAACGCGGGTGGGCGCATCACTTCGTCTGTGTGGGTTTCATGAAATGACCACGGTTCAGGGTGTACGATTACGGCTTTTATCCCGATACCCACGCTGTGACGTTCATGAATTTGTTCTCCTTTTCAGCACGCTGTACAGGTTTCCTTGTGAGCCTTTTCTGTGCAGCGGCCTTCAGCAGCGCTGCTTGGGCTCAATTCAGGGTCGAAGTCACGGGTGTGGGCATGACCCAATTGCCCGTGCTGGTGACACCCTTCAAAGGGGAAGCCCAGGCACCCCAAAAAATAGCCAGCATCGTGCAGGCGAACTTGTTGAGGACAGGCCAATTCAAACCTCTACCTACTGGCAACTTGGCCCTGGATGAGATGAGCCGTCCGGATTGGACAGCCCTGCGCAGCTTGTCTGCAGAGGCCTTGCTGGCGGGCTCTGTCTCCCGCTTGGCCGATGGGCGTTTTGATGTGCGCGCGCGCCTGTGGGATGCGGTCAAAGGAGAACCCAAGGCCGATTTCAAGGACACCGTTGGTGCTGCGGATCTGCGTTTGTCGGCGCACCGCTTGTCCGACTGGATTTACCAGCAGCTGACGGGAACACCCGGTGTCTTCACCTCGCGCATTGCTTACGTTACCAAGTCCTCTGGACGCTACAGCTTGTGGGTGGCCGACTCGGATGGCGAGGGAGCCCGTTCTGCCATCACCAGTCCGGAGCCCATCATCTCCCCTTCTTGGTCCCCAAGCGGTGCCCAATTGGCCTATGTTTCCTTTGAAAACCGCAAACCGGTGGTGTATGTCCACGAATTGGCTTCGGGTCAGCGCCGCGAGGTGGCCAACTTCAAAGGCTCCAACAGTGCCCCGGCCTGGGCGCCCGATGGACGGTCCATTGTGGCCACTTTGAGCCGAGACGGTGGCTCGCAGCTGTGGCGTGTGGCCTTGCAGGGAGGGGAACCTCAGCGTTTGACCTCGGGCAACATCAACACCGAGCCGACCTTTTCGCCCGATGGTCAGACCTTGTTTTTTGTCAGTGACCGGGGTGGGAATCCGCAGATTTATAAAATGCCGGCCCAAGGCGGGCCCGCAGAGCGGGTCACTTTTTCGGGCACTTACAATATTTCACCTGCGATCAGTCCCGATGGCCGTTGGTTGGCCTATGTCTCGCGCACAGGCGCTGGCTTCAAACTCCACTTGATGGATTTGGCTTCAGGCCAAGTCAGCGCATTGACCGATACGGCTTTTGATGAACGCCCCAACTTTGCCCCCAACAGCCGTTTGTTGGTGTATGCCACCCAGCAGGGCGGTGAGGCCCTGATGACGACCACCTTGGATGGTCGCGTCAAGGCCCGTTTGGCAGGCCAGGGCGGCGATTTGCGCGAACCCCATTGGGGCCCATTGCGGCCCTGAAGTTGTGAAGACATTTTTTTATCCTTGAGGTTGATTATGAAGAAGCAAATTTGGTCGGTGGTTGTGGTGTGTGCCGTGCTCAGCGGGTGCGCCTCGGGTGTCAAATTGGACGATGTTCCCGTCGAAGACAAGGCGGCAACTTCTGCAGGTGCGCCCAGTTCGTCAACCACTGGCGTGGCCGTGCAGGGCATCGGTGCGGGCCAAGGGGGCGCGCAAACGAGCATGCCCACGGTCATGGTCGATGCCAAAGCACCAGGACAAGGCCCGGTGGGCGTGGCCCATGTGGTCTTTTTTGATTACGACAGTTTTGTGATTCGGGCCGAGGCCCGACCCGTGATCGCCTCGCATGCCCAGTTTTTGCAAGCCAACAAACAGCGCAAAGCCAGTCTAGAAGGCCACACCGATGACCGCGGTGGTCGGGAGTACAACTTGGCCTTGGGTCAAAAGCGTGCGGATGCCGTTCGCCAGGCTTTGAGTTTGTTGGGCGTGCCTGAATCCCAACTGGAGGCGGTGAGTTTTGGCAAAGAAAAACTCTTGTCCGAAGGGGGCTCTGACATCGACCAGGCGAAAAACCGCCGCGTTGAAATCCGCTATTGAGGTCTTTCATGACTCCAGCTGTTTGGGGATTGAAAAAATCCAGCCTTGCTTTGTTGCTCCTCGTCGTTTTTGGGGGGGGCAACGCTCAGGCCGCATTGTTTGGTGATGATGAAGCACGTCGCGCCATCTTGGATTTGCGCCAGCGCCTGGAGCAATCCCAGACCGCCAACCGTGCACTGATGGAACAAGCGGCCCAGCAGCTAACCCAGCAGCAAACCCAGCAGATCACCCAGTTGAATCAGCAGCACAACCAATCCCTGGCGCAACTGCGTTCTGCCTTGTTGGATTTGCAATCCCAAATCGACAAGTTGCGTGCCGATTTAGCCCAGAGTTTGGGCGCACAAGAGCGTTTGGCCCGTGATGTGACCGACGTTCAACTTCGCCAAAAAGACAGTTTGTCTTCGGTGGATGACCGCTTGCGCCGATTTGAGCCTGTCAATGTCACCGTCGATGGCCGCGAGGCGATGGTCGAACCTGCAGAAAAGTCGGACTTTGACCGGTCCATGGCGCTGTTTCGTCAAGGCGATTTCCCGGGTGCCCAAGCGGCATTTGCCGGCTTTGTGTCCCGCTACCCCACCAGCGTTTACAAACCTTCGGTGCTCTTTTGGCTTGGCAACGCACAATATGCCAACAAAGCTTACCGCGAAGCCCTGGTCAACTTCCAGCGCTTGTTGACCGAGTCGCCAACGCACCCCAGGGCTGCCGAAGCCATGTTGGCCATCTCCAACGTTCAGGTAGAACTCAAAGACCTCAAGGCCGCGCGCAAAACCTTAGAGGACTTGGTCAAAGCCTACCCTGCCACTGAAACCGCTGGCACGGCCCGTGAACGCTTGAGTCGGTTGCGCTGATTTCGCATGCCCCCCATCACGGCCGATGATTTGCAGTCACTGACGGTCCAAATTTGGGCCATGGGCTTTGCCCTGTCCTTGGCCACCGGTGTTTTGATCCACAGGGGTCACTTTTGCACCATGGGGGCCATCAGTGACTGGGTGGTCATGCGCAACGCCACACGCCTTCGCCAGTGGGCCTTGGCCCTGGCTGTGGCGATCTTGGGTTTTGGAGCGATGGCTTGGGTGGGCTGGATCGAACCGGCCAACACCATTTACGCCTCCCAGCGTCTGAGCTGGCTCTCCGGTCTTTTGGGCGGCGTGCTGTTTGGTTTGGGCATGGTCTTGGCTTCTGGCTGCAGCAGCAAATCCTTGGTGCGATTGGGTGCCGGCAACTTGAAGTCCTTGGTCGTCTTGATGGCCATGGCCGTGGCAGCTTTGGCCACCCTGAAAGGCCTGACCGCTGTTTGGCGCGTCAACCTCATGGATCCTGTGGGTGTCAACTTGCCGCACGGCCCCTTTGTCGGTCAGTGGTTGTCTGCGATCACTGGATTGTCCTTGCCCGACGCCTGGGGTTTGTCGGCCGTTTTGGTGGCTGTGTTGTTGCTGGTCTGGGTCATGCAAGAGCGCGGCTTTCACACGCTTTTCAATTGGGTCACAGGCGCAGGTTTGGGTGTGCTGGTGGTGGCTTTTTGGTGGCTGACTGGCGTGTTTGGTTTTGTACCCGAGCACCCGTTGACACTGGAGCCTGTTTTCTTGACCACTCACAGTGGTCGCATGGAGGCCTTGAGTTTCACCGCGCCTGTGGGGTATTGGCTTGACGCGCTTTTGTACTACAGCGACGGCAGCAAGAGACTGACGCTGGGCATGATCACGGTGGCGGGTGTCTTGGCAGGTGCCTGCATCAGCGCCCGTTTGGAGGGGTCTTTCAGGTGGGAGGGCTTTGCCCACCGCGAAGACTTGGTTTTGCACCTGATCGGTGGCAGCTTGATGGGCGTTGGGGGTGTGTTGGCCATGGGTTGCACCTTTGGCCAAGGGCCAGCTTGGGCAGTTTCTTGTCGGTCTTGGGTATCTTTTTGGGAGCATTTGTCGCACTTCAGTGGCAAATGCGCCAGCACGCATGAGCGGGGTTGCCCTGATGCATGAACCCGATGCCGCACAGTCGCTCGCCGGTGAAACCGACGATGCACGCCGCTTTGGCGGCTTACAACGCCTTTATGGTGTGTCAGGCGCTCAACGGATTCGCCAAGCGCATGTGGTGGTGGTGGGTTTGGGTGGCGTGGGCTCTTGGTCTGCAGAGGCTCTGGCCCGCTCGGGCGTGGGGCGGTTGACCTTGATCGACATGGACCACATTGCAGAGTCCAACATCAACCGCCAGATCCATGCGCTGACTGTGACCACGGGACTGTCGAAGGTGTTGGCCATGCAAGCGCGCATTGCCCAAATCAATCCCGCTTGCAGGGTGGATGTGGTGGACGATTTTGTGACGCCTGAGAACTGGCCTGCTTTGCTGGGTGAGATTCCGGATGCGCTGATCGACGCCTGCGATCAGGTCAAGGCCAAAGTGTCTTTGGCCCACTGGGCGACCCAGATGGGCGTGGGCTTCATCACCGTCGGCGCTGCTGGCGGCAAACGGTTGGCGCACAAGGTGGATGTGGACGATTTGTCGCGCATCACACACGACCCCTTGCTGGCCCAATTGCGTTACCGTTTGCGCAAGCACCACCATGCCGCGCGAGGTGAGCAGCGCATGGGCGTTCAAGGGGTGTTCAGCCGAGAGTCTGTGGCGCCTCCGGACGCCTCATGTGCCATCGATGGTGACGGCTCGTTGACTCTTGCTACAGTGCGCTGCACCACAGCATTGGGACCATAGCTCAGTTGGTAGAGCAGCGGACTTTTAATCCGTTTGTCGTGGGTTCGACCCCCGCTGGTCCCACCAAATTTAAAAGCACTTTGGATTTCGATTCAAAGTGCTTTTTTCATGCATGCCTGGTTTCGCGCAAGCCTTTATTTCGTCTTGGGGGGTCATCCAACAGACTTTGCCGCAGAAGCTTTGAAGACCTGTCGCACGAAAACTGCACGGACGAATGCCGCGCATTCCGGCTTGGGGCGCTCAGTCATGCGGCTGCAGCTTCTTCCAGTTTGGAGGTCAGTTCGAGCCAGCGTTCTTCCAGAGCGCTGACCTCGTCGGCCAAGGCTTTGAGCCGACGGCCTGCGTTGGCCATGTCGGCTGGGGAAATGGACGTTGTCAGCAGGGCTTCCAGGCTTGTTTTTTCGGCTTCGATGCTGGCCATGCGTTGCTCGTTTTGCTCCAGCTCTTTTTTCAAGGGTCGCGTTTGTGTGGCCAATTGCTGACGTTTTTGGGCCTCGATTTTGCGTTGCTCGGCGCTGCTGGCAACGGCTGGGTTGGCAGGTGTCTTCGATGTGTTGGTCGCGATCGTGGTGGAGGCTGTGGTGTTGCGCGCTGGGACTGAAGGCGTGTCCACTGCTGGAGCAGGGGCTTGGGTGACCGCACTGACACTGGGGACCGCAGCATCCCGAGCCGTATTTTTGGCCACTTCACGCAAGCGCTTGGACTCTTCCAGCAGGTACTTCTGGTAATCGTCCAGATCGCCATCAAACGGTTCGACTTTGCCTCGACCCACCATCCAGAACTCGTCGCATACGGCGCGCAGCAAGGCGCGGTCGTGGCTGACCAGCATGACGGTGCCTTCAAATTCATTGAGTGCCATGGACAGCGCCTCGCGCGTGGCCAAGTCCAGGTGGTTGGTGGGCTCGTCCAAAAGGAGCAAATTAGGCCGTTGCCAAACGATCATGGCCAGCACCAAACGGGCTTTTTCCCCGCCGCTCATGGAGCCTACGGTCTGCTTGACCATGTCACCTGAAAAGTTGAAAGTGCCCAGGTAATTGCGCAGATCCTGCTCGCGGCTGGGTTCGCCGCTGCCCGGCCCCAGCTCTTTGGCCAGGCGGATCATGTGCTCCAGCGGGTTGTCATTGGGGTGCAACACATCGAGTTCTTGCTGAGCAAAGTAGCCGATGTTCAGGCCCTTTCCCTCGGTCAGCGTCCCTGCCAGCAGCGGCATGGTGCGGGCAATCGTCTTGACCAGGGTCGATTTGCCCTGACCGTTGGCCCCCAAGATACCGATGCGCTGGCCCGCCAAAACCGATTTGCTGACGTCATGCAAGATGGCTTTGGGTTCATCGTCCACGGTGTAACCAAAGCTGGCGTCGCTGATGGCCAACATCGGGTTGGGCAGGTTGTTGGGCTCCTTGAAGCCAAAGGTGAATTCGGCATCGGCCAGCAGTGGCGCCACTTTTTCCATGCGCTCGAGGGCCTTGACCCGGCTTTGCGCCTGTTTGGCCTTGCTGGCCTGCGCCTTGAATCTGTTGATGAACTTTTGCAGGTGCGCGATCTTGTCTTGCTGCTTGGCAAACGAGGCCTGTTGCAGTTCCATCTGCTGAGCGCGCAAGATTTCAAAGCCGCTGTAGTTGCTGCCGTAGCGCATCAGCTTGGCGTGGTCAATGTGCAAGGTGACGTTGGTCACGGCATCCAAAAATTCACGGTCGTGGCTGATCACGATCATGGTGCCGGTGTAACGCTGCAACCAGGCTTCCAGCCAGACCAACGCGTCCAAGTCCAGGTGGTTGGTCGGTTCGTCCAACAGCAAGATGTCCGATGGACACATCAGTGCACGGGCCAGCTGCAGGCGCATGCGCCAGCCACCCGAAAAGCTGTTGACCGGGTTGTTCAGCTCGTCCACCCGAAAGCCCAGACCCAAGATCAAAGCTTCGGCGCGGGGCAGGGCGTCGTGATCGCCTGCATCGGCCAGGTCGGTGTAAACGTGGGCCATTTCCATGCCGTCGCCGCTGGCTTCGGCGGCCACCAGGCGCTGGCGCAATTCGGCCAGGCGGGTGTCACCCTCCAGAACAAAGTCTGATGCAGGCTGGTCGGTCTCGGGCATGTTTTGCGCCACCTGACCCATGCGCCACTGGCGCGGCATCTCAAAATCGCCCCCATCCTCGGTCAGGGTCCCGTTGAACAACGCAAACAAGGTGGATTTACCCGCCCCGTTGCGCCCAACCAAACCGACTTTTTCTCCGGGGTTGAGAGTGACAGAAGCTTTGTCCAGCAGCACCTTGGTGCCTCGGCGCAGGGTGACGTTTTTAAGATTGATCATGAAAAGCAGTGTCCGGAACGGTTGCCGGTATGGGGAGCGAGGTCAGTTTGGAGAGACTGAACTCAATGGGCATAACCTGCCATTTTCGCCGATGTGCCTGTCAGTGCGGTGGCGCGTTGAAAGTTTGTTCGTTTCCCCAACCAGCAGGGCGGGCATTCACAAGCTGAGCAGGGCTTCGCGGGAGATCAGCAGCACCTGATCGTCGCCCGCGCTGGTGTCCAGCCAAGCCACTTCGAGTTCGGGAAATGCCGCCATGAAGTGTGCCATCTCGTTGCCGATTTCCAGCACCAAAATAGCCTGTTCGCTCATTCGCGATGGCGCATCCTTGAACAGCTGGCGCACAAAGTCCATGCCATCCATGCCCCCGGCCAGCGCCAGCTCAGGCTCGGCGCGGTATTCAGCAGGCAGCGCGTCCATGCTGGCCTGACACACATAGGGCGGGTTGCACAAGATGAGGTCAAACGGGCCCGGCAATGCACCCAAGCCGTCGCTGTAGATCAGTTGGACGCGCGCTTGCACGTCGTGACGCTCCACATTGATGGTGGCCACGGCCAGCGCGTCTTCCGAAATGTCAGCGCCGGTGACGTGCACCTCGGGCCAAGCCAATGCCGCCAGCACGGCCAGGCTGCCGTTGCCGGTGCACAAATCCAGCACGCGGGTGGTCTGATCCGACAGCCAAGCGTCGATGGTGCCGTCGGCCAGCACCTCGGCGATCAGGCTGCGCGGCACGATGGCGCGCTCATCGATGTAAAACGACACACCTTGTAGCCAGGCTTCTTGGGTCAGGTAGGCGGCGGGCTTGCGGGTGGCGATGCGCTCTTCGATCAGCGCCGCACAAGCGGCTTGCTGCTCGGGCGTGACGGTTTGCTCGGCCATTTCGTCCAGATCGGTGTCCAGCGGCAAACCCAGTCGCCACAGCACCAGCCAGACGGCTTCGTCAAAGGCGTTGAGCGTGCCGTGGCCGAATGCCACGCCCGCTTGCGTCATTCGCTCTGCCGATGCCGTGATCAAACCCGAAAGGGTCAAGGCGCTCATGCGGACAGGCCCGCGTTGAGTTGTTCCAGCGTGCGGCGGTAGACGCCCTTGAGCGGCGCGATGTCACTCAGCGCCACATGCTCGTTGACCTTGTGAATCGTCGCGTTGGGGGGGCCGAACTCGATCACTTGCGGGCAGATTTGCGCGATGAAGCGGCCGTCGCTGGTGCCGCCGGTGGTGGACAGTTCTGTGGTCAGGCCGGTTTCGTCGGCAATGGCTTGTTGCACTGCGGCCACCAAGCTGCCGGGGGTGGTCAAAAAGGGCAGGCCTCCGATCGTCCATGTCAGTTCGTACTGGAGGTCATGCTTGTCCAGAACGGCGGTCAGTCGCTGTTGCAGGCTCTCGGGTGCCGACTCGGTGCAAAAGCGGAAGTTGAAATCCACCGTGCAGTCGCCCGGGATCACGTTGCTCGCGCCCGTGCCCGCGTGGAGGTTGCTCACCTGCCAGCTGGTGGGCGGGAAAAAGGCATTGCCCTCGTCCCAGCGGATTGCCACCAGTTCGGCCAACGCTGGGGCCAGCCTGTGGATCGGGTTGTCGGCCATGTGCGGGTAGGCAATGTGGCCTTGCACGCCCTTCACCGTCAGCTTGCCGCTCATCGTGCCGCGTCGGCCGTTCTTGATCATGTCGCCTGTTCGCAGCACAGAGGTGGGCTCACCCACAATGCAGAACTGCGGCGCTTCGCCACGGGCTTGGAGCGCTTTGCACACCACCACCGTGCCGTCCAGGGCCGGGCCTTCCTCGTCGCTGGTCAGCAAAAAGGCAATGCCAAGCTTCGGCTCGGGGTTGTGGGCCAGAAACTCTTGTACCGCCACGACCATGGCTGCCAAAGATGTTTTCATGTCGCTCGCGCCCCGGCCAAACAATTTGCCGTCGCGGTGGGTGGGTGTGAAGGGGTCGCTGTCCCATTGCGTGAGCGGTCCGGTGGGCACCACGTCGGTGTGGCCAGCAAAGGCCAGGGTTTGGCGCGTGCTGCCTGCGCGCTTGGCCCAGAGGTTGCGCACCCGGAAGGTGTCCGGGCCAGAATCCATGAATTCACATTCAAAGCCCAGCGGCTTCAGGGCGTCGGCGATCAAGTCCAGGCAGCCTGCATCGTTGGGCGTGACCGAAGGTTTGGAAATCAGCTGCTCGGCCAGGCGCAGGGTGTCGTGACAGGGGGTGGCGGTGTTCATGGTTCAGACTTTGCTGGGGTAGGCACGTACAAAACGGGCGATGCGCTTGGCCGCTTCCAGGCATTCGGAGGTCTCAGCGACCAAGGCCATGCGGATTCGGCCCTGGCCCGGGTTGGCGCCGTTGAAATGCCTCGCCAAGTAGCTGCCGGGCAGCACCGTGACGCTCTCTGCTTCGTAAAGCGCCTTGGCAAACGCAGCGTCGTCGCCTTCCCAGCCCGCAGGCACACCAGCCCACAGGTAAAAACTGGCGTCGGGCAGTTTCACATCCAGCACCTGGGCCAGTACAGGTGTGACCTGGGCGAACTTGGTGCGGTACTGGTTGCGGTTGTCCACCACATGGGTTTCGTCACCCCATGCGGCCACGCTGGCCGATTGCACCACGGGACTCATGGCGCTGCCATGGTAGGTGCGGTAGAGCAAGAACTGTTGGATGATGGCCGCGTCGCCCGCCACAAAACCGCTGCGCAGGCCCGGCACATTGCTGCGCTTGCTCAAGCTGGTGAAGGCGATCAGGCGCTTGAAGTCGGTGCGGCCCAGCTGGTGGGCGGCTTCCAGCCCCCCCAAAGGCGCTTCTTCTCGGAAATAAATCTCGCTGTAGCACTCGTCCGACGCAATGACGAAACCGTGTTGGTCGGACAGGGCAAACAGCTTTTGCCATTCCGACAGGGGCATGACCGCGCCCGTGGGGTTGCCAGGCGAACAGACAAACAACAGCTGCGTGCGGGCCCAGACCTCGGCGGGCACCCCGTCCCAGTCGTTGGCAAAGTTTCGCGCGGGGTCGCTGGGCACGTAAAAGGGCTCAGCCCCCGACAGCAAGGCCGCGCCTTCATAGATTTGATAAAAAGGGTTGGGGCTGACCACCGTTGCGCCGGGGCGCGTGGGGTCGATCACGGTCTGCGTCAAGGCAAACAGTGCCTCACGCGATCCGTTGACTGGCAGCACCTGGGTGAGGGGGTCCAGAATCAATTGGTAGCGGGTTTGCAGCCAAGCGGCGCAGGCTTTGCGCAAGGCCGGCTCGCCTGCTGTGGCCGGGTAAGCTGACAAACCGTTGGCCACCGATGCCTTGAGAGCTTCTTGAATGAAGGTCGGTGTGGCGTGCTTGGGCTCACCGATGCCTAAACTGATGGGTTTCAAAGCAGGGTCGGGGACGACGCTGGCGAACAGTTGTTTGAGCCGTTCAAAGGGGTAGGGTTGCAGCTTGGCAAGAAGGGGGTTCATGACCCGATTATCCGGGATGCATGGGCTGATTTCTCGGTTGAGGTTTTTGCAGACTTTGGTGGGTCGCCATGGCATCTTGACCAGCCCTGTCAGTTAACATTGCCGTTCTTATTCATCCAGAGACCGACTCCTTACCGCCGTGCGCCTCAATTCCATCAAGCTTTCCGGCTTCAAATCGTTTGCCGAACCGACCAATTTCATGCTCCCTGGGCAGTTGGTGGGGGTGGTCGGGCCCAACGGTTGCGGCAAATCCAACATCATGGACGCGGTGCGGTGGGTGCTGGGCGAATCCAAGGCGTCTGAGTTGCGTGGCGAGTCCATGCAGGACGTGATTTTCAACGGCACCAACACCCGCAAACCCGCCAGCCGCGCCAGCGTGGAGCTGGTCTTTGACAATGCCGACCACCGCGCCGGTGGCCAGTGGGGCCAGTTTGCCGAAATCGCTGTCAAGCGCGTGCTGACCCGTGACGGCAACAGCAGCTACTACATCAACAACCAACCGGTGCGTCGCCGAGACGTGCAAGACGTGTTTTTGGGCACCGGCCTGGGCCCACGCGCCTACGCCATCATCGGCCAGGGCACCATCAGCCGCATCATCGAGTCACGCCCCGAGGAACTGCGACTGTTTCTGGAGGAAGCCGCTGGTGTTTCCAAATACAAAGAACGCCGCCGCGAGACCGAAAACCGACTGTCTGACACCCGTGAGAACCTGACCCGGGTCGACGACATCCTGCGCGAACTGAACGCCAATCTGGACAAGCTCGAAAAACAGGCCGAAGTGGCCCGCCGGTACAACGCCCTGCAAGCCGACAGCACGCTCAAGCAACACCAGTTGTGGTTTTTGAAACGCCGTGACGCTGAGGCTGACCAAGGTCGCATGAAATCTGATGTGGACCAAGCGGTCAATGCGCTGGAGTCGCGCATGGCCGATCTGAGGCACGTGGAGGCCGATCTGGAGACCATCCGCCAGGCGCATTACGCGGCGGGCGACCAGGTCAACCAAGCGCAAGGCGCTTTGTACGAGGCCAGCGCCGAAGTGGGGCGTCTGGAGGCCGAAATCCGTTTTGTCTTGGAGGGCCGGCAGCGGGCCGAGCAGCGCCTGCATCAGCTGATTGAGCAAACCGCCCAATGGGGCACCCGAAGCCAAGACGCCCAAGCCGAATTGGAAACCCTGTCCGAGCAGGCGGCCATGGTCGAAGACCAAAGCATGACGCTGGCCGCTCAGGTGGAAGACCAAGCCATGGCTTTGCCTGATTTAGAAGAGGCCCTGCGCAAAGCCCAAAACGACGCGATTGCTCAACGTGCCACGGTGGTTCAGGTGCAGCAGCAAATTGGTGTGCTGGCCGCAGACCAACGCAACCTTGAAGAGCAATCTCGCCAGCTCGAAAGCCGCCGAGAGCGCCTGTTGGCCGACCGCAATGCCCTGACCGCGCCCGATGAGCCGCGCCTGCTCCACTTGCAAGAGCAACTGGCCGAGGCCGAGGCGCTGTCGGCCGAATCCGAAGCCCGCTTGCAAGACCTGCAAGAGCAGGTGCCCGCGCTGGACGAAGACCGCCGCAGCCGCCAAAAGGCCGTCAACGACGAGTCGGCGCGCTTGGCCGACCTGAGCGCCAAAATAGAGGCGCTCAAGGCCTTGCAAGACAAAGTGCGCACCGACGGCAAGCTCAAGCCCTGGCTGGCCAAACATGGCATGGACGGGCTCGAGGGCCTGTGGAGCCGCATCCACATCGAATCCGGCTGGGAAAATGCCCTCGAATCGGCCCTGCGTGAGCGCTTGTCGGCGCTGGAAGTCTCTCGCTTGGACATGGTGCGCGCCTTTGCGGGCGATGCGCCGCCGGCCAAATTGTCGTTTTTCAGTCCACCTTTGGCTTGCAAGGCTTCGCCGAGAAGAGACATGCCCGCAGGCTGCAAGCCCTTGGCCGACTTGTTGCGTGTGCACGATACCGGTTTGTCGGCCCTGCTGACCGACTGGCTGCAAGGCTGGTACATCGCCCCCAATCTGGAAGACGCGCTGGCCTGGCGCAGCCAGCTGCAAGCGGGTGAAACCCTGTTGGTGCAAGCCGGTCATGCGGTTCAACTCAACAGCGTGGTGTTTTACGCCCAAGACTCCGAGCAAGCGGGTTTGCTGGGTCGTGCTCAGGAAATTGAGAACCTGGACAAGCAACTGCGCGCCCAAACGCTGATTGCAGAAGAAAGCCGCAGCGCCCTGGTGAGGGCCGAAGCGGCTTATGCCGATGCCTCGCAGCGCCTGATCACGGTGCGCCGCGAAGCCAGCGAAAGCCAGTCACGCACCCACGCATTGCAGGTCGAGACTTTGCGCCTGTCCCAGCTGGTGGCCCAGACCCGTGCCCGCAGCGATCAGATCAACAACGACCTGGCCGAAATTGAGGCTTTGCTGGATGAGTTGCAAGAGCGCCGCATCACCGCCGAAGCCCGCTTTGAAGAGCTGGACATGCAGCTGGCCGACACGCAAGAGCGACACGCCCAGCTGGACGAGCGCGTGATCGAGGCCGAGCGCAAGCTGACCGAGTGCCGCGAACAACAGCGCAGCTTGGAGCGCCGTGCGCAAGAAGCCCAGTTCTCTCAGCGCAGCCTGGATGCCCGCCGAGCCGAACTGAACCGCACCATCGAGACCGCGCAGCAGCAAGTGGTCAGCACCGAGGCCGAAATGCAACGTGCCCGCGACGAACTCAGCCGCCTGACGGATGCTGCGGCGCAAGCTGGGCTGCAAAACGTGCTGGCCGTCAAGTTGGAGCGCGAACAAGCGCTGGGCGCTTGTCGCAGCGCCTACGACGACCTCACGGCCAAGCTGCGCGCCAGTGACGAGCGCCGCGTGAGCTTTGAGCGCGAACTCGACCCGCTGCGCCAACGCATCACCGATTTGCAGCTCAAAGAACAAGCCGCCCGACTGGGCCTAGAGCAATACACCCAGCTGTTGGCCGACGCCCAAGCCGACTTGGCCGCCGTGGCCGCTTCGATTGAGGCGGGTCAGGTGCGGGTGACGGGCTTGCAGGCTGAGATCGACCGCATTCACCGCGAAATCACCGCGCTTGGACCGGTCAATCTGGCCGCCTTGGATGAGCTGACCACTTCCCGCGAGCGCAAGGTGTTCCTCGACGCGCAGTGCGTCGACCTGACCGATGCGATGAACACGCTGGAAGACGCGATCCGAAAAATCGACGCCGAAACCCGCGAGCTGCTGGGTGGCACTTTCAAGATCGTCAACGAGCACTTCAGCCGCATGTTCCCCGAGTTGTTTGGGGGCGGTAATGCCCGCTTGGTGATGACCGGCGACGAAATTTTGGATGCCGGTGTGCAGGTGCTCGCGCAGCCGCCCGGAAAGAAAAACCAGACCATCCACTTGCTGTCGGGCGGCGAAAAAGCCCTGACGGCCATCGCGCTGGTGTTTGCCATTTTTCAACTCAACCCGGCACCGTTTTGCTTGCTGGACGAGGTGGATGCGCCGCTGGACGACGCCAACACTGAGCGCTACACCAAACTGGTCAAGGGCATGGGCAAAGAGACCCAGTTCCTGTTCATCAGCCACAACAAGATCGCCATGGAAATGGCCGAGCAATTGATTGGCGTGACCATGCAGGAGCAGGGCGTTTCACGCATCGTGGCTGTGGACATGGAGTCTGCAGTCTCATTGGCCGATTTGGCTTGAGGACCTTATGTTGGAATCGATGAGTTCTTTGCAGATGAGTTTGGCGGCCATTGGCGCGCTCACGGTTGGGGCCGTGGTGATTTACAACCAGTGGACCTCGCGAAAAAACGAACCCCGACAAGCCGACCCCTTGCGCGAACCTGTGGCCAGTGTGACCGAGCCCGTTCTGGATACCGAACTGGACCTCAGCCCGACCGCTGGACAAGGCCCTGCCTTGGATGATGGTTTTGGCAGTCTGCCTGTGCTGGAGCGGAAAATCGCTTTGGATGCGCTGATTGATGTGATCGCTTTGATTGAAGTCGATCAACCGGTGTCTGGTGATGCGGCTTTGGCGGCTTTGCCCGTCACGCGCCGTGTGGGCAGCAAATTGTTCATGGTCGAAGGCCTGTCACAAGAAACCGGCTTGTGGGACAGCTTGACACCCTCACGGCGTTACACCGCTTTTCAGGCGGGGGTGCAGTTGGCCAACCGCATGGGGGCGCTGAACAACATTGAGTTTTCAGAGTTTGTCGTCAAAACCCAAGCCTTTGCCGATGCTGTGGGCGGTACGCCCAGTTTCAGTGACATGCTCGAAGAAGTCGCCCGTGCGCGCGAGCTCGATCAGTTCGCCAGCGTGCACGATGCGCAGCTGAGCTTCACCCTTTGCGCCCGCAGCGCAGCTTGGAGCCCTGGCTACATTCAGCAGCATGCCGGTCGGTTGGGCTTTGTGCCAGGTGTCATGCCCGGCCGCATGGTCTTGCCTGCTGCAGAGCAGGGCTTACCGCCGGTTTTGGCCCTCACTTTCGATTCGCATGCGGCCTTGGCCGATGACCCTGCCTTGTCCGCCATTCGCTCTTTTGCATTGAGCCTGGACGTGCCCCAAACCGCCCGAGAAGACGAGCCTTTTACCCGCCTCAGAGAGGCCGGACGCTTGCTGGCCGAAGCCATGGATGGGGTCATCACAGATGGTGAAGGCCAAAGCTTGAGTGCCGATGCCTTGGATCAAATTGGCGGCGATTTGCAGCAGCTGTACGACGCCCTCGACGCCCGAGAGCTTTCAGCGGGCTCGCCTCAAGCGCGCCGCCTGTTCTCCTGATGGGTCCCAAGTCTTGAATCCCCGCACGCCCGATCTGTTTGGCGAGGTGTCCCCAGAGCCATCAACGTCGAAAGCTTCGGTGACGGGCAAGTCCACCGACAGTCGGCCATTGACGCCAGCCGCTCGGGCGCTGGTCTTGCGAGGCCAACTGCACCACCACGCGCACGCTTACTACACCCTGGATGCGCCTGAAATTCCGGATGCCGAATACGACCGGCTTTTTCGCGAACTGCAAACCCTGGAGTCGGCCCACCCCGGTTTGCTGACGCCCGATTCGCCCACCCAGCGCGTGGGTGGACAGGTGTTGGACGCCTTTGCCCCGGTCACGCACCGCGTGCCCATGCTCAGCATCCGCACCGAAACCGACACCGAAGCCCGTGGGGCCGAGACCTTTGACACCCGCATCCGCAAAGAGCTGGGCCTGAGTGAATCTGAACCGCCTGTGGACTACGTGGGCGAACTGAAGTTTGACGGCCTGGCCATGAGCCTGCGCTACGAAAACGGCGTGCTGACACAAGCCGCCACCCGGGGCGATGGCGAAACGGGCGAAGAGGTCACCGCCAACATCCGCACCATCGGCCAGATTCCGCTGCGTTTGCCGCCCGATGCCCCTGCCGTGCTCGAAGTGCGCGGCGAGGTCTATATGCGCCGGGATGACTTTGAACGCCTGAACGAGCGCCAACGCCAACGGATCGCCGCAGGCACCAAGGGCGAAAAAACCTTCGTCAACCCGCGCAACGCCGCGGCTGGCGCGGTACGTCAACTGGATTCGGGCATCGCCGCTGAACGCCCCTTGAGCTTTTTTGCCTATGGTTTGGGCGACATCACCCCGGCCAGCGACGGGGGCCCGCAGTGGGCCAAGCACCACGACATGCTGATGCAGCTCAAGGCTTGGGGCTTTCCGGTGGCCGAGCAAACCGCTTGTGTGCAAGGCGCGGCGGGCCTCGTGGCCTTTCACCAGCGCATCGCGGTCGAACGCGATGCGCTGCCCTACGACATCGACGGCGTGGTCTACAAAGTCAACGACTTAGCGCAGCAGGCGCGCCTCGGTTTTGTGACGCGCGAGCCGCGCTGGGCCGTGGCGCACAAATACCCGGCGCAAGAAGAAATGACCACGGTGCAGGCCATCGATGTACAGGTGGGGCGCACCGGCAAGCTCACGCCCGTGGCCAAGCTTTTTCCGGTATTTGTGGGTGGCGTCACGGTCACCAACGCCACACTGCACAATGAATTGGAAGCCCGCCGCAAAGACGTGCGAGTGGGTGACACCGTGATCGTGCGCCGTGCGGGCGATGTGATTCCCGAAGTGGTGTCGGTGGTGCTGGACCGCCGTCCGGCTGGGGCACCGCAGTTCACCATGATGAGCCTCTGCCCGGTGTGCGGGAGCTTGGCCGAGCGGGAGGAGGGCGAAGCCGACCACCGCTGCACGGGCGGCCTGTTTTGCAGCGCCCAACGCAAGCAAGCCGTCTGGCACTATGCCCACCGCCGCGCCATGGACGTGGACGGTCTGGGCGACAAACTGGTAGACCAGTTGGTGGATTCAGGCCAGGTCAAAACCCTGGCCGACCTCTACCACCTGAGGCTGGACATCCTCGCCAACATGGACCGCATGGCCGAAAAATCGGCCATCAACCTGCTCGAAGCGCTGGAAAAGTCCAAAACCACCACCCTGGGCCGCTTTTTGTTCAGTCTGGGCATTCGCCATGTGGGCGAGGCCACGGCCAAAGAACTGGCCCGCCATTTCGGCCAGCTCGACGCCGTCATGGCCGCCAGCGAAGACGCACTTTTGCAAGTGGCCGATGTGGGCCCGGTGGTGGCGCACAGCATCCGCACCTTTTTTGACCAGCTGCACAACCGCGAGGTGGTGCAGGCCCTGCGCGATGCGGGCGTGACCTGGCCCGAAGGCGACGCCTTGGCCCCCACCGAAATGCCCCTGGCCGGTGTCACCGTGGTGCTGACGGGCACCCTGCAAAGCATGGGCCGGGACGAGGCCAAGGAAAAGCTCGAGGCTCTGGGCGCCAAGGTGGCAGGCTCAGTCAGCAAGAAAACCCACTACGTGGTGGCCGGGGCTGAAGCGGGGAGCAAGCTCGACAAGGCGAATGCGCTGGGTGTTCCCGTGCTCGACGACGCGGGATTGGCCGTGTTGCTGTCGGGTCAAAAACCCGGATGATTCAATCGTCCTCGGCTGCGCGGATGTCGGGGAACAGCACTTCGGTATAGCCAAACCGTGTGAAATCGCGTACCCGCATGGGGTAGAGCTTGCCGATCAGGTGGTCGCATTCGTGCTGCACCACCCGGGCATGGAATCCGTCCACGGTGCGGTCAATGGGCAATCCTTTTTCATCAAAACCGTTGTAGCGGATACGCGACCAGCGCGGCACCACACCGCGCAAGCCCGGCACCGACAAACAGCCTTCCCAATCGTCTTCTTCCTCAGCCCCCAGCGGTGTGATGACCGGGTTGAGCAGCACCGTGCGCGGCACCTGCGGGCGGCCCGGGTAGCGCGGGTTCATGGCCGTGCTGCCAAAAATCACCAGTTGCAGGTTCACGCCAATTTGCGGTGCGGCCAAGCCTGCGCCGTTCACGGCCGCCATGGTGTCTTGCAGGTCGGCGATCAAGGCGTGCAGCTCGGGCGTGTTGAAGGTTTGCACGGGCTCTGCCATGCGCAACAAACGCGCATCGCCCATTTTGAGGATGTCACGAACAGTCATGGGTCATCTCACATGAAAAAATAGAAGAACACAATCATTTGCATGCGGCGCAGCCCATCGGCACGGTCAATTTGGCCACCAGAACCGTCGAACAAGCGATCGCCATCGATTCGGCCCACTTGTTGACCTGCTGCATTGTAAAAATGCTCGGCTGCCACCCGCCCGAGAGCCCGTTTGCTGCTGTCATGCATTCGCTGTGCAAAAGCGCTGGGCATCAGATGGCGCAACAAAAGCAAGCCGATGCTCAGTCGAGGGGGCATGCGGGAGAAATCTTCAGAGTTCAAAGTTCAGGGTTCAGCGTCAAGGCCGCTTGGCGCAGACCGTTTCTTGCGCTTGGGCCACATTTTGTCTTGGGGTCAAGGGGATTTTTTCTATCCACTGTTGCATGTCGAGCAGCACTTCGCGGGTTTGCAATTGGCGCGTCAAAAGATGCCAACCGTCTGGATACACCACAAAATCGAGTTCGGTGCTGGCAGCCCCAGTGGCATTCAGGTGCGTCAGCCAATCGCAGACAGGAGGCGGCGGGATGATGCGGTCGCGCAAGCCATACAACACCAAACTGCGCTGCGGTGGTGGGCTGCTCAGGGCCTGGGCCCGGCCCATGAGCTCGGTCACACCGGCCAAGCTGCTGATGCGGGTGGCTTTGATAAAAAGCGGATCGCGGCTGAGATCGCGCGAAACTTCGGGGTCGTTGGTGGGGAAAATGCCCAGCGACTGAACGCCTCGGCCAGTCAGGCTCATGTCGGGCGCCACGGCGTTCATGACTTTTAAGCTCAGCCTTTGGTACCAGGGCATGCTGTTGGCGCCCCAAACGGCAGGGGCTTTGAGGGCCAATTGGTCTGCCAGCAGGCCGGGCGGCTCAGAGGCCGCCACCCACACCAGGGCGCCGCCCATGCTTTCGCCCACCACCGTGAAAGGCAAACCCGCATGGCGCTGGCGCAATTGTGTGGCGATTTGCCGCAGGTCGGCCAACAGCGGGTCAGCGCCCGGCCAGATGCCGGGAGAGGGGTTGGCCCCAAATCCGCGATGGTCATAGGCATAGACCGTGGCCGCCATTTCGCTTCTCAGGTGCTGTGCCAGCGGCTCAAAAGCCTTGCTGTAGTCGTTGAAGCCATGCACGCCCAGCACGATGTGTCGAGGATGGGTGTGTGGCCAAACGCGCCCGGCCAAACTTTGCCCATCGGTCAGGTCGAACTGAACTGGCTGCGGTGCAGGAGCGCTGACGCTGAGTGCATGATCGCGCTCGGGCAAAGTAGCGATTTGCCCGGAACTGGACGAGCAGGCGGTCAAGCCGAGAAAAGCCCAGGCAGACAGCAAAAATAGGCCCAAAAACATGAACCGGATCTGCATGCTCAAAGCGTCAGCACCCAGCTTCAAAGGCCCTTGAGCTTGTCCAGAGCGACCAACAAGGTGTCGTCTTGTTTGGCAAAACAAAAGCGAATCACTTTTTGGTCAAAACCGTCGCCATAAAAAGCCGACAACGGAATCGCGGCCACACCGATGTCGGTGGTCAGCCATTTGCAAAAATCAGCCTCACTCAGATTTTTTTCGGGCACTTTCAAACCCGAGATGTCCACACACTGGAAGTAAGTGCCCTCGCCAGGCAACAGCTTGAAATGGGTTTTCGCTAGGCCCGCACGGAACAAATCACGCTTGCGTTGGTAAAAAGCGGGCAGTTCCAAGTAGGGTGCCGGGTCAGCCATGAATCGGGCCAAAGCGTGCTGCATGGGCGTATTGACGGTGAACACGTTGAATTGGTGCACTTTGCGAAACTCGTCGGTATAGGCCGCAGGCGCTGCCACAGTCCCGATCTTCCAGCCCGTCACATGGTAGGTTTTGCCAAAACTGGAGACGATGAAGGCGCGGGCAGCCAGACCGTCAAAGTGGGCAGCACTCCAATGCTGATGGGGGGCGTAAACCATGTGCTCGTAAACCTCATCGCTGATCAATACGATGTGGGTGGGCGCCAAAATTTCTTGCAGCGTGAGCATGTCTTGCTGGGACCAGATCATGCCGCTGGGGTTGTGTGGCGAGTTGATCAGGATGGCCCGGGTTTTGGACGTGATGGCGGCACGGATTTTGTCAAAGTCGGGACGGAAAGTGCCTGGGGTGAGCGGCACACGGACCACCACGCCGCCAGCCAACTCGATGTTGGGCACATAGCTGTCATAACAAGGCTCGAGCACGATCACCTCGTCACCCGGGTGCACGATGGCCAACACAATGGTCAAGATGGCCTGGGTCGCTCCAGCGGTGACCGTGATTTCTTTGACAGGGTCATAGTGCCGGCCGTACAGGGTTTGAATCTTGCGCGACACCGCCTCGCGCAAGGGGGCCACACCCGTCATGGGCGGGTATTGGTTCAGGCCTTCGCGCATGGCGTCGTTGACCAAAGACGGAAGGCGAGGGTCGCAGTGAAAGTCTGGAAAGCCTTGCCCCAGATTGACCGCATTTTTCTCTGCGGCCAAGGCCGACATCACGGTGAAGATGGTGGTGCCCATGTGGGGCGCTTTGGAGACGATGGCAGGTGTGCGTGCGTTCATGGCAGATTCAAAGTTCGTAATCGTTGACTTGGCCGATCATGGCCCGCGCGACCAAAGGTGCAGTCAGTCGGTCGCTCAGCATTTCGGCAAATTGGTAGACAAATTGGCGCAGATACGCACCCCGCTTGAAGGCCACACGGGCCACGTTCATGCCCAGCAAAGCACCCAGTGGCCGTACCGCCAGGTCTTTGATGGGGTCATCCTTGACGGCCATCTCGGCCACGATGCCGATGCCCAGGCCTAGGCGCACATAAGTTTTGATGACGTCCGAGTCAATCGCCTCGAGGGCAATGCGGGGCGAGATTTTTTTGGCTGCAAATGCTTGGTCAATCCGGCTGCGACCCGTGAACGAGGGGTGGTAGGTGATCAGGGGTTCGCTGGCGATGTCCTCTAAGGACAAATGGGCTTTGGCCGTCAAGGGATGGTCCAAGGGCAACACCAGCACGTGTTGCCATTCGTAGCAAGGCAGGGTGACCAAGTCCTCGTAAGACGACAAAGACTCGGTGGCGATGCCGATTTCTGCCGTATCGTCCAACAGCATTTTGGCCACTTGGTCGGGCGCACCTTGGTGCAGGCTGATGTTGACTTGGGGGTATTTTTCTCGCAATTTGGCCACAGGCAGGGGCAACACATAACGCGCTTGGGTGTGGGTCGTGGCGATGGACAAGGTGCCGCTGTCTTGAGCGCTGAATTGCTCACCAATTTTTTTCAGGTTGTTCACCTCGCGCAGGATCAACTCGATGCTTTGCAACACGTGTTGGCCGGGCTCGGTGATGCGCTTGAGCCGTTTGCCATGACGCGCAAAGATCTCGATGCCCAATTCATCTTCCAACTCGATGATGGCCTTGGACACGCCAGGTTGCGAGGTGTGCAGCGCCTTGGCGGTTTCAGTCAAATTCAGGTTGCGGCGAGCGGCTTCTTGGACAAATCGAAATTGGTGCAGATTCATATGCTTATCGTTATATGCTTTGTCTGAATTATGCTTTATCTGTCTATTTGACTGGCCAAGTGTCCGGCAGCAATCTGGGCCATGAGCGCCGTCATGGCGGGGTGTTCGCCAATGGCGGGCACCAATTCGAAACGCATCTGCGGATAAGCCTCGGTCAAACCCCGCACAATTTCCGGTAAATCCTCGCGCGCGTGCCGACCCACGCCCAAAAACATGGGAACGATGCGCACATGCGACAAACCTTGTTTCATCATTTGCTCGATGGTGCTGGGCAGATTCGGCTGGGTCAATTCCAGAAAAGCCACAGCCACGGGCAAGTTGGGCCATTGCGAGGCCATGTTCTGGGCAACGGCGTCAATCGGCAAACGCCAAAGGGGGTCGCGCGAGCCATGGGCAAACAGCACCACCCCGGTGCCCGAGTCAAAAGAAGGATTCATCGCCGAAGCACCATCCACCAAAACGCAGCCAAAGAAACAGCACTGTACAAAAGACCCGGCGCGGCGGAGGTCAGCAGCGGTTGCCAGTTTTGCAAATGTCCAATGAAGCTGAACAAGTTGTTCAGCAGTGCAAAGCTGATGCCCGCCAACACACCACCAAACACGTGACCGGCAATTTGGCCAGAGCGAAAGTGCAAATAGGCAAAAGGCAGAGCCAAGACCAGCATGACCAAGCAACTCAAGGGGTAGAACACCTTTCGCCAAAATTCGATTTCGTAGCGTTGGGCGTTTTGGTTGTTCACCGACAGATGCCTCATGTAGCCAAACAGTTCCCAAGTGCTCATGCGGTCCGGGCTGAGCAAGGCGGCTGCCACCATGTCGGCACTGATGCTGGTGGGCCAGTCCATGTTGTCCCGTTTAACGGCGCTGAACTGAGCTGGCTGCTGGGGACTGGGTGACAAAATGGACTTGCTGTCCACCTGTTGGAGCTGCCATCGACCCGACTGTATTTGAGCCTTGTGTGCATGCGTGATGGCCAGCAGTTGACCGCGCTCATTGAATGCGTGGATGCGCACCTCTTCCATCTGGTCGATGCCGTTGAAGCGTCGGACATTCACAGCGTACTGTTGGGGCCCTTGTTTTTCGCGCAGCCATGCGCCGGTTTGACCCAAAGTCAGTTGACCTTCGTAAGGGGCTTTGATTTTCTGGGCTTGTCGCTCGGCCCAAGGGGCTGCGTAATCGCCAAAAAAGAAGGTCAATCCCACAAAAATCAGGCCCAGTTTGAGCAGTGAGTTCAGGGCCATCCAAGGCTCCAGTCCACCCGTTCGCAAAATGGTGAATTCTGAACTTTGGGCCAAACGAGCCATCACAAAAATGCTGCCAATCAAGACCGAGATGGGCAACAACTCATAGAGGTGAGAGGGGATTTTGAGCGAGATATAAAGCAGTGCGTGCTGCAGCAGGTAGCCTTGGCCGCCAAATCGGGACAGCGACTGGAGCTCGTCCACCATGTCAAAAAACAAAAAAAGCGCAAGAAAGCCCACTGCCACAAATACCACGGCCCGGATGATTTCGCCAAATAACAAGCGACGCACGGTTTTCATGATGCGCTCCTCTGTGCGGGGCGCAACGCTGGCAGCCCGTTGCGCCAACTCCAATTCATGTGCCGCCAATACAGCCACATCAAAGAAATGGCCAATACACCACCATGCAAGCCAAAAACAAAGCTCAGGGCACCCACCCGGCCAGCGCTGATCCAGCTTTGACCGACGTTCATCAGGTTGTAATAGGCCACAAACACAAACAGGGCCAAACCCAGGTGGTAACTGCGGCCCACTCGGGGGTTCACAGCAGACAGGGCCAGCGCCAAAAGAACCATGTTGACCGCGGTGAACACCAAGCCCACTCGCCAAGACAATTCTGCTTGGTTGTTGGGGTTGGGTTGCTGGATCAGTTGCAAGGTGGTGCTTTGGCGGCTGTTGAGCAAGCCACCCACGGGCGCTGAGTTGGTATCGATCAACAACTGGTAGCGCTCAAACTGGGTCAAACGGGTCTCACCGGTGTCCAGATGGGTCAGCCATTGTTGGCCATTTTCTAAGAACAAAAAGCGGTCTGGCCCCACAAACTCGATGCGCCCCTGGGATGCGGTGGTCACGCTTTCCAATCGACCGTCTCGGCTGGAGACAAAAACGTTATGGCCCCAGTCTTGGCTGGGACTGTCTTTGTCAATGAAAAACACGCGGTTGCCCCCCGCTGATTCTTGAAACTGGCCCGGTGCAATGCGCTCTACATCGTTTCTTTTTTCATAACGTTGACGCAGGTCTTGAATTTGTTGATGGCTCCAGGGCCAGACAAACAGGGACAACAGACCGATCACGACAAAAATCGGCCAAGCAAAACGCAACAGGGGGCGTATGAACTGGCCTAAACCTTGTCCGCTGGCAAACCAGATGACCATCTCGCTTTCACCATACATGCGGGTCAATGTGGCCACACTGGCAATGAACAGGCTGAGCGTGATGATGGTGGTCATTTGACCCAAGACACTGAAGCCCATGACCAACAACACCTCCGACGGGTTCACGCTGCCCCGGCTGGCTTGGCCCAGGGTGCGGATCAATGTGATCGTCATGACAATGGTCACGAGGATCAAGAGCGTCGCACCAAAGTTGCGCGCCAAGTCTTTGCGTAGGGAGGAATGGAATAACATTGGCGAAACCGGAAAAACTGAATTATGAACTTCGAAATCCAAAAGCTTTCTCTTGCGCGTGCAATTCAGGGCCAACTTGACGCGATGGTCGTTTTGTGGCCCAGCCAAACCGCTCCCAATGCCTTGGGGCATGACCCTGTCACACGCTGGGTGGCCATGGCCATCGAGCAGGGTGATTTTGAGCTGAAGTCGGGCGCTGTCATGACCCTGTACTGCCAGCCTGGCATCGTGCCCCGCCATTTGGTGGTGGTGTGCACTGGCGATAACCAAACCGGTCAAATCCGCAGCGCCGTCCAAGCGGCTTGGAATGCACTCAAGTCCACCCGTGTCAAGCAACTGGGTTTACATGTGGTGGGGGATGCAACGGCCCCAGGTTTGCAAACGGCCTTGTCCAGCCTGGCCGATGCCAGTTACAGCTACACCACCACTTTGAGCAAGCCTAAAAGCCGACTGCTCAAGCAAGTGTTGGTCAGCGCTCAAAACACCACCGCGGCCCTGGCCTCTGCAGTGCAGCATGCCCAAGCCCTGGTCTCTGGTGTGGAGTTGGCCAAAGAGTGGGCCAACCGTCCCGCCAATCACGCCACCCCCAGCCATTTGGCCCAAGCGGCCAAAGACATCGCCAAGGGCAAAGCCTTCCAGTGCGAGGTGTTGGGCCCCAAAGAGGTGGCCAAGTTGGGCATGGGGGCTTTCATGGCCGTGGCTCAAGGGTCTGCCGAACCTCTGCGCTTCATTGTCATGCGTTACAAGGGCGCTGCGGCTGCACAAGCCCCTGTGGTTTTGGTGGGCAAGGGCATCACTTTTGACACCGGCGGCATCTCCATCAAACCAGCGCCAGAGATGGATGAGATGAAGTACGACATGGGCGGCGCGGCCAGCGTGCTCGGTGTGTTCAAGGCTTTGTCGCATTTGAAGCCGGCCATCAACGTGGTGGGACTGATTCCAGCGACCGAAAACATGCCCGATGGCCTCGCGGTCAAACCCGGTGACGTGGTCACCAGCATGAGCGGGCAGACCATTGAAATTTTGAACACCGATGCCGAAGGCCGTTTGGTGCTGTGCGATGCACTGACCTACGCTGAACGCTTCAAACCGCAAGCGGTGATCGACATTGCCACTCTCACGGGAGCTTGTGTGATCGCATTGGGCGCGGTCCGGACAGGTTTGTTTTCAAGCGACGATGCACTGGCGCTGCAGTTGCACCAAGCCGGTGAGTCCTCGGGCGACACTTGCTGGCGCATGCCTTTGGACGATGACTACGCAGAGGGCCTCAAGTCCCGGTTTGCCGATGTGGCCAATGTGGCTGGAAGAGCAGCCGGTTCCGTCACCGCCGCCAAATTTTTGCAGCGCTTTGCAAAGAATTTTGCATGGGCGCACTTGGACATCGCCGGCACCGCGTGGCGCAGCGGCGCTGCCAAAGGTGCGACGGGTCGGCCTGTGGGCTTGTTGTTGCAATACCTGACCCAGCTTGCGGCATCCACGCCGCCTTTTGTCTCAGAAAAATCCAAACGTGCCCCAACCGGCACAACCACAAGCTCCGCCAGACGTGCAGGGGTTCAACCCAGGGCGCGAGCACCGCGCAAAGCCTGAAAGCCCAGAGCGCTTGGATGTGATGACCCGCATCGAATTTCACTTCAACACCACAGAGCGTTTGCTGCACACCTGCCGGCTGCTGCGCAAGGCGCGGGCACAGGACCTGCGCATCGCTGTGGTGGGCGCACCCGCCACCTTGCGGCAACTCGATGCCGAGTTATGGCGTTTTCAAGATGTGGCATTTTTGGGCCATTGCACCCCGCAATCGCCCCCTGAAGTTCAAGCGGTTTCCCCCATTTGCCTTGGAACCGACCCCATGGTTTGGGGAACGCGCGATGTCTTGGTGAATCTGGGCGACGAGGTGCCTGGCGGTTTGGAGGGTTTCAAACGCCTGATAGAGATTGTCTCCAATGACGAGCATGGCAAAGCCCAAGCGCGCTTGCGGTGGAAGCATTACAAGAGTCTGGGTTTTGACCTGGTGCAGCACGACCTCTCCAACAGCACAGAGCCATGAACGCTTTATCCAATTCAACACCCGACGTGCGCCCAGTACCGGACAAAATTCCTGTCTTGACCCAGCCGATGCAAGACGTTCCGACAGCGCTTGTGTGTGCATTGGATGCCCGTGCGGCAGAAAAGCAAGCCTTTATGGCTTTGTCGGCCGAATTGCTGCAGCAACTGCGGCCAGAGTTCGACCGATTGGCCGCAGGCTTGGTTCACCGCACCCTTGAAACGGCTTGGCACCACAAAGTCAACACCCCACCAGGCCCCTGAAGCGGCGAGTAAAAGCCTGTCACTTAGGTTTTCCCTGATCCACAAGTGCATGAATTTGAAGTATCTTTGAGACTTGCTTGATTGAAGCAATTTTCTGTAAGGAGTGAATATGAAATTCTCTGGTTCTCGTTCTTTGACCGTGGTCGCAGTGGCTGCGGCCGCTGTTGTTTTGGCCGCTTGTGGCAAAAAAGAAGTGGTTTCCAAGGAAGTGGTGGTCAAGATCGGCCACGTGGGACCGGTCAGCGGTGCCATCGCCCACCTGGGCAAAGACAACGAAAATGGCGCGCGCATGGCCATTGAAGAGCTCAATGCCGCTGGCCTGAAAATCGGTGACAAAACTGTCAAGTTCGAATTGCTGACCGAAGACGATGCCGCAGACCCCAAGCAGGGCACTGCTGCGGCCCAAAAACTGGTGGATGCCAAAGTCAACGGCGTGATCGGTCACCTCAATTCAGGCACCACCATTCCTGCTTCACAGATTTACAACACCGCCGGCATTCCCCAGATTTCGCCATCGGCCACCAACCCCAAATACACCCGCCAAGGTTACGCGGGTGCATTTCGCGTGGTGGCGGACGACGTGCACTTGGGCGGCACCCTTGGCAAATACGCGGTTGAAACCCTCAAAGGCAAGAGCATCGCTGTGATCGACGACCGTACCGCTTACGGTCAAGGCGTTGCTGAAGAGTTCAAGAAGGCTGTCACCGCTGCCGGTGGCGCCATCGTGGGTCACGAGTTCACAACCGACAAGGCTTCAGACTTCAACGCCATTTTGACCACGCTCAAGGCCAAAAAGCCTGACATCGTGTTTTTTGGCGGTATGGACGCTGTCGCGGGCCCCATGTTGCGTCAAATGAAGTCTTTGGGCATCCAAGCCAAGTTCATGGGCGGTGACGGCATCTGCACTTCGGAATTGGCCAAGTTGGCGGGCGATGCCATGCGCGATGAAGGCGTGGTGTGCGCTGAAGCCGGTGGTGTTGAAGGCGAACAAAAAGTGGGCATGGACAAATTCCGTACCGACTTCAAGGCCAAGTACAACGCCGACGTGCAGGTTTATGCCCCATACGTTTATGACGCCGTCAAAGTCATGGCCACCGCCATGGTCAACGCTGGATCCTCTGACCCTGCCAAGTACTTGCCGGCTCTCAAGAGCATCACCTACAAGGGCGTGACGGGTGACATCGCGTTTGACGAAAAAGGCGACATCAAAAATGGCGCCTTGACTTTGTACACCTACAAAGGTGGTCAACGTTCACAAATCGCTGTGGTTCGCTGATCTGACGACCTTCCGCTGGACGGAGGCGGCCTTTTCAAAGGTCGCATCCCATCCCCCGACGGATCGCACAGACGAAAAAAAGCCTGCACTTGTGCAGGCTTTTTTTGGGTTTCTGGCGGAGCAGGCGGGATTCGAACCCGCGGTGGGCTATTAACCCACACACGCTTTCCAGGCGTGCGACTTAAACCACTCATCCACCGCTCCGAAGGGTGGGATTGTAGCAGTGGATCCGGCGATTCTTGACTGCGAATGGCAATTCTTGTCTGTGCAGGGTCAGCCTGTGCGGGTGCTGTTTTTTGCTATTTTGTGATTTGACCCGTTGGGCTGCGGGTTTTTATCCTTAAACTTCGCCTTCGCTTGAAATTCTTTGTCCCACCTTTGGCGCAATGCCCGATCAGCCCATGAAATTTCGTTTCCCCATCGTCATCATTGACGAAGATTACCGTTCCGAAAACACCTCGGGCTTGGGTATCCGCGCATTGGCCGACGCCATCGTGGCCGAAGGTTTGGAAGTGCTGGGGGTCACCAGTTATGGGGACTTGTCGCAGTTTGCGCAGCAACAAAGTCGAGCCAGTGCGTTCATTTTGTCGATCGACGATGAAGAGTTTTCGCCCGGCCCCGACCTGGATCCGGCCGTGATCAATTTACGCGCCTTCATTGACGAGGTCCGTCGCAAGAATGCCGATGTGCCCATCTACATCTATGGCGAAACCAAAACTTCTCGCCATTTGCCCAACGACATCTTGCGCGAGTTGCACGGCTTCATTCACATGTTTGAGGACACGCCCGAGTTTGTGGCGCGCCACATCATCCGTGAAGCCAAAAGCTATCTCGAAGGGGTTCAGCCCCCATTTTTCAAGGCCTTGCTCGATTACGCCGAAGACGGCTCCTATTCATGGCATTGCCCCGGTCACTCGGGTGGCGTGGCTTTCTTGAAGAGTCCCGTGGGCCAGATGTACCACCAGTTTTACGGCGAGAACATGCTGCGCGCCGACGTGTGCAATGCCGTGGAAGAACTGGGACAGTTGTTGGACCACAACGGCGCCATTGGCGAGAGCGAGCGCAATGCGGCCCGCATTTTCAATGCCGACCACTGTTTTTTTGTGACCAACGGCACCAGCACGTCCAACAAAATGGTGTGGCACCACACCGTGGCGCCAGGCGATGTGGTGGTGGTGGACCGCAATTGCCACAAGTCCATCCTGCACGCGATCATCATGACCGGCGCCGTGCCTGTCTTCATGAAGCCCACGCGCAACCATTTCGGCATCATTGGCCCCATTCCCAAAAGCGAGTTCGAGCCATCGGCCATCATGGCCAAGATCAAAGCCAACCCCTTGCTCAAGGGGGTGGATCCGAAAAAGGTCAAGCCACGTGTGATGACACTCACCCAGTCCACCTATGACGGTGTGCTTTACAACACCGAAACGATCAAGACCATGCTGGATGGTTACGTCGACAACCTCCATTTCGACGAAGCTTGGCTCCCGCACGCGGCCTTTCACCCGTTTTACGGGCCCTACCATGCGATGGGCAAAAAGCGCGCACGGCCTAAAGAGTCGATGGTCTATGCCACCCAGTCCATCCACAAATTGCTGGCGGGCATCAGCCAAGCCAGCCATGTGCTGGTGCAAGACGCCCAAAACGTCAAACTCGACAGGCACTTGTTCAACGAGGCCTACCTGATGCACACCTCGACCTCGCCGCAGTACAGCATCATTGCCAGTTGCGATGTGGCCGCCGCCATGATGGAGCCGCCCGGCGGCACCGCACTGGTTGAGGAGAGCATTGCCGAAGCGCTGGATTTCCGCCGTGCCATGCGCAAAATCGACGCGGAGTATGGCAAAGACTGGTGGTTCAAGGTGTGGGGCCCCGAGAAGTTTGCCGAAGAAGGCATTGGCCGCGCCGACGACTGGATCTTGCGCAACGACCCGCGCAAAAAAGCCAGCAAGTGGCACGGTTTCGGTCAGCAATTGGCCGACGGCTTCAACATGCTCGACCCGATCAAGTCCACCATCGTCACCCCAGGACTGGACCTGGATGGCAAGTTCGACAAAACCGGTATTCCCGCGTCCATCGTCAGCAAATTTTTGACCGAACATGGTGTCGTGGTCGAAAAAACCGGCCTTTACAGCTTCTTCATCATGTTCACCATCGGCATCACCAAGGGCCGCTGGAACACCCTGCTCACCGCTTTGCAGCAGTTCAAGGACGAGTACGCCAAGAACCAACCGATGTGGAAAATCATGCCGGAGTTCTGCCAGAAGCATCCGCGCTACGAGCGCATGGGCCTGCGTGATCTGTGCCAGCATGTGCACGAGATGTACGCCAAGTACGACATCGCCATCCTGACCACCGACATGTATTTGTCCGATTTGGCGCCGGCCATGCGCCCCTCCGATGCCTATGCCCACATTGCCCAGCGCAAGACCGAGCGGGTCGAGATCGACCACTTGGAAGGCCGGATCACTGTGGGGCTGGTCACGCCGTACCCCCCCGGCATCCCGCTCTTGATCCCCGGCGAAGTGTTCAACAAGAAAATCGTGGACTACCTCAAGTTTGCCCGCGAGTTCAACGAGAAATGTCCAGGCTTTGAGACGGATATCCATGGCTTGGTCGAGATCACGGACGATGAAGGCAAGAAAAGGTACTACGCCGATTGCGTCATGGCCTGATGCCCACCCCGACCGCAGGTCTACCGCCGAGCCCCTACACTAGGTGGCTCTTTCTTCAGTCCTGTCCATGAACGCCTTTGTAGACGTCTCCTTTTTCCCGCGCGACGCCAAACCGCTGTCCAGTTATCGCAAATTCTGGGCTCAGCGCTTTGGCACGGCTCCTTTTTTGCCGATGAGCCGCGCCGAGATGACCCAACTGGGCTGGGACAGCTGCGACATCGTTTTGGTCACGGGCGACGCCTATGTGGACCACCCCAGTTTCGGCATGGCCGTGATCGGACGCATGCTGGAAAACCAAGGTTTTCGGGTGGGCATCATCGCCCAGCCCGACTGGACCAGTGCCGAGGCCTTCAAAGAACTGGGCCAACCCAACCTGTTTTGGGGCGTGACCAGCGGCAACATGGACTCCATGATCAACCGCTACACGGCGGACCGCAAAATCCGAACCGACGACGCCTACACCCCGGGCGATGTGGGCGGCAAGCGGCCTGATCGCGCCGCCATCGTCTACAGCCAGCGTTGCCGTGAGGCCTTTCCCGAAGTGCCCATTGTGCTGGGCGGCATCGAAGGCAGCTTGCGCCGCATCGCGCATTACGACTATTGGTCCGACAAAGTCCGTCGCTCGGTGGTGGTGGACAGCAAATGCGACTTGCTGCTTTACGGCAATGCCGAGCGGGCGATTGTCGAGATCGCCCACCGTTTGGCCGCCCGCGAGCCAGTGCAGCAGATCACCGACGTGCGCGGCACCGCTTTTGTGCGGCGCGAAACGCCGGAAGCTTGGTTTGAAATCGACTCCACCAGCGTGGACTCGCCTGGCCATGTGGAAGCACACATCAACCCGTATTTGATGATTTCGGACCAGGCGCGGGAGCAGGGCGCCACCTGTGCGCGTGAGGAAGAAGCCCAAGCAGTGGCCAATGGCCATAACGCGCATAACGTGGAAGCCGACCTGT
The DNA here is from genome assembly GCA_021299875.1 of Comamonadaceae bacterium. Taxonomy (GTDB): domain Bacteria; phylum Pseudomonadota; class Gammaproteobacteria; order Burkholderiales; family Burkholderiaceae_C; genus Limnohabitans_A. Next base: position 109,050 of record JAJTEW010000008.1, on the reverse strand, counting down.
CGGCCGCCGTGACGCAGGCCCGCACCGTGCAAACCACCATCCAGCCGCTCACTTTTGTGCCCAACCCCGCCTTGTCTTCGGGTCTTCGGGGCAAAGGCACACACAAAGTCCCGCCCCGCGACAAGAGTGTGATCCGCCTGCCCAGCTACGAGCAGGTCAAGCAGGATGCCGTGCTCTATGCCCACGCCAACCGTGTGCTGCACCTGGAGACGAACCCCGGCAACGCCCGTTGCTTGGTGCAGGCTCACGGCGAAGGCCACACCGCACGCGACGTGTGGATCACGCCGCCACCGATCCCGCTCACCACCGCTGAAATGGATTTGGTGTTTGACCTGCCCTATGCGCGCAGCCCGCACCCGCGCTATGCCGACGAAAACGGCAGCCACGACCATGCCACCAAAATTCCGGCCTGGGAGATGATCCGCTTTTCGGTCAACATCATGCGCGGATGCTTTGGCGGCTGCACCTTTTGTTCGATCACCGAGCACGAAGGCCGCATCATCCAAAGCCGCTCCGAAGAATCCATCATCCGCGAGGTCGAAGACATCCGTGACAAGGTCAAAGGCTTCACCGGCATCATCTCTGACCTCGGTGGCCCCACGGCCAACATGTACCGCCTGGGCTGCCGCACACCCGAGATCGAATCGGCTTGCCGCAAACCCAGCTGCGTGTTCCCTGGCATCTGTCAGAACCTGACCACCGACCACGGTCCGCTGATCAACATGTACCGCCGAGCGCGCAACCTCAAGGGCATCAAGAAGATTTTGATCGGCTCGGGTCTGCGTTATGACTTGGCCGTGCAGTCGCCTGAATACGTGAAAGAGCTGGTGCAGCACCATGTGGGCGGCTACCTGAAAATCGCCCCCGAACACACCGAGGGCGGTCCGCTGTCCAAGATGATGAAGCCGGGCATTGGCAGTTACGACCGTTTCAAGTCGATGTTCGATAAGTACAGCGAAGAGGTTGGCAAAAAGCAATTCCTCATCCCCTACTTCATCGCTGCGCACCCGGGCACCAGCGACGAGGACATGATGAACCTGGCCGTCTGGCTCAAAAAGAACGGTTTTCGCGCCGACCAGGTGCAGACCTTCTACCCGAGCCCCATGGCCACGGCCACGGCCATGTACCACTCGACCCGCAACCCGTTGCGCAAAATCACCCGCGACAGTGAAAAGGTGGACATCGTCAAAGGCGACAAACGCCGCCGCTTGCACAAAGCGTTTTTGCGCTACCATGACTCAAACAATTGGCCCCTGCTGCGCGAAGCGCTCAAAGCCCTGGGCCGGGCGGATTTGATCGGCAATGGCAAGCACCATTTGATTCCGAACTGGCAGCCAATCGCCGAAGAAGGCTACAAAAGCGCCCGGCGCAAGAACAGCACCGGTGCGGGCGCCAAGTCCTCGGTGTCTTTGTCAACAACGGCCAAGCGCGCAAGGCTAGACTCCAATACCCAGCCTAAAAAAGGGCAGTTGCTGACACAGCACACGGGCTTGCCGCCACGCCGACAAAGCTGAGCGCAGACCGTGACCCCTGCACTCGGCGGGGATCCCTGGTTGCGTGCAAAAATCAAGCGGCTGGCAGTGGGCTGAAAACCCCAAACTGGCTCGCACTGTAGGCCAGGGCGGGGGTGGCGTTCCACCCATAGTCACGCACCTTGCCCAAGACGATCAGGTGGTCACCGGCGTCCACCATTTGGTGCAAATCGCAGTCAAACCAGGCCACAGTCCCTGACAGTTTCAAACGGTCACTGTGGTGTCTTTGCGCCGGCACACCCATGAAACGATCGGTCATGTTGCCGGTGGCAAATTGCATGGCCAGGGCTTGTTGGTCGTGGGCCAGCACATTGACCATGAAGCCATTCGATTCGGTGAAAGCGACCAAGCTGCCGGCCGCTTTGCGGATGCTCCACAACACGATGGCCGGATTGAGCGAGACCGAGCTGAATGAGTTGCAAGTCATGCCCACGTCTTGCCATTCATGGTGGGCGGTGATGACGGTCACGCCTGTGCCAAAACAGGCCAGCGCCTTTTTGTAGTCGCCGGTATTTTCTGGGCGACCAGGTGGCAGATCACAGTCAGAGGCGTAGGGGTCGGTGGAGGACGTGTGCGAGGTCTTGGGCAAAACTGGGTTCATGGGGGTCATTCAAGAGGGCTGCAAGGCTTGCAGCAACTCGGTTTCGATTTGGATTTGCGCCCGGTTGTGTTGCAACTCGGATCCACTGATGAGGAAGTTGTCTTCGACCCGCTCGCCCAAAGTGCTGATTTTGGCCAAGTGCAGTTGGATGCCGTGTCGGGCCAGCACCAAGGCCACGCTGTAGAGCAAACCCATGCGGTCGCTGGCCGAGATGCTGAGCAGCCATTTTTGAGCCTTTTCATCGGGACTGAGGCCAACACGTGGGGTGATGGGAAAGCTTTTGACCCGTCTGGACACCCGGCCGCGCGATGGTGTGGGCAAGGGGCCTTGCTTGTCCAAGGTTTGTGTCAGGCCTGATTCGACCATGGTCATGAGTTCGCGGTAGTGCTCGGGCAGCATGGACGTGACGATTTGAAAGGTGTCCAGCGCCCAACCGGTGCGGGTGGTGTGCACCCGCGCATCCAGAATGCTGAAGCCCGATTGGTCGAAATGACCACAAATGCGGGCGAACAAATCGGGTTGATCCGGCGTGAAGACCAAAACCTGCAAGCCTTCACCCACGGGAGATGGCCGGGCCCGCACAATGGAACGGGTTGGTGATGCTTCGGGCAGGGCCACATGGCGCGAGAGTTGCCGAGCGTGCCATGCGATGTCGGAGGCATCGTGGCGCATGAAGTAACTCACGTCCAAGGTGTCCCAGAGGGCTTTGTGGCCTTCATGGGGTTGCGCTTGGCGGGCCAATTCAATCAGGGCTTCGCGTTTTCTGGCCTGCACTTCGGTGTTGGCATCGGGGGCGCTGCCGCCCAGCACACGCAAAGTGGCCCTGTACAGGTCTTCCAGCAGTTTGCCTTTCCAAGCGTTCCACACTTTGGGGCTGGTACCGCGGATGTCGGCCACGGTCAACAAATACAGCGCCGTCAAATGCCGCTCGTCCCCGACGCGTTGGGCAAATCGGGCAATGACCTCGGGGTTGCCTAAATCTTCTTTTTGCGCCACGTGGCTCATGGTCAGGTGTTCGCTGACCAAAAACTCCACCAGTTTGGCGTCTTCTTTGTCCACGCCGTGTTGCCTGCAAAAGGTGCGCACCTCGGTGCAGCCCAGCTTGGAGTGGTCCCCGCCACGGCCTTTGGCGATGTCGTGGAACAAGGCGGCCGCGTACAAAATCCAGGGCTTGTCCCAGTCGCTGGCCAGTTGTGAACACAAGGGGTATTCATGGGTGTGTTCGGCCATGAAAAAGCGCCGGACGTTGCGCAGCACCATCAAGATGTGTTGGTCCACCGTGTACGCGTGAAACAGGTCGTGTTGCATTTGGCCCACGATGCGGCGAAACACCCACAAGTAGCGGCCCAACACCGAGGTGTCGTTCATCAGGCGCAGGGCATGCGTGATGCCTTGGGGTTGCTGCAGGATCTGCAAAAACGTTTTCCGGTTGACCGGGTCAGCCCGAAACCGACTGTTCATGACCGAGCGCACGTTGTACAGCGCCCGCAGCGTTCTGGCCGACAAGCCCTTGAGGCCGGGGGTCGCTTGGTACAACAAAAAGGTCTCGAGGATGGCGTGGGGGTGCTTTTGGTAAAGGTCGTCGCTGGCCACCTCGATCAGCCCCGCTTTTTCAAAAAAGCGTTCGTTCAAAGGCCGGAAGTGGTCAATGCTCTCGCCGCGTTCGGTCTTCAGGCGGTCTTCGATGTTGAGCAACAAGATTTGGTTGAGCTGCGTGACCGCTTTGGCAGCCCAATAGTATTGGCGCATCAGCTTTTCACTGGCGCGCAAAGCCAAGCGGCCTTCAGGGGTCACGTCCGAGCTGAAGCCAAAGGTTTCGGCCACACTGGTTTGCAGGTCAAACACCAGACGGTCTTCGCGGCGCTTGGCTTGCAGGTGCAAACGTGCACGGATCAAGCCCAGCAAGGCTTCGTTGCGCTTGATCTGGCGTGCTTCAAGCGGAGTGGCCAAACCTTTGCGGGCCAATTCGTCCCAGCTGTGGCCCAAGCCTGCAGCACGTGCCACCCACAAGATCACTTGCAGGTCGCGCAGGCCCCCGGGGGATTCTTTGCAGTTGGGTTCGAGCGCGTAGGGGGTGTTTTCAAACTTGGTGTGGCGTTGGTGCATCTCGAGCGTCTTGGCCACCAAGAAGGCTTGCGGGTCCATGGCGGCTTGAAAACGCTGCTGAAAATCAACAAACAAACGGGTGTTGCCGGTGACCCTGCGGGATTCGAGCAAGGAGGTCTGAACCGTGATGTCTTTGGCGGCTTCGGCCAAACATTCCTCGACGGTGCGCACGCTGGAGCCGATGTCCAGACCCGTGTCCCAGCAACTGCCAATGAAGCGCTCCAACTGCGCCTGAAGCTCAGGGGTGTGTTCGGGTGATTCGCCCTGGGGCAACAGCACCAAGACATCAACATCTGACTGAGGGAATAATTCCGCGCGGCCAAAACCACCAACCGCCACCAAACAAAGTTCAGAGGAAAAACCGGCTTGCTGCCAAAGCTGTATGAGCAAACCGTCGGCCAGGATCGACAACTGGCGCAAGGTTTGTTTGAGGCCACGTGCAGCATACGTGCTGCTGGCCAAGCCCGAGAGCACAGCGACTTTGTCTTGCTTGTAGGTCTCGCGCAGCAAGGCCAGATCGGCCAGCGGAGCAGGTGTTTCCATGTCAGGCAGCGGCGGTGCCGGACACAAAGCTGGGGACGGCGGGCGAACCCGCAGACACGGTCAGGACCTCGTAGCCAGTTTCGGTGACCAGCACGGTGTGTTCCCACTGGGCTGACAAAGAATGGTCTTTGGTGACGATGGTCCAGCCGTCCCCCATTTCCTTGATGTCGCGCTTGCCGGCGTTGATCATGGGCTCAATGGTGAAGACCATGCCGGCGACCAATTGTGTGAGCGTGCCGGGCTTGCCGTAGTGCAGCACCTGGGGTTCTTCATGAAACACCTGGCCGATGCCGTGTCCGCAAAACTCGCGTACCACTGAAAAGCCATGACCTTCGGCAAACTTCTGGATGGCGTGGCCGATGTCGCCCAAATGGGCGCCGGGCTTGACTTGTTCAATGCCTTTCCACATGGCGTCGTAGGTGAGGTTGGCCAAGCGTTTGGCCGCAATCGAGCCTTCGCCCACCATGAACATGCGGCTGGTGTCGCCGTGCCAGCCGTCTTTGATCACGGTGATGTCGATGTTCACCGAGTCGCCTTTTTTGAGCGGCTTGTCGTTCGGAATGCCGTGGCAGACTTGGTGGTTAACCGAGGTACAGATCGACTTAGGGTAGGGCTTATAGCCCCCAGGGGCATAGTTCAAAGGGGCCGGGATCGCGTGCTGGACATCGACGATGTAGTCGTGGCAGAGCTTGTCGAGTTCGTTGGTGGTGACACCCGGCGTCACGAAAGGGGTGATGAAGTCCAGAACTTCAGAGGCCAGACGACCGGCGATGCGCATGGCCGCAGCGTCTTGCTTGCTTTTGATGGTGATACTCATGTTTCGATTATCCCATTGGCTGGCGATCCACTTGTGGGTCTTGCGACAAGACCCCTTTGGCTTTTTTGGTCGCTTGAACGGCCCTTGGATGATGACTCAAGGAATTCGCGGGTTTACCCTAAAACCCTTGCCATGATGTTTGTGTATTCTGTATACAGACATGACAAAACAGACCATTCAACTGGCCACAGCACCCGATTTGGTGGAGCAGGTGTATGCCCGTTTGCTGGACGCCATCAGCGAAGGCAGTTTGCCAGCGGGCACCCGTTTGAACCAGGAAGACATCGCCGCCAGTTTTTCAGTGTCCCGGCAACCTGTCCTGCAAGCCCTGAGATTGCTGAAAAAAGACGGCTTCGTCGAGGACGCTCCAGGCCGTGGCGTGCAAGTGACCCACCTCGATGTGCACTGGATTGCCCAGGTGTACCAAGTGCGCGGCAGTCTGGATGCCCTGGCCGTGCGTTTGGCTGCAGAGCGGGGAGCTCAGATCGATCCAGCGGTCATGCACCAAGGCCGAGCCCTGAGCCCATTGGGCGACGTGCAAGCCATGATCCAAGCCGACTTGGCTTTCCACCGCGCCATTTACCAAGCCTCGGGCAATCCACTCATTGCCCAAAGCATCGACTTGCACTGGCATCACCTCAAACGGGTGATGGGCGCGGTGCTGCAGTCTTCACACCAACGCCAAACCGTCTGGGACGAACACGAGGCCATTGCACATGCCATGGCCGCAGGCGACGCCGATGTGGCCGTCCGTCTGGTGCAAGAACACGCCCACGAGGCCAGCGTTCAACTCACGGCCCGACTTTCCGAACAAATTCAACACCGCATCACAGGAGCACAAGCATGAAACTGACCCCCGAACAACTCGAACAATTTGACCGCGATGGTTATTTGTTTTTCCCCGGCCTGTTCACACCCGAAGAAACCAAAAATCTGACCGATGCCGTGCCCGAGTTGTACAGCCGCCGTGAGGCCTACAACGTGCGCGAAAAAGGCAGCGAGGCGGTGCGCACCAACTTTGCGGCCCACATGTACAGCGAGCCGTTTGCCAAGCTGGCGCGACACCCCCGCATGATCGGTCCCGTGCAAGACCTGTTTGGCGAACAGCTCTACATGCACCAGTTCAAGATCAACGGCAAGATGGCCTTTGAAGGCGACGTGTGGCAGTGGCACCAAGACTATGGCACTTGGCTGAACGACGACATGATGCCGACCGAACGGGCCATGAACGTGGCGATTTTTCTGGACGACGTGAACCCCTTCAACGGCCCGCTCATGTTCATCCCGGGCAGCCACAAAAAAGGCGTGGTTGAAGCCAAGCACGATTTGTCGACCACCAGCTACCCGTTGTGGACGGTGGACAACGACCTGATCCGGCAATTGGTTCAACGTGCTGGCGACAAAGAAGGTGGCATCGTCAGCCCCACCGGGCCAGCGGGCTCCATGATCTTGTTCCACAGTTGCCTGGTTCACGCCTCCACCAGCAACCTGTCGCCCTGGAATCGGGTGAGCGTTTACCTGAGCCTGTGCGCCGTGTCCAACCACATCCGCCGCCACAAGCGCCCCGAATACATCGCCCACCGCGACTTCACCCCCATCAGCTGCCTGCCCGACGATTGCCTGGTGAACAGCTACCCGGTCGACTTGCCTTGGAAGAGCGGCATGCCAGAAAGCGCCTTACAAACCTCGCTCGATGTCTTGAAAGAAGCCGCATGAACCTGCACGCCAAACTCTTGCAACGCGCCGCCGAAAACCGCCCCATCCGCATCGGCCTGATCGGCGCGGGCAAATTCGGCTCTATGTATTTGGCGCAGATTCCCCGCACGCCGGGTGTGCATCTGGTGGGCATTGCCGACCTGTCGCCCGACAACGCGCGAACCAACCTGGCCCGCGTGGGCTGGCAGGCCGAGCGCCTGACAGCCAGCAGCTTGGACGAGGCCGTCAAACATGGCACCACCCATGTGGGTGACGATTGGCAAAGCTTGGTCCGCCATCCTGCGGTGGACGTGGTCGTCGAGTGCACCGGCTCGCCTTTGCACGCGGTCGACCACATTCTTGAATCCTTTGCCCACCGCAAGCATGTGGTCAATGTGACCGTCGAAGCAGACGCTTTTTGTGGCCCCTTACTGGCCACTCGGGCCCAATTGGCGGGTGTGGTGTATTCGCTGGCTTTTGGCGACCAGCCCGCGCTCATTTGCGACTTGGTGGATTGGGCGCGCACCTGCGGTTTTCCGGTGGTCGCGGCGGGTCGGGGCCACAAATGGTTGCCGCACTTTTGTGAATCCACGCCCGAAACCGTGTGGGGCTATTACGGCCTCACACCCGAGCAAGCCGAGCGCGGTGGCCTCAACCCCAAAATGTTCAACAGCTTTTTGGATGGCTCCAAACCAGCCATTGAAAGCACCGCCGTGTCCAACGCCACCGGCTTGGGCGTGCCGAGCAACGGTTTGCTCTACCCGCCTGCCAGCGTCGAAGACATTCCCTACGTCACCCGCCCGATTTCGGAAGGCGGCGTGCTCGAGCGCAAGGGCATGGTGGAAGTCATCTCCAGCCTGGAAACCGACGGTCGCAAAATTCCTTACGACATCCGCATGGGCGTGTGGGTTACGGTGGAGGCCGAGACCGATTACATCAAGAACTGCTTTGAAGAGTACAACGCCCACACCGACCCCTCGGGCCGCTATTTCACGCTTTACAAACGCTGGCACTTGATTGGCCTGGAAGTGGGTGTGAGTGTGGCCAGCGTTGCCCTGCGCAACGAACCCACCGGTGTGGCCACAGGCTGGAATGCCGACGTGGTGGCCACCGCCAAACGCGACTTGAAGCCCGGCGACATGCTGGACGGCGAGGGCGGCTACACGGTGTGGGGCAAGTTGCTGCCCGCCGCCACCTCCCTACGCATGGGCGGCGTTCCGCTGGGCCTGGCGCACGGTGTCAAAGTCATTCGCCCGGTGGCCAAGGGTCAAAGCCTCACCTGGGACGACGTGACCATGGACACCCACACCCACGCCTACAAAATCCGGCGCGAGATGGAGGCGACTTCGGTGCTGGGTTGAGTGGTCCCATCGGGTGCGATCAGCCCAGCCGTGCTGCGTGAGCAGCACGGCCTTTTGTCTGCTCAAAAAGACAGCGCAAGGATCTGTCCAAAGGGCCTTCAGATCAGGGTTTCCCCCGTTAAAATACCGCCTTTGCCGGTCAGCCCCAGTCAGCGGCCCCGGAATGACGGTTTTCTGTCTCTTTACAAGGCCACCCCGTGTCCCTGCACCTCACGACTTTTGAAGGCGCCAGCGCCCTCAGTGACTTTCGAATTGCCCAACTTTTGCCACGTTTGGCCGCGATTTCGCCGCAAATTCAGGGCATTTCAGCCCGTTTTGTCCACCTGGTCGCCACCACCGCGCCATTGGCCGAGGCCCACCAACAGACACTTTGTGCACTCCTGACTTACGGCGAGCCCTATGCCGGACCTGTTGATGGCCCGGTGATCCTGGTCAGCCCCCGCTTGGGCACCGTGTCGCCTTGGGCGTCTAAGGCCACCGACATCGCCCACAACTGCGGTTTTGAGGTGCGCCGTGTGGAGCGCCTGACCGAATACCGCCTGACGATGAAGTCTGGCTTGCTGGGCACCGCCAAATTGAGCGCCGAACAACTGGGACAAGTCTCGGCTGTGCTGCACGACCGCATGACCGAATCGGCCATGACCAGCCGTGGTGAGGCGGCGGCTTTGTTCACCGCCCTTGAACCTTTGCCGATGGCGCATGTCGATGTGTTGGGTGGTGGTCGGGCGGCTTTGGTGGAAGCCAACAAGACCTGGGGCTTGGCCCTGGCCGATGACGAAATTGATTATCTGGTCACCGCGTTCTCGGACCTCCAGCGCAATCCCACCGATGTGGAATTGATGATGTTCGCGCAGGCCAACAGCGAGCACTGCCGCCACAAGATTTTTAATGCCGAGTTCACCATCGATGGCGTGGCCCAGCCCAAGAGCTTGTTCGGCATGATCCGCAACACACACCAGCTCAGCCCGAAGCACACGGTGGTGGCCTACTCGGACAACGCGTCGGTGATGGAAGGCCATCGCATCGAGCGTTTTGTGGCGCGCAGCACCCTGCAGGGCGCGGCTTACCAAGCAGAACAAGCCCTGCACCATGTGCTGATGAAGGTCGAGACCCACAACCACCCCACCGCGATTTCGCCATTCCCCGGTGCATCCACGGGTGCAGGTGGCGAGATCCGCGACGAAGGCGCGACGGGTCGCGGCTCCAAGCCCAAGGCGGGTTTGACGGGCTTCAGCGTGTCCAAGCTCTGGGGTGGCCTGTCGGACCAAGTGGGTGGCAAGCCCGGGCACATCGCCAGCCCGCTGCAAATCATGACCGAAGGCCCCTTGGGCGGCGCGGCGTTCAACAACGAGTTTGGCCGTCCCAATTTGTTGGGCTATTTCCGCGAATACGAACAAACTGTGGACGGGGTGGTGCGCGGTTACCACAAGCCCATCATGATCGCGGGTGGACTGGGCCAGATCGATGCCGAGCAAACCCAAAAGATCGAATTCCCGGCGGGCAGCTTGCTGATTCAGCTGGGGGGTCCAGGCATGCGCATCGGCATGGGCGGCAGTGCCGCCAGTTCCATGGCCACCGGTACCAACGCGGCTGACTTGGACTTTGATTCGGTTCAGCGCGGCAACCCCGAGATCGAGCGCCGTGCGCAAGAGGTCATCAACCACTGTTGGGCGCAAGGGGCTGCCAATCCCATCTTGGCGATCCACGATGTGGGCGCAGGTGGTTTGTCCAACGCATTCCCCGAACTGACGAACGACGCAGGCCGTGGCGCACGCTTTGATTTGCGTGCCGTCAAGCTCGAAGCGTCCGGTTTGTCCCCGAAAGAAATCTGGTCCAACGAAAGCCAGGAACGCTATGTGCTGGCGATCGCGCCTGAATCGCTGGTGCAATTCACCGCTTTTTGTGCGCGCGAGCGCTGCCCGTATGCGGTGGTCGGTGTGGCGACCGAAGAGCGCCAGTTGGTGCTGGAGGACAAAGGCCAGGAGTCGCCAGTCCATATGCCCATGGACGTGCTGCTGGGCAAGCCGCCCAAAATGCACCGCGACGTGAGCACCGTGGCGCGCCAATCGCCAGCCATGGATTTGACCGGCGTGAGTTTACAAAAAGCTGTGATCGACGTGCTGAGCCACCCCACGGTGGCGTCCAAACGTTTCTTGATCACGATTGGCGACCGCGCCGTGGGTGGCCTCACGCACCGCGACCAAATGGTCGGCCCCTGGCAAGTGCCGGTGGCTGATGTGGCCGTGACCTTGGCCGACTACGCAGGCTTTGCCGGTGAAGCCATGAGCATGGGCGAGCGCACGCCGCTGGCCTCGCTCAACGCGGCCGCCTCTGGCCGCATGGCCGTGGCCGAAGCCATCACCAATTTGCTGGCTGCGCCCATCGAGCTGCCCCGCGTCAAGATGTCCGCCAACTGGATGGCCGCTTGCGGCGAACCGGGCGAAGACGCCGCTTTGTATGAAACCGTCAAGGCCGTCGGCATGGCACTGTGCCCGGCGCTGGGCATCTCGATCCCCGTGGGCAAAGACAGCTTGTCCATGCGCACACAATGGTCCGTACCGAAGGGCGATTCAAGTTTTGATGGCGAAACCCGCAAGGTCACCTCACCCGTCAGCCTGGTCATCACCGCCTTTGCCAGCTTGCCCGATGTGCGCGGCACGCTCACGCCCCAACTCGATGCGCAAGAGGGCGACACCAGTTTGTTGTTGATCGACTTGGGCCAAGGCCAAAACCGCATGGGCGGCAGCGTGTTGGGCCAGGTGCTGGGCCAGTTTGGTGACAGCGTGCCGATCTGGAAGACCCGCAAACCTTGGTCAGCTTGGTCCATGCCGTGAACGCTTTGCGCGCCAAGGATCAGATCTTGGCTTACCACGACCGCAGCGATGGCGGCTTGCTGTCTGCTGTGGCCGAGATGGCTTTTGCAGGCCATGTGGGCGTGGCGCTCAATGTGGACATGCTGGTCACCGAAGGCGACGGCATCACCGACAGCCGCGCCGACCATGGCGACGCCAAAAACTGGGGCGTTCAAGTCAGTGCCCGTCGCGAAGAGCTCACCCTCAAAGCCCTGTTCAACGAGGAACTGGGTGTGGTGCTGCAAGTTCGCACCGCCCAGCGCAATGAGGTGCTGCAAACTCTGCGCGAGCATGGCTTGTCCAAGCACACACACGTCATTGGCAAAACCCGACCCGTGCAATCCACCATCCAAAAAGGCGTGGGCGAACTGAGCATCTGGCGCGACACCCAAGAGATATTTGCAGCCAAGCTGCCAGACTTGCACCAGGTCTGGGACAGCGTGAGCTGGAAGATTTGCCAGCAGCGCGACAACCCCGCTTGCGCCGATGCCGAGCACGCTGCCGCTGGCCGCGCCGATGACCCCGGCATGCATGTGGCGCTGAGCTTTGACCCGGCTGAAAACGTAGCCGCGCCTTTCCTCAATTTGTCGCGCCCCAAAGTGGCCGTGCTGCGCGAGCAGGGCGTCAACTCGCATGTGGAAATGGCCTATGCCTTCCACAAAGCGGGCTTCGAGTCGCACGACGTGCACATGACCGACTTGCAATCGGGTCGCGCCAACTTGGCCGACTTCCAGGGCCTGGTGGCTTGCGGCGGTTTCAGCTACGGCGACACGCTCGGTGCAGGCATCGGCTGGGCGCGCAGCATCACCTTCAACCCGGCCTTGGCAGATCAGTTCAAAGCCTTCTTTGGTCGGACAGACACCTTGGGTCTGGGTGTGTGCAACGGCTGCCAGATGTTTGCCGAACTGGCCGACATCATCCCCGGCGCGCAAGATTGGCCACGTTTCACCACCAACCAAAGCGAGCGTTTTGAAGCCCGCTTGTCCATGGTCGAAGTGCTGGAATCGCCCAGCTTGTTTTTGCAAGGCATGGCGGGCAGCCGCTTGCCGATTGCCGTGGCGCACGGCGAGGGCTTTGCCAACTTCAAGCACCGGGGCCATGCGGCGCGGGCCATTGGCGCGATGCGTTTTGTGGACAATTTTGGCCAAGCCACCGAGCAGTACCCCTTCAACCCCAACGGCAGCGCAGGGGGCCTGACGGCCGTGACCACGGCCGACGGGCGCTTCACGGCCATGATGCCGCACCCCGAGCGCGTGTTCCGCAATGTGCAGATGAGCTGGACAAGCGCCCATGTGGCCGACACCAGCCCCTGGCTGCGGGTGTGGCAAAACGCCCGCAAGTGGGTGGGCTGAGCGTTTGACGCCATGAAGTCCGACACGCCACGGCAGTGGTTCCCTCCTTCGCAACTGGCTTTTTATTTTGACCAGGGCGCGTGGTCTCGGGGCACCACTTTGTACTTGCAAGACAAGGTCTTGTCTTCGCAGTTGACGCCAGACGGCGAAGGCTGGCGATTGCAGGGTCAGGTGCAGGGCAACGATGTGCAGCCCTATTCGGTGAATGCCGAGCTGCGTGTGAGCGCGGGCGGTAACCTGAGTGAGTGGCGCAGTGGCTGCACCTGCCTGGTGGGGCGCTATTGCAAGCACGGCGCAGCCTTGGGAATTTTGGCCTCGATGCAAGGTTTGGCCCTGCTCCATGAATGGGGACCCGATGGTCCTTCGCCAGAGATGGTGGAGCGCCGTTCTCAAATGGAAAAGGAGCGTGCCTTGAGCCACGCCGAATACCAAGTGCGTGACTGGTTGACCCGTTTGGAAAATGCCAATGGGCCAGCCGCTTACACCTTGCCTGGGGGCACGCACGACCAGTTTGTCTACAGTTTGTCGGTGGCGCCAACCGCTTACAAGCCCGTGTTTCATCTGGCTGTGAAACGGGCCGCCCAAAAACGCAATGGTGAGTGGGGCAAAGCCAAAAAACTGAGCAGCGAACCGTCTCCACAGGACGCGATCTGGCAAACCAGCAGCCCTTTGGATCGCGATATTTTTGACTTGTTGAAGGCTTGTCCGGCCGCCAGCAGTTTCAGCTCCTACGGTTTTCAAAGCGAGGTCAAACTGCACGGCATGCCCGGACAGTTGCTGTTGAAGCTGTGCAGCCAAACCGGTCGTCTGGTGTCGGACGATGGCATCGCTTTGCGTTGGCAAGACACACCCGAAACTTTGGTGGGCTCATGGCACGAAGTCAAAGGCCAAGACCATTTGCCCGATGGCTGGCAGTTGCGCATGCAGCCGCTGCGCCCAGGCGTGGTGTACGGTTTGAACCAGCCCCCTTTTTTCATGGACACGGTGCAAGGCCTTTGTGGCCCGCTGGACACGCAGGGCCTGAGCGCGAGCGAGCTGCAAGTTTTATCCAACTCGCCCGTGTTGCCAGAAAGTGTGGCGTTCAAGTATCAAAACCAGTTGCTGGAGCGTTTGGGACCCGTGCCTTTGCCGCCCGTGATCCAGAAGATGCCCGAAATTCGCAACGTCAAGCCCCGTGCCGTCCTTGACATTGCGCCCGTGCACCCTGCAGACCGAGGCTTGCAGGGGCTGTTTTTGGCCGAATTGACATTTGACTACGACGGCCACCGCGGCTTTTGGCCAGGCACACAACACCGCGTCATGGTGGGGCAGGGCCCACAAGCGCGCATGTTGCTGCGCGACCTGCCCAGAGAGCGCCAAGCGTGGGATACCGTCGCTGCTTTGGGGCTGGTCAATTTTGATGCCAACATGCTGCGTTTGCCGCCCGAGCAGTCACAGCAGCGCTGGCTGGAATGGCTCGAAAACGACTTTGTACCGCTGCGCCAAATGGACCTGGATGTGAATTTCATCTCGGGCGCCACCCCATGGTTACGCCAAGCCGATGAGGTGCACATCGACTTATCGGGCGACGCAGAGGCGCCAGAAACCTCACCCTGGTTTGACTTGTCGCTGGGCATGGAGATCGACGGCAAACGGGTGAATATCCTGCCCTGGGTGCCCACCATTTTGACTACGCTCGCGCAAATCAGCAGCGCGACGGCCGAGGGTGAAAAGGCCGCCTTGCCCCCGTACCTTTACCTGCCTGATTTGCAGGGCGAAGGCTTTGTCAAGCTGCCCACAGAAAAAATAGAACCTTGGCTGGCCACGCTCATGGAGTTGGTCTCTGAGCGCGGACGCGACTGGAGCGGCGACGAACTGCGTCTGTCGCGCCTCGAAGCCCTGCGCACTGCCGCCACTTTGGGTGAGGGTGTGGTTTGGGCGGGTGCCCAAAGCCTGATGAAGCTGGTGCAGCAAATGCGTGGCCACGAGCGCTTGCCCGAGGTGCCAGTGCCCGCCAGCTTGCTCGCCACATTGCGGCCTTACCAGCAACAGGGCCTGAACTGGTTGCAGTTTTTGCGCACACACCAGCTGGCTGGCATCCTGGCCGACGACATGGGCCTGGGCAAAACCTTGCAGACCTTGGCGCACATCCTGACCGAAAAAGAGGCCGGTCGCCTCACTCAGCCCGCCCTCATCGTGGCTCCGGTGAGTTTGTTGGGCAATTGGCAACGCGAAGCGGCCCGCTTTTGCCCGAGTTTGGTCACCCACATCCACCACGGCCTGACGCGGCATGGCGCTGCACAAGAACTGAGTGGTTTTGACATCGTGTTCACGCCTTACTCCTTGCTGCACCGCGACCGCGAGTTGTGGCTGGCCACCGACTGGCACATGCTGGTGCTGGACGAGGCGCAAAACATCAAGAACGCCAACACCCATGCCGCGCAAACCGTGGGCGATATTCCCGCTGCGCACCGACTTTGCTTGTCGGGCACGCCCATGGAAAACCATTTGGGCGAACTGTGGAGCCTCTTTCACTTTTTGATGCCCGGCTTTTTGGGCAGCCAAAAGCGCTTTGCCGAGTTGTTTCGCAACCCGATTGAGCGCCAAGGCCACAGCGAAAAAATGGACCAGCTGCGCAAGCGCATCACGCCCTTCATGCTGCGACGAACCAAGGACGTGGTGGCCAGCGAGCTGCCGCCCAAGGTCGAGACCCTCATGCCTGTGCCTTTGCAAGGTCAACAGGCGGACTTGTATGAAACCATCCGTTTGGGCATGGAAAAAACCGTGCGCGATGCCCTGAATGCGCAGGGGTTGGCCAAATCTCAAATCACCATCCTGGACGCGCTGCTCAAGCTGCGCCAAGTCTGTTGCGACCCGCGCTTGCTCAAATTGGGCTCGGCCAGCCAGGTCAAGTCATCGGCCAAGTTGGAGCAACTGCTGGACATGCTGCCTGAGATGGTGGCCGAAGGCCGCAAGATTTTGCTGTTTTCGCAGTTCACCCAAATGCTCAGCTTGATTGAACAAGAGCTGCCGCGTCTGGGCATCCCCTGGGTCAAGCTCACGGGCCAAAGCAAAAGCCGAGATGCCATCATTGAACAGTTCACCAGCGGGCAGGTGCCCCTGTTTCTCATCAGCCTCAAAGCCGGGGGCGTGGGCTTGAACTTGCCACAGGCCGACACAGTGATCCATTACGACCCGTGGTGGAACCCTGCCGTGGAAAACCAAGCCACCGACCGAGCCCATCGCATCGGGCAAACGCAAAGCGTGTGGGTGCTCAAGCTGGTGGCCCAGGGTACGATTGAGGAGCGCATGTTGGCCCTGCAAGAGCGCAAAGCCCAGCTGGCGCAAGACATGTATTCGGGCTCAGTGCAGCGCAAAGAACCGCTTTTTGGCGAGTCGGATCTGAATGAACTCTTCAAGCCCTTGGGCTGATCAAGGGGCTGAGGGGTGAAGCGCTATGCCTTGTGCCTCGTGGCAACGGTTTTAATGAGTGCCTGCAGTCCCGATGGGCCTGCAAACTCATCGATCACAAAACCCACGCTTGCCGATACCGCCAGCCCCGCTGTTCCAGGCGGTTGGGTGCCCTCCGACGCGTTCAGCCCCGATGTCCAAGAAGCAGCGCGTTTTGCGGTGCAGACCTTTGCGGTCCAAAACAAGCAGCGGGTGCTGTACAAAGATGTGACCCAAGCCCGCCAGCAAGTGGTGGCAGGCCTGCAGTTTGAACTGGCGCTGCAAGTGACGCTGGACGAAACCAAGCGGCACGCCAAAGCCGTCGTGTGGCGACAGCCCGATGGGGTTTACCAACTGCGCTCTTGGACTTGGCTGGATTGATCCCAGCTGAATCAGTGCAGCCCCACCACGGGCCGCGATGTGTAGAACTGAACGGGGCTTTCGGGCACGGCATTCAACACCGACTTCTTGATCTTGCCCACCACATGCATTTCGCAGGGTTTGCAGTCAAAGCGCAGGGTCAGTTTTTCCTTGCCATTGATCAGCTGCATGGGCTCGGCTTTCACTGTGCCCTGCACGCCGGTCACGCCTTTGGCTTGCTTGGGGCACAGACTCAGGCTAAAGCGCACGCAGTGTTTGGTGATCATCAGGCTGACTTCACCCAACTCTTCCTGGCTTTCATAGGCCGCATCGATGACTTTGACGCCGTGTTTGGCATAAAAGTCACGCGCTTTTTGGTTGAACACATTGGCCAAATAGGTGAGGGTGTCTTCGGGGTAAGCCACAGGGGGATCCAACGGCACGGCACGCGGCAAACGATGCAAACCCTGCGCGCGCGCAGTTTCCAGCGCCTGCAAGGCCTCTCGGCGCAAAGCGTTGAGCTGTGAGGGCGGCACAAACCAGGGTCGAGGCAGCGGGACTTGAACATCCAGCGGCTCAAACAGGGTATCGCCCAGTTTGCTCAAGGCGGTTTTCAGTTTGTCCTCGGCTTGGGCAGCGTCTTTAGGGGCTTGCCAGACGATGGCCAGCTCGGCTGTGCCAGTGTGACCCGCTTCATCGGTCAGGGTGAGCTGCAGACCGCTTGGGGTCTCGGCCAGTTGCATCCACACGCCCATGCGGCGTTCGGCCGATTTTTTGTCGAGCGTGCGCACCCAACTCATGTCGCGGTTGCGGTTGACCTGCACGCCTTGGCGCAAGTCCTTGAAGCCGGCCATCGGGTCTTTAGGGAAAAGCTTCCACACCCCCTTGGCTTTTGCCGCCTCGGCGCGGTTGATCTGCAAGCCCACCAGCTCTTTTTGCAGGTCGTAATAGCAAAGCCCATCACCGTTGTGCAACTCGGTGGCCAGGTCGTCGGTGGTGATTTCGACGTGCTCGGGGGTGAGCTTGCTGACCCAGCCTATCGGCTGTCCAGGGTTTTTTGGGGTGTCGAAAGCGCCAATGTCTTCTTTGCGGCCCTGCACAAAGTAGTCGGTGAACTCGCGGTTGAAGTTCTGGTTCGGATCGGGCTCGAAACTGAAGGTGCTGCGGCCGTGCGAGGCGGCAGCCAGCTCGGGCCGCTCGGCCAATACCTCGTCCATCAGCTTGCGGTAATGGGCCGTGATGTTCTTCACATAGGCCATGTCTTTGTAGCGGCCTTCGATCTTGAAGCTGCGGATACCCGCATCGACCAGCGCGCGCAGGTTCTCGCTCTGGTTGTTGTCCTTCATGCTCAGCACATGCTTGTCGTGCGCCACGATGCGGCCTTGCGCGTCTTTGACTTCGTAAGGGAGTCTGCAAGCCTGCGAGCAGTCACCCCGATTGGCGCTGCGACCGGTGTGGGCATGGCTGATGAAACACTGGCCGCTGTAGGCCACGCACAAAGCGCCGTGCACAAAAAATTCAATCACGGTGCGCTCGGTGTCGATCACGTCACGGATCGCGCTGATCTGGGGCAGCGTGAGCTCGCGGGCCAAAACGATTTGGCTGAGCCCTGCGGCTTGCAAAAATTGGGCTTTTTCTGGCGTTCTGATGTCGGTCTGGGTGCTGGCATGCAACTGAATGGGCGGCATGTCGATCTGCAGCAGCCCCATGTCTTGGATGATCAACGCGTCCACGCCTGCGTCGTAGAGTTGCCAGGCCAGTTGGCGCGCCCCTTCAAGCTCGTCATCCCGCAAAATGGTGTTGAGCGTGACAAAAATGCGGCTGTGAAAGCGGTGCGCGTATTGCACCAGCTTGGCGATGTCTTGCACCGAGTTGTCCGCCGAGGAGCGCGCCCCAAAAGACGGGCCGCCAATGTAGACCGCATCGGCACCATGGTTGATGGCTTCGATGCCGATGTCGTAGGTGCGGGCGGGGGCGAGGAGTTCGAGGTGGTGGGGCTGCATGGGCTGGGATTATCCCAGCTTGCTGGTATCGAGTTGGGGAGCGCTGAAGTGGCGGGCCTGGCCGGGGCTCAGAGGCGCTTCGCTTTGCCACATCGCGCCAGCCCGCGCCCATGCCTTTTGACCCCAGAACCCCAGAATACAAAAACGCGACCGAAGTCGCGTTTTTCAGGGGCGCAAAGACCAGATCACTGGATCTTGGCTTTGGAGCGCAGACCTTCTTGGAAGCTGCTGAGCTTTTGCTGCTGCAATTGTTGGGCAATCTGGGGTTTGACGTCGTTCAATTTGGGCAGTTCGGCTTCGCGCACATCGTCCACGCGGATGATGTGAAACCCAAACTGGCTCTTGACCGGTGTCTCGGTCATCTGGCCTTTGGCCAATTTCACCATCGCCTCTGAAAATTCGGCCACATAACTGCCGGCAGCTGCCCAATCCAAGTCGCCACCGTTGGCACCAGAACCTGGGTCTTTGGAAGCTTTTTTGGCCAAGTCTTCAAATTTGGCCCCTTTTTTGATGTCGGCGATCAAAGCTTTGGCCTCGTCCTCTTTTTCAACCAAGATGTGACGGGCGCGGTATTCCTTGCCGGCATTGGCCGCTGCGAATTTGTCGTATTCGGCCTTGATGTCGGCATCTGTGACGGGGTTTTTCTTTTGAAAGTCTGCAAAAAGCTGACGGATCAGGATCGTCTGGCGGGCCAACTCCAACTGGACTTTGAAGTCGTCAGAGGCGTCGAGGCCACGCTTTCGGGCTTCTTGCATGAAGACTTCACGGGCAATCAACTCTTCCTTGATTTGAGCCATGATTTCGGGGGTGATGGGTCGGCCAGAGGCTTCAACTTGCTGTTGCAAGGCTTTGATGCGTGAAGATGGAACAGGCTTGCCATTGACCACGGCCAGATTTTGCGCCAGAACAGGGGCCGCGAGCAGGGCCACCAAAGCGGCGCTGAACAATTGCTTTTTCATGGTTTTTTCCTCAAATACAGAATATCGAAAGCAGGTTAAATGACAAAAAGATTCAAAAAAAGGGGCCGCCACGTCGAGTGACCGCCCTCATTCAGATCAGTTCAATGGCCAAAGCGTGCAGCCCCTGGTCAATGAAATCATGCAGCGCATCATACACAAGGCGGTGGCGCTGAACTCGGCTGAGGGATGCAAACAAAGGTGAGGCAATGCACACCCGCATGTGCGTACCCTGGCCACTGTCGTTGGCACCCACATGGCCGGCGTGTTGGGCACTCTCGTCCATGACGCGCAACTCGGTCGGTTGCAGGCGCTCCATCAAGCGCGCATGGATTTGTTGACTCAGGGGAAGGGTGATGGTGTTCATTCTTGATCAGGGTTTCGGCTGGCGTCGTCGTCTTTGGGCAGGTACCTGGAAATATAAAGACCTTGAGCCAAGATGAACATCAAGGGGAAAACATAACCCCAGAGTTTGAAATTGACCCAGTCTTCGGTGCTGAAATAGTGGGCCACATAGGCATTGATGGTGGCCATGAAAAGACAGTAAACCATCCAAGACAGGTTCAATCGGTGCCACACCGCATGGGGCAGTTGCAATTGCTGGCCCAAAAGCAGGTGTAAAAAGTTCTTTTTCATCCACCAGTGGGCCACAGCCAAGGCAATGGCCAGACCTGTGTAAAGCAAAGTGGGTTTCCACTTGATGAAGCGTTCGTCGTGCAGGCTCAGGGTCAGGGCGCCAAAACCCAGCACCAAAACCAGCGTGATCTTGTGCAGGGTCTGAAGCTTGCCATCGATTTTGTACAGGATGGCCGTTTGCACCACGGTGGCCCCCATCAGCACCGCTGTGGCGGTGTAGATATCGGCCATTTTGTAGGCCCCAAAAAACAGCAGGATCGGGAAAAAGTCGAGGATGAATTTCATGAGAAAAGTGGAAAAGCCGCGCGTCCTGCACGACCGGTTGGGCTCAAGAGGCTTCGAAGTCTAACGAAGCGGAATTCATGCAGTAACGCAAGCCGGTCGGCGCAGGACCGTCCTCGAACACATGCCCCAAATGTGCACCACATTGGGCGCACACACTTTCTACCCGGCGCATGCCGTGGCTGTTGTCGACACGGTCTTCTATGGCACCTTCAACGGATGATTGGTAGAAGCTGGGCCAACCGCAACCTGCATCGAATTTGGTGTCGGACTTGAACAGTTCGGCATCGCAACACACGCAGCGGTAAATGCCTTGGGCCCAATGGCCTTCGTACTTGCCCGTGAAGGGTCGCTCGGTTGCGGCTTGGCGAGTGACCGCAAAAGCCACCGGCTCGGCGCCTTTGGCGGCCAGCAGATCGCGCCATTCGGAGTCGGTTTTGTTGATTTTTTTCATGAGGAGCAGCTGATTTCAAGTTGGCCCGCCCAGTCGGGCGGCAGGTCGGCATAGGCTTCAAAGCCTGGATGCTCGTCAAAGGGAGACTTTAACAAGTTGTGCAGGGTTTCAATTTCAGAAAAATCGCCCAACTTGGCTTGGCGAATCGCGATCTCGGCCAAATGGTTGCGCAACACGAATTTGGGGTTGGTGCGCAGCATCTGTTGGCCCATGGCAGACAAGTTCGCCACGCCAGCACGGGTGGTGTAGCGCGTCAGCCAGTTCAACAGGCGAGGGCGGTCCAACACCAGATCCGTGACGGTGCGCCAACCGCCATCGGTCAAGGTTGTGGCATTCGATTGCAAAAGCACCGCTTGGCTCAATTGCCGCCAGAACAAGGTGAAGTTCACTTTTTCGGCCGCCATGAGTTGCATCACATCTTCGACCAAAGTCCAGTCGGCCTCGCGTTCCGACTCGCAGGCCAAGTCGCCGACCAGGCCCAGTTTGGCACGCATCGCATCACCCAAATAGCGAGGGAACAAGGTTTTGTAACCCTCCAGCACCTGCAGCGTCAGCTCTTGGTCGTCAATCAGCGGGGCCAGGGCCTGAGCCAGGCAGTACAAATTCCAATAAGCCACGTTGGGCTGGCGGCCATAGGCGTACCGTCCTTGGTGGTCCGAGTGGTTGCAGATGTGGCTGGGGTCAAAACCGTCCATGAACTGGAAAGGGCCGTAATCGATGGTCAGGCCCAGCAGGCTCATGTTGTCGGTGTTCATCACCCCGTGGCAAAAGCCGACCGCTTGCCATTGGGCCAGCATCAGAGCCGTGCGCTCTTGTACAACATCCAGCAGGGCGGCATAAACATTGCCTTGCCAAAGCGCGGCACGTACTTGGCACTCGGGCAAATGGTGGCGGATGACGTGGTCCGCCAAGCTGCGCAGGCTGTCCAAGTCACCTTGGGCGGAAAAATGCTCAAAGTGTCCAAAACGCAAAAAACTCGGCGCTACCCTCGCCACCACGGCGGCACTTTCGATGGTTTCGCGTCGCACTGGCTCAGGTGAAGCCACCAGGCACAGCGCACGGGTGGTGGCAATGCCCAGACCGTGCATGGCTTCGCTGCACAAGTACTCACGGATGCTGGAGCGGAGCACGGCACGGCCGTCTCCACCACGCGAATAGGGCGTGCGGCCAGCCCCTTTGAGCTGGATTTCTTGCGGACCTTGGGACGACATGGCCTCACCCAAGCAAATGGCCCGGCCATCCCCCAGCTGTCCGGCCCACTGACCAAACTGGTGTCCGCTGTAGACGGTGGCCAAAGGTTTGGACCCCTGCATGAGGGCATTGCCAGCGAAGGCTTGCAGGTGCGCCTCGTCAAACACTGCGGCAGGCCAACCCAATTGATGGCGTAAATCTTCGTTACGTGCGGCCCAAGCAGGCGCCGCCAAAGGGGTGGGGTGCAAAGGGGTGAAAAAACGCGAGCCCAGTTGGCTCAAGCGGTGGGTCCAGTTCAGCACGGGCAAGTGATGGGCTGCGGTGATGGGTAAGTCCGGCGGTGCAATTGACATCAGGTGATTGTCACGCCCTTGACAAGCACCCGCTGTTTGGCGGGTTTTAGGGCCAGGGCGCCGAAGGTCGAGGTGCACAATCAGCTGTTTCAGAACCACCCATCTGACAGGAGACCCCCCATGCTGGGACTGATGCAACAGCAATCACTGCTGATTTCTTCCTTGATTGACTTTGCCGAAAAACACCACGGCGACAGCGAGGTTGTCTCTCGCCGGGTGGAAGGCGACATCCACCGCAGTGATTGGGCGCAGGTGGCCAGGCGTTCACGCCAAGTGGCCAATGCGCTGGACGCGCAAAGCGTGCCGCAAGGCTCGCGCATCGCCACACTGGCCTGGAACGGTTATCGCCATCTGGAGCTGTACTTTGGTGTGAGCGGCTCGGGTCGGGTGCTGCACACCCTCAACCCGCGTTTGCACCCTGAGCAGATGGCGTGGATCGCCAACCACGCCGAAGACCAAGTCCTGTGTTTCGACATGACGTTTTTGCCATTGGTCCAAGCTTTGCATGCCCATTGCAAGACCGTGACCCATTTCGTGGCCCTGTGCGATGCCGACAAACTGCCGGCCGACACGGGCATCCCCAATTTGGTCAGCTACGAGGCTTGGATCCAACCGCAGCCCCACACCTACAGTTGGCCGCAGCTGGATGAAAACACCGCTTGTAGCCTTTGCTACACCAGCGGTACAACGGGCAACCCCAAAGGGGCTTTGTACAGCCACCGCTCCACCGTGTTGCATGCGTACGCGGCCGCTTTGCCCGATTCCATGTGCATCTCCGCCCGCGACGCCATCTTGCCCGTGGTGCCCATGTTCCATGTCAATGCCTGGGGTATTCCCTACAGCGCCGCCATGTCGGGCGCCAAACTGGTGTTTCCAGGCCCAGCCTTGGATGGCAAATCGGTTTACGAGTTGATCGAGGCCGAAGGCGTGACCTTTGCGGCTGGCGTGCCCACGGTGTGGCAAATGTTGCTG
Organism: Comamonadaceae bacterium; assembly: GCA_021299875.1. Lineage (GTDB taxonomy): Bacteria > Pseudomonadota > Gammaproteobacteria > Burkholderiales > Burkholderiaceae_C > Limnohabitans_A. The sequence goes on along the minus strand of JAJTEW010000008.1, from coordinate 85,555 downwards.
GGCCACATGAAGCCTGCAGGTCTGAAGTTCGGCACACTCCAGCGCACGGTGATTGGCGGCTCGGCCTGTCCGCCCGCCATGATCGATGCGTTCCGAGAGGACTATGGGGTGGACGTTTTGCATGCTTGGGGCATGACCGAAATGAGCCCCTTGGGCACCGTTTGCACTTTGAAAAACAAGCACTTGGCCTTGTCTGCCGAGGCGCAAATGAAGTTGCGCATGAAGCAAGGTCGCTGCATTTACGGCATTGACATGAAGATCGTGGATGCCGAGGGTCAGGCCTTGCCGCACGATGGCAAGGCAGCAGGCGATCTGTTGGTCAAAGGTCCCTGGGTGATCGCCACTTATTTCAAGCAAGAGGGCGGCAACCCCTTGGTAGACGGCTGGTTCCCCACCGGCGATGTGGCCACGATCGATGCCGATGGCTTCATGCAAATCACCGACCGAAGCAAAGACGTGATCAAGTCGGGCGGCGAGTGGATCAGCTCCATCGATGTGGAAAACATCGCCATGGCCCATCCGGCTGTGGCCATGGCCGCTTGCATCGGCATGCGCCATCCCAAATGGGATGAGCGTCCGATCGTGTGCGTGGTCAAAAAACCTGGCGCAGAACTCAGCCGGGAGCAGTTGATTGCTTTTTACGAAGGCAAAACCGCCAAATGGCAAATTCCGGACGATGTGGTCTTTGTCGATGCCATCCCCTTGGGGGGCACGGGCAAGATGCTCAAGACACGACTGCGCGAGCAATTGGCCCACTACGTGCTCCCCGGACTGTGAGCGAGACCATGAATTCAAAATTAAAAGTCGCGGGTGCGATACACCTTAGGGGCAAACCCCGAGCGATTTTATTGGGTCAGAGGTTACGCTTGTGTGTTCATACATTCACACTGCAGGAGACTTTGTCATGAAAACCACCATCCGTTTGATCGCTGCCACCGTTTTGGCCGCCAGCAGTCTCGGTGCTTATGCACAAAAGGGCGAAACCGTCAAAATCGCTTGGATCGACCCATTGTCCGGTCTGATGGCGCCTGTGGGCAGCAACCAACTCAAGAGCTTTCAGTTCTTTGCCGAAAAGTTCAGCAAATCCAACCCAGCAGGCGTGAAATTCGAAGTGATCGGCATCGACAACAAGTTGAGCCCTGCTGAAAGCCTGAACGCGCTCAAGGCCGCCATGGACCAGGGTGTGCGTTACATCACCCAGGGCAACGGTTCTTCGGTGGCGGGCGCCTTGATCGAAGCCGTGAACAGACACAACGAACGCAACCCTGGCAAAGAAATCATTTTCTTGAACCACTCTGCGGTCGATCCAGACTTCACCAACAGCAAATGCAGCTATTGGCACTTCCGTTTTGATGCCGACACGTCCATGAAGATGGAGGCCATGACCACCTTCATGAAGGATCAGAAAGACATCAAAAACGTCTACCTGCTCAACCAGAACTATTCGCACGGCCACCAAGTGGTTCGTTTTGCCAAAGAAAACTTTGCACGCAAGATGCCCGATGTGAAAATCGTTGGCGAAGACCTGCACCCCTTGGCGCAGGTGCGTGATTTCGCGCCCTACATCGCCAAGATCAAGGCTTCAGGTGCCGACACCGTCATCACCGGCAACTGGGGCTCTGACCTGGCTTTGCTGATCAAGGCGGCGAACGAAGGTGGTTACAACGGCAAGTTCTACACCTATTACACCGGTGTGACGGGCACACCGACTGCCTTGGGACAAGGCGGTGCAGGTCGGGTTTTCCAAATTTCCTACAACCACTACAACATGGGTGGTGACATGGGCAAATGGATGGCCGAGTTCAAGCAAAAGTTCAACGATGACTTCTACACAGGCTCTGTGATTTCAATTTACAGCGCTCTGGGTGAAGCCATGGCCAAGGCGAAATCGACCGATCCGGTCAAAGTGGCAGCGGCCCTCTCGGGTTTGACTTTCAAGAGCTACCACGGTGAAGTTCAAATGCGTAAAACCGACCACCAGTTGCAGCAGCCCTTGTGGATGACGGTTTGGCAAAAGGCGGACAAGAAGTTCCCTTACAGCCCAGAGAACACGGGCATGACCTTGGCACCCGTCAAGGATTTCCCATCCTTCATCTCCAGCACCCCCACCAGCTGCCAGATGAAGCGTCCAGGCTGATTCGGAGCGCCCTCAACATTCGGCAGGATAAGGTGCTGACGGTGCGTCAGTTCCTTGCTCGCCGGGTCGAGACCCGATCAACGACTGTTCATCGGGTCTTTTTTTTGATTGTTTGATTCATCACCGGGTCTGGCCTGTCATGACCCACTTTCGGTAACGCAGTTAGACCCTTGAAGGTCTGGAAAGTTTTTATGGAGTTTTTCATCATCTCCATGCTCAACGGTCTCAGTTACGGACTGTTGCTCTTCATGCTCAGCTCCGGCCTGACGCTGATTTTCAGCATGATGGGCGTGCTCAATTTTGCGCATGCCAGTTTTTACATGCTCGGTGCCTACTTTGGCTACACCCTGTCAGGCTGGATTGGTTTTTGGCCAGCCCTGATCTTGGCCCCTTTGTTGGTGGGCGCCTGTGGTGCAGTCTTTGAGCGCGTCACCTTGCGCAAAGTTCATCCGTTTGGCCATGTCCCAGAGTTGCTCGTGACCTTCGGTCTGTCCTATGTCGTGTTGGAATTGGTTCAATTGATTTGGGGGCGCACGGCCGTGGAGTTTCCGCCACCCGAAATTTTGCGCAGCTCGGCGTTCACGCTGATCAACCATTCGGTCGATGGCCTCAGTTTTGTATGGGGTGCCGCCTCGGCAGAAGCTTGTACAGCGGCCGATGCCACGGTGCGCTTGATTTGCTCACCCTTCCCGGCCACGCGTGGCTTCATGATGTTGGTGGCTGTTTTGATGTTGTTGTCCTTGTGGCTCTTGCTCACACGCACCCGCATTGGTCTGGTGATTCAGGCCGCTTTGACACACCCCGAGATGGTCGAATCCTTGGGCCACAACGTGCCCCGTGTTTTTATGCTGGTTTTTGGTGCCGGCACGGGTTTGGCTGGCTTGGCGGGTGTCATTGGTGGCAGCACTTTCGTCACAGAGCCCGCCATGGCCGCCACCGTCGGGTCGGTGATTTTTGTCGTGGTGGTTGTGGGCGGTATGGGCTCGTTGTCGGGTGCGTTCTTGGCCTCGATTTTGATTGGTGTGATCCAGACTTTTGCCGTCGCCATTGACTACTCGTTCTTGACTCTGGCCAAAGACATGGGTTGGGCATTGTCTGCCGCCACCCAGGAAAACTCTTTTGCAAAACTCACCATCTCTCAGGTTGCACCGATCTTGCCCTACTTGTTCTTGGTTCTGATCCTGATCTTTCGGCCCAAGGGCCTTTTGGGCACACGCGAGGGATAAGACATGGCTGCTGTTTACAAATTCAAACCTTACAACGTCGGTCGCTGGGTCATCTGGAGCACTTTCGCCTTGCTGTTGGTGTTTGCACCCTTGGTGTTCACCAGCAACTTGTCCATCACCATGTTGGCGCAAATGGGCATCGCCATCATTGCCTGCCTTTCGTACAACATGCTTTTGGGTCAAGGGGGCATGCTCAGCTTTGGCCATGCGGTCTACACCGGGCTGGGCTCTTACATGGCCATCCACGCCTTGAACGCGGTGACCGGTGGCAAGCTGCACATTCCCGTGAGTTTGCTCCCCATCGTGGGTGGTCTGGCGGGCATGGGCTTTGCCATTTTGTTGGGCTGGGTGACCACGCGCAAATCCGGCACGCCCTTTGCCATGATCACTTTGGGTGTGGCCGAGTTGGTTTTTGCCATGTCGCTCATGTTTTCTGAGTTTTTTGGCGGGGAGGCGGGTGTCTCGGGCAACCGAGTGACCGGTGAGCCGTTCTTTGGCATCACCTATGCCCAGCAAATCCAGGTGTATTACCTGATCGCCATCTACACCTTCGTGTGTGTGGCGCTCATGTTCGCCTTTACCCAAACCCCCTTGGGTCGCATCCTCAATGCCGTGCGCGACAACCCAGAGCGGGTCGAGTTCATTGGTTACAACACCCAGCGCGTTCGGTATTCGGCCTTCATCATCTCCGGCTTTTTTGCCGGCATTGCTGGTGGTTTGGGCGCGCTGAACTTCGAAATCGTGACCGCTGAAGTGGTCGGGGCGGCGCGCTCAGGCGCCTATTTGTTGTTCACTTTCTTGGGCGGGGCGACGTTCTTCTTCGGCCCCATCATCGGTGGCATTTTGATGATCATCGCCTTTGTGTTGCTGTCTGAGCTGACCAAGGCCTGGTTGCTGTATCTGGGTTTGATCTTTTTGTTCATGGTGATGTATGCACCTGGCGGCATTGCCAGCTTGATCATGATGAATCTGCGTGTGGCCAAATTTGGCAAGTTGCGACAACTCTGGACCACTTACCTGGCTTTGGGCGTGACGGCCATCGTGATGCTGGCAGGTGCAGGTGCCATGATCGAAATGGTTTACCACTTGCAACTCAACTCGGCCTTGGGCGACACGGTGAAATTCATGGGCGCCAGTCTCAACGCCCGAGGCCTGGACAGTTGGTTTGGCTCAGCCTTTGTGATGCTGACCGGTCTGGGCTTGTTCGAGTTGACGCGTCGCCAATTTGCCCGTGACTGGGGTGAAATCCAGACCGAAATCGAAAAAGAAATCAAGCGAAGGGAAACTGCGTTATGAGTTACGCCCTGGAACTGAAAGACGTTCGCAAGAACTTTGGCAAAACAGAAATCATCCGAGGCGTTGACCTGGCCGTTGAGGCCGGTGAGCGGGTCGCGGTGATCGGCCCCAACGGCGCTGGCAAATCGACCCTGTTCAATCTGATCAGCGGCCGATTTGGTCCGACATCCGGTGACATTTTGCTCAACGGTCAGCGCATCCAAAACAAGACGCCTTATGAGATCAACCGCATGGGTTTGTCGCGCAGCTTTCAAATCACCAACATCTTCCCCAAGTTGAGTGTGTTTGAAAATCTGCGCTGTGCCGTGCTGTGGAGCCTGGGCTACAAGTACACCTTCATCAAGTTTTTGTCCGGATTGAAAGATGCCAATGAGCGCACTGACCAGCTGCTGGAGATGATCCACCTGGACAAAAAGCGCGATGTCTTGGCGATAAACCTGACCTATGCCGAACAACGTGCACTAGAGATTGGCGTGACGATCGCCGGTGGGGCCGATGTCATTTTGTTGGACGAACCCACGGCTGGGATGAGCAAAAGTGAAACCACGCGTTTCATCCAGCTGATCAAAGAAGTGACGGTGGGCAAAACCTTGTTGACCGTGGAGCACGACATGGGCGTGGTGTTTGGCTTGGCCGACAAAATTGCGGTGGTGGTGTATGGCGAGGTGATCGCCTTCGACACGCCGGAGTTGGTTCGTGCCAACCCCAAAGTTCAAGAGGCCTATTTGGGCTCACCGGTTGCAGACAACCAAGCTGGAGGCCACTGATGCTGAAGATCGAAAACCTGCATGCTTATTACGGCAAAAGCCATGTTTTGCATGGTGTCAATTTTGATGTGGCGACTGGCGAAATTGTGGCCTTGTTGGGGCGCAACGGTTCGGGTCGTTCAACCACCGCCAAGGCCATCATGGGCTTGGTCGAGTGCCAAGGTCGCATTGACTGGAAGGGCCAAGCGATTCAAGGCAAAAAAGCTTTTGAAATAGCCCACCAAGGTTTGGGGTACGTGCCAGAAAACCGTGAGATTTTCCCCAAACTCACCGTTCACCAGAATTTGCAACTGGGCCAAAAGCGCAGTGGTAAAAATGGCCGCTGGTCTTTTGAAGACATGTTCAACATGTTTCCCCGCCTGAAAGAACGAGAGCACACCGAAGCCGGGGTGTTGTCTGGGGGAGAGCAACAGATGCTGACTTTGTGCCGGACTCTGATGGGCGATCCAGATCTGATCATCATTGACGAGCCGACCGAAGGTTTGGCGCCCAAAATTGTGGCCCTGGTGGGGCAATTTCTGCAAAGTCTGAAAACCCGGGGGGTTTCGGTGCTGCTGATCGAACAAAAATTGACCATCGCCATGAACATTTCTGACAGGGCATTGGTCATGGGTCACGGCAGCATTGTGTTTGAGGGCACGCCCGATGAACTGAGGGCCAACAGCTACATCCGCAAGGAGTGGTTGGAGGTGTGATCAGCACGGGTGAGGGTGGGTCTCTGGGGCGACAAAATTTTATTTTTGTTTGCCCTTTATTTTGCCTACAATGCCAATAAACGAACGGTCGTTCTTTTTTCATTTTCTAACGAAGGAACTCCAGCATGACAGCTGAATACAAAGTCCACGGTGATGTCGCGGTCATCACACTGATGAACCCTCCCGTCAACGGTTTGGGGCTGTCCACACGCGTGGGCATCACGGACAACCTGGAAAAGGCCAACAACGACCCTGCCGTCAAGGCCATTGTCATCACGGGCGCCGGCAAAGCTTTTTCGGGGGGCGCGGACATCCGTGAATTTGGCTCCCCCAAAGCCTTGCAAGAGCCGAATTTGCTCAGCGTGATCCGTGCTTGTGAAAACTCAGCCAAACCTGTTGTTGCTGCCATGCATTCGGTGGTCATGGGGGGGGGGCTTGAGTTGGCGCTGGGCTGCCACTACCGCATTGCAGCACCCGGTACATCCATCGCCCTGCCCGAAGTCAAGTTGGGCTTGATCCCAGGAGCAGGCGGCACACAGCGTTTGCCCCGCGTGATCGGTGTCGAGCCTGCCCTCAACATGATCGTCAGTGGCGAAGCCATCAAAAGCGAGATGCTGGCCATGCTGCCCGGTCAAAAGCTGTTCGATGCGATGGCCCAATCAGCAGAGTCGCTGGCCGAAGAGGCTTTGGCGATGGCCCAAAAAGTGGCGGCTGCCCATGCCGATGGCGCGCCGTTACCTTTGGTACGCAATTTGCCTTGCAAGCACCCGCAAGGCGACGCTTACTTTCAGTTTGCTCGCAACATGGTCAAAGGCATGGCCAAAAACCTGCCGGCTCCGGCCAAATGCGTGGATGCGGTGGAGGCGGCCACCAAGAAGAAGTTCGAGGACGGTTTGGTCTTTGAGCGTGACATCTTCATCAACCTGATGTGGACCCCAGAGTGCCGCGCCTTGCGCCACATTTTCATGGCCGACCGTGCGGCATCCAAGATTCCGGATGTCCCCGAAGACACACCCAAGCGCGACATCCAGAGCATCGCCGTCATTGGCGCTGGCACCATGGGCGGTGGCATCTCGATGAACTTTTTGAATGCGGGCATTCCCGTCAAGATGTTGGAGATGAAGCAAGAGGCCTTGGACCGAGGTGTGGCCACCATCCGCAAAAACTACGAAGCCCAAGTCAAAAAAGGCAAGCTCAAACAGGACAAATACGACGAGCGCATGGCGCTGTTGTCCACCACCCTGAGCTACGACGACATCGGTCAGGCCGATTTGGTGATTGAAGCCGTGTTCGAAGAAATGGGCGTGAAAGAAGCCGTTTTCAAAGAGCTGGACCGTGTGATGAAGCCTGGCGCGATTTTGGCGTCCAACACTTCCACTTTGGACGTGAATAAGATCGCCTCCTTCACAAAACGTCCCCAAGACGTGGTGGGCATGCACTTCTTCAGCCCCGCCAACGTGATGAAGCTCTTGGAAGTTGTTCGTGGCCAAAAGACGGGCAAAGACGTTCTGGCCACCGTGATGGCCATTGGCAAAAAAATCAAAAAGACTTCCGTTGTGTCCGGCGTGTGCGACGGCTTCATCGGCAACCGCATGATCGAGCAGTACAGCCGTCAAGCCGGTTTCCTGATCGAGGAAGGCTGCACCCCTGCCCAGGTGGACACAGCGGTCGAGAAGTTTGGTTTTGCCATGGGCCCTTTCCGCATGGGCGATCTGGCGGGCAACGACATCGGCTGGGCCATCCGCAAGCGCCGTTACACCGAAAAGCCCCACCTCAAGTACAGCAAAACCGCTGACTTGTTGTGTGAAATGGGCCGTTATGGGCAAAAGACAGGCGCTGGCTGGTACGACTACCAGGCTGGCAAACGCGATGCGATCCCCAGTGCCGTGGTGGTCGAGATGATCGAAAAGCACCGCGCTGACCTGGGGATCACGCCACGCAAAATTTCTGACGAAGAAATTGTTCAACGCTTGGTGTATTCGCTGGTCAATGAAGCGGCGCATATTTTGGAAGAAGGCATAGCCAGCAAGGCCAGCGACATCGACATGGTGTACCTGACCGGTTATGGTTTCCCGATTTGGCGAGGCGGCCCCATGAATTACGCCGACACCATTGGCTTGTTCAATGTGGCTGAAGCCATGAAGCGCTTTGCCAAGAACCCGCACGACGACGCCCAGTTTTGGCAACCCGCGCCCCTGTTGGCGCGTTTGGTGGCCGAAGGCAAAACATTCAACTGATTTTTTAATTTTCGGAACAGCGGTTTTCGACCGCTTGTCCACATGAAAGGTTTTCATCATGACGAATGCTGTCATCGTATCCACCGCACGCACACCTTTGGCCAAGAGCTGGAAGGGTGCATTCAACATGACCCATGGCGCCACTTTGGGCGGGCATGCTGTACAACATGCCGTAGCACGCGCCGGCATTGATGCCGCCGAGGTGGAAGACGTCATCATGGGTTGTGCCAGCCCCGAAGGCGCCACGGGTGCGAACATCGCACGCCAAATCGCCCTCAAGGCCGGTTTGCCCATTTCGGTCTCCGGCATGACCGTGAACCGCTTTTGCTCTTCTGGCCTGCAAACCATCGCTCTGGCTGCTCAGCGCATCATCGCTGGCGAAGGCCAGGTGTATGTCGCCGGTGGCGTCGAAAGCATCTCTTGCGTTCAGCAAGAAATGAACCTGCACATGATGCAAGATTTGGCTTTGGCCAAGATGAAGCCCGAAATTTACTGGAACATGCTGCAAACCGCCGAGCAGGTGGCCAAACGCTACAAGATCGGCCGCGACGTGATGGACGCTTATGGCGCAGCCAGCCAGCAAAAGGCTTGTGCCGCGCAAGCGGCGGGCTTCTTCAGCGATGAAATCGCGCCCATCACCGTGACAGCGGGTGTGGTGGACAAGGTCATGGGTTTGACCACCAAGCAAGTCACGGTGAGTGTCGACGAAGGTCTGCGCGAGGGCACAACCGTTGAAGCCATCAGCGGCCTGCGCTCAGCCTTGCCCGGTGGCCTCGTCACCGCGGGCAATGCCAGCCAGTTTTCGGACGGTGCAGGCGCTTGCGTGTTGATGGATGAAAAGCTGGCTGAACAACGTGGTCTCAAACCCATGGGACGCTTTCTGGGTTTTGCGGTGGCCGGTTGCGAGCCTGACGAGATGGGCATTGGCCCGGTGTATGCCGTGCCCAAAGCCTTGGCGCGTTTGGGCCTCACGGTGCAAGACATTGATTTGTGGGAACTGAACGAAGCCTTTGCCGTGCAGGTGCTGTACTGCCGCGACAAGTTGGGCATTCCAGCCGACCGCTTGAACGTCAACGGTGGTGCCATTGCGGTGGGTCACCCCTACGGCGTCTCGGGCCAGCGCCTGACAGGCCACGCCTTGATCGAAGGCAAACGCCGCGGCGCCAAGCGCGTGGCCGTGACCATGTGCATCGGCGGCGGCATGGGCGCTTGCGGCATTTTTGAAGTGCTGTGAGTGTGAAAGGCATCGGCTGTCGCCTGGATGGCTGATCCCGACTGGGGCAGGGGGCATGATGTCTCTTGCCCTTTTTCATTTGGAAGCGATGAACAGACATGAGCTTGCGCCCCACCGTTGATTTTCTGCTCCACGACTGGTTGAAGGTGGAGACGCTGCAAAGCCGTGAACGGTTTGCCGACCACTCGCGCGAAACCTTTGACGCGGTGCTCGACACCTGTGAGCGCATCGCCCGGGAGAAATACGCCCCCTTCAACCGCTTGGTGGATACACAAGAGCCACACTTTGATGGCGAAAAAGTCATCCTGCCCCAAGCCACGCACGACGCTTACAAGGCCTATGCCGGTTCGGGCATGCTGAGTGCCGCGCAAGACTATGAGGTGGGCGGCATGCAACTGCCCTACACGGTCGAGGCGGCGGCCAACGCATTTTTTGCCATGGCCTCGGTCAGCATTGGGTCGGGCATGCTGACCAGTGGCAATGCCAATTTGCTGACGGTGCACGGCACCGACTTGCAAAAGAAGGTATTTGCTGCCAACGAATTTTCGGGTCGCTTTTCGGGCACCATGTGTCTGTCTGAGCCGCAAGCGGGCTCTTCACTCAGCGACGTGACCACGCGCGCCACACCCGATGGCAAGGATTTTGAAGCCGAGGCATTGGGGGCGCGTTACCGCCTCAAGGGCAACAAGATGTGGATCTCCTCAGGCGAGCATGAACTGTCTGAGAACATCATCCATTTGGTGCTGGCCAAGATCCCGGACGCCAATGGGCAGTTGGTGCCGGGCGTGAAGGGCATCTCCCTGTTTATCGTGCCCAAAAAATTGGTGGACACCCAAGGGCATTTGACGGGCGAGCGCAACGATGTGGCGCTGGCGGGTTTGAACCACAAATGCGGGTGGCGCGGCACCACCAATACGTTGCTGAACTTTGGCGAAGGCAAGTACCCGGTTCGCGGTGAATCTGGCGGGGGTTTGGACGGTGCCGGAAGCGGTGCCGTGGGTTACCTGGTCGGCAAGCCTGGCGAAGGCCTGCGCTGCATGTTCCACATGATGAATGAAGCCCGCATCGGCGTGGGCATGGCCGCCACCATGCTGGGCATGGCCGGGTTTTACGCCAGCCTGGATTACGCTAAAAACCGCCCACAGGGCAGGCCCACGGGTGCGGGGGGCAAAGATGCCAACCAGCCGCAGGTGCGCATCATTGAACACGCCGACATCAAGCGCATGCTGTTGGCCCAAAAAGCCTACAGCGAAGGCGCTCTGGCCCTCGCACTGTATTGCGCCCGATTGGTCGACGAGCAACATACGGGCAGCAGTGCAGATGCCGACGTGGCGCGTCTGCTGCTCGAAGTGCTCACACCCATCGCCAAAAGTTTCCCCAGCGAATGGTGCCTGGAGGCCAATAGCTTGGCCATTCAGGTTCATGGGGGCTATGGCTACACCCGGGATTTCCCGGTTGAACAGTATTGGCGCGACAACCGCTTGAACATGATCCATGAGGGCACACACGGCATCCAGGCCATGGACCTGCTGGGCCGCAAGGTGCTGATGGAAAACGGGCGTGGTCTGCAGTTACTCGCCCAGCGCATGCTGGCCACCGCCGCAAAGGCCGAATCGGCTTGGTCCGAAGAAGCGGCCGCCTTGCGCGACGCCCTGAAGCAAGTGGGCCAGGCCACCGAACAAGCTTGGGCTGGGGCACAACCAGCCCAAGCCTTGGCCAACGCTGTGCCATATTTACAGGCTTTTGGTCACACGGTGATTGCCTGGATTTGGTTGGATGTCGCAGCCAGCCTGGAGGGCAAGGTTACGCCCTCCGCACAAGGCCGACGCGCTGCGTGCCGTTATTTCTTCCGCTATGAGTTGCCCAAGATTGGGGCTTGGTTGAATGTGGTGCGCAGCCGCGATGCCACTTGTGCAGATTTGACCGAGGATGCTTTTTGATGATCCGACACATCGTGATGTGGACCTTGCACGAGCAAGCCGAAGGGGCCGACAAGGACGTCAATGTCCAAAAAGCCAAAGCCCTTTTGTTGTCTTGCGCTGCGGTGGTACCGGGCATACGCACTTTTGAAGTTGCCACGGCCACTCCGAGCATGGATTGCTCACATGATTTGGTGCTGCACATGCTGCTGGATGACGCGCAGGTGCTAGCTTCTTACCAAAATCACCCGCAACATCTGGCCATCAAACCTTTCATGAAAGCGGTCGTCAAAGAACGCCGCTGCATGGATTTCATCGTCGAATCATAGGAGACACGATATGGCACGGACTGTTCAACAACTTTTTGACCTGACTGGGCAGCTTGCCCTGGTCACCGGCGGCTCGCGTGGCTTGGGTCTCCAAATGGCCCATGCCCTGGGCGAGGCGGGCGCCAAAATCATGCTCAGCTCGCGCAAAGCCGCAGACTTGGAGCAAGCGGCTGCAGAACTGCAAGCCGCAGGCATCGACGCCCGTTGGATTGCCGCTGACTGTGGCAAAGAAGAGGACATCCGCCACCTGGCGGCAGAAACCATGGAGCGCATGGGACCGATCGACATCTTGGTCAACAACGCGGGCGCTACTTGGGGCGCCCCCGCCGAAGTACACCCGGTCGAAGCTTGGGACAAGGTCATGAACCTGAACGTGCGCGGGTATTTCATCCTTTCTCAAGAGGTGGCCAAGCGCTGCATGATTCCGCGCGGCAAGGGTCGCATCCTGAATGTGGCCTCCATAGCGGGGCTCGCGGGCAACCCGTCCGAGATGAAGACGATCGCCTACAACACATCCAAAGGCGCAGTGGTGAACTTCACCCGCGCTTTGGCGGGCGAGTGGGGTGAATACGGCATCACGGTCAACGCCATTTGTCCCGGCTTTTTCCCCAGCAAAATGACCCATGGTCTCCTCGAAAAAATGGGCGCCGAAAAGATAGCGCAAGGCGCACCTTTGCGCCGTTTGGGCGACGACGAAGACCTCAAAGGCTTGGCGGTTTTGTGGGCATCTGACGCCGGCAAACACATCACCGGTCAATGGCTGGCGGTAGACGGTGGTGTCAGCGCCATCATTGGTGCTTGATTTTTGGCCAGAAACAGCATGAGCATTCCTTTTGGCGCGACCATACCGTTTGTTGAACATCTGGGTTTCACCCTGGAAAAATTCGAAGGCGGTCAATCTGAACTTCACTATGCACCCCAGCCTGCGCACCTCAACTCGTTTGATGTCACGCACGGCGGCGCGGTGATGGCGCTGCTGGATGTGGTCATGGCCACCGCCGCCCGCAGCGTCGAGGTGGGCATGGGTGTGGTCACCATTGAGATGAAGACCAGTTTCATGCGACCTGCCCAAGTGGCACCCGGTCAAAAATTGAAGGGAATTGGCCAATTGATGCACCGAACTCGCAGCATGGCTTTTACTGAGGGCCGCATTTTGGATGCAGAGGGGCGCTTGTGTGCCCATGCCACCGGCACCTTCAAATACATGGCGCGAAGCCATACCGAACCGTCGGGCAGTTTGCCCACCGATTGATTTTTTCTTTTTTTTACACCGGAGTTTTTTCCATGCCCGTGAACCATCGCATCGTCCTCGACAATCGCCCCCAAGGCGAAGCCACCGCACAAAACTTCAAATTGATCGAGGTGCCACTGCCCGAGTTACAAGAAGGCCAAGTGTTGGTATGCCATCATTTCTTGAGCCTGGACCCGTACATGCGTGGCCGCATGAACGAAAGCAAAAGCTACGCCCAGCCTCAAGCTTTGGGCGAGGTCATGATCGGTGGCACCGTGGGCGAAGTGGTGGACAGCCGCCACCCCAAATTCAAGGCCGGTGACCAAGTCGTGGGCATGGGCGGCTGGCAAGAGTTCAGCGTGGTGGATGCCACGGTGCTGGGCGCGCTGCGCAAAGTCGACACCACCCACGTACCTTTGTCGCATTACCTGGGCGCTGTGGGCATGCCCGGTGTGACCGCTTGGTATGGTTTGGTCAAGATCATTGCGCCCAAAGCCGGTGAAACCGTCACGGTGAGCGCGGCCAGCGGCGCTGTCGGCAGCGCCTATGGCGCATTGGCCAAAGCGCGTGGTTGCCGGGTGGTGGGCATCGCAGGCGGCAAAGACAAATGCGACTACGTGGTCAACGCATTGGGTTTTGACGCCTGCATCGACTACAAAGAACACAAGGACTACATCAGCCTGTCCAAAGCCTTGCGCGAAGCGTGCCCGAATGGCATTGACGGCCACTTTGAAAACGTGGGCGGCATGGTGCTGGATGCGGTGATGTTGCGCACCAATGCATTTGCACGCATCGCCGTGTGCGGCATGATCGCGGGCTACGACGGCGCACCGCTGCCCATGGCCAACCCGGCCCTCATCTTGGTCAACCGCATGAAGATCGAGGGCTTCATCGTCAGCGAACACATGGAAGTCTGGCCCGAGGCGCTGCAAGAACTCGGCACCTTGGTGGGCACCGGCAAACTGCGCCCCCGCGAATCCGTGGCCCAGGGCTTGGCCGCTGCACCCGAGGCATTCTTGGGCCTGCTGAAAGGCAAGAACTTTGGCAAGCAACTGGTCAAGCTGGTCTGAGGCTGATCGCATGTCTGATTTGATCCTGCACCACTACCCGACCTCGCCTTTTGCAGAAAAGGTCAGGTTGATCTTGGGCCACAAGCAACTGGCCTGGAAGAGCGTGTTCATCCCGATGGTCATGCCCAAGCCCGACCTGACGGCGCTCACGGGCGGTTACCGCAAAACGCCGGTGCTGCAAATCGGCGCGGACATTTACTGCGACACCGCACTGATTTGTGATGTGCTGGAGCAACTGGCACCCACGCCAACGCTTTACCCCGAAGCCATCCAAGGCGCGGCGCGCATCGTGGCGCAATGGGCCGACAGCGCTTTGTTCACGGCATCGATGGCCTACAACTTCCAACCTGCGGGCGTGGCCCAGGTGTTTGCGGGCGTACCCGCTGAGGGCGTGCAGGCCTTTGTGGCCGACCGCACCGCCATGCGCAGTGGCGCAGCGCGCATGGCATCCTCGGACGCCACCGGCACTTACAAGAGTTATCTGCGCCGCATCGCCAGCATGCTGCACGGTCAAGACTTTTTGTTCGGCCCACAGCCTTGCGTGGCCGACTTTGCGGTGTATCACCCACTTTGGTTCACGCATGAGCGCACACCCGCTTTGGCAGGCATTTTGGAGGCGACGCCGCAAGTCCAAGGCTGGATGGCCCGCATGAAGGCCATCGGCCACGGCACAATCGGCAAATGCAGCGCTGAAGAAGCCTTGCAAACCGCCCACAGTTCAACGCCTGTCGCTGTTCAGGCCGAAGTTTTTCAGGACGAACACGGCATCGCCCTGGGCAACCTGGTCGTGATCGCCTCTGACAACTTTGGGTTGGAGCCCACCCAAGGCGAGCTGGTTGCGGCGACCGCTAGCCGTTACTCCTTGCGCCGCAGCGATGAACGCGCGGGTACGGTCCATGTTCACTTCCCCCGCGTGGGCTTCACATTGAAAAAGGTTTCCCCATGATCCAGAACTTCAAAGGCAAAACCGCTGTCCTGACTGGAGCAGGCTCAGGCTTTGGTCTGGAATGCGCCCGCATCGGTGCCAAGCTGGGCATGAACCTGGTGCTGGTCGATGTGCAGCAAGATGCGCTGGACAAAGCTGCCGCAGAGCTCAGCGCACAAGGCGTGCAGGTGCTGGCCCGCAAGGTGGATGTGGCCCATGCCCAGGCCATGGAACAGCTGGCCGTAGATGTGAAGGCCCGTTTTGGCGCACCCCACTTCGTCTTCAACAACGCAGGCGTTGGGGCAGGGGGCTTGGTCTGGGAAAATTCGGTGGCCGACTGGGAATGGGTGCTGGGCGTCAACCTCTGGGGTGTGGTGCACGGCGTGCGCCTGTTCACGCCCATGATGCTCGAAGCCGCCAAGTCCGACCCGAGTTACCAGGGCCACATCGTCAACACCGCCAGCATGGCCGGTTTGCTCACGCCACCCAATATGGGCATTTACAACGTGAGCAAACACGCGGTGGTGTCTCTGACCGAGACCCTTTACCAAGACTTGCAACTGGTGTCCGACCAAGTCAGTGCCAGCGTGCTGTGTCCATATTTTGTACCGACTGGGATCAGTCAGAGCCACCGCAACCGCCCCTCAGACTTGGCGGCCGACAAGCCCACGGCCAGTCAGTTGATCGGGCAGGCACAAAGTGATAAAGCTGTCGGAAGTGGCAAAGTATCAGCGGCTGATGTGGCCCAAAAAGTGTTTGATGCGGTGGCAGAAGGGCGCTTCTACATTTACAGCCACCCACAAGCGTTGGGCAATGTGCAAAGTCGCATGGAAGCCATTGTGATGGGCCACAACCCACCCGACCCGTTCGCGGCGCGACCCGATGTGGGAGAGGGCTTACGCCAAGCTTTGCGATCGGCTTAAACCCGCCGCTTGCATCAAAAAAAATGGCCTTGTGACACCAGCGCAAGGCCATTTTTACTTGTGAAAATGGCCTTCAAAGCAGTGGCGCACCTCATGCCCAAGTGCCACATGGTTTGTGCTTGTGCCGGTCACGATCACGCATTCTTTGCCGACCACATGCCAGACAGCACATGCGACAGGGGGCGTGATCTGGGCTTGCTCGCGGCCCATCCCCATGGATTTCGCACAAAACTGGCCCACATCCTCTCGAACCTCCCAGCGCAATTTGACATCGTTCATGATCCGCTGGTCTGCTGATTTGGGTGTGAATGTTTCATATTCCGAGACAGGAATGACACCACCGCCCAAGACTTGGCATCCTGACAAAGGCATCATCAGAAACACCCAACACAAGCCCTTGAGACCCATGATGAAATTTCTGTAATTGTTGTTTATGACAATTTTCATTAATTGGCAATTTAATCATGTTTTTAACAATTTAATTCCATCTTAAATGTTTAAATCTTTATTTGCAATGAATTTAATGTTTTGATCTTTTTATAATTATTGTTATTAAAATTAAAGTTGAGGCTGCCGTGCCAGCACTTCAAGCACCGATCTGCGTTGAATGCCTGTGGCAAACTCGTTGTTTTTCTTTGAGCAGTCAGCTGACACATGCAGAAAATCCTGGCCCAACTGGCCGCAGAAATCCGTATTCGCCCTGAGCAGGTCAAGACCACCGTGGAGTTGCTGGACGGTGGGGCCACGGTCCCATTCATCGCCCGTTACCGAAAGGAACTGACCGGTGGGCTGGATGACATCCAGCTGCGCGAACTGGAGACGCGCTTGGGCTACTTGCGCGAGCTGGAGGATCGCCGCGCCGCCGTGATCAAAAGCATCACCGAGCAGGGCAAGATGACGCCCGAGTTGCTGGCCGCCATCGATGCCGTCCCCACTAAGCAAGAGCTGGAAGACCTGTATTTGCCTTACAAGCCCAAGCGCCGCACCAAGGGCATGATTGCCCGCGAAGCCGGGCTGGAGCCGTTGGCCAACAAACTGTTTGCCGACCCGACATGCGACCCACATGCCGAGGCGCAAGCCTTTGTGCTGGCTGCAGGTGCCATCGAAGGGGCCGACTTCACCACCGCCGCCGCCGTGCTGGATGGCGTGCGCGATTTGCTGAGCGAGCGCTGGGCAGAAGACGCGAGTTTGGTGCAAGCCTTGCGTGAATGGCTGTGGAACGAGGGCCTGTTCCAAAGCCAGTTGGCTAAAGGTAAGGATGAACACCACCTTGATGTGTCCAAGTTCCGTGATTACTTTGACTACAACGAGCCGATTGGCCGTGTGCCCAGCCACCGTGCGCTGGCCGTGTTCCGGGGCCGGGCTTTGGAAATGCTGGACGCCAAACTGGTGCTGCCCGAACCGGAGGTGAGTTCCACTTCCAAGCCCGAACCCGGTCAATCCACGGAGCCGAAGCCGTTCGCCCCCTCACTGGCCGAGGGCAAGATTGCCATGCACCTGGGCTGGCGACATTTGGCTCGCCCCAGCGACGACCTGATCCGCAAGTGCGTGGCTTGGACCTGGCGCGTGAAGTTGAGCCTGTCCACCGAGCGTGACCTGTTCACCCGCTTGCGTGAAGACGCTGAAAAAGTTGCGATCAAAGTGTTCAGTGACAACCTGCGCGATTTACTGCTGGCCGCGCCAGCGGGCCCCCGCGTCGTCATGGGCCTGGACCCGGGCATCCGCACCGGCGTGAAAGTCGCCGTGGTGGACGCTACCGGCAAACTGGTCGACACCTCCACGGTGTACCCGCACGAACCACGCAAGGATTGGGAGGGATCGCTTTTCACCCTGACCCAGCTGTGCGAGAAACACAACGTCAACCTGATCGCCATTGGCAACGGCACGGCCAGCCGCGAGACCGACAAACTGGCCGGTGACCTGATCAAACGACTGGCCCGCCTGCGAGATGGCATTCGGGATGGGGTGGAGATCCAGAAGGTGGTGGTCAGCGAGGCGGGTGCGTCGGTGTACTCGGCCAGCGAATTCGCTTCTCAAGAAATGCCCGACGTGGACGTGAGCCTGCGTGGCGCAGCCTCGATTGCGCGCCGCCTGCAAGACCCCTTGTCGGAGTTGGTCAAGATCGACCCCAAAGCCATCGGGGTGGGCCAGTACCAACACGACGTGAACCAAAGCGAGTTGGCCAAAACCCTGGATGCGGTGGTGGAAGACTGCGTGAACTCGGTGGGTGTGGACCTGAACACGGCCAGCGTCCCCTTGCTCACCCGCGTGTCGGGTTTGTCGGCCAGCGTGGCCAAGTCGGTCGTGCGCTGGCGCGATGCGAATGGCGTGTTCAAAACTCGGCAGGATTTGCTGAAAGTGACCGGTCTGGGTTCCAAGACCTTCGAGCAAAGCGCAGGCTTTTTACGCATTCGCGGCGGTGACAACCCGCTGGACATGACCGGCGTGCACCCCGAAACCTACCCGGTGGTCGAGCAGATCATCGTGAAGACCGGCAAGCCGGTGCAGGACATCATGGGCCGCAGCGATGTGCTCAACACCCTGCGCCCCGAACTCTTTGTGAGCGACAAGTTTGGCGCGATCACCATCCAAGACATTTTGGGAGAGCTGGAAAAACCCGGACGCGACCCACGCCCCGACTTCAAAGTGGCCCGACTGGCCGATGGCGTGGAAGACATCAAGGACCTGAAAGAAGGCATGACCTTGGAGGGCACCGTGAGCAACGTGGCCCAGTTTGGCGCGTTCATCGACCTGGGCGTGCATCAAGACGGCTTGGTGCATGTGAGCCAGTTGGCCAACAAGTTCGTGACCGACGCCCGCGAGGTGGTCAAGACCGGCGACATCGTCAAGGTGAAGGTGCTCGAAGTCGATGTGGCCCGCAAACGCATCAGCCTGACCATGAAGCTCGATGCGGCACCCGCACGGCGTGATGGCCCACGCGACAACAAGTTCGAAGGGGCAGGGCGCGACAACCGCCAGCGCGGCGGTGGTGGTTACACCGCCCCACCAGCCGCTGGCTCGGGCTCGGGCTCGGCCATGGCCAGTGCCTTTGCCAAATTGCACGGGCTCAAGAAGTAAACCCCATGCAAGCCCTTCACATCCACGCAGGCCCCAAGGCGCTGGCCCATATCCGTGAACACGGTCTGCGGCCAAAGCATATTGGCGTGATCCCGGGTGCGGCGGGTGGCCCCAAGGGGCTCATCCTCGGCCCATTGGACCGTTTCATTTTTGGTGAGTGGTTGAAGCAAAGCAGCCAACCAGTCGACTTGGTTGGGGCATCGATTGGCGCGTGGCGCATGGCCACCGCTTGCCTGAACCACTCGGTGGCCGCATTTGAAAGGCTGGAGCACGACTACATCCACCAGCATTACGAGCCTCTACCGGGCCAAAAGCGGGTGAGCGCCCAGCAAGTGAGCGATGCGTTTGGCCACAGCCTGCAGGCTTTTTATGGCGGGCGCATCTCAGAGTTGTTGTCGCACCCCCGTTACCGCCTGCACATCGTCACCTCGCGCGGTCAGCACATCCTGCACCGCGAACACCCGCTGGGCACACCACTGGGCTATGCGGGGGCATTTTTGAGCAACGCCGTGCACCGCCGTGCCTTGGGCGGCTGGTTGGAGCGGGTGGTATTTTCAGGGCAAGGCGCTAGTTTGCCGTTTGACGCGAAAGACTTTCGCACCCGCGCCGTGGGCCTGACAGAAAGCAATTTCATGCCTGCTCTGCAAGCCAGTTGCGCCATCCCATTTGCCCTCAAAGCCGTGCACGACATCCCCGGCGCACCCGCTGGCGCGTATTGGGATGGCGGCATCACCGACTACCACCTGCACCTGAACTGGACCGCGCCAACCAAAGTGCCAGAGAGGTCCATCGTGCTGTACCCGCATTTTCAGAAAAACGTGGTGCCAGGCTGGCTCGACAAAGCGCTCAAGTGGCGGCACGGTGCCTCGCCTTTTCTGGACCACACCATCGTCTTGGCCCCCAACCCCGAATGGGTCAAAACCCTGCCGAACGGCAAATTGCCCGACCGCAAGGACTTCATGACCTACGACCGAGATTTTGCGGGGCGGGTGAAAGCGTGGAGTGCCGCTGCCCGTGCAAGTCAGCAGTTGGCTGATGAGTTCCATGCCTGGTTGCATCAGCCCGACTTTTCTGTGGTGAAGGCTCCTTGAGGATTTATCATGACCCAAGCCTATGTCGTCGGTCAAATGACCGTGAAAGACCCCGAAAAATGGGCCCAATACCGTTCTCAGGTTTTGGCCACTTTGCTGCCTTTTGGCGGAGAACTCGTGTTTAGGGGTGAACAGGTTCAATCGTTTTCGGGTGTCAACCGGCACCCTGACATCGTGGTGATCCGTTTCCCTTCTTTGGGCGATGCGCAGGGCTGGCACTCGTCTGTCGACTACCAAGCCTTGATTCCTCTGCGGCAAGAAGCGGCGGATGTGCTTTTGACCACTTATGCGGCATAAGCCTGATGCCAAAGCAGATAATCGCGGCATGTTGAATACGCCTCTTTTCCTCACCGCCGCTCTCTACAAATTCGTCGATTTGCCCGACTTCGTCGACCTGCAAGCCCCATTGCAAGCCTGTTGCGTGGCCCATGATGTGAAAGGCACGCTGCTGCTGGCGCACGAGGGCATCAATGGCACGATTGCCGGGCCGGAAGACGGCATTCGCGCCGTGCTGGCCTTTTTGCGCGCCGATCAGCGATTGAGCACGCTGCAGCACAAAGAGTCTTGGAGCCCGAAGCCGCCGTTCACCCGCATGAAGGTCAAGCTCAAAAAAGAGATCGTCACCTTGCGCGTGCGCGAGCTGGACCCGAACAAGACCGTGGGTCAGTACGTCAAACCGGCTGACTGGAACGCCTTGCTGGCCGACCCGAATGTGATGGTCATCGACACGCGCAACGACTACGAGGTCGCCATTGGCACCTTCAAAGGCGCGGTGAACCCGAACATCAAAAATTTTGTGCAATTGCCCGCGTGGCTGGACGCGCAGGAAAACCTGCAAGGCGAATCTGCCAAAAAGACCAAAGTGGCCATGTTCTGCACCGGGGGCATCCGCTGCGAGAAATCCACCGCACTCATGAAAATGCGTGGCTTTGACGAGGTGTATCACCTGGAAGGCGGCATTCTCAAGTACCTTGAAGAAATCCCGCCCGAGCAAAGCACTTGGGAGGGCGAGTGCTTTGTGTTTGACGAGCGCGTGAGCGTGGGCCATGGCTTGGGGCTGGGCCACCATGAACTGTGCCGCTCTTGCCGCTGGCCGCTCAGTGAACAGGACAAGCTGTCACCGCATTACGTATTGGGCGTGAGCTGCGACCACTGTCACGACCAGCGCACACCCGAACAAAAAGAAAAGCTGGCCGAGCGCCAGCGCCAGGTGGAATTGGCCGAAGCCCGTGGTGAAGTCCATGTGGGCGCCAAGATGCCCAACCACGAGGCTTTCTGAAGCTGAGATCGTGGCCACCCGATCCAGTCGGGTCTGGCAATTCAAGGGTTTACAAGCTGGTCAAGAGGATGTCCCGGTATTCATCGGCCGAGGCAATGCGCGGGTTGGTTTTGTGGCAATGGTCCGCCAGCGCGCCAGTGATCACGGCGTCAAATAGGCTTTCGGTCACACCCATGGCACCCAGCCCCGCAGGAAGACCCAAGCGCGCGCACATGTCCCGAATGGCATCAGGGATGTCCGAGCCGCTATGAAGCCCCATGGCTTGGGCCATGCGGTTCAGGCGGTTATCTTTTTGCACGCTTTCGGCAGATGCATTGAACTTCACCACCGCGGGCAAAAACATGGCGTTCAAGGTGCCGTGGTGCAGGCGCGGGTTGACGCCGCCCAAGCTGTGGCTGAGCGAGTGCACGCAGCCCAGGCCTTTTTGAAAGGCCATGGCGCCTTGCATGCTGGCGCTCATCATGTTCAGGCGGGCTTCGCGGTCTTGGCCGTTCGTGGTGGCGCGCTCAATGTGGGCCCAGCCCCGGACCAGTCCATCCAGAGCGATACCGTCTGCAGGCGGGTTGAAGGGCGCGGCCATGAAGGTTTCCATGCAGTGCGCCACCGCGTCCATGCCGGTGGCAGCCGTCAGGATGGACGGCAGGCCGAAGGTCAGCTCGGGGTCGCAAATGGCCGCTTTGGGGACGATGAACCAGCTGTGAAAGCCCACTTTGCGGCCGTCGTCCAGGATCAAAATCGCACCCCGGGCCACTTCGCTGCCGGTGCCGCTGGTGGTGGGCACGGCAATGATGGGGGCCACAAGGTCGGTGATTTTGAGGGAGCCGCCCTCAATGGTGGCGTAGGTTTTGAGCGGGCCTTCGTGGCTGACGGCAATCGCCACGCCCTTGGCGCAGTCGATGGCCGAGCCACCGCCGACCGCGATCAGTCCATCACAGCCGTTGGTCTTGTACATCGCCGCTGCAGCGCGCACTGCCGCCTCGGTCGGGTTGGAGGGGGTTTGGTCAAACACCGTGACAGGCAAGCCGGGCAGGGCGTCCAAGGCTTTTTGCAACACGCCCGCGGCTTTGACGCCCGCATCGGTCACGATCAGGGGCTTGTGGATGCCCACGCGCTCGCATTCGGCCTGCAGCAGCTTGACAGCGCCAAAGTCGATCTGGATCTGGGTGACGTAGTTGATAAAGGCCATGCGAAAACTCCAATCTGACGCCCCGGTTCTGAAGTGACAGAACAGCGGGGCGGGCCGTTGTACGATAAGGGCCATTTTGATGCAGGAAAGCGCTGTTGACACGCCAGGGCTGTCACCCTTGTTTGCCAAAACGGCGATCCCATCCATGAGCAGGCCCAGCGACTTTCTTCAGTTTTCCCCTATTCATGAGCAGCCACCACTCCAACCCGCGCGCCTTGCTGAACACCGCTTCGCGCAGCCTGATTGAGCGGGTGCATCGGGCAGGCCGCCCGCCCATGGCCGCGATGACACCTGCCCAAGCGCGCGAGTTTTATGACATCGGCGGGCCGATGCTGGACCTGCAGCCTGCGCCGCATGTGGACCGGGTGCACAACTTGACCATCCCAGCGCGCGACGGCCACGCCATGCCCGCCCGTTTGTATGCGCCCCAAAGCGATACCGCCTTACCCGTGTTGCTTTACATCCATGGCGGCGGTTTCACTGTGGGCAGCCTCACCACCCACGATGTGCTGTGCCGCCAACTCTCACGCCAAGGGCATTGCGCCGTGGTGTCGCTGGATTACCGACTGGCCCCTGAGCACCGCTTTCCAACGGCCGTGCATGACAGCTGGGACGCCCTGAACTGGCTGCAGCAACATGGCCAGAGCCTGGGACTGGACACCACGCGAATGGCCGTGGGTGGCGACAGTGCAGGCGGCACCTTGGCCGCCGTGTGCGCCCTGATGGCCCGTGATACGGGCTTGCCCCTGCGCCTGCAGATGCTGTTTTACCCCGGCTGCATCGCCCGGCAAGACACCGCTTCGCACCACACTTTTGCAGATGGCTTCATGCTTGACAAGGTTACGGTTGACTGGTTTTTTGCCAACTACATCGACGATAACGACCGCGACAATTGGCGCTTTGCTCCCATGAATGCGTCCGATCACACAGGCTTGGCGCCCGCCTGGATCGGTTTGGCCGAATGCGACCCGCTGGTGGACGAGGGCGTGCAGTACGCCGACACCCTGCGGATGGCGGGTGTGCCGGTCGATCTGGACATTTACAAAGGCGTGGTGCACGGTTTCATCACCATGGGCCGCGCCATCCCCGATGCCTTGCAAGCGCATGCCGATGCGGGCCGGGCCTTGAAACACGCTTTTGAAAGTTGAACCCATGAAACGCCAAGAC
Organism: Comamonadaceae bacterium; assembly: GCA_021299875.1. GTDB lineage: Bacteria > Pseudomonadota > Gammaproteobacteria > Burkholderiales > Burkholderiaceae_C > Limnohabitans_A. The sequence goes on along the minus strand of JAJTEW010000008.1, from coordinate 61,765 downwards.
TTCCGTTTTTCTCACCGCATGCGCGTGCGCTGGGTGGAGGTGGACATGCAGAAAATTGTCTTCAACGGCCATTACCTGATGTATTTCGACACCGCCGTGACCGACTATTGGCGCCAACTGGCCATGCCCTATGCCGAGACCATGCACCAGCTGGGCGGCGATCTGTTCGTGAAAAAGGCCAGCGTCGAGTACCACGCCAGTGCCGAAATGGACGATTTTCTGGATGTGTGCATGCGCTGTGACCGCGTAGGCAACGCGTCCATGACCTTTGCTGGGGCGATTTTCCGGGGCGATGAACTGTTGATCACCAGCGAACTGGTCTATGTGTATGCCGACCCGGTGGCTAAAAAGAGCCAGCCTATCCCAGCGCCCTTGCGCGACATGCTCGAAGGCTTTGAGCGCGGTGAAGACATGGTGCAGGTGCATGTGGGTTCGTGGCACGACTTCCAGAAACTGGCACGCCCGCTGCGACACGAGGTATTTGTGGAGGAACAAAAAGTGCCCGTTGAGTTGGAGTTGGACCACGAGGACGACAGCGCTTTGCACGCGGTCGTGCTGAACCGCATGGGCATGCCCGTGGCCACAGGCCGATTGCTGCAACAGACGCCCGGCGTGGCCCGCATCGGCCGCATGGCCGTCAAAAAGCAAATGCGCGGCAGCGACCTGGGCCGCCGCGTGTTGCATGCTTTGATGGAAGCGGCGAAACACCGGGGCGACACCCAGGTGATTTTGCACGCCCAATGCAGTGCGCAGGGCTTTTACAAACGCTCAGGCTTTGAGCCGCATGGGCTTGTATTTGAAGATGCGGGGATGGCGCACATCGAGATGGTGCGCGCCCTTTGATTCAAATATCGGCCAGCAATGCGTAGGGCAGCGGCAGCAGTTCCAGCGCATCGCCTTGCACATGGCCCGCCCGCCAGCCGGTCTGCAGGCTCTCCAGCGTGCCGCTGACCATGGCATCAAAACCTTGACCATCGGGCCTGGCCGCACTCAGCACCACGGTGGCGCAAGGCTGCTCGGGGTCTGTGGGGGTGAACACATCTTGTCCAGCCACCAAGGCCGTGGGGCTGTGCACCAGCGCCGTGCGGCGCTTGAGCGTGCCGCGAAACTGGCTGCGGGCCACCACTTCTTGCCCGGGGTAGCAGCCTTTTTTGAAGTTCACGCCGCCCACCGATTCGTAATTGAGCATTTGCGGCACCAAGGCCTCGAACACGGACTGAGTGACCAAGGTCACACCGCTCATGACTTCGGCCCAGTCCCAAACTGCGGAGGACAGCTCAGGCCCGTCAGGCCGTGCTTGCGTAGGCGCGCCGAGCCAAAGGGCGCGGGGCACTCGGGTCTCGCCCAGCACAGCCGGGTAAAGCGCCACAGCGTGGGCCTCTGCGTTGCGGGTGGTTTGCCATGGTGAGGCGGTGTCCAACAGGGCGCGTGCGCTGTCGCCCAACAAGCCGCGCAACTGCCATTGGGCTGTGGCGTCGCTCATTTTGACCTTGGCGCGCAGAACAAACATGGACAGACGCTTGAGCGTTTGGGCCAGTAAATCGAGACTCATGACCAGCAAAACGGTGTCGGGCGCTGTTTTGATGACGACAAAACTGGCCTGCATGCGCCCCTTGGCCGAGCAAAAAGCGGCCAGACGGGACTGGCCCACGGGCAAGAGCAACACGTCGTTGCTCAGTTGGTTGTGCAAAAAGTTCGCAGCGTCCTCGCCTTGCGCTTGGATCACGCCCAAGTGGGGCAAGGCGGCAATGCCCTGGAGCTGAGTCGCGAAGTGGTCGATAGGGGCTGAGGCGGAGGTGTGCATGGCGATGGGTGTGAGGTGAGCCCTGCTGGCAAGGCCCATAGAATTCATGAGGGTCCGAAAGGATTTGCAAAGCAAAAGCAAGAAGGCCTCAATTATGATCAGCCGTCAGAGTCGATCGGTTCTGTGCGGATATTTTTAAGGGTTGCGGGTGATCAAAGCTGTGCTCAAGGGCTTGGTGGGTTTGGGGACGCTGGCCTTGGCGTTGGCGGCAGCCGCATATTTTTGGGTTCAACGCCCCATGCCGCTGCGTGCGCCTGCGGCCACCCCGGTCGATTTGTCGATCGAGCCGGGCACATCGGCCAAAGCCATCGCGCAGGCCGTGGCCGATGCCGGTGTGGAGGCTTCGCCCACCTTGCTTTATGCGTGGTTTCGCCTGTCCGGTCAGTCGCGACACATGCGGGCCGGCAGCTATGAAATTGCCCCTGGCACATCGCCAAAACGGTTGCTGAGCATGCTGGTGCGTGGCGAAGAAAGCCTGCGCACCTTGACGATTGTGGAAGGCTGGAACTGGCGGCAAGTGCGCCAAGCCTTGGCCAAGGCCGAGCACCTCAAACCCGACAGCCGGGCGCTGGACGATGCGGCCTTGATGTCGCAGCTGGGACGGCCCGGCGTCACCCCAGAAGGCCGCTTTTATCCCGACACCTATTCGTATGCCAAGGGCTCCAGTGACTTGGCTGTCCTGCAACGGGCGCTCAAATCGATGGACAAGCACTTGCAAGACGCCTGGCAAGCCCGATCGCCTAATGTGTCGCTCAAGTCGTCCGAGGAGGCCTTGATTTTGGCGAGCATTGTGGAAAAGGAAACTGGCCAGGGCGCAGACCGCCCGCTGATCTCTGGTGTTTTCAACAACCGCATGCGCATCGGTATGCGTTTGCAGACCGACCCGACGGTGATTTATGGATTGGGCGAGGCCTTTGACGGCAACCTGCGCCGGATCCATTTGCAGACCGACAACCCCTGGAACACCTACACCCGTGGCGGCTTGCCGCCCACACCGATTGCCATGCCGGGCAAGGCGGCCTTGTTGGCGGCGGTGCAACCCGTCAAGACGCAGGCGCTTTACTTTGTCGCCAAAGGCGACGGCAGCAGCCACTTCAGCGACACGCTCGACGAGCACAACCGGGCGGTCAACCGATACCAACGAGGGCAGAAGTAAGCCGTGTTGACAAGACCCCATGGCGGTCTGAGACCGCTCCCGCCCTGTCTGACACCTGCGACAATCAGGTTTTGTCTTTCACGCTCACCATGACACGCGGTTTGTTCATCAGTTTTGAAGGCATCGACGGTGCGGGCAAGTCCACGCACATTGATCGCGTGGCCCAGTTGTTCCGCGAAGCGGGCAGGGGGGTGGTGCTGACCCGCGAGCCTGGCGGCACCCCCCTGTCAGAAAAGCTGCGCGAACTGGTGCTGCACGAGCCCATGGATGCACTCACTGAGGCCTTGTTGATGTTCGCAGCGCGCCGAGAGCATTTGGTGCTGGTGATCGAGCCCGCGCTGGCTCGGGGCGAAGTGGTGCTTTGCGATCGCTTCACCGACGCCACGTTTGCCTATCAGGGCGGTGGGCGCGGTTTTGACTGGCAGGTGCTGGCCCACTTGGAGCGCATGGTGCAGGCCTTGCCCGGTGGCGCTTTGCGCCAACCCGAGTTGACCGTGTGGTTTGATTTGGACCCTCACATCGCCGCGCGGCGACTGGCATCGGCCCGTGTGCCGGACAAATTCGAATCGCAGCCAGCCAATTTTTTTGCCGCAGTGCGCGCCGGTTATGCCAAGCGTCAGGCCGAAATGCCCGAACGCTTTAGGCGCATCGACGCTGCCCAAAACAGGGATGCGGTGGGCGTTGATGTGGGCCGTGTGGTGACCGACTGGCTCAAACAAGCGGCCCCATGAGCGCCATTTTGAATGCCCCCTGGATTGCGCGCCAAGCCACCGATTTGCTGGCCCAACGCGGGCACGCTTGGTTGCTGCAAGGCCCTTCGGGTTTGGGGCAATACGAATTGGCGCTGGCCATGGCCTCGGCTTGGCTTTGCGAAAAACCCACAGAACAGGGTGCATGCGGCGACTGCCCCAGTTGCCACGCGATTGCCGTGCGCACCCACGCTGATTTGGCCGTGCTGATGCCTGAAACGGTGATGATCGCGCTGGGTTGGCCCTTGTCTGAAAAGGCCCAAGACGAGATCGACAAGAAAACACGCAAACCCAGCAAAGAGATTCGGGTGGATGCGATGCGGGATGCGGTGGAGTTTTCTCAGCGCACCAACGCGCGGGGGCGCGGCAAAGCGGTTTTGGTGTTCCCGGCTGAGCGCATGAACACCATCACGGCCAACGCCTTGCTCAAAACACTCGAAGAGCCGCCAGGCGCTGTGCGCTTTGTGTTGGCCACCGAGGCGGCGCACATGCTGCTGCCCACCATCCGCAGCCGTTGTCTGGCCCACACCATGAAGTGGCCCGAGGCTGATGAGGCTTTGACTTGGCTGAGCGGGCAGGGCGTTCCTGCCCCCGTCGCGCAGGCTTTGCTGCGCAGCGCGGGCGGCCGCCCCAACGATGTTCTGCGACAGGCCGAAGCCGGTTTATCGCCCGAATGGTGGGCCGCTTTACCCAAGGCCATGCGTGGGGGCGATGCCCGGCACTTGGCCGATTTGAGCCCTGCGCAAGCCATCGAAGCTTTGCAAAAGCTTTGCCACGACCTGGTGTTGCGCCAGTCGGGTGCTGCGCCGCGCTTTTTTGAAGCCACTCAATTGCCGCCAAGCCTCGCTTCTGCAGCGGTGCTGACCGACTGGTTCAAGCGCTTGATGCAATCGGCACGCACGGCCGAGCACCCATTCAATGCCGGTCTGATGCTGGAAGCACTGACCGCCGATGCCCAACAAACCCTGCTGTCCAAGGGCTGATCCATGTACACCGATTCCCATTGCCATTTGAATTTTCCCGAGCTGATGAGCCAACTGGGTAACATCCAGCAAGCCATGGTGGCCGCCCAAGTGACCCGCGCCATGGTCATTTGCACCACCCTGGAAAAGTTTGACGAAGTGCACAACCTGGCCATGGCCAACAACAACATGTGGGCCACGGTGGGTGTGCACCCCGACAACGAAGGCGTGCGCGAGCCCAGTTTGCAGGATTTGCTGGACGGCGCAACGCGCCCCAAAGTGGTGGCCATTGGCGAGACGGGTCTGGACTATTACCAAATGGACGAGCGCAAAGGTGGGCGCACCATCGCGGACATGGAATGGCAGCGGGAGCGTTTTCGCACCCACATCCGTGCAGCGCGGCAGACAGGTTTGCCCCTGGTGATCCACACCCGTCAGGCCTCTGACGACACCATGGCCATTTTGAAAGAAGAGGGTGAAATTGGCGGAGCAGGGTGCGCAGGTGGTGTGTTTCACTGCTTCACCGAAAGCCAGCAGGTGGCCCGGGCGGCCTTGGACATGGGTTTTTACATCTCGTTCTCAGGCATCTTGACCTTCAAAACGGCGGCTGATTTGCGCGAAGTGGCCCAATTTGTGCCGGATGACCGCCTGCTGATTGAAACAGACAGCCCTTATTTGGCCCCTGTGCCGTTCCGAGGCAAAACCAACAACCCTTCTTATGTGCCTTATGTGGCCAAGTTGTTGGCCAGTTTGAGAGGCGGTACAGCAGAGGACATTGGCCTTCTGACCACCCGTAATTTCTTGTCTTTATTTGACAAAACCCATTGATTTTTTATCATGTGTCACTTTAATAAAACCATAAAGTCCTTTGTTTTAACTGTATTTTTTGTATTCATGGCCAAAGCTTCAGCTGGCTCCTACGAAGACTTTTTCAAAGCCGTTCAGATTGACAATGTGCGCACGGTTCAGACGCTTTTGCAAAGAGGTTTTGATCCCAACACGGTCAACCCAGAGGGCGTTCCAGCTTTGATGTTGGCGGTCCAAGAGCCCTCACTCAAAGTGGCCGAACTGTTGGCCAGTTGGCCTCAAACGCGTACCGAGATCCGCAATGCCAACGATGAAAGTCCGCTCATGCTTGCAGCACTGAAGGGTTATTTGCCTTTGGTTAAAAAATTGGTGGCCAATGATGCCGATGTCAACAAACCTGGCTGGACGCCCTTGCATTACGCAGCCACAGGGGGCCACGTGCCGGTTGTTGAGTTTTTACTGGACGAAAGCGCCTACATAGATGCCGAGTCTCCCAATGGCACCACGCCTTTGATGATGGCTGCGATGTATGGCAGCCCTGAAGCTGTCAAAGTCTTGATTCAGGCTGGCGCTGACTTGACCCTCAAGAACCAACTGGGCATGACTGCGCTTGATTTTGCAGTGCGTGGACAACGGGTGAATGCGCGTGAGTTGATTGAATCTGGCTTATCGCGTTTGGCGGAGCGTCAAAAACGCAATTCTCAATTGCAACAAATTCCTGCCAACCAGCCCTCATCACGTTGACTGAGACAAGGTCAGGACCAAACTGGACTTGATTGTTTGTTTGTTTGTTTGCCCATTTTATAGATGCATACGATGTGTATTATGTAAAGTAAAACACGTTGCCAGATTAAGGACCGTGACTTGGAGTGCGCATAGCCAAGAAGGTTCAAAGTAGTTCAGTGTTTTGAGGTGTTCGATGCTGACTCGTTCAAGGCGATAACAGCAAGCGGTGAACAGGTGCACTTATTTGTTGCAAAGGCCGGTATTGGCCCGACGACCAAGCGCTGGCCATCGATCGGCTTCGGGTATCAAAAGCATGGCCTGACTGACCGGTTTGGTAGATGAAGACCGATTGTTCCGGTTCGGCCAGGTCATAAACCGCCCGCATCGAGGCCGCATGGCGGTTGGCAAAGGGTTCCTTGAGGTCATTGGCCCAATACTGACCCACGTTGACCGTGAACAAGTCCCCTGCACTTTCTGTGCGCACATCAAACCAGGTGTTCAAAAAAGGCACTTTGCCAAAGGGTTTGTGGCTGCTGATGGCCGGATGCCAAGCACCCCAACGCCAGGTGCGCATGTCCTTGCCTTGTTGGGTGGCAATGCGGGTCAATGCGCGGTCGAGTGCCGCAGAAACTTGGGTTGGGCAGCCAGCAGCACCACACCAAAATGCATCCGAGCGTTTCAAGATGCCCTCCACTGCCGCGCGGAAATGGCGTTTGCCGTACAGCGACTGGAAACGCTCGGCGCCCAAGTGCTGCACCAGCAAGCCACGCGTCAATTCATCGGCCCAAACGTTGAACACCAAAGCTGCGGCACTGTCCGCTTTCATCTGGCCATCAAAAGCGCGCAACAGTTGCAGTGCTTGATCACTCAATGGGTGTTGAGGCTTGGCGCTCAAAACGACTGGCAACAAGGCTTTCGCGCCCAGCGACATGACATCGTTTTGAATGGCTTGCAGGCTTTCGCGGCTGTGTTGGGGGCTGGCGACCAGCAATTGTTCAATCCGCTCAAATCGCTCGGGTGTGGTCCAGTCGCTCCCCACAAAATGCGCATAACCCGGCGGCAAGATGTTCTGATTGGCGGTGGCGTGCCAGCCTTTGGCTTCGATGGCGTCACGGCTCAACGCGGGGTTCTCGTTCGCTGGCAACCAACCGTTCCAGTCGTATTGGGCCAGCCAGCCGGGGGCAGGCGCCACGCCACGGATGTCGTTTTGCTGCGAACGCACAGGCAGTTTACCCACGGCCTGAAACGCCACATCGCCCAAGGTGTCGGCCATGACCACGCTTTGCATGGGCGCGTGGTTGTCGGTGAAGGCCTTTTGCAGTTCGGGCACGGTTTGCGCCCAATTGGTCAGCATGCCCGATTCCACGGTTTTGTTGTCCTCGGTCAAGGCCGACCAGCGCAGGCTGACCACGTAGCGCTGTTTGTTGATCAGCTGGGCGTACTGCGGTTGAACATCGCTGATGACAGGCCCATGGCGCGTGTTGCGCACTGTGACGGCCACATCGCCCTGCCCTTTGACCCGGATGGTTTCAGCGCGTTCCTCAAACGATGCCCAGCCAGTGGGGGTACGGTACTGGCCGGGTTTGCTGACGTCCAGTTGTTCCAGGTAAAGGTCCTGAACGTCTGGCCCCGTGTTGGTGAAGCCCCAGGCTACCCCTTGGGTGCGGCCTAACACCACAAAAGGCAATCCGGGCAAGGTGGCCCCAATCACATTCAGCGCCGGATGATGGTGCCCACCGGGTAATTGCCCTGCAGGCGCTTTGAGGTGCGCGAAATACCAGATAGCGGGTGAGCTCAAAGCCAGATGCGGGTCGTTGGCCAGCAAGGGTTTGCCGCTGACGGTCCGGCTGCCGGGCACCACCCAATTGTTGCTACCCTTGCCTTCCAGAATGCCGACATCGCGCACCCAATCTGCAGACCATTGGGCCAAGGCCTTGGGGGCCGGCTCGCTGACTGACGCTGTATTGGTCTTGGGTGCGTAAACACCCAGCTCGGCATACAAGGCCGGCAGGTCGACCGCCGTGGCGGGTTTTTCGCCGGGGTAAGGCGGCATGAGTTGCCACAGTTGCTCATGGTTGAGCACCTGCGAGGCGGACAAACGGGCGAATTCCTGTCCCCAGTTGCCCCCCAGATCGAGGGCCATCATCAGCGCCCAGCCCAGACTGTCTTCGGGCGACCAGGCTTGGCCTTTGAGGCCACCGGCCACGGTGCCGAGGATTTTGAATTCGAGCGATGGCCGCACAGCGCCGCTTTGCCAGGCGTTTTGAATGCCCTCGCTGTAGGCTTGCAGGGCCGCTTGCGTTGCGGGCGATAAACCCTTGAGCTGTTTTTGCGCCATGCCGATGATGCCCAGCGTGCGCATGAGTTTGTCGGTGTCCAGGGTGGCTGCGCCCAAAATCTCAGACAACTCTCCGCGCATCAGGCGGCGGTTGAATTCGAGTTGCCAGCCGCGCTCTTGGGCGTGCACAAATCCCAGCGCGCGCCAGGTATCCAGGGCGTTGGCACCTTCTATGTGTGTGACATCTGCGGCGTCGCGGGTGATGGTGACATGGCCACTCAAGCCCGCCAACTTGAGCTGTCCGTCCAGTTGCGGCATGCTGCGAAGCAGGTGCACGGCCAATACACCACCCGCTACCAGCACACTGGCCAGCAGCAACAAGACCAGTCGTCCTATCCATTTCATGCGTGTCTCCTTGCGGGCGATGGGTGCGCCTCTGGGGTGGCTTGCTCAAGCCTACTTTTTCGGCCTTTTTTTCAATCTTTAAATGTGGCCCCAAACCATCAGCGCGTCACGCCCTTCGGTGACAAGGTCGACCTTGGCACCCACGGGCAGCAGCACCTTGGTGGGCACATGACCAAAAGGCAAACCGCTGAGCACGGGCGCTTTGATTTGGCTGCGCAACCAGTCCACCACCGTGGCCAGTTTGAATCCCTTGTCGTGCGTGGGCACCAGTTTGTACTTGCTGAACTGCCCGATCAGCACCGCCTTTTGTTGGGCCAACACGCCCGCATGCAGCAACTGCGTCAGCATGCGCTCGATCCGGTAAGGGTGCTCACCAACGTCTTCTAGAAACAGCACACCCCCTTTGATTGGCGGGAAATACGGTGTGCCCAGCAAGGAGACCAACACCGACAAGTTGCCGCCCCACAGCGGCGCGTCTTTGACCAACACGCGGCGCTCGGCCTCGGCCTTGGGCAGTTGCCAGCCTGTGCCCTCACCCTGCTCCAGCAACAGGTCGTCAAAGCACGCCTGCATGATGTCGTCGGGCGCTTGCTCGGCGCCAAAGTCTTCGCCCAAAGCCGGGCCTTGCCAGCTGATGCGCCCGGTCTTGGCGTAAACGGCTTGGTTGAAGGCGGTGAAATCGCTCAGACCCACAAACTGCGTGCCCCCATCAATGGCCTTGGCAATGGCTTTGTAGGGCAAACTGGGCAAGATGCGCGTGAGGCCGTAACCGCCACGCGAGATCAGCGCCACGTTGGCGCCACTGCCCGCAGCGCGGGTGATGGCGGCCAAACGGGTGGCGTCGTCACCGGCAAAGCGCATGTGGCTGGCCAATGCGGCTTCGTCCACCTCGACCTCGTGCCCCTGGGCTTGCAGGCGCTTGACGCCACGGCGAAAAGCGGCTTTGTCGCGCACCGCGCTGGAGGGGGAAAAAATGTAAATATGGGCCATGAGGTCTTCGTCAAAGTCGTACACCGTTCAGCATGAGGCGGCAAAAGCTTCGTCCTGAGCTTTGCAAGCGGATCGGCTCAAGCCTTGAAGTGTCGCACAGCCGTTTCGGCAATTGACCTGCCCTGCTCCTGCACAAAATGGCCCGCATCGGGCAACAACATCGGCTCGGGGCAGCCCTTGATTTGGCCTTGCAATTGGCGCATCACCGGCTCGCCCAGCACTGGGTCTTGCTGACCGATGGCCATGAAAGTCTGGCCATGCCAATCATTGCGCCAAAAGTCACGCGCTCGCTGCGACAATTCAGCCCCCGGTGAATCGTTGAACTCCGGCACCATGGGCGGAAAGGCGCGCAGCGCGGCGCGGTAACCTTTATCCGGAAAAGGTGCGTTGTAGGCGGCCGTCTCTTGCGACGTCATGCTGCGGTTGCCCCGCGCAAACAGTTTGCCCACATCGAACAGCGGCTGACTTTGGCACCAATCTCGCCAAGCCAAAAAGCCGTCGCTCAGCGGTGCTTCGCCCGTGGCCAATGTGGTGTTCATGACCAGCAAACCCTTGTAACGCTCGGGCGCGACCATGGGCAAAGTCAGGCCTAAAATGCCACCCCAGTCCTGCACCACCAACACCACGCGCTGCAAATCGAGCCGCTCGATCACATCGAGCAAGGAATGGCGATGGGTTTCAAAGTGGTGAAAACTGTCCTTCTTGGGCTTGTCGCTCTTGCCAAAGCCGATCAAATCGGGTGCCACCACGCGGTGCCCTGCCGCCAGCCAGACCGGAATCATTTTGCGGTAAAGGTAGCTCCAGGCCGGGTTGCCGTGCAGGCACAACCAGGTCAGGGGTGAGTCCGCAGGCCCCTCGTCCAGATAATGCATGCGCAGGCCAGAGATGCTGGGCAAGTCGCTCACATAGCGTGGCTGCCACGGGTAATCGGGCAAACCTAAAAACGCCTCATCGGGCGTGCGCAAGCTGTCTTCTCTGAGCGGATAAAGGTTCATTCTTTTGGGCCTGAAAAAGTCTTTGAGCAGCTGGCCGCATTCACCGGCCAGCACGCCGCCTGTGACCTGGGTTTGGTGGTTCAGCTGCTTGTGGTCAAACAGGTTGAGCACCGAGCACGCCACCCCGGTGCGCGGGTCGGCCGCGCCATAAACCACCCGGTCCACCCGGGCGTGCAGCATGGCCCCGCTGCACATGGCGCAGGGCTCCAGCGTCACGTACAAGGTGCAGCCTTCCAGCCGGTAATTGCCCAGCAAGCGGGCCGCTTCGCGCAGCGCCACCACCTCGGCATGCGCCGTCGGGTCATGGCTGGCCATCGGGGCGTTGCGTCCCGTGGCGATCACTTGGTCGTTTTTGACGACCACCGCCCCCACAGGCACCTCACCTGCTGCGGCGGCCAAGCGGGCTTGGTCCAAGGCCAAGCCCATCCAATGGGTGTCTTGAGATTGCGTGCTCACAGTCAAACCTCCAAGCCCAAACGCTTCACCCACTTTGCCAGAACCAGCGACTGATCACCACGCTGCAAACAAGCACCGTGCCCAGTGACAGCATCTTGGGGATAAAGTCTTTTCTCAATAAAATCAACAGACTTTTTGAGTTTGTGGAACTTTTGTGTAAGTAGAAAACCTATATAAATCAACTACTTAGGTTCAAAAAGTCACTCCCACTCAATTGTCGCGGGTGGCTTGCTCGATACGTCGTAGGTCACACGGTTGATGCCCCGCACCTCATTGATGATGCGACCCGACACTTTCTTGAGCAGCGCATACGGCAGCTCGGCCCAGTCGGCGGTCATGAAGTCGCTGGTTTGCACGGCGCGCAGGGCCACCACATAGTCATAGGTGCGGCCGTCGCCCATCACGCCCACGCTTTTCACGGGCAAGAACACGGTGAAGGCTTGGCTGGTCAGGTCGTACCAGGTCTTGCCGGATTCGTCGGTGAAGTTGCGCAGCTCTTCGATGAAGATCGCGTCGGCACGGCGCAGCAGGTCAGCGTACTCTTTTTTGACTTCGCCCAGGATCCGCACGCCCAAGCCTGGGCCTGGGAAGGGGTGGCGGTAGACCATCTCACGCGGCAAGCCCAGGGCCACACCGAGTTCGCGCACCTCGTCTTTGAACAGTTCGCGCAGGGGCTCCAAGAGTTTCAGGCCCAGTTGCTCGGGCAAGCCGCCCACGTTGTGGTGGCTTTTGATGACGACGGCTTTTTTACTTTTAGCGCCGCCGCTTTCAATCACGTCGGGGTAAATCGTGCCTTGGGCCAAAAACGTCGCGCCCTGGTGTCCTGCGCCGCCCGCCTTGAGTTTGGCCGCCTGCTCTTTGAACACATCCACAAACAAACCGCCAATGATCTTGCGCTTGGCTTCGGGCTCGCTCACGCCCGCCAGTTTGCCGAGGAACAAATCGCTGGCATCGACGCGAATGACTTTCGCGTGCAACTTGCCAACAAACATCTCCATCACCATGTCGCCTTCGTTTAGGCGCAGCAAGCCGTGGTCCACAAACACGCAGGTCAGCTTGTCGCCAATCGCGCGGTGAATCAAGGCGGCGGCCACCGATGAATCGACCCCGCCCGACAAACCCAAGATGACTTCTTCGTCACCCACTTGTTGGCGAATCTTGGCGACAGCTTCTTCGATGTAATCGCCCATGATCCAGTCAGGACGGGCTTTGCAAATGTCCAGCACAAAACGGTTGAGCAAGGGTTGGCCCTGCACCGTGTGGGTCACTTCGGGGTGGAACTGCACGGCGTAAAAACGGCGGGCTTCGTCGGCCATGCCGGCAATTGGGCAAGCGGGCGTGGACGCCATGACTTTGAAGCCTTCGGGCAATTGGGTCACTTTGTCACCGTGGCTCATCCAGACCTTGAGCATGCCGTGGCCTTCGGGCGTGGCAAAGTCTTCGATGCCTTTGAGCAGCTCGGTGTGGCCGTGGGCGCGAACTTCGGCATAACCAAACTCGCGTGTCGTGCCCGCCTCCACTTTGCCGCCCAATTGCTCGGCCATGGTCTGCATGCCGTAGCAAATGCCCAAGACCGGCAAGCCCAGTTCGAACACGGCGTCGGGTGCGCGGTCATCGACCTCGTAAACGCTGGCGTGGCTGCCAGACAAGATGATGCCTTTGAGCTGGCCGTCCTTGGCGTACTCACGTACCCAATCGCTGCTCACATCGCAAGGATGCACTTCACAAAACACGTGGGCTTCTCGCACCCGACGGGCGATGAGCTGGGTGACTTGGGAGCCGAAGTCAAGAATCAGAATTTTGGAGTGCTGCATGGCAAGCGTCGCTCTTAAAGAAATGAAAAGGCGTCTGGGGTACAGACGCCTTGGAAGTCAGGAACCGATTTTAATCAGCCCGGTAGTTGGGCGCTTCTTTGGTGATCTGTACGTCGTGCACATGGCTTTCGCGAATGCCAGCGGCCGTGATCTCAACAAATTGCGACTCGTTGTGCATGGCCTCGATGGTGGCGCAACCGCAGTAACCCATGCTGGCGCGCAAGCCGCCGGCCATTTGGTAAATGATGGACACCACCGAGCCTTTGTAGGGCACACGGCCTTCAATGCCTTCGGGCACCAGCTTGTCGGCATTGGGGTTGCCGGTGCTGGACTCTTGAAAGTAGCGGTCGGCACTTCCTTGCTGCATAGCCCCGATCGAGCCCATGCCACGGTAGCTTTTGTAGCTGCGGCCCTGAAACAACACGATCTCGCCCGGGGCTTCTTCGGTGCCCGCGAACATGCCGCCCATCATCACGGTGCCCGCACCCGCGGCAATGGCTTTGGCGATGTCGCCGCTGTAACGAATGCCACCATCGGCAATCAAGGGCACGCCAGTGCCCTTGAGGGCGGTGGCCACACTGTCCACCGCCATGATTTGCGGCACGCCCACACCGGCCACGATGCGGGTGGTGCAGATCGACCCGGGGCCGATGCCCACCTTGACCGCATCGGCACCGGCTTCGACCAAGGCCAAAGCAGCGGCTCCGGTGGCGATGTTGCCGCCAATGACTTCGATGTGGGGGTAGTTTTGCTTGACCCAGCGCACGCGGTCCAGCACGCCTTTGCTGTGGCCGTGTGCGGTGTCCACGACGATGGCGTCAACACCCGCACGGGCCAGCGCTTCAACACGTTCTTCGGTGCCCTCGCCCACACCCACAGCCGCGCCCACACGCAGCTTGCCTGCGCTGTCGCGTGCTGCATTGGGAAAGTTCAGTTGTTTGGTGATGTCTTTGACGGTGATCAGGCCCTTGAGCTCAAAGGCGTCGTTCACCACCAGCAGGCGTTCGAGTTTGTGTTTGTTGAGCAGGTGTTTGGCTTGCTCGGGTGTGGTGCCTTCGGGCACGGTGATGAGCCGCTCACGTGACGTCATGATCTCGCTGACTTTTTGGTCATAGCGGGTCTCGAACCGCAGATCACGGCCGGTGACGATACCGACCACCTGGCGACCGTCGCACACCGGGAAACCGGAAACACCCAATTCATCTGACAGCGCCATGACCTGGCGCACGGTGGTGTCCGGGGTGATGACGACCGGGTCGCGCAGCACACCGGATTCGTAACGTTTGACCTTGGCCACTTGCGCGGCTTGCTCTTGCGCCGTGAGGTTTTTGTGCACGATCCCGATGCCGCCTTCTTGGGCAATGGCAATGGCCAGGCGCGCTTCGGTCACGGTGTCCATGGCGGCGGACACCAAAGGCAGGTTCAAGCGGATGTTGCGGGTGAATTGCGTCGCCAGCGACGTGTCCTTGGGCAGGACTTGGGAGTAAGCAGGGACGAGGAGAACGTCGTCAAAAGTCAGGGCTTTACCGAGTAGGCGCATAAGCGAGGGCTCCAAAAAAAGGATTGTACCCGTGCGGGCCGAGGGATTTCCCTGAGATGCGGCCAGAGCGGTGGCCTGAGATGTGGCCTGTGCAGTGGCCAAAATTGCCGGGCTCAACCTAAGCGCATACCGATCTTTGGGGGTGTTGCTTGCCCGATCAAGCGTTTTGGTAATGCAGCACCTTGAGTGATTTTTCAGGGTCAATGTCGACAAAAGCCGAGGGATTGGCCAGGCGCTCGCGAAATCGCAAACTGGGCGCAGCCTCTGCCACCTGGGCGTGCAAAAAATGCGTGTCCAGTTCGGGCGCGTTCAGGCACAGCAGCACATGGCCTTGCGGCTCCAGCAAATCCGGCAAACGCCGGATCAGCTTGATGTAGTCCTTGGTCGCGATGAAGCTGCCCTTTTGGTAGCTGGGCGGGTCGATCACGACCACTCCGTAGGGCCCCATCTTGTTGATCTTGCCCCAGGTCTTGAAAACATCGTGACCCAAAAATCGGGCTTTGGCAGGCAGATGGTTGAGGCGGTGATTATGCTGGCCCACGGCCAAGG
Source organism: Comamonadaceae bacterium (assembly GCA_021299875.1). Classification (GTDB taxonomy): domain Bacteria; phylum Pseudomonadota; class Gammaproteobacteria; order Burkholderiales; family Burkholderiaceae_C; genus Limnohabitans_A. The sequence continues at coordinate 46,534 of JAJTEW010000008.1, read as the reverse complement.
CGCCCTGACTCATGTCCAGGTTCACCACCTGCGCAGCCCCGCCTTGCAGGGCCACCACTGAAAACGCACAGGTATAGGCGAACAGGTTGAGCACGTTTTGGTGTTGGGCGTGGCTTTTCAGCCACTTGCGCCCATTGGCCATGTCCAGAAACAAGCCGTGGTTTTGCCCGCGCAACACATGCACAATGTAACGGTCGCCTTGCTCGGTCACTACATGCGGCTCGGGCACGCTGCCCGCCATGAGGCGGGTTTCGGCTTCGCCGGTGACGCGGCTTTGGAACACCCAGTTGAGCGGTTGGCCCGGAGCCAACTCGTACCAGCGGGCTTGCAGCGCCCTTTCGCACTGGCCCATTTCTGCCTCGCTCACCGGCTTGAAGCTGGTCAGCACCCAAACCGGAGCAAACCAATCCAGCGACCATTGCTCACAGCCAGGATGTGTGCCCCCCCGCCCGTGAAATACACGTTGGGCGTCTTCGACCAGGGGCATCTGGGCGATGGCGTTCAAAAGGGCTTGCATGGTGGCTATCAGTAACCTGCGGCAGCGCCGCTTTTGCGGTTGGCAAACAAACCGGTGCGCCCCTTGCCCTGGCGCTTGAAGCGCTGACGACGAGCCACTTTGGGGTCGACTTTCAGGGGGCGGTACAGCTCAATGCGGTCACCCGCTTTGACCACCTGTGTCCAGGGCACTTTGTGTCCCCAGATGCCGGCTTGCTGAAACGGCAGCGATGTCAGCGTTGTGGCATCGGCTAAAGGCTGGCTTTGGCGCCACTGGGCCATGGCCGTATCCAAGGCTGCCTTGACGGTGCTGCCCTCAGGCAACTGCAAGCTTTGCTCTTGCACACGCCGAGGACCTAGGCTCCAGCACAGCGTGATCTGTATCGTCGGCTCAGCCATAAACCGCTTCAGCGCGTTTGACAAAAGCATCGACCAGGCTGGCCGCAATCTTGTCGAACACCGGACCCACCAGCGCAGCCAGGGTTTTGCTGGAAAAACCGTATTGCAACTGGAGCTCAACCTTGCAGGCGCGTTGCGTGCCATCCCCCACAGGCGTGAAGCGCCACATGCCACTCAGGTTGGAAAAAGGCCCTTGGAGCAGACTCATGCCCACCGAGCGCCCTTCTTCGTGCGTGTTACGGGTGGTGAAGGTTTGCTGAATGCCGCCCAAGCTGATGCCCACTTCGGCCACCATGCCTTGGTCGTCGGTTTCGAGCACGCGGGCACGGTCACACCAAGGCAAGAATTCGGGGTAACACGCCACGTCGGTGACGAGGCGAAACATTTCCTCTGGGGAATACCAGATGAGAACGGACTTGTGGATATTCTTCATACAATGCTGCGATTGTAGTTTTAGGTGTGATCCTATTTGAGATCGACAAGCTGCACTCTCTTGCGAACGGCCGTGCCGTCCTTAACTGCTCCTCATGGCCACCACCAAAAAGTCCCCTACTGCCCCCGCTTTTGCCAAGATTGCCGAGAACAAAAAAGCGTCTTTTGACTATTTTTTTGAAGAACGCTACGAAGCTGGAATGGTGCTGGAAGGCTGGGAAGTCAAGGCTATCCGTGAAGGCAAGGTGCAACTCACCGATGGTTACGTGGTGATCCGCAATGGTGAACTGTTCATCATCGGCTGCTTGATCAACCCGCTCAAAACCGCATCGACCCACATCAACCCCGAGGCCGCACGCACGCGCAAGCTGCTGCTGAACAAGGAAGAAATCAAACGGCTGATCGGAAAGATTGAGCAAAAGGGCTACACCTTGGTGCCGATCAATTTGCATTGGAAAGCCGGCAAGGTCAAATGCGACATCGCGCTGGCCAAGGGCAAGGCCGAACACGACAAACGCGACACCATCAAGGACCGCGAAGGCAAGCGCGAAGTGGAGCGCGCCATGAAGAGCCGTCACCGCTGAATGTCAGCAGCTCTTTGCAGGTGGGCGGGTCGAAGCTTCATCTCGGACACCACGCTCACAATCTGTCAAGCTGTCGTGACCGAAGCCACCGACCGACAAAATCAGCTTAAATGGCGCAGCGGGTGGTGCTCTGAGGGCCAGGGGCTCACAAAGAAACGCGCAGCTTCTGACACATCCACGTCTTCCACGCGTGCAGGCTTCCAGTTCGGCTTGTGGTCTTTGTCCACCGCCAAGGCGCGGATGCCTTCGACGGTGTCGCTGTCGGCTACAGAACGCAGGTGAAAGCAGTGGTGCACCATGTCGCGCTCCATGCGCAGGTCTTCGGCCAAGCTCATTTGCCGGGCAAGGCGAATTTGCGCCAGCACCACATGCAACATCAAGGGTGAGCGCTGGCGCAAGACGGTTGCGGTTTTCTGGCTCCACTCATCCGTGTCCGACTCCAACTTGTCCAAGATGCTGGCAATGCTGGGCAGACCAAACACTTCATCAATTTGCGGTTGAGGTACCAGCTTTTCAGGCGTCATGGCACCCGCCTGAGCCAGCACCCAACGCTCCACCGATTCGGCGTTTTCAAACGGGCTCGAGATCAGGGTGTTCCAGATGGGCTCCAGCATGCCGCTGGGCAGCGCGATATCGGCCAACTTGGCGGCTACCGCTTGGGGGCCGCTCAGCATCTGGCCCGTCAGGCCCAGGTACTCGCCCAGACGCCCCGGGCAGCGGCTCAGGAAAAAACCGCCGCCGACATCCGGGAACAAACCAATGTGGGTTTCAGGCATGGCCATCTTGGTGCGCTCGGTCACCACTCGCACACTCGCGCCTTGGCTGATGCCCATGCCGCCCCCCATGACGATGCCATCCATGAAGGCGATATAGGGTTTGGGGTAGGTATGGATCAAGTGGTTGAGGCGGTACTCTTCGGTGAAGAAGTCACCCAAGGAAGCATCGCCCGCGTGTGCGGCTTGATGGAAAAAGCGAATGTCTCCGCCTGCACAAAATGCCCCAAATGGGCCTTCTTTGCCGGTGCCGCGCACCACCACCGCCAGCACTTGAGGATGGGATTGCCAATCTTGCAAAGCCTGCGTCAGGGCCCTGATCATGTTCAGCGACAAGGCGTTCAGGGCCTTGGGACGGTTGAGGGTGATGCAGCCAATGCGGCCTTCAATTTGAGCGATGACTTCAGTCATTGTTTTGTTTCCAGCCTAACCATTGGTTCATGAGCAAAGCCCCCAAGACCAGGGACCCGCCCAACAATACGCTCATTTGCGGCGCTTCATTGGCACCCCACCAAGCCAAGGCAATGCCAAACACGATTTCCAGCAGACACAGCAAGGACGCCTCAGGGGCTTTGAGCACCCGCACGCAAATCACCGACAACACACAAGGAATGGCCAACTGGAACAAGCCCAAAATGGCGAGCAGGCCCACATCATGGGCCGAAGCTTGAAACGGCAACGCCAAAGGCAAGGTGAGCAAAGTAGAGAAAACAGCGCCCAACAAAACCGAGGGCACCAAGTCCAGACTGTGGCCATCACTTTGGCTTTTTTGCGCCAAGGTCCACTGCACGGCACCCGCGATGGGCACACACAGGGCCACCAAGGAGCCCAGCAGAAAGTTAGGGTCTCCCAGGCTCAATTGGGTGCCGTACATCCAGCCAATGCCCATACCAGCCACCACGATGGCGATCCAGGTGCGCAAGGGCAATGGATAACGCAAAAACACCCGCGTGAACAAGGCCGTGAGCAAGGGCCCAACGGCCATGGTGATCAACACATTGGCCACCGCCGTCAGAGTCAGCGCCACCATGAAAGCGGTGAACATCACGCTCCAGCAAACGCCGGAGAGCCAAAAATAACGGTTGCGCCAGGGCAAGCGCGACCACACCCCCCTGCCCTGCCACAAAGGCAGGATGATCATCAGGGACACGACGGTGAAAAAGCTGCGCCAAAAAGTGACTTCGAAGCTGCGGGCTTCCTCCAAATGCCGCGTGACAACCCCGGCCATGGACCACAGGGCGGTGCAGCCCACCATCGTCCAGACGGCGAGGGCGTGGGTCATGCGCATGATGGATCAGCCCATCACTTGTTGCGCTTGCGGTCGCTTTCCTTCAGGAAGCGCTTGCGCAGACGCACGCTCTTGGGCGTGATTTCGACCAGTTCGTCATCCTCAATGAATTCAACGCCGTATTCCAAGGTCAGGTCAATCGGAGGCGTAATCTTGATCGCGTCTTCTTTGCCGGACACGCGGAAGTTGGTCAGCTGCTTGGTGCGCGTCGCATTGACCACCAAGTCATTGTCACGGCTGTGGATACCCACAATCATGCCTTCGTACACCGGGTCGTTGGCTTTGACGAACATGCGGCCACGATCGTCCAATTTACCCAAAGCGTAGGTGAAGATTTCACCGTCGTCCATGGAAATCAAGACACCGTTTTTACGACCACCGATGTCACCCTTGTGCAGCTCGTAGCTGTCAAAGATGTTGGAGATCAAACCAGAACCACGGGTCAAGTTCAGGAATTCGTTGGTGAAACCGATCAGACCGCGAGCGGGAATGCGGTATTCCAGACGGACACGACCACGGCCATCGGGCTCCATATTGACCAGTTCGCCTTTGCGCTCACCCAGGGCTTGCATCACGCCGCCTTGGTGGGTTTCCTCGATGTCGGCTGTGACCAGCTCAATCGGCTCGTGGCGCTCTCCGTTCACATCGCGGAACACCACGCGGGGCTTGGAAACCGCCATCTCATAGCCTTCGCGTCGCATGTTTTCCAGCAAGATGGTCAGGTGCAATTCACCCCGACCCATGACTTCAAAGATGCCTTCTTCGTCGGTTTCCTTGACGCGCAAGGCCACGTTGTGTTGCAGTTCTTTTTGCAAACGGTCCCAAATTTGGCGGCTGGTCACGTACTTGCCTTCACGACCGGCCAAGGGGCTGGTGTTCACGCAGAAGTTCATGGTCAACGTGGGCTCGTCCACCTTCAGCATCGGCAGCGGCGCAGGGTTGGCCACATCGGTCACGGTGACACCAATGTTCAGATCGGCAATGCCGTTGATCAGCACAATGTCACCAGGACCGGCTTCGGTCACTTGCACACGGTCCAGACCTTGGAACTTGAGCACTTGGTTGACGCGTCCTTTGATCGTTTTGCCGTCTGGGCCTTCCATGACCACCACATCCATTTGGGGCTTGATGGTGCCTTGGCTGATGCGGCCCACGCCAATTCGGCCGACGAAGGTCGAAAAGTCGAGCGCAGAAATTTGCAACTGCAAGGGTGCTGCGGGGTCACCTTGCTGTGGGGGCACGTGCGTGAGCACGGTATTGAACAGAGCCGACATGTCAGGACCCCATTGCTCACCAGGCTCGCCCTCTACCAAAGATGTCCAGCCGTTGATACCGGAGGCGTAGACGACAGGAAAATCCAGCTGCTCGTCGTTGGCGCCGAGTTTGTCGAACAAATCAAAAGCGGCGTTGACCACTTTGTCGGGGTTGGCACCAGGCTTGTCAACCTTGTTGACCACAACGATAGGCTTGAGGCCCAAAGCCAGGGCTTTTTTGGTCACAAAACGGGTCTGAGGCATGGGGCCTTCTTGGGCATCGATCAAGAGCACCACGCCGTCGACCATGGACAGGGCGCGCTCCACTTCGCCGCCGAAGTCCGCGTGACCGGGGGTATCCACGATGTTGATGTGCGTGCCTTCCCAGCTCACGGCGCAGTTTTTGGCCAGAATGGTGATGCCACGCTCACGCTCGATGGCGTTGTTGTCCATCACGGTGTCCACAATTTTCTCGTGGTCAGCAAAGGTGCCCGACTGGCGAAGCAGTTGGTCCACCATGGTGGTTTTGCCATGGTCAACGTGGGCGATGATGGCGATGTTGCGGATTTGCTTGGTCATGCTTTCTCTTCCTTTAAACCTGCTCGGCCAGCAAAGGCTCGGGTGCAGGTGATTTTTCTAAAATCTGTTGAATTTCCATCGGGCTCAACAATCGACCCGGAATCAATTCACCGCCTTGCACACTTGCTGTTCCCAGCAAGGCACGGGGATGTTCTCCATACACGGCAACTTGATCACAATCAACCCAAGGGCCGTGTCTGCGCACCCCATTCAAAAAACGATCCGTGCTGTCTTTGTCCAGCACGATTTCGGTGTAACCGGGCAGCAAAGCCTCCACCGGTTGCAACGCTGACATGCGACGGTTTTCGTCCATGGCTTCGAGTTGCACCAGTGACAAGCATTGAGCCTGTGCAAATGGCCCGGTCACCACACGGCGCAAGGCGCTGAGGTGGCCACCACAACCCAAGGCCTCGGCAATGTCTTCACCGAGCGTACGGATGTAGGTGCCTTTGCTGCACCGCACACGCAAGCGCAAAAAAGGCGCATCGCCTTGCAACTGCATGTCCAGCAGATCCAAATCATGAATCACCACGTTGCGCGCCAGGCGTTCAACGGTTTCGCCCTCTCGGGCATATTCGTACAAGGCCTTGCCGTCCTTTTTCAAGGCGCTGTGCATGGGCGGGACTTGGCTGATCGGTCCCATGAACCGGTCCAACACTTCGACCACCTGACCAGCCGAACATGACACTTCTCGGACTGAGAGCACATCGCCTTCGGCATCCGCCGTGCTGGTCTGAATCCCCAAACGCACGGTGGTCTCGTAAGTTTTGTCGGCATCCAGGTGTTGCTGGCTGAACTTGGTGGCAGCCCCAAAGCACAGTGGCAAAACGCCTGTGGCCAATGGGTCCAAGGTACCGGTGTGTCCCGCTTTTTCAGCCCTCAGCAACCATTTGGCTTTTTGCAACGCCTGGTTACTGGAGAGACCCAGCGGTTTGTCGAGCAGCAGCACCCCGTGCACAGGGCGCCGCTGCACCCGTGTGCGTGGCGCGTTCATGCTCAGTCCTCCTGGGCGCGAGACGACACGGCCTTGGCGATCAGTGCATTCATGTCGGACGCGCGCTCGGTGGTGCGGTCAAACAAAAAATGCAAAGTCGGCACGGTGTGGATGTGCAAACGCTTGAACAAACCATTGCGCAAAAAACCTGCAGCCGCATTCAATCCTTCGGTGGCTTCTTCGGGGTTGCCCGTCAAAATACTGAAGAAAACCTTGGCATGTGCGTAATCGGGGGTGACCTCGATCGCATTGATCGTGACCATGCCCACGCGCGGGTCTTTCAACTCGCGTGCAATCAACTCGGCCAAATCCCGCTGGATCTGGTCGGCCACGCGGAAACCGCGGTTGGGCACAGAGGACTGCTTTCGACGCACCATTTACAGCGTTCTCGCAATTTCCTTGACGTCGAAGAATTCGAGGTAATCGCCTTCTTTGATGTCGTTGTAATTTTTGAGTTTGATACCGCACTCGAAGCCTTCTTTGACTTCGCGAACGTCGTCCTTGAGGCGCTTGAGCGAGTCGAGTTCACCGGTATAGATGACCACGTTTTCACGCAACAAACGGAACTTGGCGCTGCGCGTGACTTGACCCGAGGTGACCATACAGCCCGCCACGGTACCGATCTTGGAAGCCACAAACACGGTCCGAATTTCGGCCATGCCCATGATCTCTTCGCGCTGCTCGGGTGCCAACATGCCCGACATGGCGGCTTTGAGCTCATCCACGGCGTCATAAATGATGTTGTAGTAATGCAGGTCAACGCCATTGCCTTCGGCCAATTTGCGCGCACCGGCATCGGCACGCACGTTGAAACCGATCACAATGGCCTTGGAGGCGATCGCCAGGTTGATGTCCGACTCGCTGATACCCCCCACGCCAGAATAGACCAACTGAACTTTGACCTCTTCGGTCGACAACTTGAGCAAGGACGCGCCCAAGGCTTCTTGCGAACCCTGCACATCGGCCTTGATGATGATGGGCAGCATCTTGACTTCACCTGCAGATATGTCGGTGAACATGTTTTCCAGCTTGGCGGCTTGCTGCTTGGCCAGCTTGGTGTTGCGAAATTTGCCTGCCCGGTAAGTGGCGATTTCGCGGGCCCGGCGCTCATCACCCATGACCATGAATTCGTCACCGGCTTGCGGCACTTCGGTCAGGCCCTGAATCTCAACAGGAATCGATGGACCCGCCGACTTGATGGCAGCGCCGTTTTCGTCCAGCATGGCACGCACGCGACCAAAAGTCTGACCTGCCAGCACCACGTCACCCGTGTTCAAGGTCCCGGACTGAACCAGGATGGTGGCCACAGGACCGCGACCTTTGTCCAAACGCGCTTCGATGACCAGACCCTTGGCCGCGGCTTGCACCGGGGCTTTGAGTTCCAGCACTTCGGCTTGCAGGAGCACTTGCTCCAACAGATCGTCAATGCCCATACCGGTTTTGGCCGAAACGGATACAAAAGGCGATTCGCCACCGAATTCTTCGGGCACAACTTCTTCAGCAATCAGCTCGGCACGCACGCGCTCAATGTTCGAGTCGGGCTTGTCCATCTTGTTGATGGCGACCACGATGGGAACCCCGGCCGCTTTGGCGTGTTTGATGGCTTCCTTGGTTTGTGGCATCACACCATCGTCACCGGCCACCACAAGGATGACGATGTCGGTGGCTTGTGCGCCACGGGCACGCATGGCCGTGAAGGCCTCGTGACCGGGGGTGTCCAGGAAAGAGATCATGCCGCGAGGCGTTTCGACGTGATAGGCACCAATGTGCTGCGTGATGCCACCGGCTTCGCCCGAAGCGACTTTGGCGCGTCGGATGTAGTCGAGCAGCGAGGTCTTGCCATGGTCCACGTGGCCCATGACGGTGACCACTGGGGCACGTGGCAAAGATTCGGCTTGTTGGTCCGACACTTCGTCGTCGGTGAAGGCTTCGGGATCATCCAGGGCCGCTACCACCGCTTTGTGCCCCATTTCTTCCACCACGATCATGGCGGTGTCTTGGTCCAATGGCTGGTTCATGGTGGCCATCTGGCCGAGCTTCATCAGGTGCTTGATGACCTCAGAGGCTTTGATGGCCATTTTGTGGGCCAATTCGGACACGGTGATGGTCTCTGGGACGTGAACTTCAATCACGCGAACTTCGGTCGTCGCCTGCTGGTTTTGACCATCATCACGGTCGCGGTCATTGCCACGGCGGCCGCGGGGACCGGTGCGCCAATTGTTGCGCCCGACACCACCGCTGGTGTCACCCCGGGTGGGAATGGCTTTCTTTTTAGCGGGATCACCAGCCCAGCTGGAAGACAACTTGGCAGATTTGACTTCTTTGTTGGCGCCAGGAGCAGCCGGGGCAGCCGCTTGAGCCGCCGCTGCACGAGTCCCCGGGGCAGGGGTGCCTGCAGGTTTGTGCAAGGTCCCTTTGACGGCCGCCTTGGGCTCGGCTTTGGGTTCGTCTTTTTTAGCGACCAACACCTTTTTGGGCGCATTCATCATGCTGCGAATGGCTTCGGCTTCGGCCAAAGCTTTGCGGCGGCGCAAGTCCAATTCTTGAGCGCGAGCTGTTTCTTCGTCGGCTTGGGCCTTGGAGTCGGCAGCGGCTTTGAGTACAGCCGCTTCGCGGGCGGCCTGGTCGGTCTTCCATTTGAGTGCGGCCGCATCCGCAGCCTCTGCGGCCTTGCTGACCGCTTTGTCTTGTGCCGAAACCGCAGGCGCAGGTTTGGCTTGAGAGGCCGCATTGATGCTGGCCGCTTCAGCCTTGGCCAATTGCTCGCGGTCGGCGCGGCTCAAGGCGGGTTTGTCAGCAGCTTGACCGGGGGGCAAAGCAGCTTCTGCCAAAGCCTTGGCATCCGCTTGCGCTTGGGCTTCTTGAGCGGCCATTTCAAAACGCAGTTGGGCCTCTTGAGCCTCACGCTGGCGTCGCATCTCAGCCAATTCTTGCTCTTGACGGCTGATCAGTTCGGCTTGATGCCGCGCTTGTTCTTCACGTCGGGCCAAATCGGCATGGTCAACAACCGGCTCGTCAAGCGCAGCGCTCGGTTCATCGTCGCGTTTGAGCACCGTGCGTTTTTTGCGCACTTCCACCTGAATGGTGCGGGCTTTGCCCGAAGCATCGGCTTGCTTGATCTCGCTGGTGGATTTCTTGACCAAGGTGATCTTTTTGCGGTCGGCCGTGACGGTGCCGTGGCTGGTCTGCAGGTAGCTGAGCAGCTTTTGCTTGTCAGCGTCAGTCAAAACGTCGCTGTCAGAGGCTTTTGCAACGCCCGCAGATCGCAATTGATCAAGCAAGACATCGGCTGATTTTTTGAGTTCATTGGCGAACTCGGCAACAGTGGTACTGGACATAATTTTGTTCAAGACTCCATCAGGCTTCAGGCCTCGCCAGCGAACCAATGTTCGCGGGCTTTCATGATCAAGGCGGTCGCCTCTTCGGCGGTTTGAGCGGTGATGTCGGTTAATTCATCGGTCGCCAGGTCAGCCAGGTCATCACGGGTTTGGATGCCCGCTTCCACCAGCTTAGAAATCAGCTCAGGCGTCAAGCCCGGCAGGTCACGCAGATCTTGCGACACGTCTTCCACGCTCTCTTCGCGTGCAATTTCAAGGGTCAACAGCGCGTCTTTAGCCCGTGTGCGCAACTCGTTGATGGTGTCTTCGTCAAAACTTTCGATCTCCAGCATTTCTTGAATCGGGACGTAAGCCACCTCTTCCAAGCTGGTGAAGCCTTCACCGATCAGGATGTCGGCAATCTCTTGATCGACATCGAGCTTTTCCATGAACAACTGACGGATGCCGGTGGTTTCTTCGGCTTGCTTTTGAGCCGACTCCGCTGCATCCATGATGTTGATCTTCCATCCCGTGAGGTCCGAAGCCAAGCGCACGTTTTGGCCACCACGACCGATGGCGATCGCCAAGTTTTCTTCGTCCACCACCACGTCCATGGCGTGTTTTTCCTCGTCTACCACAATTGATTGCACGTTGGCGGGGGCCAAAGCACCAATCACAAACTGGGCGGGGTCTTCGCTCCACAACACGATGTCCACACGTTCGCCAGCCAACTCGTTGGTGACGGCGTTGACTCGGGTGCCACGTACGCCAACACAAGTGCCAATGGGGTCAACACGCTTGTCGTGCGACAGGACCGCGATCTTGGCGCGCGAACCAGGGTCTCGGGCGCAGGTTTTGATCTCCAGCAGGCCTTGCTCGATCTCGGGGACTTCTTGACGGAAAAGTTCGATCATGAATTCCGGGGCCGAGCGTGACAACAAGATAGGTGCACCGCGCAAGGTCAAGTCCACTTCCATGATCATGGCCCGAACACGGTCACCACTGCGCAGGTTTTCCTTGGGGATCATCTCGCTGCGTCTCAATCGGCCTTCGATACGGCCAGACTCGCAGATGATGTCGCCCTTGTCCATGCGTTTGACCGTGCCCACAAAAATCTTTTCACCGCGCGACATGAAGTCGTTAAGCAGCATCTCGCGCTCGGCGTCACGGATTTTTTGCAATATCACTTGCTTGGCCGCCATGGCGCCAATGCGGCCAATCGGCACAGACTCGATGGACTCTTCGATGTATTCGTCCACCTCGATGTCGGGAATTTGCTCTTGGGCTTCGAACAACAAAATTTCTTGTTCGGGCAGCTGCAAGCCGGCTTCATCGGGCACCACGTGCCAGCGGCGAAAGCTTTCGTAATTGCCGCTGTCGCGGTCCACGGCCACCCGAATGTCCACCTCACCGGTGAACAATTTTTTGGTGGCTTGGGCCAAAGCAGCCTCCACCGCACCAAAGACCACATCGCGCTCCACGTTTTTTTCACGTGAAATGGCTTCGACCAACATCAACATTTCGCGATTCATGACTTCACTCTCCTGTTCTAGCGGGCCCGATCATTGGGCCCCAAATACTTGATCAAAAAAAGGCAACATTCAGCTGACTGGCTTGGACTTTCGACCCTTGAAGTCCACCACAGGCGCAAGGCGTGCCTCGCGCAATTCATCGAGCACGAATCCCAAGGCATTGAGAGGCGGCGGAATTCTTTTTTTACTGACTTTTTGGCCGGGTTTGACTGCGGGCGCATCGCTCCAGACGATTTGCCAAGCCACTCCAGCGGCGTCACGCTCCAGCGTGCCGCGAAATTTTTTACGCGTGGGGTTGACCATGCCACCTGATTTGTCACCCATGGGCACCTTGAGGGTGATGTCAATCAATTCCCCGACAAAGCGCTCAAAGTCTTGTTCACCGCGCAGCGGACGGTCGATGCCCGGCGAGGAAACTTCCAAACGGTTGTAGGTCACACCGTCCACTTCGAGTGCAAACTGTAACTGACGGTTGACCTTTTCGCAGTCTTCGACATTGATGAACTGCTCAGAGCCAGGGGTCCACGGCCAATCGATCGTGATGCGCAATAAACCGCCCGCTGTGCGGTCGATCTCGACCAGGTCATAACCCAGTCCAGTCACGGTTTCTTGAACAATTTGCTGCAATGCCACAGAGCTTCAGAATGTCGGTGTTAAAAAGTAAGACCCAAAAAAAACGGGCGGTGAAAACCCGCCCGTTTGGTCGTGAAGTCAGCATTCTAGCCGATAAATCGTTGTAAGTGTGTGATTTTCAAGGAAATCATGACCCGCAGGCCTTCGTTTTTTTTCATGCCAAATCGGGAAAAGCCTGCACCAACGTGCGGGTGTATGCGTGCTGGGGGTGGCCAAGGACTTGGTCAGCAGCACCTTGCTCCACCACGCGGCCCGACTTGAGAACCACCACCTGATGCGCCATGGCACGCAAGACATCGACGTCATGGGTGATTAGTAAATACGCGGTTCCGCGTTTTTTTTGCACCGCTTGTAACAATTCCAGAATTTGCTTTTGAACGGTCACATCCAGTGCACTGGTCGGTTCGTCCAGCACCAAAAGGTCGGGCTCCACCACCAATGCACGAGCCAGAGCGATGCGTTGCCGCTGACCGCCCGAAAAAGCATGCGGGTAGCGGTTGAGCAGGTCGGCAAAGGACTCACCCACCAAGCCGACCTCGGCCAAGGCTTCGCGAACGCGTTGTTCGGTTTGCGCAGGCGTCCAGTGCGGATGGTGCAAACGCAGGCCTTCTGAGACGATCTCACCCACCGTCATGCGCGGCGACAAGCTGCCATAGGGGTCCTGAAAAACCACTTGCACCCGACGACGCAAGACTTTGTCCAAAGCGGGTCGGCCACGCCAGGTTTGGCCACTGAAGGACAGCTCGCCAGAAAAAGGAATCAAGCCCAAAACAGCTTGCGCCAAGCTCGATTTTCCCGAGCCAGACTCGCCCATCACGCCCAAAGTGCTGCCCGCCGAGATTGAAAAGTCTGCACCGTGCAAGGCGGTGAAGTGGTGCTTTTGAAACCAAGCTTTGAAGCCCGGCACCGACATCGGGTAGCGCACCTGCAATTGCTTGGCTTGCAAAATCGGTGGATTTTGTGCCTCGGGCATGGGCACCAAGCCAGCACGACTGGGGAGGCTGGTCAACAATCGCTGCGTATAAGGGTGCTGGGGTTGCTCAAACACCGCTTGCAAATCGCCTTGCTCAACGAGATGACCTTTTTCCATCACCGCCACCCGATGCGCGAAGTGGCGCACCAAGGCCAGATCGTGCGTGATCAACAACACCGCCATTCCGGTTTTTTGCTGGAGATCGGCCAGCAGCTGCAGCATCTGCAGGCGCAAGCTGGCATCCAGTGCGGTGGTGGGTTCGTCGGCCAACAGCAGCTTAGGCTCAGAGGCCAAGGCCATGGCCATCATGGCGCGTTGGCGTTGACCGCCCGACAACTGGTGCGGGTAAGCGCCAAACCGACGCCCAGGGTCATCGATCCCCGTTTCGGACAACAAATGCACCGCTCGCGCATCGGCGTCTCGTCGGGGCAAAAGCTTTTTGAGTTGCAGCACTTCTGAGATTTGCTGACCCACCGTCAACAGGGGGTTCAGCGCCGTCATCGGTTCCTGAAAAATCATGGCGATCTCATCACCGCGGATGCGCTGCATCTCCTTGGGCGTTTGCAACAACAGGTCTTGCCCTTGCCAAAGCACCTGCCCCGACAGTTGCGCTGACTCGAGCAAACGCAGCACCGACAGCGCCGTGACGGACTTGCCAGAGCCCGACTCCCCCACCAAGGCCACCCGCTCACCCGCCTGGATGCTCAGGTTCACGCCGTGCACCACGGCCTGCCCGCCAAAGGCGATGTGCAGATCCTGGAGTTCCAGCAAAGCTTGGGGCGTGCTCATGCCTGCGCCTTTCGGGGATCGAGTGCGTCTCGCAAAGCATCCCCCATGAAGGTCAAGAGCAACAAAGTCACCACCAGCACCACAAAGGTGGAAAGAGAGATCCACCAGGCGTCGATGTTGTTTTTGCCTTGGGCCAGGAGTTCGCCCAAGGAGGGCGTGCCAGGCGGTACACCCAGGCCCAAAAAGTCCAGCGAGGTCAGGGCCAAAATGGCGCCACTCATGCGAAACGGCAAAAATGTCACCACCGGGGTCATGCTGTTGGGCAAAACATGCCGCCACATGATCTGCCAATGCCCCAGGCCCAACGCACGTGCCGATTTGACGTAATCGAGTTGGCGGTTGCGCAAGAACTCGGCGCGCACATAGTCGGACAAGCCCATCCAGCCAAAAAGGCTAAGCAATAAAAGCAACAGGCCCACACTGGGCTCGAACACAGCCGAGAAGATGATCAGCAAATACAGCTCGGGCATGGCGCTCCAAATTTCAATGAAGCGTTGGAACACCAAGTCGGTCTTGCCCACAAAAAACCCCTGTACAGCGCCGGTCAACACACCCAACACCACGCCCAACAAAGTCAGGGCCAAAGCAAACAGCACCGACACCCTGAAGCCATAGACCAAACGCGCCAACACATCGCGCCCCCTGTCGTCAGTGCCCAACCAGTTGTGCGCTGATGGCGGCGCGGGGTTGGGCAAAGGGGCGAAATAGTCGAGGGTGCTGTGGTGGTAAGGGTTGGGGGCCTGCAATGCCCAGTTGCCGTCCTTTTTCAGTTGCTGCTGAATGAAAGGGTCCAGGTAATCGGCAGGCGTCTCAAAGTCTCCACCAAAAACCTTTTCTGGCAATTTCTGGACCACGGGGAAATACCACTGGCCCTCAAAGCGCACCACCCAAGGCTTGTCATTGGACAAGAACTCAGCCCCCAGGCTGAGCACAAACAACGTGACAAAAATGATCAGGCTGCCAAAACCCAGACGGTTGCGGCGAAAGCGCTGCCAAGCACGCGCCGAAGGCGAGGCTTGCGCGGTTGAAAAAGGCGCGGTTGAGGTGCTCATTTGTCGAACTTCACGCGCGGGTCCACCCACAGGTAACACAGGTCACTGATCAACTTGGTGACCAGCCCGATCAGGGTAAACAAATACAAGGTGCCCAGCACCACCGGATAGTCCCGACGGATCACAGCCTCGTAACTCAGCAAGCCCAGCCCGTCCAGGGAAAACAAGGTTTCGATCAACAAAGACCCCGTGAAAAACGCACCAATGAAAGCCGCCGGGAAGCCCGTGACCAGCGGGATCAAGGCGTTGCGCATGACATGGCGGTACAGCACACGGTTTTCACTCAGGCCCTTGGCGCGGGCCGTCAAAACATACTGCTTGCGGATTTCTTCCAGAAACGCATTCTTGGTCAACATGGTGATGACCGCAAACGAGCCCAGCACGCTGGCCGTGACCGGCAAGGCGATGTGCCACAAATAATCAACCACCTTGGCCCCCCAGCTCAGCTGGTCCCAGTTGGACGACGTCAGTCCGCGCAGCGGAAACCACTGCAACTGTCCGCCAAAAATCACCAGCAAGGCCACGCCCAGCACGAAACCCGGAATCGCATAGCCCACCAACACCAGCAAACTGGTGAGCGTGTCAAAGCGGGTGCCCGCCCGCACGGCCTTGGCGATGCCCAAAGGCACGGACACCAGATAGCTCAGAAAAAACGTCCACAGGCCCAAGCTGATGGACACCGGCAGTTTCTCCTTGATCAAGCTCCAGACGTCTTTGGGGTAGAAAAAGCTCTTGCCCAGATCAAACTGCGCAAACTGTTTGAGCATCAGCCAAAAACGCTCGGTGGGTGGCTTGTCAAAGCCGTAAAGCGTTTTGATTTCGGCAATGCGTGCGGCATCCACGCCCTGTCTGCCTCGGTAACCGCTGCCCGCCGCTGCTGCGCCCTCCCCGCCAGTGTCGCGACCTTGAAGCTGGGACACCATTTGTTCCACCGGGCCACCGGGCACAAACTGGATCACCACAAAGGTCATCAGCAACACCCCGAACAAGGTCGGGACCATCAGGAGCAAGCGTTTGAATAGATAGGCCAGCATGGGTCAAGGGGCTTTGGAGGCCGTTGGGGCCACTGATGCGGCTGGTTCGGCTGAGGCACTGGGAGACCACCACACGGTGGTGACCAGTTTTTCAGGCTGGAAAAAACGGGGCAAGTCGGCGGGTCGCGCAAACGCCTTGGCCCGCCAAGACACCCGGTGCACGGCGCCATACCAGTGTGGCACCACATAGTGGCCATGGCGCAGCACCCTGTCCAAGGCCCGCAGGCTGGTCACCAGCTCAGGCCGTGACGTGGCACTGACCACCTTGTCCAGCAGCGCGTCCACGGCCGGGTCTTTCAAGCCGATCACGTTGCCCGAACCCTCCACGTCGGCAGATCGGCTGCCGTAGCGCTCAAGCAACTCGGTGCCGGGCGCTTCGCTGCCCACGGTGCGGTTGCTGACGATGTCAAAGTCGAACACGTCCATGCGTTTTTGCAGCAAAGCGAAGTCAATCACTTTGTACTGCACCTGGATGCCCAGTTTTTCAAGGTTCTTGGCAAATGGCGTGACCACGCGCCCCATTGAGCCCGAACTGTCCAAAAACTCGATGCTGAAAGCTTGCCCCTTGGCGTTGCGCAAAGCGCCATCGCGGTAGGTCCATCCAGCTGCTTTGAGCAAATCACGCGCCTGGCGCAAGTGGTCACGCAGGGTGTGGCCCGAGGCCGGGTCCAGCGCAGTTTGAGGCGGTTGGGGCACATCTTGCTCGAACACGGCAGCGGGCAGTTTGGACCGCAAGGGTGCGAGCAAGGCCAACTCGTCTGGGCCGGGACGACCCTTGGCTTCGAAATCGCTGGCCACAAAATAGCCACGCACCCGGCTGTAGGCGTTGTAAAAGAGTTGCCGGTTCAGCCATTCAAAGTCCATGGCCAACGCAATGGCCTGGCGCACCCGCACGTCCTGGAACTTGTCGCGGCGCGTATTGAATAAAAAGCCCTGAAAGTCACCTGCGTTCCCATGTGCCAATTCGGCCTTGATCAAATCACCCCGGTCGAACGCCCGACCAGTGAAGGCCCTGGCCCACTCTCGCGCAATGAAAGACTGCATGTAATCGAACTCACCGGCCTTGAAAGCTTCGAGCTGGGCGGTGCTGTCTTTGTAGATTTTGTAGGTGATGCGGTCAAAATTGAATTGTCCCTTGCGCACATTCAAGTCACGGGCCCAATAGGTCGGGTCGCGCTCATACGTGATGTCTTTGCCAAACTGCACCCGCCCAATGCGGTAGGGTCCCGACGCGATGGGGATGTCCATGACCATTTGGTCCAGCGGTTTGTGCACGCCACCCTCCAGTCCCCACTTGTGGCTGAACACCGGCAAGCTGCCCACGATCAGGGGCAACTCGCTGTTGGGCCTGACAAAATCAAAGCGAATGCTGCGCTCGGCCAACACCGTGGCTTTTTTGACTTCACCAAAGTAAGTTCGGTATTGGGGTGCCGCCTGCTTGCTGGTCAGTCGTTCAAACGAATGGCGCACATCGGTGGCCAAAACCGGGTCTCCATTGTGGAAACGGGCCGCAGGGTGGATCTGGAAAGTCACCGACAAACGGTCAGCTGCGACTTGCGTCTCCAAGGCCAACAAGCCATAAGAAGTGGTGGGCTCGTCCATGTTGCCCACCAGCAAGGTATCAAACATCATGCCCAGCATGGAAGGCGGGGCACTGCCCTTCAAGGTGAAGGGGTTGTATTTGTCAAAACTCGATTGGCGTGTGGGCGGCACCAAAACAATCGCGCCCCCTTTGGGTGCGGCGGGGTTGACATGCGAGAAATGCGAAAAACCTAAAGGGTAACGAACATCGCCAAACTGCGCATAAGCGTGACTGGCCCAGACGCTGCCTGAGCTACAAAACCCAAGGGCCAGCAAGCAGTGTGTCCAGAAAAAAGCCAAGGGTCTTCGCATGCGACAATTCTGCACACATTTTTCAGGAGTTGAGGGCATGACCACAAAAACAGGATTTCTATCGGGGAAAAAGCTGCTGATCACTGGCGTGCTGTCCAACCGTTCGATCGCCTATGGCATCGCCAAGGCCTGCCATGCACAGGGTGCGGAGTTGGCGTTCAGCTATGTGGGCGAGCGGTTCAAAGACCGGATCACCGAATTCGCGGCCGATTTTGACTCCAAGCTGATTTTTGATTGCGACGTAGGCAGCGATGAACAGATCGAAAAGCTCTTTACTGACTTGTCCGCCACTTGGCCCAAATTCGACGGTTTTGTCCACGCGATTGGCTACGCTCCTCGCGAGGCGATTGCGGGTGACTTTCTGGATGGCCTGTCGCGAGAAGGTTTCAAGATTGCCCATGACATCAGCGCTTACAGCTTTCCAGCCATGGCCAAAGCAGCCTTGCCCTATTTGAACGACAAGTCGGCCGTGCTGACGCTGACTTATTTAGGCGCCATCCGGACGGTCCCCAACTACAACACCATGGGACTGGCCAAAGCCAGTTTGGAAGCTTCGGTTCGTTACTTGGCCGAATCGCTGGGCAGCCAAAACCGGGGCTTGCGCGCCAATGGCATTTCGGCCGGCCCCATCAAGACGCTGGCGGCCAGCGGCATCAAGGGTTTTGGCAAGATTTTGTCGGTGGTGGCCGAGGCTTCACCCATACGCCGCAACGTGACCATTGAAGACGTAGGCCATGTGGCGGCTTTCATGCTGAGCGACCTGGCAGCGGGTGTGACGGCTGAAATCACTTATGTGGACGGTGGTTTCAGCCAGGTGGTGGGCGGCATTGCCGAGCCCGCGAACACCGCGCCCTGAGGACCAGGGCTTGACGTGCCTTGATCCGTTCAAACCCAAGACTGCAGTTGGCCTGCGGGCGACTGCTTGATTCTCCGAGGGTCAGGATAATTCCACCATGTCTGAAACAGTTCCGCTCAACACACCCCGTTCCAAAACAGATTTGTTCTTGTCCTTCACCGTGCTGGCTTTACAGGGTTTCGGTGGGGTTTTAGCGGTTGTGCAGCGTGAACTGGTCGAAAAAAAGCGCTGGATGACGCAGGCCCAGTTTGTGGAAGACTGGGCTGTTGCTCAAATCATGCCGGGCCCCAATGTGGTCAATTTTTGCTTGATCATCGGCGGACGCCACTTTGGCCTGGGCGGTGCGCTGGCTTCTTTGGCGGGCTTGTTGTTGGCACCTTTGGCTGTGGTGTTGATCTTGGCATCGGTGTTCGGTGGTGTGTCCGACGCGCCGTGGGCGCAAGGTGCCTTGCGTGGCATGGGGGCCGTTGCAGCCGGACTCATTGCGGCCACGGGCATCAAGCTGATTGGCGCTTTGAAGCTCAACCCGATGGGCATGTTGGCCTGTTTTTTGGTCATGCTGAGCACCTTTGTGTGCGTGAGTTTGTTGCGTTGGCCTTTGCTTTGGGTGTTGTTGGGCATCGGCTCCTTGGCTTGTGCATGGGCTTACCTGCAATTGGCCAAATTGGCCTCCATTGAGGTGCCATCATGAGCCTCAGTTTGCAATTGGCCTGGGGTGATTGGGTGGCCTTTTTTAACCACTTTTTATCGCTTTCGCTTTTGGCGGTCGGCGGTGCCATCATCACAGCGCCAGACATGCACCGGTTTTTGGTGGACCAAAACGGATGGTTGACAGAGCAGCAGTTCAGCTCTTCCATTGCCTTGGCCCAAGCCTCTCCTGGACCCAACGTACTTTTTGTGGCCGTGATGGGCTGGAATGTGGGGCTGAATGCAGGAACCGGTCTCGGGGGGGGCTGGATGAGCGTGGCCCTGTCGGGTTTGGGTGTCTTCCTGAGCCTTTTGGGCATCATGCTGCCCTCTTCCGTGTTGACCTACACCACCACCCGATGGGCCCACCACCACCGTGACAAGCGCGGCATCAAAGCCTTTAAATTGGGCATGGCCCCGGTGGTGATTGCCTTGTTGGTGTCTACGGGGTGGCTTTTGACAGCCAGCCACAACAACCCTGCCAAAGACTGGCCACTGTGGCTGCTGACGCTGGTGTCGGTGCTGCTGGTTTGGCGTACCCGAATTCACCTGCTGTGGTTGATTGGGGCGGGTGCCATCATCGGCGCCTTGGGGTGGATCTGATGGCAAGACGCTGGGTTCAGCGTGGGCTTTCGAAAAACACCGTGTTCGAGTAATCGCTGACTTCGAAGTAGACCTTTTTCTCGCCAGGGTCGGCCGCCATGTTGAGGTTCTCATCCAGCACGCCATAGCCGTAACGGTAGGCCCTTGGCTGTTTGTCATCGGTTCCCAAAGCGGTGCTGACTTTGTCCACCTTGATGAAGCGACGAACCAGCTTGTCACCCGCATAAACTTCCATGACACCGTTGGTGCCCGTCCAGTTTTGAATGCCTCTGCTGAATTTGTTTTGCTGCTCTTGCGTGCATGCGGACAAGAGGACCGTCAACAAGAACAGCAGACTCAAGGAAAAGAGGGTTTGGCGGGACATGACTGACTTTCAGGGAGGTTGAGAGAGAGAAAGACATTCAACTGCGTTGCCGCAGTGCTTCATAGAGGCATACACCACTGGCCACCGATACGTTCAAACTTTCAACGGCCCCGCGCATGGGGATGCTGACCAGTTCGTCGCAGTTTTTACGCGTCAACTGGCGCATCCCGCTCCCTTCAGCACCCAACACCAAAGCGGTGGGCACTTTCAAGTCGGCTTGGTAAATGTTGCGCGGCGCATCGTCACTGGTGCCAATGACCCAGATGCTGCGCTCTTTAAGTTCGCCCAGCGTACGGGCCAAATTGGTGACCATGAAATAAGGCATGGTTTCGGCTGCGCCACTGGCCACTTTGGCCACGGTGGCATTGATGCCGGCGGCATGGTCTTTGGGGGCGATCACGGCATGCGCCCCTGCGCCATCGGCCACACGCAAACAAGCCCCCAGGTTGTGCGGGTCGGTCACGCCATCCAACACCAAAAGCAAAGGCGGGCCTTCAACGGAATCCAGCAAATCGTCCAAGGAGTGGTTTTGCGGGATCGGCGTCACCATGGCGACCACGCCCTGATGACCATGACCACCGGCCAGTTTGGACAGTCGCTCACCGTCCGATTCGATCATGCGCATGCCCGAATCGCGGGCCTTGTCAATGAACTGCCGCATACGCGCATCGCGGCGGGTGACCTCGTAATGGATTTCAACAACGGATTGGGGGGCGATCTTGAGGCGAACGCCCACGGCATGAAAGCCGAACAGCACTTTGTGGGAAGACATCTTGGGATTATCGTTGTTCACCAAAGACTCACCACTGGGGTACCGTGATGGGTTAACCCAAATCAGGGGCTGACTCGCTCAAGCGCCCGGCCTGAATCGACAGAATGCGTTCGCACTTGGCCGCAAGCTGGCGATCGTGCGTGACCAAGACCAAGGTGGTGCCCTGCTCACGGTTGAGCGCAAACATCAAGTCCATGATGGCCTCACCCGTCGCATGGTCCAAGCTGCCAGTCGGTTCGTCGGCCAGCAACACATCGGGTTGAACTACAAAAGCCCGGGCCAGAGCCACGCGTTGCTGTTCCCCGCCCGATAAAACCTTGGGCAAGTGCTTGAGTCGTTCGCCCAAACCCACGCGCTGCAGCATGGCGGTCGCGGTTTTGCGGGCATCGGGCAGATCGGCCAACTCGAGCGGCAACATCACGTTTTCCAGCGCCGTCAGGTTGGGCATGAGCTGAAAGCTCTGAAACACGAAGCCTACGTGCTGGGCCCGCAAGGCGGCGCGTTCGTCTTCGGACAAATCAAAAAGAGACTGCCCCGCCAGAACCACCTGGCCAGCACTGGGCGTATCCAATCCCGCCAGGATGGCCAGCAGCGTGCTTTTGCCCGAACCAGAAGCGCCGACAATAGCGGCTGTTTCCCCCGCGTTCAATGAGAAATCGATATCGCGCAAAATGTCCAGCCGACCGCTGGCATCCTGCACGCTTTTGGAGATGCCACGCACGGCAATGATGGATTCAGGCATGCACAAACCTTTGTTGAGACGTCGCCACTTTAACTGCGCCATGCTGGCCCTGATCGGCTGGGGCTTTGTGGCGGCTGCGCAAGGCACTTCGGGTCAGCGCGTCTTGGTGTTGGGCGACTCGCTGAGCGCCGAATACGGACTGGCCAGAGGCACCGGATGGGTCGCCTTGCTGCAAAAGCAATTGGCGCAAGAAAAGCCTGACGTTGAAGTCATCAACGCCAGCATCAGCGGCGACACCACCTCGGGCGGACGCTCCCGCCTGCCCGCTTTGCTCAAACGCCATCAACCCAGCCATGTGGTCATCGAGCTGGGGGGCAACGACGCCCTGCGCGGCCTGCCCATGCGCATGACACAAGACAACTTGCTGGCCATGACCCAACAAGCCCAAGCTGCGGGGGCCAAGGTGCTGCTGCTGGGCATGCAAATGCCCCCCAATTACGGCCCCGAGATGGCACGCCAGTTTGAAGCGGCCTATGCACAAGTGGCCAAAAGTCAAAAGGCCGCGCTGGTGCCTTTCTTTTTGAAAGGCGTGGGCGACGACGCCGAGCCCCTCAAATGGTTTCAGGCGGACCGCATTCACCCCAACGAAGCCGCGCAGCCGCGCATGCTGGCCAACGTCTGGCCCACCTTGAAGAAACAACTGAAATGAGTCTTCACCTGATCTCGGCCTCGGATGCCATGGCCCAACTGAACCAGTTTGATGCCATTTTGGATGCACGCTCCGAGGGCGAACACGCCGAGGATCACCTGCCCGGAGCCTTGAGCTGGCCGTCGCTCAACAACGAAGAGCGCATCCAGGTGGGCACCCTTTACAAGCAGGTCAACCCGTTCGAGGCGCAAAAAGTGGGGGCCGCCCTGGTGGCCAAAAACATCGCCCGCCACATCGAAACACAGGTGATGGACAAACCCAAAAATTGGCAGCCTCTGGTTTACTGTTGGCGAGGGGGCAAGCGCAGCAACTCACTGGCGCTGATCCTAGGGCAAATTGGCTTCAAGGTGCACCTGATTGAAGGCGGCTACAAGGCCTTTCGCAAAGAAGTGATGGAAGACACGCCGCGCCAAGCCCAACGCCTGCAGTTCAAGGTGCTGTGTGGGCCCACCGGCTCGGGCAAAACACGTTTGCTGCAGGCTTTGGCGCAAGAAGGGGCACAGGTGTTGGATCTTGAAGCCATTGCCTGCCACCGCAGCTCGGTGCTGGGCTTCATTCCGGGCACGCCACAGCCGACGCAAAAAGCCTTTGACACGCAGATCTGGGACGCATTGCGAGCTTTCAGTGCAGACAGGCCGGTGTTTGTCGAAGCCGAAAGCAAAAAGGTGGGCAATCTGGCGGTGCCTGACGCGCTGATGGCGGCCATGCGGGCCAGCCCCTGCCTGAGGGTGGACTTGTCGCTGGAAAATCGGGTCAATTTGCTGCTGGAGGACTATGTGTTCTTCACAGAGGACCGCGCCTTGTTTGCTGACCGGCTGGAGCGGCTGGTGGCGCTGCGCGGCAAAGCCGTGGTGCAAGGCTGGCAAGAAAGAATCGAGCGCGGCGAAATGCGTGAGGTGGTGACCGAACTGCTTTCAGGCCACTATGACCCCGGTTACGAGGCCTCCACCGGCAACAACTTCGTGCACTACGCCCAAGCGCCTCTGGCCACACCTGCGAGCCACAGCATGGCAGACATGCTGGTTTTGGCGCATGGGCTGGTGCAAGGGTGATCGCGGCCGTTGATTCAAGCCGCAGGCGTGGAAGAGTCGACCGCACCGGTCGCTGGGGTGTGGGCGTTGGCTTCTTCGCCTTCGATTTCAGAGCCATCTTCAGCCAACAGGCCCGACTTGCGGTCTGACTTGGCCTTGAGCTTGTCTTCTTTTTTGCGCTTCTTGGCCAGTTCTTTCTGGCGTTTTTCGAATCCGTAGTTGGGTGTGGCCAAGATGGCTCCTTTAATTTGAGCTGCCCAATGTAACAGCTTCTTCAGTGTTTTCCTCCCACTCGACGCTCCCTCGGTAGGCGTGCCAGCTCGCATGACCCAGCCACGGCCCCACCACGATGATGCCCAACGCCCAAGGCCACAGGGCCGCCAGCACCAGCAAGCTCAGCAACAAGCCCCACAGCAGCATCACGCTCGGGTGCGACAAAACCACCCGCATGCTAATCAACACGGCCGAAATGGCATCGGTGTCGCGGTCCAGGATCATGGGAATGGACACCACCGACAGGCCATAGACCAGGGCCGCAAACACACCACCCACCGCCAGATAGACCATCAAAAATTCGATGTTGTGCGGGTTGAACACCGCCTCGATCACGCCCGTGGTGGAGGGCATGCCGGTGTTGAAGAACACCGCAAACACCACCAATGACGCCCTGCCCCACAGCAACTCCAGCACCATCAGCACCAGCACCAACAGGGCCATGCTGCGGATGTGCTGGTCCCAGCACATCAAGGAGCCAGCCATGTCCGGCACTTCGCTGTGCTCGCGTTTTCGACTGACCTCGTACAGACCCATGGCCAAGAACGGCCCCACCAGCAAGCAGCCAGAAACCAGGGTCAAGGTGTACTCGGGCTTGTGCTTGAACACCAAGGCCAGTACCTGCGCCATGCCCCAAAAACACAGGCCGTAAAACAAGGCAATGGCCGGGTGCTGGCGCATGTCCTTCAGGCCCCGTGCCAGCCAGCGAAAAGGATCTGAAAACCCCAAGGAACGCATGTGCGCGCGCGGCCCCACGGGCAGCGGCGGCACGTAGGGCGCGTCCATGGTGGGCAGGTCTGCATCGTGGTCAATGGACTTGTCTGCATTCATGGCCATGTGGCTTTCCCAAAAATGAAGTGTTCAGGGTAACGCCACTGGCTGTTTTTGAACAGCGATCAACGCACCATCCAACAGCTTGGATGCCCATCAATGGCGCGTCGATCAGTTCACGCCCTCAGGCGATTGGCAAATGCGCCTGAACGGCTTGATGCAAGTCAAGGATCAGGTCGCGCGCGGACTCCAGACCCGTGGAAAAACGCACCAGAGTGCCTGGCCTCAAATGGCTGGGCCAGGCTGAGCGCATCGACGCGATGTCGTAGGGCACCACCAAGCTCACGGGCCCGCCCCAGCTGTAACCAATTTTGAAAAGTTTCAGCCCATCGCAAAACGCGTCCACCTGGGCTTGACTGAAACGCGCATCGATCATGACGCTGAACAAGCCAGCGGCCAATCCTTGGCCCGTGTTGCGATCGCACAGAGCTTGCCAATGGGCGTGGCCTGGGGAGCCCTCAAAGGCGGGATGCATCAGTTGCGCGCATTGTGGTTGGTCTTGCCACCATGCTGCCAAAGCTCGGGCCGTTTGGTCATGGGCTTTGTAACGGAGGTCGATGCTGGGCAAGGAGCGCAAAACGGTTTCAGCGTCATTGGCAGCCACACCCAGCCCCAGTCGCATGTGGCAAAGTTTGATTTTCAAATGCAAGGCCGCATCCCTTGTGATGACGCTGCCCATGAGCACATCACCACCACCACTGGGGTATTTGGTCAACGCATGGGCGCTGATGTCCACCGACAGGCTGCCCTCCCCGCCAGCGCCATGGCCATCTCCCAACAAATCAAACGCTTTGAAAGCCAGTCCCGCCCCCCAGGTGTTGTCGAGGGCACACCAAACGCCGCGCTCGCGGCAGCGGCGGACCATCTCAGGCAAATCGGGAAACTCCATGCTCACCGAGCCCGGCGCTTCAAGCCAGACCAAGCGCGTTTTCGGCGAGATTTGGCGTGAAAGATCCTCAGGGTCCAGCGGGTCATAAAAGCGGTGCGAAATGCCAAAGTGATGCAACTCACCTTGCGCCAAGGCCTTGTTGGGGCCGTAGGCATTGTCGGGAATGAGCACCTCATCACCGGTGGTCAATACAGACAAAGCAACCAATGCCAGTGCCGCCAGACCACTGGGCACCAAAACGCATTGCAGCCCACCCTCTAAAGCGCATAGGCGCTCTTCCAGCACATAAGTGGTGGGTGTGCCATGCAAGCCATAGGTGTAAGAAGATTTGTCCTTCCACTCACGTTGACGCATGGCCGCTACCGATGGAAAGTAAACGGTTGATGCTTTGAAAACACCGGGTTGCGGGGCCTCAAAACCGCCCGGCGCAAGGTAGGGATGGTGGATCAGACCCGTCGTCAGATGGGGCGAAAGTGTTTTTTGAGGTTCGTCAGGCATGCGTCGATCCTAATGCAAACAGCCTCCCGAAGGAGGCTGCATGCAGGTCAATGCGGGTAAATCCGAGGCGGATCAAACGCGCCATTTTTCCAACAGTTTATCGGGGCGCATGGCGTCGTAGGGTTCAAACGGTTGGTGAATCCATGGGTTGGTGGGCAAATCCTCGATCGAATAATCGGGTTTGAAGGTGGACACGCCTTTGGTCCAGATGACCGCTGTGCGCAGCTCGGTCACGGGCTTGTAATTGTTCTTGAGTTGGTCAACCACCGCACGCAAGGTGTGACCGGTATCGGCCAAGTCGTCCACCAACAAAACCTTGCCAGCGATTTCGCCTTTGGGCGTGGTGATGAAGCGCGCGATGTCCAAGTGACCTTGTACCGTGCCCGCGTCGGCGCGGTACGAGCTGGTGGACATGATGGCCAAGGGCTTGTCAAAGATGCGGGACAAGATGTCGCCGGGGCGCATACCGCCCCGGGCCAGACACAAAATGGTGTCGAACTGCCATCCAGATTGGTGGATTCGGATCGCGAGCTTTTCGATCAGGTTGTGGTACTCGTCGTAGCTCACGTACAGGTGCTTGCCGTCTTCGGTCAACATGGGAGGAACTCCGTCAAAAGGTGGGTAAAAACTGGGCGACTGTCCGTTTGATCAGGCCGCAAAGGGGTTGTGCAGCAAGATCGTGTGGTCACGGTCAGGGCTGGTGGACACCACATGCACGGGCACGCCGGTCACCTCGGCAATGCGGTCCAAGTAATAACGGGCCGTGTCAGGCAGTTTGTCCAACTGGGTCACACCCACCGTGGTCTCGGTCCAGCCAGGAATCACTTCGTAAATCGGTTTGCAGCGGGCTATTTCGTCCGCACCCATAGGCAGGATGTCGATGGTCTCCCCATCCAGCTCGTAGCCCGTACACAGCAGCAATTCTTTCAGGCCATCGAGCACGTCAAGCTTGGTGATGCACAAACCGGACAGACCATTGACCTGCGCGCTGCGCTTGAGCAAAGCGGCATCAAACCAGCCACAACGGCGCGAACGGCCGGTGGTCACGCCTTTTTCAGCGCCCACGGTAGACATGTGGTAACCGGGCGTGCCGGGGGTTTCCCAATCGAGTTCGGTGGGAAACGGGCCGCCACCCACGCGGGTGCAGTAAGCCTTGGTGATGCCCAGGATGTAGTGCAGCATGCCGGGGCCCACGCCCGCACCGGCTGCGGCATTGCCCGCCACGCAGTTGCTGGACGTGACAAATGGGTAGGTACCGTGATCCACATCCAGCAAAGTGCCTTGTGCGCCCTCGAACAGCAAATTGGCCCCGGCTTTGTGGGCCTCGTTCAACTCACGCGACACATCGGCCACCATGGGCAACAAGGCTTGTGCATAGCCCATGGCCTCGTTGTAAATGGTGTCAAAGTCAACAGGCGAAGCACCCAAAATGTTGACTAAAATTTCGTTGTGCAAAGACAGGTTTTCGCGCAGTTTGGTGGCAAAACGCTCCGGGTATTTGAGGTCTTGAACACGCAGAGCGCGACGCGCCACTTTGTCTTCGTAAGCGGGGCCGATGCCTCGGCCGGTGGTGCCGATCTTGGCGGTCCCAGCCTTCTCTTTAGCGGCTTCGCGGCCCACATCCAATGCCACGTGGTAAGGCAAGATCAGCGGGCAGGCTTCGCTCACGCGCAGGCGTGAACGAACCTCGACACCGGCTTTTTCAAGGCCTGCAATTTCTTCGAGCAGCTTGGGCACCGACAGCACCACGCCGTTGCCGATGTAACACTTGACGCCTGCGCGCATGATGCCACTGGGGATCAGGTGCAAAGCGGTTTTGACGCCGTTGATGACCAAGGTGTGGCCAGCGTTATGGCCCCCCTGGAAACGCACCACGCCTTGGGCGCTTTCGGTCAACCAGTCGACCAGTTTGCCTTTGCCCTCGTCGCCCCATTGGGTGCCAACAACGACCACGTTACGGCCTTGCTTCATGTTCATGCTTGAAATGTTCTTTCTCAAAGAGCCTGTACCACCCATTGCCCAGCCGCTTCTACCAGTTCGCGGTCGCAATGGAATTCGTCAATTTCACTTTCGTGGCCTGGCAACACACAGACCACCGTCTCGCCACGGCTGCGCAAGGAAGCAATCGCCGAACGCAAAGAAGCGGATGAACCCCACGGTGCACGGATGGCCGCGCGCAAAGGCAGTGGCTTGACGGCGGCCACCAATTCTTTCAGGTCCAGGCTGAAACCCACTGCCGGACGGTCGCGGTCGATGCGGTGACCGAAAACAGCACCCACACCGTCATAACGCCCCCCCCGAGCCAAAGCATCGGATGCGTTTTGGGCGTAAATGGCAAAGCGCATACCACTGTAGTAAGCGTAACCTCGCGAATCGCCCAAATCAAAACTCACAGCCACATCTGGAATTTGTGACGCCAACCAACGCATCTGCGCCAAAGCCTGCGTGATTTCAGGGAAAGCTGGCAAACGTGAGGCGGCCATGTCCAGCACACTCAAATCCCCATACAAGCCGACCAAAGCCAGCAAACCC
Organism: Comamonadaceae bacterium; assembly: GCA_021299875.1. GTDB lineage: Bacteria > Pseudomonadota > Gammaproteobacteria > Burkholderiales > Burkholderiaceae_C > Limnohabitans_A. Next base: position 17,787 of record JAJTEW010000008.1, on the reverse strand, counting down.
TCGCGCGACGCTGAGGTCAGGGCTTTGCACAGGCCTGACAAGGCTGAAGCGTCTTTTCGAGCCAAAGCGGCATGGATGTCGTGCCGAAGTTGGTCGCTCAAGACCTCATCTCGCAGCAAACGGTTGACGACGCGGGCATCGGCCAGATCGACCTGTAAATGACCCGCGCGTCCGGCCGACAGACAATCCAAAGCCAACTGAAGGATTTCCAGATCGGCCTCGGGTCCGGCATGACCGTAAATTTCAGCCCCCAGTTGCAAGGGCTCACGGGTGGCGTGGGGTCGCGCCGGACGGGTGTGCAAAACAGGCCCGCAGTAGCACAGACGGGTGAGCGCGGAGCGGCCCAGCAAATGGGCATCGATGCGCGCCACTTGAGGTGTGGTGTCAGCACGCAAACCCAGCGTTCGCCCAGACAGTTGGTCGACCAGTTTGAAGGTTTGCAAGTCCAAAGCTTCACCCGTGCCGGTCAGCAGGGATTCCAAATGCTCCAGAAGTGGAGGAATGACCAACTCGTAGCCGTAGCCACGGGCGGTATCCAAAAGTTCACGACGGAGTTCTTCGATGTGGCGTGCCTCTGAGGGCAAGACATCGGCAACATGATCCGGGAGGACCCAAGCAGACATGAGGGGATGGGGGGAGACGGTTAAAAACCAGATTTTACCGGGTAGACGGTCTGTTTTTTGGCCCGAGGTCGGCCAAAGGGATCTGAATTGACAGAAAGAAGATCATTGCGAACAGAAATGCCAATTTCAGACCTCAAGCCAGAAACCAAATGACGGACAGGCCGACAATCACCATCAGCATGCCGAAAAAGCGAATCTGACCATCGTCCAGCTTGAGCATTTGCTCAAACAGGCTTTTCCACAGGCGCGGCAAAACCATGGGCATCAGTCCTTCCAGAATAAGCATCAAGCCCAAAGCCAAAAGGAGCGATGCCAACAAGCCTTACTTTCGAGCCGGTGCGCTGGCGGGTGTGCCCCGCATGCCTTTGAAAAACTCTGAACTGCCGGGGTCCAGAACCATCACATCACCTTTGCTGTTGAAGCTGGACTTGTAAGCTTCCAAGCTTCTGTAAAACTGAGCAAACTGGGGGTCGCGACCAAACGATTCCGCATACAAGCGGGCGGCCATGGCGTCTCCCTCGCCTTTGATTTTCTGTGCATCGCGGTAGGCATTGGCCACAGTGACCTCACGCTGACGGTCTGCATCCGCACGGATTTTTTCACCCTCAGCTCCGCCCGTGGAGCGCAATTCATTCGCGACCCGCTTGCGCTCGGCTTCCATACGGCGATAAACCGATTCGGTGATCGTGTCCACGTAATCGGCACGGGTGATGCGAACATCGACCACATCGACACCCCAAGGCTTGGCCCCTCGAACGACCGCGAGGACATCTTCTTTGACATCGTCCATCAATTCTTCACGTTTGAGGGACAACAAGTCTTTGACGGTGCGCTTGTTGATTTGCTCTTGAAAAGCATTTCGAACCACGCGGTTGAGTTGGCTGGTCCCTGCCTTCTCATCCAATCCCACATTTCGAATGTAGGCCTGGGGATCGGTGATGCGCCAGCGAACATACCAATCGATGACCACACGCTGCTTTTCAGCCGTGAGCATGGGTTCGTTGTCTGGGCTGTCCAAGGTCAACAATCGTTTGTCAATGTAATTGACGTTTTGAAGGGGTGGCGGCAACTTGAAATGCAAGCCGGGCTCTGTGATCACTTCCTTGATCTGGCCCAAGGCATAGACAACGCCAAACTGACGTTGGTCCACCACAAAAAGCGTTGAACTCAGCAACACAAACAAAACCAGTGCGCTGGAAATCCACAATCCGATGCGATTCATTTTCTTGGTCCTTATCGTGGATCGCGGTCGCGCGAACGTTGTGTATCCCTGGAACGCGTTTCGGTCGAAACAGCATTCGCGTTGCCGCTGGCCGCAGGGGCCACGTCCATGACAGGCGGCGTGACTTGGGAAACCTGCTGCATGATTTTGTCAAGCGGGAGGTACAAAAGGTTGGAGCCCTGCTTGCTGTCCACCAGAACTTTGGTCACATTGCTGTAGATTTGCTGCATGGTGTCTGTGTACATGCGATCACGCATGACTTGGGGCGATTTTTGGTACTCAGGCAAGATGGTTTTGAAGCGCTGCGCATCACCCTCTGCTTGGGCCACGATGCGTTCGCGGTAGGCGTCGGCCTCTTCTTTGAGGCGTGATGCAGCACCCACGGCGCGGGGGACCACATCGTTGGCATAAGCCTGTGCTTCGTTCTTCGCGCGCTCACGCTCTTGACCCGCCTTCAAAACATCGTCAAATGCAGCCTGAACCTGCTCGGGGGGGCGAACACCGCCTTGTTGCAGGTTGATGCCCACCACTTCAATACCAACCTTGTACAGGTCAAGAATGGTCTGCATTTTTTCACGCACACGGGGGGCGATCTGGTCGCGTTCCTCAGCCAAAGCCGAGTCCATGCGCATTTTGCCCACCACCTCACGCACAGCGGTTTCAGCCGACTGAATCACCGCTTGGGTGGGGTCACGGCTTTCGAAGAGATAAGCACGCGCATCGTTCAGTCGGTATTGAACGGCAAACTTGATTTCAACAATGTTTTCATCTTCGGTGAGCATGGCCGACTCACGCAGGCCCGTGGCCTTGATGATGTTGTCACGGCCAATGTCAACAGACCTGATTTGGGTCACAAAGACCAACTCGTGGCGCTGTAAGGGGTAAGGCATTCGCCAGTTGAAACCAGCATTGACGGTGGAATGGTACTTGCCAAACTGGGTGATCACAGCCTGTTGACCTTCTTGCACAATGAAAAAGCCTGTCGCCAACCAAACCAACAAAGACCCGCCCAAAATCACCCCGATGCCCAGGTTTTTGATGAAGGCAGGAATCTCGGGGCCACCCGATCCACCCCCAGAACCCCCTGGGCCCTGAGGACGCTGAGGCCCCCCTTTGCCACCAAAAATTTGGCCCAATTTTCGGTTGAAATCACGCCACAACTCATCCAAATCCGGTGGTCCGCTTTGTTGTTGTGGACGTCCTGAAGGCTGCTGCCATGCATCGGGCTTGGGGCCCGGTGGAGGCACATCATTGCTCGGCTTGGCGCCCGATTCGTTGGGCGACTTGTCATCGTCACGTCCCCAGCGAGGGTCGTTCAAATTGAACATACCTCGGATCTTTGCAGGCAGCAAGGACCAACGAAGGGGAAGGAGGTGGAAATTCATGGTTTTTATCTTTGTCAATGTGACGAAACAGCATTGTGCCGAAAATGAAGGCCTCTCAAGTCGTGTCACCCAGATATTCCCGCCCAATGTCACGGGGATCGGACTCTGAAGGATCCAAGCTGGGTAACGCGGTTTTCACGATCTCGGACAAAACGGCCCGCAGCCCCGACAAGCCCACCCCGCTCTGAGCACTCAAAAATACACGCGAAACGGGCACGCCATTCAAATCGTACTGGTCTTGAAGCTCTAAGGGGTAACGATCGCTGTCCAAAGCATCAATTTTATTAAAAACCAAGAGTTGAGGCACTTGATCGGCCCCAATATCAACCAAAACTTTTTGCACCTCGGCCATCTGTTCGGGAAAATCAGGGTTGGAGGCATCCACCACGTGAAGCAACAAATCGGCCTCGGTGGCCTCTTGCAATGTCGCTTGGAAAGCCTCCACCAAACCGTGTGGCAAATCACGGATAAAGCCCACGGTGTCAGACAAGGAAACAGATCGACCCGCTTCCCCCAAGTAAAGCTGGCGGGTGGTGGTGTCCAGGGTTGCAAAAAGTTGGTCGGCCGCATAGGCCCTGGCCTTGACCAAGGCGTTAAACAGCGTGGACTTGCCCGCGTTGGTGTAACCAACCAAAGAAATATTGAAGGTGTCACGCCGGTCCCGTTGACGGCGCTGGGTACTGCGCTGTCGTTTGACTTTGATCAACCGCTCTTTGATGCGTTTGATCGAGTCTTGGATCATGCGTCGGTCGAGCTCAATCTGGGTCTCACCGGGACCGCCACGCATGCCAATGCCGCCGCTTTGCCGTTCAAGGTGTGACCAGCGCCGAACCAAACGAGTGCTCAGGTACTGCTGACGGGCCAATTCGACTTGTAACTTGCCTTCGTGGCTGCGGGCTCTTTGACCAAAAATTTCCAAAATCAGCAGCGTCCGGTCATTGACCGGCAGACCCATGTGTCGTTCGAGATTGCGCTGCTGAGCAGGGCTGAGGGCTTGGTCAAAAAGAATTTCAACCGCGCCATGCAGCAAGGCCAAAGTTTTGATTTCGTCGGCTTTTCCGCTGCCCACAAAAAGCGCAGCGTCCGGCGCTTTTCGTTTGCAGGTCAAACGTGCAACGGGTTGCAGTCCCGCTGTTTTGGCCAAGAGACCCAATTCGACCAAGTCGGCGTCAAAGTGTGGCAGGCCAAAATCAACACCGATCAAAAGCGTCGGTGCTGTTTTTTTGGAGGACAAATCAGACAAATTCAGCAACCTTCGGTGATCACAAGAACCACCCTCACCACAAGGGGCACGATCAGGCTGTGATTTCGCCAGTTTCAGGCGTGCTGAAAGTGACAGAGCGGCCTGGAACGATGGTCGAAATGGCGTGTTTGTAAACCATCTGGGTGACCGTGTTCCGCAGCAACACGACGTATTGGTCGAATGACTCAATTTGCCCCTGAAGCTTGATGCCGTTGACCAAATAAATGGACACCGGCACGTGTTCTTTGCGCAATGCATTCAAAAAGGGGTCTTGCAAAAGTTGACCTTTGTTGCTCACGATATTCTCCGTGTTCAGAAGTTTGAAAGACTTGACCTTACCACAGGGCCCGGCACCGCCGAGCGAAAGAGACGGATTCCCTGGACACTCAACTGGCTTCCTTGCCCGCAAAAGGATTGGAAGATGTTTTCATCTCAATCCGCAGTGGGGTACCAGAAAGGTTGAACGCTTTGCGAAAGCGCCCTTCCAGAAAACGTTTGTAGGTGTCGGTGACGTGCTCCAAGGAGTTGCCGTGCACCACGATCACAGGCGGATTCATGCCCCCTTGGTGGGCATAACGCAGCTTGGGACGGAACATGCCACCGCGCTGGGGGCTCTGGAACTGAACGGCCTCGAGCAACAAGCGCGTCAAGATGGGCGTGCTCATCTTGCACATGGCCGCTTTGTGAGCTTGAACGATCGATGCCCAAACTGGCCCCAAGCCCTGGCGTTTTTTCGCAGAAATGAAGTGCATGTTCGCAAAGCTTAAAAATGGCAAGCGCGTTTCAATCGAACGTTGCACCAATTGACGCTGGTACTCATCAACCGCGTCCCATTTATTGACCGCCAAAACCATCGCACGACCACTTTCGAGAGCGTAACCGGCAATGTGGGCATCTTGGTCTGTGACGCCCTGCTCTGCGTCCAACAGCAACAAGACGACGTTGGCCGACTCAATGGCTTGCAGGGTTTTCACAACCGAAAACTTTTCGATCGCCTCAAACACTTTGCCCTTGCGGCGCAAACCAGCGGTGTCAATCAGCTCGAATTTTTGGCCTTGGTTTTCAAATGGCACCGATATCGCATCTCGGGTGGTGCCGGGCATGTCAAACGCCACCAACCGTTCTTCGCCAAGCCAAGTATTGATGAGGGTGGACTTGCCCACATTGGGGCGGCCTGCCACAGCCAGTTTGATGACCGAAGGGTCCTCCTCGGATTCCTCGGGCTCATCGGGCAGGTTGAGGGATTCAAAGGCCAACTCGACCAGTCCGCGTGTGCCTTGACCGTGGGCAGCAGAAATGGCGATCACCTCACCCAAACCCAGCTCATAAAACTCGGTCAGCTGTATGCCTTCCAGCATGCCCTCGGCTTTGTTGGCGACCAACAGAGTCGGTTTACCAATTTTGCGCAGGTATTTGGCGATGTCATGGTCTTGGGCAGACAATCCGCCCCGGGCATCGACCACAAAAATAACCATGTCCGCTTCGGCCACGGCTTGCTGCGTTTGCTTGGCCATTTCTTTGTAAATGCCCGCGCTGGCGTCAGGCTCGAAACCCCCAGTATCGATGACGATGAATTCTTGACGCCCTTGTTTGCCATTGCCGTAATGGCGGTCACGGGTCAGACCCGCGAAGTCGGCCACGATGGCATCCCGGCTCTTGGTGAGGCGGTTAAACAACGTGGATTTGCCCACATTCGGGCGGCCAACGAGGGCCAATACAGGTTTCACTTAAAAATTATCCGTTCCATCATTCAGGGCGAAATCCGAAAACGCCTCCGTTGCGAGTCACCACCACCAACATCTGTCCTGCCAAGATGGGTTTGCCCGTGATGGCACTCCCATCGGTGGCCATGCGCTGCAAGGCTTTACCGTCTTGTGGTGACAAGAAATGAACCCAGCCCTCTTGATCGCCCACCACCACGGCATTGTTCAAGAGCAACGGCAAGCTCAGGCCACGGAAACGCAGGGCGTCTTGTGACCAAAGCGGGTTGCCCGTGCTGCGCTGCCAAGCCAAAACCTTGCCATCTGATTCGACACCTACAAGAGTTTGTTCGTTGCCATCCAAACCTTGGTGACCTTGGGCGGGGCGGGACCACAGCATGCGGCCCGTCAAGCCATCCAGACAAGCGACGGACGTTTGAAACGAACGAACACAAAGTAAATTGCCTTGCCGACTGGCACCGGCCACCAAATCGACCAGGCGTTCGACTTCATTCGTCCCGCGTGTCACTCCCACCAAAGATTCCCAGCGAACAGCACCTGTCAATGGGTTCAAGGAGGCCAAGCGCCCCCCCCAACCGACCAAGAGGTTGTCACCCAAAGGCATCAACAGGCCTGCCTGACGGAGCAACAAAGGATCGCTTGGGCGCTGCTGGCCCCACAGTCGTTGACCGGTATCGGCATCAAAAGCAGCCACCGCTCTGTCCCCCGTCATGACAAACACACGATCTCCCGCCACCAAAGGCGGGGTGTAGGACAAAGCGGGCAAGATTTGACGCCACAACACCTGACCCGACTGCGCGACCACCAATTCGTTGGCTTGGGTCACCACTGCAAAGCGACGGCCATCTCCTCCGACACCTGCTTGTATTGGCGTATTGAGGTTGATCCGCCAAATATCACGCCCGCTGAGGACATCCATCACAGCCAATTGCCCTTGCGTGGAAGCCACTGCAAGCTGCTGCCCGTGTACCGAGGCCAGCAAATGCGATGCCGTGGTCCCCACTTGAGATTTCCAAGCGGGCTGGACTTTGAAGTTGCCACTGACCACCGGCAAGGGTGAAGCCTTGGGTTTTTCAGGTCCACTTGAACAAGCGCTTACCAATAAAACAAGGCCTACGGCCAGAAGCCGCGAAACAACAGATATGAATGGCTGGGTCACTTGGCGTTTCCTGATGGCGAGGTGGCTTGCGGGTCAACACCCAATGCGTTGAGCTTGGCCTCCACCAAACGGCGGTAGTCTGGAATTTCGCTCAACTCATCCCAAGCTTTTTTGTAAGCAGAGAGTGCCTCCGACTTTTGATCTTTGGCGGTCAAAATGTCGCCCTTCAAATCCGAAGCCAAGCCCATCAACGACGGAACCATGGGTTGGGCCAACTGAGCCAGGGCACCGTCCAAAGAACCTGCGTCCAGCAAAAGCGCTGACAAACGCAGACGGGCAATGTCACGGTAAGCGGGCTCACGCGCTGCGCCGACAACCCATTTCAGAGCAGCTTGCGCTTCAACGGATTGGCCTTGTGCGCTCAAAAATTTGGCTGCAACCAGAGATGCCTGATGGGCAAACATGGTGCCAGCGTATTTGTCTTGGATGTCCGCCAAGCTGCGCTGAACACGTGCCAAATCGCCAGCCGTGGCCGAACGCTCCACCTCGTCAAAAAGAACGGCTGCTTTGGCGGCCTGATCGCGCTGCCAGTATTGGTAGCCATTCCAAGCGGCATAACCGCCCAAAACGACGATCAAAACCCAAGAGATCAGGTTGCCGTATTTCTTCCAAAAATGCTTGATCTGGTCAAGTTGTTCTTGTTCTTCGAGGTCGAGGGCTTTGGCCATGGTGTAGGAATTATTCGGTAAACATCAAGACGGAGATTGTAGGCTGTGGGCCCAGTCTGCCACCGCGAGCAGAGACTCGGTGCGTTGGGCACCTTCGCCGTCGCGCAACGATTTGATCGCCACCTGGCCCCGGCCCAATTCTTCGGCTCCAAAAACCAAGGCAAAGCGGGCACCCGAGCCGTCGGCTTTTTTAAATTGAGACTTCATGCTGCCCATGCCCATGCCCATGCCCTCGCCGCTGCCTGCGTGCATGTGGGCCGAAACGCCGCAGGCGCGCAAGGTTTGCAGCACCTGCATGGCCACCGGCAAGGCGGCGGTCTCGGGGATGATGGCGTACACATCGGGGGCCAAGTCAGGCAAAGCCTCGCCCTGCTCCTTGATGAGTTCAAGCACACGCTCGACCCCCAAAGCCCAGCCCACGGCAGGGGCTGGCTTGCCGCCGACCTGTTCTACCAAATAGTCATACCGACCCCCGCCACAAATCGTGCCTTGCGAGCCCAGGCTGGTGGTGATGAACTCAAACACCGTGAGGTTGTAGTAATCCATGCCACGCACCAAGCGCGGGTTGATGCTGTAGGCCACGCCATTGACATCCAACATCGCTTTGACCGCGTTGAAGTGCGTCATAGAGGCCTCACCCAAAAAGTCGAGCAGGCGCGGAGCCGACTCCACCACGCTTTGCATGGCCGGGTTCTTGGTGTCCAAAATGCGCAGTGGGTTGGTGTGCAGGCGGCGTTGGGCTTCTTCGTCCAGCACCTCGCTGTGCCGCTCCAAATGGGCAATCAGGGCGGCACGGTGGGCCTGGCGCTCCAAGGGCTGACCCAAGCTGTTGAGTTCCAGTCGCACGTCTTTCAGACCCAACACTTTCCACAGGTCGTTGGCCAGCAGGATCAGTTCGGCATCGACCTCCGGGCCGCCAAAACCCAGCACTTCGGCACCAATCTGGTGGAACTGACGGTAGCGGCCGCGCTGCGGACGCTCGTGGCGGAACATCGGGCCCATGTAATACAGGCGCTTGCCGCCTTCGTACAGCAGGTTGTGCTCGACGACCGAGCGCACCAAGCCCGCTGTACCTTCAGGGCGCAAGGTGAGTTGCTCGCCGTTCAAGCGGTCTTCAAAGGAGTACATCTCCTTTTCGACGATGTCGGTCACCTCACCCAAACCACGCACAAACAGCGCCGTGGGCTCCACGATGGGCAGGCGCACATTGCGGTAGGCGTAACGCGCCATCAAACTGCGCACCTGACCCTCCAACCACTCCCAGCGCGCCGAATCAGGCGGCAGGATATCGTTCATGCCCTTGACGCCCACCAACTTCTGAGCTTTGACCAGCTTGGGCGTTTGTTCTTTCAGCGACTCACTCATTTTTTCTCAGCAGATCTGGAACCAAAACGGTTCTCAATGTAATTTTCAACCAACACCTGGAACTCTTGCGCAATGCCTTCACCGCGCAAAGTCAGCCGCTTTTCACCATCGATGAACACTGGCGCAGCTGGCGCTTCACCGGTGCCCGGCAGGCTGATGCCGATGTCGGCGTGCTTACTCTCCCCCGGGCCATTCACGATGCAGCCCATCACGGCCACCTTGAGGTTTTCCACTCCGGGGTAGCGCACACGCCAGACGGGCATTTGGGCGCGCAAAAAGTCGTCAATTTGCTTGGCCAGTTCCTGGAAGGTGCTGCTGGTGGTGCGGCCGCAGCCAGGGCAGGCCGTCACGCTGGGCACAAAAATGCGCAAACCCAGCGACTGCAAAATCTCGGACGCGATCACCACCTCTTGAGTGCGCGCCTCACCCGGCTGCGGGGTGAGCGAGACGCGAATGGTGTCGCCAATGCCCTCTTGCAGCAGCACGGACAAAGCAGCCGCCGAGGCCACCGTGCCCTTGGTGCCCATGCCCGCTTCGGTTAAACCCAAATGCAAAACGTAGTCGGTTCTGCGGCCAAGCTCACGGTAAACGGAGATCAAATCCTGAACGCCAGACACTTTGCAAGACAGCGTGATTTGGTCGCCAGATAAACCCATTTCCTCTGCCCGCTGCGCCGATGAAATGGCCGAAGCGATCAAAGCCTCGTACATCACTTGCCGGGCTTCCCACGGCGCTGCACGCTGGCTGTTCACATCCATCAGTTCTGCCAAAAGGTCTTGGTCAAGACTGCCCCAGTTGACCCCGATGCGGATGGGCTTGTTCCAGCGCATGGCCGCTTCGATCATCTGACCAAACTGCACATCGCGCTTGTCACCTTTGCCCACGTTGCCGGGATTGATGCGGTATTTGGACAGCGCCTCGGCGCACGCTGGGTAATCGGTCAGCAAGCGGTGTCCGTTGTAATGGAAGTCGCCGATCAATGGGACATCGATGCCCATTTTGTCAAGTTGATCACGGATGTGCGGCACCGCCTCGGCGGCTTCAGGGGTGTTGACCGTGATGCGCACCATCTCAGAGCCCGCAATCGCCAGCTCTTTGACTTGAATGGCCGTGCCAATGACATCCACGGTGTCCGTGTTGGTCATGGATTGGACCCTGACAGGTGCGCCGCCACCCACGGTGACCACTTTGGAACCCCAAACCACATGGGATTGCCGACTGACTCGCTTGATAGGTTTGGCAATTTCAATCGGACCTGCCGATGACGAAGTCAAAACCAAAGACATGATTACTCCTTCACTTCAAACCGTGCCACAGCCACTTGGGTGTGTGGCTTCAAATCAAAAGGCGCGCCGCGCAAGGTGACACTCACCGACTGAGCACGGCCGACCACCACGCGAACGGGCAAGGGACTCTCAATCCGTGTGGTGTCGCCAGCCTTCAAAACACCGCTCCAAACCACTGAATTTTGAGCGTCTCGCAGTTCCAACCAGCTTTCAGCAGAGGCCGAAAAGACCCATGGTACTGAGTTTGAAGCCTTGGGCAACACAGCCACGCCGGAACTGTTGGCGGCTGTGTTCAGATGGGGCATGACGGGGGCAGGGACCGAGGGGGGTGTCATGGCGACGGATGGGCTCAATGGCACCACAGGCACCGGCAAAAGAACCGAATTGGTGCTCAATTGTGACGGCACCATCTGGACTTCTTGTGTCACTTCGGCAGGCGAATCGGGGCTTGTCCATGGCAGTTTGACGCCCTCCATCCCTGTCCATTCAAGCGGTGAGGGCATCCAAACAAATGACAAGGTCAAAGCCAACAGCAAGGCGCCAAAACTGAATACTTTTAAAGAAGAACGTGATTGAAACGTATCGCTTTTAGATGATCTCTGGGGTGCTGTGGGTTGAAGCATGTGCTTGCCGGCTTCGAGCTGCCCTGATGGGCGCGGCAAAAGTGCCAAAACGGGGGCCGGATCGAGATTCAATTGCCGGCACACGCTGGCGGCCAAACCCCGGTAAAAAACCGGCCCTTTGTTGGCATCGAACTCATTGGCTTCTAGTGCTTCCAACTGTCGAACCGGTACTTTGAGGTTGATGGACAAAACCGCCACATGAACGCCCGCCTTGAGTCTGGCCTCACGCAGCAGTTGACCGGCCGACAAGTTCGGAGGGCTCTCGGATACGGCATGGCTGGTCATGCGATCACTCCTGGTTTGCGCGTGAAGGATAAGGCACCAAAGGCACGACACGCTGCTGGGCCATACGGGACTGAACTTGGGTGCGGTCCTTCACATCGCCAGCCAACTGCCCACACGCAGCGTCGATGTCATCGCCCCGTGTTTTGCGCACCGTGGTGACAAGACCCGCGTCTTGAAGCTGCTTGGCAAAGGCCTGCACACGGGCGTGGGGTGAGCGCAGCAAACCAGAGGCCGGGAAAGGATTGAAGGGAATCAAGTTGAACTTGCAACGCAGCCCTTGGCGAGCGTGCTTTTGCACCAAATCCACCAATTGACTGGCATGCTCGGCTTGGTCGTTGACGCCATCGAGCATGCAGTATTCAAAGGTGATGAAGTCGCGTGGCGCATGGGCCAAATAAGCAATGCAAGCTTGCATGAGTTCATTCAGCGCGTATTTGCGGTTGAGCGGCACCAAGTTGTCGCGCAGCGCATCGTTGGGGGCATGCAAGGACACCGCCAAAGCCACCGGGCAATCGGCCGAAAGGCGCTCCATCATGGGCACCACGCCCGAGGTCGACACCGTGACACGGCGACGCGACAAGCCATAACCGTGGTCATCGAGCATAGCGCGCAAAGCAGGCACCAAGACCGTGTAGTTTTGCAAGGGTTCACCCATGCCCATCATCACCACATTGGAGATCACCCGGTCGGGGGAATTCAGGTGCTTGCGCAAGAAATGTTCGGCAAACCACAGCTGCGCCAGGATCTCACCCGTGGTCAAATTGCGGCTGAATCCTTGGTGGCCGGTGGAGCAAAAGCGGCAACCCACAGCACAACCGGCTTGAGACGAAATGCACAAAGTGCCCCGGTCGTCTTCAGGGATGAACACCGACTCAATGGCGTTGCCATCACCGACATCAAACAGCCACTTGATGGTGCCATCACTGGAAATGTGTTGGCTGATCACAGGCAAGGCCGAGATGTGGGCATGAACCTGTAGCTTTTGTCTCAGCGACTTGGCCAAGTCGCTCATTTCGTCGAAATCCGAAGCGCCCCGCTGGTGAATCCAGCGGAACAACTGGGTGGCCCGGAAACGCTTTTCACCCAGCCCCTCACAAAAAACGGCCAAACCATCCAGATCAAACTCGAGAAGGTTGGCCGTCATGGGGTTGGGGGACGGGCTAGGGCCGCAACGCGATCAGCGTGCGTAGACGTTCAGACCAGCAAAGAAGAATGCGATTTCTACAGCCGCTGTTTCAGGCGCGTCAGAACCATGGACGGCGTTGGCGTCAATGCTGTCAGCGAAGTCGGCACGGATGGTCCCAGCGTCGGCTTTCTTGGGGTCAGTGGCGCCCATCAGATCGCGGTTTTTCGCAATGGCATTCTCGCCTTCCAAGGCTTGAATCATCACCGGGCCAGAGATCATGAAATCAACCAAATCTTTGAAGAAGGGGCGGGCCTTGTGAACGCCATAAAACTGTTCGGCTTCGCCGCGCGACAGGTGCACCATCTTGGCTGCAACCACTTTGAGGCCGGCAGCTTCAAATCGGGCATAAATTTGGCCGATGACGTTCTTGGCAACGGCGTCTGGCTTGATGATGGAGAGGGTGCGTTCGATGGCCATGGTTTTTTCCTGTTTCAAGAGTTTTATAAAGCAATTTTGCCTTGCTGCAAAGCCATTTATTCTAACCTCAGCGGGGCTGACAAAGACCTCGACCCCGCAGTCGCAAGGGTCTCAGCCCAAGAGGTCGCCATGGCCATAAACAAGCCAGTTCAACGGCTGCTGCTGCCGGCACCCCGTCCACCTCGACCCGGGCCACCCGGCACTTTTTTCAAGCGATTGAAGCTCTCTGCGCCGATGTATTTGGCTTCACTTTTGGGGGCATCGGCTTTGGAATGCAAGCCTGATCCACCGGGCGATTGATTGGGCTTGGCCGCTGGCTTGGCTCGGGGTACGGCCGTTCCTGCTCGCCCTTGACCCCCGGTTCGAGGACGCCTGTCGTTGCGGTTGGTGCGTGCTGCGGGCTCGGTGACGGCGCGGGGACGCTCCGAAGTTCCGGCGGCGCGCATCAGCGATCGAATGTCGGCCTCGTCCAACTCCAGCCAAGCACCTCGGCGCAAGCCGTGCGGCAAAACCATGGCGCCATAACGGATGCGGATCAGCCGGCTCACCGCATGGCCCACAGACTCCATCATGCGGCGCACCTCGCGGTTACGGCCTTCAGAGATGGTGACGCGGTACCAACAATTGGACCCCTCCCCGCCACCGTCCTCAATCGATCCAAACTGGGCGGGACCATCGTCCAACATGACGCCATCCAACAGTCGGTGTTTTTCGTCTTTGCTCAGAGCACCCAGCACACGCACTGCATACTCTCGCTCCAAACCGAAGCGGGGGTGCATCAGCTGATTGGCCAACTCGCCTGAACTGGTGAACAGCAAAAGCCCTTCCGTGTTGAGGTCCAAGCGCCCCACAGACTGCCACTTGCCGTTTTGCAAACGAGGCAACTTGCGAAAAACAGAAGGCCGGTTTTGTGGATCATCGTGGCTGACGATCTCACCCGCGGGCTTGTGGTAAGCGATCACACGGGCTGGCGGCGGGTCAATTCGGATGCGAATGGGCTTGCCATCCACCTTGATCTGGTCGCCATATTGAACGCGCTGCCCCACGTGGGCTGGTTCATTGTTCACCGCAATTCTGCCTTCAGTGATCAACTTTTCCATCTCAAGGCGCGAGCCCATGCCCGCTTGAGCGAGCACCTTGTGCAACTTGGGAGAGTCGGATTGAGGGGCCAAAACCCGCTTGCCCAAATCTTCTGCCAAAGACTCGGCGCCTTCATCTTCGTCAAATTGGCCTGACACCACATCGGCCAAGGCGATGGGTTTGAATGAAACCTGCAGCGCTTGCGTCATTGCACCCGGCTGGCGTTTGGCGTAAACGCCAGCATTGTGCTTGGGGTCTTTGGAATCTTGATCGTTCATGTGTTGGGGGTTTCGTCCCTGTTCGGGGCGGTTAAAAGGGCGGCATCGGGCAAGATGGAGAGGGTCTCTGATTTGGCCGGGGGATCGTCCAACACCTCATCCAGAGACAGGCTCGCTTGCAAAGGCGCCTCTTCGAGCATGCCAGCCAAAGCCGACATCTGGGGATCAACCTGAGACAAAAGGGGAAGCTGGTCCAACGAAGCCAGGCCCAAATCGTCCAGAAATTGACGGGTCGTGGCAAACAGGCTGGGGCGACCTACGGTCTCACGGTGACCAATCACTTCCACCCACCCACGGTCTTCCAACTGCTTGATGATCTGAGCGCCAATGGTGACCCCACGAATGTCTTCCATGTCGCCACGGGTGACAGGTTGACGGTAGGCGATGATGGCCAAGGTTTCGAGAACAGCGCGCGTGTATTTGGGGGGTTTTTCGGGATGTAAACGGTCCAAATAAGAGCGCAGCTCTGGGCGGCTTTGGAAACGCCAGCCGCTGGCCACGTGGGTCAACTCCAAGCCTTTGTGGGCCCATTCGAGTTCGATGTCTTGCAGCATCAAGCGCAGAGTGTCAGCCCCAAGCTCATCGTCATATAAAACGCGCAGATCACGCAAGGACAAAGGCTGCCCGGCGGTGAGTAAGGCCGTTTCCAGAACACGCTTGGCTTGCACCAAGTTCATGGTGTCGGTCTTTCGGAAAAAAACGCCTCACGGCGAGGTTGGGGAATCAGCTGCTGCCATGGTCAAACACGGGCTCAAGACCGGATTTGACGTGAATGGCACGCACCAAGGCGTCTTACGCCGCTTGCATTCCAAGCTTCAGATTGTAGCTGAGGCCCAGTGTCAGCAATGCCGCAGCCATGTCCTGCGGCCAATCGGTCTGAAAATCCAAATCAACACCGGTGATGGGGTGTACAAACCCCAAGCGCCAGGCATGAAGCGCTTGCCGAACCAAGCCGCCAGCGGCCGAACCGCCATAGACAAGGTCGCCAATGAGCGGATGTCCGATGTGGGCCATGTGCACCCGAATTTGGTGTGTTCGCCCGGTGTGCAAGGTGCACCGCACCAAGCAGCAGCGTTCACCTTGGGCCAAGACATCCAAAGTGGTGGAGGCGGTTTTACCCGACTGATGCGTCAAATCCACGACCGCCATGCGCAATCGGTTGCCCGTGTCCCTGCCAATGGCGCTATCGACAAACTTTTGCGCAGGACCGACCCAACATTTGTGGGCGATGGCCAGATATTGACGGTGCACCTCACGGGCCGCAATCTGAGCGACCAGCGCGTCCATGGCCTGTCGCGTTCGGGCAAGCACCATCAAACCACTGGTGTCTTTGTCCAAACGATGAACAATGCCGGCGCGAGGGACTTTGCTGGCTTGAGGGTCCAGAGCCAAAAGCCCGTTGAGCAATGTGCCCGCCCAATGGCCAGGCGCCGGGTGCACCACCAAACCAGCCGGTTTGTGAATCACACGCAGGTGCTCATCCTCGAACACCACATCCATGGGCATGGCCTCTGGCACAAAGGCTTGCGACTGCGGGGTGGCACGCAAAGTGATTTGCAATTGATGCCCCAGACGGACCGTGGTCGAGACCTTGGTGGTCACTCGGCCGTCCACCAAGGCATCGCCTTGTTCAATCAGTTGCTGCAAATAGCTGCGGGAAAACTCCGGGACCAATTGGGCAAAGACACGGTCCAAACGCTGCCCGTGTAAATGAGAGGGCACCAAAGCTTGGCGCACCTCTTGGGCAGCATCCGTCAAGCGCTCGGCGTCGTCGAGGGCCTGGTTGGGGTCATCCATTTCGGGGTCGGTCGATATAATCAAAGGGTTCAACAATCCAAGGGTGTCACAGATGCATAGCTTCAGATTATCGATGGTTCCAGCCAGCCTCGCATTGGCTGTGGGACTCATTCTGAGCGGCTGCGCCAACAATCCCAAGGACCCCACGGCAGGTTGGTCCCCAGAAAAGATCTACAGCGAAGCCCGTGACGAGGTCAATGCGGGCGCTTGGGACAAAGCCATCGGTTATTACGAAAAGCTCGAAGGACGCGCGGCCGGAACGGTTTTGGCCCAGCAGGCCCAAATTGACAAAGCCTACGCGCAGTTCAAAACGGGCGACAAAATTCAGGCTTTGGCCACGCTGGACCGTTTTATCCGGTTGCACCCCACCAGCCCAGCCCTGGACTACGCCCTGTTTTTAAAGGGTGTTGTCAATTTCAACGACAACCTGGGCATGTTCTCCTTCCTGACCCGCCAAGATTTGTCAGAGCGGGACCAAAAGGCCGCCAAGGAATCCTATGAGTCTTTTCTTGAGCTGACCACGCGGTTTCCCGACTCCAAGTACAGCGCCGATGCACGCCAACGCATGACGCATGTGGTCAACTCCTTGGCCGCTTACGAAGTGCATGTGGCACGTTATTACGCCAAACGCGGCGCCCATGTGGCCGCCATCAACCGGGCCCAACAAGCCATTTCCGACTACGAAGGCGTACCGGCCATCGAAGAAGCCCTGGCCATTTTGGTCAAGTCGTATGACGCCATGGGCATGACCGTGTTGCGCGACGATGCCCTGCGCGTATTGACAAAAAATTACCCTCAGTCGGTCTTCCTTCAGGACAAGGCCCCTGCTCGCACTAAGAGTTGGTGGCGTCCTTAGAGAGCTCAAGCAACGCCGCCATGAAGGCGTCATGGTCCTCCAAGCGGCGCATCTCGGGCAAACCTCGCACCAAGCGACGACCATAAGACATGCCCACCAAGCGGCTGTCGCAGACCACCAAAATACCCCGGTCCGTCTCACTCCGTATCAGCCGCCCTGCGCCCTGTTTCAGTGACACAACCGCTTCTGGTAGCGCATGATCGGCAAAAGCGCTCTTGCCTTGCTGGGTCATGCGCAGACTGCGGGCTTCAAACAAGGGGTCGCCTGGGGGCGGAAACGGGAGTTTGTCGATTACCACCAGTTGCAAAGCATCGCCGGGCACGTCAAAGCCCTCCCAAAATGAAGCGGAAGCCACCAACACGCAACCTCTGCGTCCATGGGGGTCGCCTTGCCCTCCTCCCTCGCGAAAACGCTCCATCAACCGTCGTTTGGGGCTTTGCCCTTGCACCAGCACTTCAACACGGCCATCGCTTTGGGCCTGCAACAGCTCGCCTATGCTGCGCATGGCATGCAAAGTGGTGGTCAACACCAAGGTGCGGCCCTCCAAAATGCTCAGGGCTTGCAAGACCAGGCTGGCCACCTGTCCCGCATGA
>JAJTEW010000015.1 GCA_021299875.1 Comamonadaceae bacterium | reverse complement strand
TGTCCCGCATGACCGGCATCACCAGGACGCGGAAAATGGGTCGGCACATACAGCGCCGCTTGACGGGCATAGTCAAACGGGCTGCTGACCTGCATGACCTCGGCCGAACTCAAGCCACAAGGCTCGGTGAACCAACGCAAACTGGGCTCATCACCCAAAGTGGCCGAGGTGAAAATCCAAGCACGCTGCCCCACACCACTGGGTCGGCCATTCGCTGTGTCTGCGTGCCGTGGAACTCCCGCCATCAAAGCCTCGTGATCCTCGTCATCGGCGGTGAGGGGATCACCACCGCTGGGCATTGCAGGTGACACGGGCCGCGTCAAGGCCGAAAAAGCCTGTGCAATATCGAGCGGCGATTCAATGAGACGCAGCTGAGCGCTGATCTCGGCCCAGCGCACGCCTTCGGGATTGGGGGTGTCGGCAAAAAGGGCGGCGCGTTCCATCAGCTCGCGCGTGCGGTCGCCCAGACGCTGAAAATCGGGCGCCAATTCGCTGACCATGTCCAAGCCATTTTGCAAATCAGCCAAAGCCTGCGTCACCGCCTGTAAACCGCTGCGCCACGCTTGAGGGTCAACACCATCGGGGTGCTGACCGGTCCAGCGCAATCGCACCGCACCCCGGTGCATGCCCGCCGCTAAACGCCAATCGCGGGCGGCTTTTTCCAAGCCTGCACTCAGGGCCTGCCAATCGACCAAACCCCGCGCCAATTGCAAACCCGTGCTCAACACGTCCCGCACCAACTCGTGCAATTGCACCGTGGACAACTGCTGGCCCAAAAAATTGACCCCAATCTCATTGAGCTGGTGAGCTTCGTCAAAGACGGTCACGCGCACGGTGGGCAACAACTCGGCCACACCTGACTCTCGCACGGCCATGTCGGCAAAAAACAAATGGTGGTTGATGACCACGACATCGGCCGCCATGGCCTCTTTGCGTGTCAGATTGACGTGACAAGCTCGGTAGCGTGGACAACTGGAGCCCAAACAATTGTCACGGGTCGATGTGACCAATGGCCACAAAGGCGAACGTTCATCCAGACCCGCCAGTTCGGCCATGTCGCCCGTCCGCGTGGACTGCGCCCAGGTTTCAATCTTGGCCAAGGCTTTTTGCGCGCCAGGCTGTACCGATTCGGGGCTGTGACGGGCCTGCTCCATTCGGTGCAAACACAGGTAATTGGACCGCCCCTTGAGCAAGGCCACACGAATGGGTAAACCCAAGACCTCCACCAGACGGGGTATGTCACGAGAAAACAACTGGTCTTGCAGCGCTTTGGTCGCTGTGGACACCAAGGCCCGCTGACCACTGAGCAAGACGGGCACCAAATAGGCATAGGTTTTGCCTGTGCCTGTCCCCGCCTCGACCACCAATTGACCGCCGTCTTGCACCGTTCGGCTGACCGCCAAAGCCATGTCGGTTTGTCCCTGCCTCGGCTGAAAACCGGGCACCGCTTGGGCCAACACACCTTGGCTCGACAAAGTGTCGGCCACCCGCTGATCAAGCAAGTTCAAGCAGGCTCCTTCTGTGCCAAGCGAGACTGAAGAGCGGCGATTTGGTCCCGCAGCGCCAAGCGCCGCTTTTTCATGCGCCGCATGCGCAGTTCATCGTGAAGTGCCGCAGTGGCTGAGGCTTGGTCAATCAGTGCGTCCAAATCCGCATGTTCGATCTGCCACTCGATCAACTGGCGCTGAGGAGAGTGCAAACCCAAAGCCGACAAGCTCGGTGCATCCAAACGCGGGGTGTCGCTCATGGCGCGGCTGGGGTTTCGGGCTGCTTGCCCAGCAAACGCTGCTCTCGCTGCGCTGAACGCCACTCGCGCTCGAGTGCATTCAAGACCAGATCTTGCTGCGCCAAAGGATCAAGGGCTTGCCGGCGAATGCGGCGGGTCTCGATCAAACATGCGTTGACCGCAAATTTTTGCCAACATTCAGCTTGTCGTTGCTCGTCTGATTTCAAAATGGCCTCTCGCGAAACGGCCACGGCTTGCCTTTGACGGGCAATTTCCGCCGGTACATCCAGACTTTGGGTACTGGCCGACAGGCTTGGCGTCATGGCTTGGGCGTCGGTCGCTGAAGGGTTTTGCGCGTGTGCCCCGCCAACAAGGCCCCAAGCCGCACAACAAGCCGCCAGACAAGACAAGCGCATCGGGTTCATGTGAGGTTCGTGTCCACAGTGCGGTGCTCCAGCGCCAGGAATTCACTCGATTGCATTTCATGAAGGCGCGACACCGTGCGAGGAAACTCATGGGACATGGGCCCTGAGGTGTAAAGGCTCTCGGGAGGCACAGCAGCCGACATGATGAGCTTGACACGCCGGTCATACAGCACGTCGATCAACCAGGTGAACCGCCGCGACTCGGATGCCATGCTGACCGGCATGAAAGGGACATTGCTCAGCAAGACGGTGTGGTACTGCGTGGCGATTTCAAGGTAATCGTTTTGAGAACGCGGGCCGCCGCAAATGGCCCGGAAGTCAAACCACACCACATCTCCGGCTCGGCGTTTGGCAGTGATTTCGCGCGCTTCGATGTGCAGCACCGGGTCTTCGTCCGGCCCTGTGGCCAGGCGGTTGAAGGCCTCGTTCATCTCCCGGTCGGCCTGCTCGCCCAGTGGCGAATGGTAGAGCTTGACCCTCTCCAACGTGCGTCGGCGATAGTCCGTGCCGTTGTCCACATTCAAAACCTGCATGCGCTCGTTCAGCAATGCAATGGCGGGCAAGATGCGGTCGCGGTGCAGGCCGTCGGGGTAAAGACCGTTGGGCTCAAAATTGGACGTGGTGACAAAGCCCACACCATTGTCAAACAGGGATACGAGCAAGCGGTGCAAGATCATGGCATCGGTGATGTCAGCCACATGGAACTCATCAAAGCAAATCAGCTGGTAACGCTTGGCCATGCGTTTGCCCAGCTCGTTCAAGGGATTCACCGTGCCTTGAATGGCGGTGAGCTCGCGATGAACCTCACGCATGAATTCGTGAAAGTGCAAACGCGTTTTGCGCTCGACGGGTACAGCGGCAAAAAAGCAGTCCATCAAAAAGCTCTTGCCACGGCCCACGCCGCCAAACATATAAACCCCCTTGGGGATTCCCGTTCGGGAAAACAGCTTGCCCAACAAGCCTGAGCGCTTGGATTGGTAGGCCGTCCACTCGCTGGCACAGCGCTCCAAAGCTTCGATGGCTCTGAGCTGAGCTGGATCGCTTTGGTAATCACGTTTGAGCAACTCAGCTTCGTAAACTTCACGAACGGACATGGGCAGTGGACTCTTCAATTCAAATGAGAAAAACCCGGGTGAAGCCCGGGTTTTCAGGGTGACTGAACTTTAACCCAACTCATCCCAAACCAAAGCTCAAGACGAGTCAAGGGCTCAGAAGTTCAGGGTCCGCTTGTCTACGGCCAAGGCCGCCTCTTTGGTCGCCTCGCTCAAGGACGGGTGTGCATGGCAAATGCGAGCGATGTCTTCCGACGAGGCCTTGAACTCCATGGCGACCACGGCCTCGGCGATCAACTCAGAGGCTTGCGGGCCCACGATGTGAACGCCCAAAATCTCGTCAGTCTTGGCGTCGGCCAGCATCTTGACCATGCCGGTGGTGTCGCCCAAAGCGCGGGCACGGCCGTTGGCCAGGAACGGGAACGAACCCGCCTTGTACGCCACGCCATCGGCTTTGAGCTGCTGCTCGGTGCGGCCCACCCAAGCGATCTCGGGGCTGGTGTAAATGACCCAAGGAATGGTGTTGAAGTTGACATGACCGTGTTGACCGGCGATGCGCTCGGCCACGGCCACGCCCTCTTCTTCCGCTTTGTGTGCCAACATGGGGCCACGCACCACATCACCCACCGCCCACACGCCGGGCAGGTTGGTTTTGCAATCGGCGTCCACCACAATCGCACCGCGCTCGTCCAACTGCACACCCACGGCCTCTAGGTTCAGACCGATGGTATTGGGCACGCGGCCAATCGAGATGATCAGCTTGTCGGCGTCCAGTGCCACGGCTTCGCCTTTGGCGTTGGTGTAGTTGACCGTGACGCCCTTTTTGCCGTTGACGATCTCGCCGACTTTCACGCCCAGCTCGATCTTCAGGCCTTGCTTGTCGAAAGCCTTCTTGGCTTCCTTGGCGATCTGCTCGTCCACGGCACCCAAGAAAGTCGGCAAAACTTCGAGGATGGTGACGTCGGCACCCAAACGGCGCCAAACCGAGCCCATTTCCAGACCAATCACGCCAGAGCCGATCAGGGCCAGTTTCTTGGGCACACCACCCAATCGCAAAGCACCGTCATTGGACAAGACATTGACCTCGTCAAACGGGGTGCCAGGCAGTGCGCGGGCGTTGGAGCCGGTGGCGATGATGACTTGTTTGGCGGTGATGTCCTCTTCGGTCTTACCGGCCACATGGATCGTGTAGCCGCCTTCTGCCTTGCCAGCAAAGCTGCCGCGACCGTGGAAGAAGGTGATCTTATTTTTCTTGAGCAGGTAAAGAATGCCATCGTTGTTTTGTTTCACGACGGTGTCCTTGCGTGCCAACATCTTGGCCACATCCATCTTCACACCGGTGGCTGAAATGCCATGTTCTGCAAAATGGTGGTTGGCATGCTCAAAGTGCTCGCTGGACTGCAGCAAGGCTTTGGACGGAATGCAGCCCACGTTGGTGCAGGTGCCACCGGGCGCTGGGCCACCGGCTGCGTTTTTCCACTCGTCAATGCAGGCGACCTGGAAACCGAGTTGGGCAGCGCGAATGGCCGCAATGTAGCCACCAGGACCACCGCCGATGACGACGACGTCAAATTGTTTACTCATGGGAAATGCCTTTTGGATGAAAAACGCCCCCTGGGCAGGGGGCATTCAAAACAAGGGTTTTTAGATGTCAAACAGCAAGCGGGCTGGATCTTCCAGCGCTTCCTTCATGGCGACCAGGCCCAGCACGGCTTCACGGCCGTCGATGATGCGGTGGTCATACGACATGGCGAAGTAGTTCATCGGGCGAACCACGACTTGGCCGTTTTCCACCATGGCACGGTCTTTGGTCGCGTGTACGCCCAAAATCGCAGACTGTGGTGGGTTGATGATCGGGGTGGACATCATCGAGCCGAAGGTGCCGCCGTTCGAGATGGAGAACGTACCACCGGTCATCTCTTCGATGCCCAGCTTGCCGTCTTTGGCTTTTTGACCAAACTCAGCGATCTTCTTTTCGATGTCGGCAAAGCTCATTTGGTCGGCATTGCGCAAGATCGGCACCACCAAACCACGGGGCGAACCGACCGCGATACCGATGTCGAAGTAGCCGTGGTAGACGATGTCGTTACCGTCCACAGATGCGTTCAACACGGGGAACTTCTTCAGGGCGTGCACAGCCGCCTTAACGAAGAAGCTCATGAAACCCAATTTGCAGCCATGTTCTTTCTCGAAACGCTCTTGCATGCGCTTGCGCATGTCCATGACGGGCGCCATGTTGATTTCGTTGAAGGTGGTCAAAATGGCGTTGGTCGACTGCGACTGCAGCAAACGCTCGGCCACGCGGGCACGCAGACGCGTCATGGGCACGCGCTGCTCTGGGCGGTCGCCCAGGTTGACGGCGGGTGCTGCCACTTGGACCAAGGTCTTGGTTGGCACGCCTGTGGGGATCACAGCGGCTGTTGACTTGACGCCGCCGGCAACGGCTGACAAAACGTCGCCCTTGGTCACACGGCCATCTTTGCCGGTGCCAGGAACCGAACCAGCGGCCAGGCTGTTGTCGGCCATCAGCTTGGCGGCAGCGGGCATGGTCACACCGGCCATGCTGGTGCTAGCCACTGCAGGTGCAGCGGCCGCTGCTGGGGCCGATGCTGCGGCAGGAGCAGGAGCAGCTGCTGCAGGAGCGGCTGCGGCCACTTTGCCATCGGTGTCGATGCGGGCGATCAGCTGCTCAGCAGCGACGGTGCCACCATCACCCACCAGGATTTCAGACAAAACGCCAGCCGAGGGGGCGGGCACTTCCAGCACCACCTTGTCGGTTTCGATGTCGATCAGGATCTCATCCGCCGCAACGGTGTCGCCGATTTTTTTCTTCCACTGCAGCATGGTGGCTTCCGCCACAGACTCGGACAGTTGAGGGACTTTGACTTCTACGATAGCCATGTTGAATTCTCTTTAAAGGTTAAACGCCAGTTTGATCTTGGGATCACTTGCTCAACACAAAGCCCTTGAGCTTTGAGAAGGCCGCATCAATCAATGCTTTCTGCTGGTCCTGGTGCAGGTGTGAGTAACCCACGGCAGGCGATGCTGAGGCTGCGCGTCCCGCATAACCGAGGCGCTGACCGCTTTGCATGTTTTCGTGGATGTTGTGCTGAATGAAAAACCAGGCGCCCTGGTTCTGTGGCTCGTCCTGGCACCAGACCACATCGGTGGCGTTCGGGTACTTTTTAAGTTCCGCAGCAAACGCCTTGTGCGGGAACGGATAGAGTTGCTCCACACGGATGATGGCCACGTCGTCAGAGCCTTTGGTCTCGCGGTGTTTGACCAAGTCGTAATAGACCTTGCCGGAGCAAGCGATCACGCGTTTGACCTTGTCGGCAGGGATGCTCTTGGTCTCGCCCATGACCGTCTGGAAGCTGCCTTTGGTGAACTCGGACACGGGGGATGTGGCGTCCTTGTTGCGCAACAGCGATTTCGGGGTGAAGATCACCAACGGCTTGCGCAAATCACGCACCATTTGGCGGCGCAGCACATGGAAGATCTGGCTGGCGGTGGTGGGCTGAACCAACTGCATGTTGGTGTCGGCTGCCAATTGCATGAAACGCTCCACGCGGGCCGAGCTGTGCTCCGGCCCCTGGCCTTCGTAACCGTGCGGCAACATCAAGGTGATGCCGTTGACACGGCCCCACTTGACTTCGCCTGAAGCGATGAACTGGTCAATCACCACTTGCGCGCCGTTAGCAAAGTCACCAAACTGCGCTTCCCAAACCACCAAGGTGTTGGGGTCGTTGGAGGCGTAGCCATATTCATAGGCCAACACCGCCTCTTCTGAGAGGATCGAGTCAATGACCACGAATGGGGCTTGCTTGTCCGACACATTTTGCAGAGCCACATAAGAGCCCGTGTCCCACTTTTCACGTTTTTGGTCGTGAACGACAGCGTGGCGGTGCGTGAAAGTGCCTCGGCCGCAGTCCTCACCCGACAGACGCACCGGGTAACCGCTGGCCACCAGTGAGGCGAAAGCCATGTGCTCGCCCATGCCCCAGTCGACGGGGATTTCCCCGCGGCCCATGGCGGCACGGTCGTCATAGACTTTTTTGACCAATTGGTGCGGCGTCACCGACTCTGGGATGGTCGAGACTTTTTCGGCCAATCGCTTCCAGTCGGCCATCGGTATCGACGTATCGCCCGCATCGGTCCACTTTTTGCCCATGAAGGGCGCCCAGTCCACGGTGAACTGGGTTTTGAAGTTGGTCAACACAGGTTCGGTCGTGTTTTTACCAGCGTCCAGGGCGGCTCGGTAAGCCTTGGCCATGTCGTCACCCAGGGTGTCGCCCATACCTTGCGCAGAGAGTTTGTCAGCAAACAGCTTGCGCGTGCCAGGATGCGTCGCGATTTTTTTGTACATCAGGGGCTGTGTCAACGCGGGGGTGTCTTGCTCGTTGTGGCCCAGTTTGCGGAAGCACACCACATCCAGCACCACATCCTTGCGGAAGGTCATGCGGTATTCCAGCGCGAGTTGTGTGGCCATGACCACGGCTTCCGGGTCGTCACCATTGACGTGCAACACAGGCGCTTCAACCATCTTGACGATGTCGGTACAAAACACGCTCGAGCGCATGTCACGCGGATCAGACGTGGTGAAACCAATCTGGTTGTTGATGATGATGTGCACCGTGCCACCGGTGGAATAACCACGGGTTTGGGCCAGCGCAAAAGTTTCCTGGTTGACACCTTGGCCACCAAAGGCTGCGTCACCGTGCACCAAGACGGGCAAGACTTGCTTGCCCAGCGGGTCTCCGCGCCGATCCATGCGGGCGCGCACAGAACCTTCGACCACCGGGTTCACGATTTCAAGGTGCGAGGGGTTGAACGCCAACGACAAGTGCACGGGGCCACCCGCCGTGTTCACGTCCGAACTGAATCCTTGGTGGTACTTCACATCACCCGCAGGCAGCTCTTCGGGCGCGGTGTGATCGAATTCGGCAAACAGGTCGGCAGGCAATTTGCCCATGGTGTTGACCAGCACGTTCAAGCGGCCGCGGTGGGCCATGCCGATCACGACTTCCTGCACGCCCTTCGCACCAGCCGACTGAATCAACTCGTCCATGGCTGCAATGAAGCTCTCGCCGCCTTCAAGCGAAAAGCGCTTTTGGCCGACGTATTTGGTGTGCAGGTAACGCTCCAAGCCTTCGGCTGCGGTCAAACGGTCTAGGATTTGCTTTTTCTTATCGGCCGTGAAGTTGGGCTTGCTGCGGATGCTTTCGAGCTTTTGCTGCCACCAGCGCTTTTCAGCCTGTTCGGTGGTGTACATGTACTCAGCGCCCAGCGTACCGCAATAGGTCTCGCGCAGCGCATTGAGCAGCTCGCGCAAAGACATGTTGTTTTTGCCGAAAAAGGTGTTGCTGGTGTCGAAGACGGTTTCCTGGTCGGCATCCGAAAAGCCGTAAAAAGCCGGATCGAGGTCAGGGATGTGAGGGCGTTCGGTGCGCTTCAAGGGGTCCAGATCGGCCCAGCGCTGACCGACGTTGCGGTAAGCAGCAATGAGCTGCTGCACGGCGGTGCGTTTGCGGCCCATCTCGAGGTTCTCGCTGGCCATGACCACTTTGGTCCCACCGGCTTTGGCGCGTTCAGCAAAAGCATTGATGACCGGCAAATGGGGAACGTCTTTGGCATTGGAGCCATCGAGAGCGGGGACATGCTGGAGGGCGTCGAAATATTCGCGCCAGGAGTCGGGCACGCTGCCTGGATTGGCCAGGTAGTTTTCATACATCTCTTCGACGTAGGGGCCGTTGCCTCCGAAAAGGTGGGTGTTGCCTGAATAGGCAGCGTAGACGGAATTAGTCTCGCTCATATTTCGCTGACCTCCGTTCCCCTCAGGGAAACATTAGTTGGTTGAGAGTTACCTTCCGCGACACGGCTGAACCGGTTGGCGGATGCGACTGTGGCATGGGAAGGGCCTGAGTACAACGTGCATTGTGCCACGCCTTGTCCAACCGCCAACTTACAGCCCAAATCAAAGGCCAAGGCTTTCCACAAAAAAACCCGCCGAAGCGGGGGTGGAGAGATCAGGCCTTGACCTGTTCCACGATCTGTTGCAAGGCTGCCGGATCGTCCATGGTGGTCAGATCGCCCGGATCGCGCCCCTCGGCCACGGCCTGAATGGCGCGTCGCAACAACTTGCCGCTGCGCGTCTTAGGCAGGGCCGAGACAAAGAACACGCGCGATGGTCGGGCCACAGCGCCCAGTTGGCTGTCCACCACCTTCATGACTTCGCCCTCGAGCTTCAGGCGGGCAGCCGCATCGGTCAGGCCCGAGGTGTCCTTGGCAATGGCAAAAGCCATGGCCACCTGCCCTTTGAGCTGGTCGGCCACACCGACCACCGCCACTTCGGCGATGTTGGGGTGGCTGGAAATGCTCTCTTCGATCTCACGGGTGCCCAGGCGGTGACCGGCGACGTTGATCACGTCATCGGTTCGACCCAGGATGAAGTAATAACCGTCTTCGTCGCGCACAGCCCAGTCGAAGGTGCTGTAGACCAGCTTGTTGGGCACGGTTTTCCAGTAAGTTTTGACAAACCGCGCGTCGTCGCCCCAGATGGTTTGCAGGTTGCCGGGTGGCAGTGGCCCTTCGATGGTCAACACCCCCTTTTGGTTGGCGCCGGTGAGTTCTTCACCCGTCTGGTCGTCGACCAGTTTGACGTTGTAACCATAAATGGCTTTGCCGGGCGAGCCGAACTTGCTGGGGGCTTTTTCCACACCATTGCAAATGCTCAAGATCGGCCAGCCAGTCTCGGTCTGCCAATAATTGTCGATGATGGCCTTGCCATTCAAGCCTTCAGAAATCCACTTGGCCGTCGGCTCGTCCAGCGGCTCACCAGCCAAAAACAAGGCTTGCAAACTGGACAAGTCGTATTTGTTGAGCAATGCCGGGTCTTGTTTCTTGAGCACCCGGATGGCCGTGGGCGCGCTGAACATCACATTGACTTTGTACTTCTCGACCAAGCTCCACCAAATACCGCCATCAGGGCGGATCGGCAGACCTTCATAAAGGACAGTGGCCATGCCGCCAATCAGCGGTCCATAAATGATGTAGCTGTGGCCCACCACCCAACCGATGTCGCTGGTGCAAAAGAAGGTGCCACCCGGCTTGCCTTCAAACACATGCGGCATGCTGGCTGCCAGAGCCACAGTGTAGCCGCCGGTGTCGCGTTGCACGCCCTTGGGTTTGCCCGTCGTGCCCGATGTGTACAGGGTGTAGCTGGGGTGGGTAGATTCGACCCACTCACAAGGCACGAGCGCATCCCTGTGCTTGGCACGCTCGGTGGCGTAGTCCACATCGCGCGCGGCCACAGGCGTGAAAGCGGCAAGATGGCGATCCACCATGATCACATGGGCAGGCTTGTGTGCGGACAACTGGATGGCTTCGTCCAGCAAGGGCTTGTAAGGCACCACCTTGCCACCGCGAGAACCGGCATCGGCGCTGATGATGACCTTGGGCGCAGCGTCTTCGATGCGGGTGGCCAACGAATGTGAGGCGAAACCACCAAACACCACCGAGTGGATGGCCCCCAATCGCACACAAGCCAGCATGGCAAAAGCAGCCTCGGCAATCGGTCGAGACAAAGATCAAGGCCGGCTGGTCGGCGCGCTCGGCCAAGTGGCGATCCACCGCGTTGTGGCAAAGATTGGTCTGGCCGCCCACAAACCATTTCGCAAATGGTGGATTGCTGTAGTCACAAATTTGCTGCGGTTGAACTTTCCAGTCCACCAGCTTGGCTTGCTCAGCCCAAAAAGCATCACGATCGTGAATAGAGCGCGCGTGGAAATCAGCAAAATTGCCCATGAAAGTCTCCTGTTTACCGGCCAAATCAATGCGTCTGAACGAAAGGGGCGCACAGGCCACCTCTCTTCTGAATTCATAATTATGGCCAAATGACTTGCTGCAAGCTGACTCTTCGCGTCATTTAAAAAGGGTTTGCAGCAGCTTGAAGTCGGGGTGCTCGGCCGTGCGAATCCATTCAAAAGCCACCATTTCTGTAGTCACCAATTCGGCCCCTGCGCCAGCCAAACGGTCGTAAGCGGCATCACGGTTACGCTCAGTGCGCGAACTGCAGGCATCCGTGACCACCCACACCTCAAATTCATCTTCCAACAAATCCAGTGCCGTTTGCAACAAGCAAACATGGGCTTCGCATCCGGCCAAAACAATGGTTTGACGCTCTTGTGCCGCAGCTTGCGGTTTTTGCAAATGGCGCGGCAAGCTGCGGGCATTGCCACAAGGGGCTTGGGCTGGTTCGGGCTTCAACCACTCACCAAGACCTTCCTCGACGGCACTGAAATGCATCTTGGCCAACACCTGGCGACAGTGACCACGGATTTCGGGGGGCATCTCACCCAAGCGAGACGGGTTTTGCTCGGTGCCCCAAATGGGCAACTGCAAAGCCTTGGCCATGGTGGCCAGTCGCGCCGCATTGGCCCAAACCGCTTGAGCGTCCAGCATGGCGGGCTTCAAGCGGGCTTGAAAATCCACCAATACCAACTGACTTTCATCCGCTTGCAACAACATCATGGGTCCTCGAAAAAGAATGAATGCATTGTCGCAGTTCAAGCCAGTGCCTCAGCAGCGCCATGCACTCACACGGCCAAAACCACCTAAAGACAAAAAATCCAGATCCGTTATGCTCACCTGGTATGCGATGGAAGTTCCTATTTTTGCTGAGCTTGTTTTTAAGCACCCCGACATGGTCCGCCCCTTCTGAAGAAGCGGTGGTCGCTGCGCCGCCTGAGAAACGCTTGGTGGCGCAAATTGCAGGTCAATTGAATTTGGCCAAAGACAAGGCCAGTGATCAAGCCACTGGCATGGTCGTTCAGGCCATGAGCCTTTTGGGCGTGCCTTACCGACGTGGCGGCAGCACCGAAAGCACAGGATTTGACTGCAGTGGTTTTGTGCGTCACTTGTACGAAAAATCAGTCGGTCGCCTCTTGCCGCGTCGCGCCGAGGAGCAAGCCCGTGCCACCCAAGTGATCGACAAGGAAGAACTCAAACCCGGTGACTTGGTCTTCTTCAACACCATGCGCCGGGCCTTCAGCCATGTCGGCATTTATGTGGGCGATGGCCAGTTCATTCACTCGCCCCGTGCCGGCAAATCGGTACAAGTAGAAGACATGCGCAGCGCTTATTGGCAAAAACGCTTCAACGGTGCGCGCCGCGTTCCCCTGGACAGCGAAAACGCCAAACCATGACATGAAAACCCAAATTGACCACCTTGTGGTGATGGCCCCCTCCTTGGATGTGGGCGTGCAATGGTGCGAAGCCACCTTGGGCATCACCCCTTCTGCGGGTGGTGAACACGAAAAATACGGCACCCACAACCGCCTTTTCAAAATCGCCACACCCCAATTCCCTTTGGCCTATTTTGAAATCATCGCCATCAACCCCGAAGCCGTGATTCCCAAGCGCCTGCAGGTCACACGCTGGTTTGACATGGATGATGCGGTCTTGCAAAAAACCATTGCCCATGAACCACGCTTGGTGCACTTTGTCAGCAGCACAGACGACATCAAAGCAGCACGCCACGCATTGCGCACCCAGGGCATCGAACGTGGACAAATCGTGCACGCCAGCCGCAAGTCAAGCAAGGGCATGCTCCACTGGCAAATCACGGTGCGCGAGGATGGCGAGCGCCTGTTCAACGGCTGCTTGCCCACTTTGATTCAATGGGGCAAACCCGATGCCGCAGACCCCTTGCGCTTGCACCCACGCAACAGTCTGCCCCGCTCTGGCGTGACTTTGCAAAGCCTGACCCTTCAGCACCCCAGCGGCCCCAAACTGCAGACCGCACTGGACGCCGTTGGCCTGACGGGTGCAGAGGTCATGACGGGACCCGCCAATGTGGTGGCCACCCTGCAAACGCCCAAGGGCTTGGTGCAACTGCAAAGCCTGGGTGCTTGATCAGCTGTCTTTGGGCAACGTGGCCAACAGGGCCATGCCCACCACCATCACCACAGCGGTCAGCCACAAAGCCCCTTTGAAGCTGCCCGTGGCTTGGGCCATGGCCCCGGCCACCACTGGCGCAATCATTTGTGCAGCACCGTAACTCAAGGTCAAACGCGCCATGGCCTTGCCCGGGTTTTGGGGTGCACGCCGCCCTACCAAGGCCAATGTCAAACTCACGATGCCGATGAAAGTAGCGCCATAACCAACGGCACCGGCAAACGCCGCAGTCAAGGACCCTGACAAAGCCGGCAGCACAATGGACACCGTTTGCAACCCAAACGCCAGCAGCAACGCCGGTATATCACCCCACCGGCGCGCCACTCGGTCCCACAAAAACACAGCGGGCATCGCGGCCAAACCCACCAAAGCCCAAACAAAAGCCCCCTGCCCGGCCAACGCCGGTTCACGCTCAACGATGGCCACTGTGAATGTGGCACTGATGACAAACCCCCAACCGGCCGCGAAATAACTCAAGGCCATGGTCCTCATCCACCGTTTGGAAACCAAGGGTTGCGCTAGCGCCAGAACTTGAGGCGTTGGAGCGGGGGGGGCACAAAAAACAACAAGCCCAAAGCAGCAAAAGCCAGCCACTGGTCAGACCAAAGCGTCCAGATGCCCGACAAGACCCAAGCACCCAACGCCGAAACCACAATGCCCAGTCCGAGGCCGATGAACAAAACGCCCAATTCAGGCCTTCTGCCTTGCCGCATCAGCCAACCCAATACCAAGCCCGAGCCCAACAACATGCCCGTAGCCCCACACAAACCACCCAGAAAACGCCACAGACCCCAAGCGGGCAACCAGGTTGACAGCGCCATGGCCGCTGTCGTCAGCAAAGCCATCCAAAGGCCTGCACTGTAAAAACGGTGACGCCAACGCACGTCGTCCATCCAAGCGGTGACCAAGGCCCCGACGATGTAACCCGCGTAATTGATGGCCGCCAGCCCACCGGCAGCGGCATCGTTCAAACCGGTTTGTGTTTGCAGAGCAGGCAGCAAGGGCGTATAGGCAAAACGGGCCAGACCAATGGTCAAAACCAGGCCGCAAATCCCGCCAAGCATGACTTGCCAAGCCTGCAAAGGCCGAGTTGTTGAAGAGTGAGTAGGTGTCGTCATGGTCATAGGTTAACGCGAGATTGTGGGCTCGCACTCCATGAAGGGGGCTTTGTCATCACGCTTGTGGTGGGGCGTGTTGACGTCGCTCAGACGACAGAACGCCCCTGTTGTGCAGGGTTTTCACCATGCCACAGCCCTGCACAGAACCCTAAAGTGAATCAAAACCACAAGGAGTCTTTCATGACCAACCCCATTCAATCTGAATCCACCAATCAAACCAGTGCGCCCAAACGTTTGGCATCGCCCCTGAGGCGCAGCCTTGGCCTTTTGGCGCTGAGCCTGGGTGCATTGAGCGCCACAGGCGCAGCGGCGCAAGCTTTTCCCAACAAGCAATTGCGCTTGGTGGTCACCTTTCCTTCGGGCGGAGCGCCCGACATTTTGGCCCGCCTGTTCAGTGAAAAAGCCCAATTGGGGTTTCCGGTGGTGGTCGACAACCGGCCTGGTGCGGGCGGCAACATTGGCGCTGACAATGTGGCCAAGTCACCCGCTGACGGACACACCATCGTCATGGGCACCGTGGGCACGCATTCGATCAATGGCGCGCTTTACGAAAAAATGCCCTATGACATGGTCAAGGATTTCAGCCCCATCTCCTTGATCGCCTCGGCACCCAATTTGCTGGTGGTCAACAATGCCTTGCCCGTCAAAAATGTGCCCGAGCTCATCGCCTACATGAAGGCCAACCCCAACAAGCTGTCATTTGGTTCCCCTGGCATTGGCACCTCGGTGCACGTCTCCGGTGAACTGTTCAAGTCACTCACGGGCACCACCATGACGCACGTGCCCTACAAAGGCCGTCAATTCGCCATCCCCGACCTGATCGGCGGCAGCATACAGGTGATGTTTGACAACATGCCGTCGGCCTTGCCCATGGCCAAAGAGGGCAAAATTCGCGCCTTGGCCCAAACCACGGCCAAACGTTCACCCGCTGCGCTCGATGTGCCCACCGTGGCCGAATCGGTACCTGGTTTTGAGGCCACCACATGGTTTGCCATGTTCGCCCCCGCCAACGTACCTCGCCCTGTCATTGACCGACTGAACGCCGAAGTTCTGCGGGTGTTCAAGCTTCCGGACGTGCAAGAACGGCTGAAAACTTTGGGATTAGATGCCGTTCTGTCCAGCCCCGATGAATTGGCGCGTTACCAAGCCACTGAAATCACCAAGTGGGCCAAGGTGGTGAAAGACTCGGGCGCCAAAGCCGAGTGATCTGGCCCCACCAGCAGGCGCCCGGGACAGCGCCCGGGTGACCTGGCTGACTCTTAGCCCTCAAGCCACAATGCCTTGATCGCGCAGGGCCTTGATTTGCTCTGAACTCAGGCCCATGCCCGCCAGCACGGTATCGCTGTCTTGACCTAAGCCGGGCGCATTGCGGCGGTGGCCGCCGGGTGTGCGTGACAACTTGGGCACGATGCCCGGCACCATCAAATCGCTGCCGTCTTCCATGCGCACCGATTGGAGCATCTCCCGCGCTTGGTAATGCGGGTCTTGGGCGATATCAGCGACGGTGTAAATGCGACCCGCTGGCACGCTGGCGCGGTCCAGCGCAGCCAATACCTCGTCGACTGTGTGTTGTGCCGTCCAGTGGCCAATCACGCCATCGATTTCGGCCACACGGGCCACGCGCCCCGTGTTGTCTTTCAGGGCGGGGTCATGCGCCAAGTCGTTGCGGCCAATTTCGGTCATCAATCGTTTGAAGATGCTGTCGCCGTTGCCCGCAATCAAGGCGTATCCGCCATCCTGACACAGGTAAGCGTTGCTCGGCGCAATCCCAGGCAATGCGCTGCCAGCAGGCCCACGCACCGCGCCAAAGGCACTGTACTCGGGCAGCAAGCTTTCCATGCAGTTGAACATGGCCTCGTACAAAGCCACATCGATCACCTGGCCTCGGCCCGAGGTATGGCGCTCGTGCATGGCCATCAATATGCCAATCACGCCATGCAAAGCCGCCAGCGTATCGCCCAAACTGATGCCCACGCGCACCGGCACACGGCCGGGCTCAGCGGTCAGGTGACGAATGCCGCCCATGGCCTCGCCCACCACGCCAAAACCGGGTCGGTCACGGTAAGGGCCGGTCTGACCATAGCCGCTCACCCGAAGCATGATCAGACCCGGGTTCAGGGCCAGCAAATCGTCAGGCCCCAGACCCCAGTGCTCCATGGCCCCGGGGCGGAAGTTTTCAATGACCACATCGCTCTCAGCAGCCAACTGGCGCACGATGTCTTGCGCGGCGGGTTGTTTGAGGTCCAGCGCCAAAGATTGCTTGTTGCGCGACTGCACTTGCCACCAGACCGAGGTGTCGGCCTTGATCAAGCGCCATTGCCGCAAAGGGTCGCCCGCACCAGGCGGCTCGATTTTGACCACATCGGCCCCAAAGTCGGCCAAGGTTTTGGCCGCAAACGGCCCGGCGATCAACTGGCCCAGTTCCAGGACCTTGAGTCCGGCCAAAGGGCCGGTAGAGTTTGAAAAAGCTTTATCGGTGGTCATGGTTTGGCAAAGTCAGCATCCACCCAAGATTGGGCGGTCTGGCGGTTGAATTTGAAGCCGGCCGCCACCTTGACTTCGGCCAAAGCCTCGCCGCCCTCATTCTGCGCACTCAGCATGGCATAGGGGTTGTCCTCGTCGGGCACGATGCGCAGCAGCACCGTCACCCGGCTGTCTTTGCCGTTGACGGTCACGCTCTGGTTCAGCTGTGCATGCAGCTGCTGCTCGCTGCGGCGTACAAACTCGCTGGCGGTTTTCACCAAGGTGATGAAGGCCGAGCCATCTAGCGGCTTGGGGTTCTTTTTGTCGCGCCCCATGGTCCACGGCCCCACCAGCGCAGGTTCGCTTTCGCCATCCTTGTACATGGCCACAGCCCATCCATCGTCATCGTCATTTTTGATGACTTGTGCAGTCCATTGCTCGTTCTGCCAAAGGCGGGGCTCCTGAAGCAAGGGTCGGTCTTGCATTTCTCGCATGTCTGGGGTGTTGTCGTTCATCGTCTTCTTCAAATCAAGCGCCGATCATGCCTCAAGGCCGCAAGTGCAAGGCCAACACCAGCACCTGGCTGGTCCCTTGCTCACGCAAAAGTGCGGCCGCCACAGTGGCTGTCCAGCGGGTCCGCACATCGGTGGCCACCAGCAACACCGGACCGGCGGGCCAAACGGTATTGGATGCCAGCCCAATGGCCGACTCCAAATGCGCCACCACCGGGGTCGACGCCACATCGTCCGGCACAGGCCCACCCGTCCAACTGAACACGTCGTGCAAAGGCAGACGCCCCTTTTGGGCGATGTGCTCGGCCAAGCGCCGGTTCGAAGCCATGTCGGGCGCAGGCAGGGGCACCACACACACCGGGCGGGTGGGCCAATTTTTAGCCCAGCGCCCGAGCAAGGCCACGGCCCCCGTCAAGATCTCGGCAGGCACATCCCCGGGCGCAGCGCTGCGCAGCGCCTGCAGCTCGGTCACCCAGCCCGGGTCATCGGCAAAGGCCACGGCGCGCCCCACGTCAAAGCCTCGAATTGTCCCCTTGCGCCCCACCCCGGCCGGCCAGCGTTTGCGCGGTTCGATGTCCACGTCCATGCCGCGCAAAAAATTGCGCGCCGCAATCAATTTTTCTTGTGATGGCATGAGGCCCGGAAACGGCATCTGCCCGGTGCACACCGAGCAGCGGCCACACGGCGCGGGCGAGGGGTCGTCCAGCGCGGTTTGCAAATAGGCCATCAGGCAGCCCGCTCCTTGCGCGTACTGGCGCATGATCCCCGCCTCTTGCTGGCGCACCTCGGCCAGTGCCGTCCATTTGGCCGTGTCGTGGACATAGGGCGCGCCCGTGGCGCGCCAGGCCGAGCCGTCTTTGTCCACCACACCCTCGACCGCCAAAATTTTGAGCAATGCCTCCAGCCGCCCCCGGCGCACGCCCGTGTCGGCTTCGATCTCGATCAGGCTGCGTGCATCGCCACCCAGGTTGAGCAAGACTTTGTCGGCGGTTTGCATGTCCGGGATGGACGCGGTGGCGAAGTAATCCCAAATGCGCTCGTCGGCATCCGACGGCAGCAACACCCCTTCGGCATGGGCCACCGCCCTGCCCGCTCGACCCACCTGCTGGTAATAGGCCACCGGGGTCGAGGGCGAGCCCACATGCACACAAAAACCCAAGTCGGGTTTGTCATAACCCATGCCCAGCGCCGACGTAGCCACCACCGCCTTGACCTGGTTGTGGCGCAGGCGGTCTTCCACTTTGAGCCGAGTGTCGGCATCGGTCTGACCCGAATAGGCATCGACCGCGTGGCCGCAACTGCGCAAAAACGCGGTGAGCCGCTCGGCCTCGGCCACCGTGAGCACATACACAATGCCCGAGCCGGGCAGTTGCTCCAGCGCGTCAGCGATCCAGGCGTAACGCTGCAAGGGCGACAAACCTGGCACCACCGAAAGCGTGAGGGAGGTGCGAGCCAGCGTGCCGCGAAAAGTCACCGTGCCCGCGCCCAACTGCTCGCCAATGTCCAGAGTCACCCGCTCGTTGGCCGTGGCCGTGGTGGCGAGCACGCTGGCGGTGGGTGTCGAGAGCAGCGCCCGCGCCAGCCGCTGGTAGTCGGGCCGAAAGTCAAAACCCCAGTCACTGATGCAATGCGCCTCATCGATCACGATCAGGCCCACCCGCGCCAGCAATGCACCCAGACGCGCCGCAAAGCGCGGGTTGCCCAAGCGCTCCGGCGAAACCAGCAACACGTCAATGTTGTCGGCGTCCAGCCGCTGAAACACCTCGTCCCAGTCGTCCATGTTGGTGGAGTTCACGGTGGCCGCCTTCAGACCCGCCCGCTCGGCTGCGTTAACCTGGTCGCGCATCAGAGCCAGCAAGGGCGAGACCACCAGCGTGGGGCCAGCGCCCGTGCTGCGGATCGCGTGCGTGGCGGCCCAGTAGACCGCCGACTTGCCCCAGCCGGTGGCCTGCACCACCAAAACCCGTGATGCGGGTTGCAGCACCGCATGCACCGCATCCACTTGGTCCGCACGGGGCACCGCACCCGGCCCGGCCAGGCGGGCCAGGATGGTGTGCATGTGTTGCTCGGCGAAGTCGCGATCAACCTTGTCGGTGCTGGTCATTGGAAAGCTCTCGTGTCGCCCTTTGTGGCATTTGCGGCGTTGTTGTTGGTATTGGTGTTGGATGGCTATTTTGGGACCAAAACCACGGCCACTCCATCAAGCCTTGCTCAGATGTGCTTCCAGTCCCCGACGAGGTGACGGACCCATCTCAGGCCCGTAACCCAGCCGCGTCCACATCTGCACCGTTTGCCCGCGCTCAGTGGCACCCAGCAACTGGTGCACGGCCTTGAAGTGCGGGGCTTGCTCAGGGTATTCCTGCAGGGCCTGCGACAAAGGGTGCATGGACAAGCCCTGCGCCGCAGCGGCCAGTTGGGCCCGCACATAGGCACGCCCGGTTTGCAGCTGGGTGATGCGGTCATTGCGCTCGGTGTTCAGCCAAAAATAAGCCGGAGTGCTGGCTATGGCAGCATTGAATCGATCCAGCTGGCCTTTGATCGCCGAGCTTTCGGGGGCAGACGCTTGCGTGCGGTCAAACAACCCTAGGGTTGTCAGGACTCGCACCATAGGCGAGTTCAGCGATATGCCGTCGCGGTGCTGCGCGATTTCCTTGGGGCCAATGCGCAGCACATGGTAAGACTCCAACAGCGTGCGCGGCGTGACCAGCTCGGTGCGCCAGGCGTCCATGGCGATTTGCGCATGGCGGGCCATGGCAGCCTCTTCGCCCCGGGTGACCATGCCCAAGGTCACCGGCAAACCTTTGACACTGTCGCGCACCACCTGCATGGCGGCGGCATCGGGCGATCGCGCTTCGTACACACCCCTGTGCGTATGGCGCTTGAACACCTGCGCAAACAGCGGATCGGGCTGCACCTGCGCATCGCGCACCAGGCCAATGCGGGCGGTGGGCCGGGTGTCGGGGGCCCTGGCACTGAACTCGCCTTCGGGGAAAGGCGTGACCTCGGTGCGGAAGCCGCGCTGGCGGGCGGCCAGGTCCAGCACCTCGATGAAGGTACCCTGGCTGATCACCAACTGGCGCGACAGCGGATCGGTCTCGGGCAGCAAACGACTCATGTCCATGCGCAGCACGATGGCGTCAGGCGTGTCCAGATCAACAAGCCAAGACTGCAGGTTGTGCGCGTTTGGGGCCAGCAAGGCGTGCGACAGCACCCAGCGGCGGATGTCTAAGTTGTCGGCTGGGGGTTGCCAGGCCGCGATGGCCTCGGCGGGCATGCTGCTGTTGCAGCCGGTCAAGCTGGTCACGGTGGCTGCGGCGATGAAACCGGCGCCAGCAATGCGCAAGATGTGTCGTCTGTTCATGGTGTTTCTCCTGAGGGTTCGTCAAGGGTTTGTGCAGGCTGAAGACGATTGTCTGGAGACGGTGGCTGTTGCACAATTGCATAAATTCGATCATCAGCCATTCATTTATGAATAAGTCAAACTTCAACTGGGCCTTGATCCAGTCCTTTTTGGCGGCCATGGAACACGGCAGCCTGATGGGCGCAGCCCGTGCCACAGGCGTTAGCCAACCCACGCTGGGGCGGCATATTGCCGAACTGGAAAGTCAGCTGAATCTGCTGCTGTTTGAGCGCACCGGGCGCGGCCTGCAAGCCACAAGCCATGCGGTGGCGTTGGCCGAATCAGCGCGGGCCATGTACGCGGGCGCTGCCGATTTTTCAAGGCTGGCCTTGGGGGCCGGCCAATCGGTGCAAGGCAGCGTGCGCTTGTCGGCCAGCCAGCCTATGGCTTTTCATTTGCTGCCGCCCATCCTGGCGCGCATGCGCCAAGCGCTGCCGCAGGTGACGGTCGAGCTGGTGGTGAGCAACTCGGTCAGCAACCTGCTGCTGCGCGAGGCCGACATCGCCCTGCGCATGGTGCGGCCCGAGCAAAGCAGTCTGGTGGCCCAGCAAATTGGCCAAGTGCGGGTGCGCGCCTTCGCCAGCAACGACTACCTGCTTCGCCGGGGAACACCGCAAGTGCTGGAAGATTTAGCCCTGCACGACCTGATCGCAGGCGATACCAACACCGAAATTCAGCAGGGCTTTGAAGCTGTGGGCTTACCTGTCAGCGCACTGCGCTTTGGACTGCGCACCGACGATATGAATGTGCAATGGGCCGCTGTGCGGGCCGGTCTGGGCATCGGCTTCATGGGCGAATACCCGTTAGAAAGTGACCCCTCCATCACCGCCTTGCTGCCTATGAACGCCCTTCCGGGGCTACCTGTTTGGCTGACGGTACACCGCGAACTGCGCACCAGCGCGCGCATCCGGGCGGTGTATGACTTTTTGGCGGCCGAGGTGGGGCAGGCATTGCAATTCGGATCCATCCCGTGCAGGGATGGCCTAACAAGTGCCTGACAATAACCCCTTTGGTTCCTTCCCCCTCAGCGATTATTTATGGCGATTCAATGGTTTCCCGGACACATGCACCTCACGCGCAAGGCGATTGGGGAGCGCATCAAAGACATTGACGTCGTCATTGAGATGCTGGACGCGCGACTGCCGGGATCGAGCGCCAATCCGATGCTGGCCGATCTGATCGAAGGCAAACCGGCCCTCAAAATCCTGAGCAAGCAAGACTTGGCCGACCCTGTGCAAACCACGGCATGGCTGGCGCACTACAACGCCCTGCCCGGCGTGAGCGCTTTGGGCATGGACACCAGCGTGGTGTCGCCCGCCAAGGCCTTGATCGATGCCAGCCGCCAGTTGGCCCCCAACCGGGGCGGCATGGTCAAGCCCATGCGGGTGCTCATTTGTGGCATCCCCAACGTGGGCAAGTCCACCCTGATCAACACCCTCAAAGGCAAACGTGCCGCCAAAACCGGCGACGAAGCCGGCGTGACCAAACTGGAGCAGCGCATCACGCTGGCCGATGATTTTTATTTGTACGACACGCCCGGCGTGCTGTGGCCGCGCATCATCGTCGAGCAAAGCGGCTACAACCTGGCCGCCAGCGGCGCGATTGGCGTGAACGCTTTTGACGAAGAACTGGTGGCGCTGGAGTTGTTGAACTATCTGATTCCGCACTACCCGCAAGCCATCACCGAGCGCTACAAAGTGCATGACGTGGCCAGCCACACCGACGAAACCCTGCTCGAAGCCATTGCACGCTACCGGGGTGCGATCCAAAGCGGCGGCCGGGTCAACACCACCAAGGCCGCCGAAATCGTGATCCACGACTTCCGGTCTGCCGCATTGGGGCGTGTGACGTTGGAGACACCGGAAGAGTTTGCCATCTGGCTGGCCGAGGGCAAAAAGGCCGATGCCGAGCGCGCGCAGCGCAAAAAACCGGCACGGGCCCCCAAAGACCCCAAACGTCGCTGAGTCTGTAGAGGCGTTTTTTTGCACCCCAGACTGGCCGCTCAGGCGGTGGCCAGCTTGCTCATTTGTGCTGCACGCTGAACAGCGCGGATGATGCGTTCATGCGCCCCACAACGGCACAGGTGTTTGTCCAAGGCCTGACAAATCTGCGCCCGAGTCGGTTCGGCAGTGTGCTGCAACAAGGCGCTGGCACTGACCAAAATGCCACTCAGGCAGTAGCCGCACTGGCCTGCGTTTTCTTCCACAAAGGCCTGCTGCAAGGCATGCGGTTGTCCTGGCTTGCCCAAGCCCTCGAGCGTGGTCACCGCGTGTCCTTTCACCGCCCACAGTGGCAAATTGCAAGACGTTTGTGGGCGACCGTCCACCAGCACCATGCAAGCGCCACACTCGCCTTCACCGCAGCCCAGTTTGGGGCCCGACAAGCCCAACTCGTTGCGCAAGAGGCTGAGCAAAGGGGTTTTGTCGGGCGCTGTCAGAGCGATGTGCTGGGCATTGATGGTGATCATGGTCTGTCTGGGGTTTTATCAGGACACTGCAGCAAAACCCAGTGCCAGGCGCCGGGCTTGTTGATCGGGTGAGCACAGGTAACGGGCCAGATCGCAGGCCACCGACCAGGCCATCTGTGCCTCGGGGTCATGGTCGTTTGGATGGGGGCGAACAACGGCCACAGCATACTCGGTGGACAAACCGTGCGGGGCTGGAAAAGGGCCCAGGTAGTGGGCATGAGGCGCCGCTTGAACCTCGGTGGACTGTGCGCAGGCCAACACACGCTGACCGGCATGGGCGTGCAGAGCCGCCACCGCTTGCGCG
This sequence comes from Comamonadaceae bacterium, assembly GCA_021299875.1. Lineage (GTDB taxonomy): Bacteria > Pseudomonadota > Gammaproteobacteria > Burkholderiales > Burkholderiaceae_C > Limnohabitans_A. Next base: position 19,857 of record JAJTEW010000015.1, on the reverse strand, counting down.
CCACCCGGGTAAGACTGCACGGCGGGCAGGTCCGCTGCAGGAATAGCCAGTTGGTCGAGCACACGCTGCAAATGCCGCCCACCCGAAGACTGCAGCAGATCCGGCACCAGCAAAACGTCCAAGGACATCAAGGTGTTGCGCAAAGCCTGGACGGTGGCGACATCGTAAGCCTGACCGTCGCCTGCCAAGGCCACCCAACCGGTCTCGGCTTGGCCCAAAGACCCCATCGAATCGATCCGGTCAGGCCAGCGGCTTTGCAAACTGCGGATGGCATCGGGGGTGAGCACGCACAGCTGGCAGTCTTGCCCCTCCTCCAAGCGGCGATTCACCTCGTCCAGCGTGCTTTGCAAAGCCGCAAAGCTGGTGCGGTACTGCGCCGTTTGCGCCCATTGCGGCATGGCCAGACATTGGTCGATCCAGACACGCCCCGCGCCCGCACTGCAAATATCCACCAGGGACGCTGTGAATGAGCTCATGTCATTGGGACGCGTTCAGCGCCTGAAGGATATGGTCCTGCGACAAGGGCAAATGGCGAACACGCACCCCCAAGGCATCGAACAAGGCATTGCCCAAGGCTGCAGCCACAGGGGCTTGCACCGACTCTCCCGCCCCGAGTGACGGTTGCTCCGGCTGATCCAGCACATGGATGGTCAATTCGGGCACTTCGCTGAAACGCAAGATCGGATAATCGGCCCAGCTTTGGGTCGTCACACGCGTGCGGTCAAACTGAACAGCTTCTTTCAGGGCCCAGCTCATGCCTTGCAAAGCACCACCTTCGGTCTGGTTGATCACACCGTCCAGGTCCACCACACGGCCCACGTCGACGGCCACATCGAGCTGCAACACACGCAGCGTTTCGCCAGCCTGCACGCGTGCCAGAACCGCGCACCATGCAGAGGTGTTTTTGTAGCGGGCCCAGGCCAGCCCATGGCCCTCACCCTCGGCTTTGGGCTGACGCCACCAGGTGCTGCGATCGACCACAGCATTCAAAACGGCCAGACTTCTGGGGTCCTCCATGTGCAGTTGGCGAAATTGCAAAGGGTCTTGACCACTGGCATGGGCCAGCTCGTCCATGAAGGACTCGATGGCGAACACATTGGCAAACGCACCCAAGGCCCGCATGGCCGAGGTTCTAATCGGCATGACCGTCAGCCGGTGGTTCACCACATGGGTGTTGTCAAACGAATAACCTGGAATGGCATTGCGGTCCGAGCCTCCCCCTGCGGCCAGTGGCGGGTTGATGGCAATGGGCATAGGCTGCCCCTGGGCGCGCTGCGACGCCCCCAGCAAGGTGGGCACCAAAGCGCGACCAGGCCGGGAGCTGTAGCCATTGGCCCACAGTTCGTGGTGCCAATGGCTGATGCGCCCCTGCCCGTTCAAGCGGGCCCTGAGCGAGACCAGGTGGGCACTGCCCAGCGGCGCTTGTGACAGCTCGTCTGCGCGGGACCACACGACGCGCACAGGTTCACCGGGTTGGGCCATGGCCAACAGAGCCGCGTCAAACGCCACATCGTCGGCTCCATTGTGGCCATAACATCCGGCACCCTCCACGTGCCGCATCACGATCGCCTGTTTGTCCAGACCCAAGGCCTTGGTCAGGTCATCGCGCAGGTTCTGGATACCCTGGCTGTGGGTCCAAACCTGTAAGGTCTGGCCGTCCCATTGGGCCAGTGCGCAGCAAAGACCGATCGAGGCGTGGGCAATGTAAGGCTTGAGGTACTCGCGCGAGAGCGTCACTCCGTCATCGTCAGCGCCAAGGACTTCCCCTTTTTGAATGGGATAAGTGGTGTCATTCGGCGCGTGACGCAAGAAATCGGCCAAGGCATGCCTGTCGGGCAAGGAAGCCGACTCGCGCCAAACCACCCGCTCTTGCAGCCGAGCCAGAGCAGCATCCGCCTCGCGCTCGGAAGCGGCCACGATACCGATGAAGCGCCCATCCACCACCAGTTCAATGGACGACAGGGACAGGGAATTGAACACATCGCCTGGCACGGGTTGCGCTGGTTGGGCCAATTGGGCTGTGGCCGATGGCGCCCGCAGGACCCGCCCGTGGCGCAGACCTGGCCAACGCAAATCGTGGATGAACCTTGGCTGCCCCATGATCTTGTCGGTCAGGTCAATGCGGCGAACTTTACCGTGACCGTGCAGCTTGAGCGCAACAACAGGCTTGGGCCGAGACAAACCTTCATATTCCCGGTCAAGATGGATGTCCTGGAGCCAATCCCAATAATCCCCCAACTCGCGCCCTTGGGCGTCGGTGAAGCGTCCTTGCGCGACGCGCAAGGCATCGGCGGGCAAGCCATGGTGAAAGGCCGCTTGCTGAAGGGCCAAAAAACGCACTTCTGCACAGGCATGGCGAATGGCCGATCCGGAATCCTGGACTGAAATGCTGCTGCTGGTCATGCCTTCGTCAGGCCCTTCCAGGGTGCTGGCACTCACGATGTGAACCTGTTCCAAACCCACATCGAGTTCATCCGCAGCGATGATGGACAAGGCCGTCAGAATGCCCTGCCCCAATTCCACCTTGCCTGTGAACACACGCACCCGACCTGGCTGAGAGAAATCAAGCCATTGCGCCAATTGGCGGTTGGTGTGCAAATTGCCGGGCAACACCGCACGGCCATCGTTGCGGTCAAACGTGAAACCGCGCGGAACGGCTGCTGTCATTGAATGCGTCCGATGCGCTGAATGGTGACGGACGTGCGGGCCAGATCGGCCTTCCAGAAGGTCTCCAGTTCGCTGCCATCCAGATAGGCAATTTCACCGGCCGAGCTTTTCCCGACCGTCTCGACAAATTGGCTGTCCTGAGATGCCGCCCGCAAGGCCCGGCGCAAAGTAGCCAGAACTTCGGCGGGTGTGCCCGCAGGCGCAAAAAGACCCGTCCAAGGAACAAAATCAATCGGCACCCCCAATTCGGCGAGGGTCGGCACATCCGGTGCCTGCGCCCAACGCCTGGCGCCGTACATGGCCAGATAACGCAGGCGACCGCTTTGAACGTGTGGCAAGGCGAGCGTGCGAACGGGGATGTTGAAATCGACCTGGCCGCCCATCAAGGCCGTCAACATGGGCGCCCCACCCGCGTAAGGAATGTGGCGCGCCTCGGTTTGTGTGGCCGCCAGCAGCATCTCGGCAGGGAAATGGCTGATGCCGTAGTTGCCACTGGACGAATACGTCATGCCTTTGGGATTGGCCCTCAATGCAGCCGCAAAGTCCTGGTAGGTTTTGTAAGGGCTGTCAGCGCGCACCACCAGGCTGACGACATCCACTGTGACCCGAGCCACAGGAACGAATTGGTCCAGCGTAAAGGGGGCTTTTTGACCGTTGAGAATCGCCTGCTCCGGAACGCTGGCGACACTCGACAAGGTGTACATCAGGGTGTAACCGTCTGCATTGGCATTGGCGACCGCAGCCGCACCAATGGCGCCCGAGGCCCCCGGCCGGTTCACGATCAACACCGACTGGCCCAAAGCTTTGTCCAGCGAAGGCTTGAGCGCACGGGCCGACAAATCAGCGATACCGCCTGCTGGAAATGGCACGATCAAAGTGACTGGTTTTTGGGGATAGGTCCCCTGCGCCCAGGTTGTCGCTGCCAACCCGAGGGCCCACAACACAGAAAGTCTGATGAAAAATTTCAACACCATGGCTTGTTTCCTTAAGAATACGAATCAAACAAACTTCAGCAATCTGAAGCCTGATTGATTATTTGGCAAGACCCAAAAGTTGCTTGTCACCTTGGTTTTGTCATTTCCTGCGCCGCATAACCCCTATGATGGCCAAGCCTACAAAAGCAACATGACCACCCAACACCCCACCCCCGACAAAGAAGCCATCGCTTTACTGCCCGAATTTGATCGTCTGGGGCTGGACCGCATCACCTTGGTGTGTACCGGGGCGCAAGCCCGCCAGGCACAAGATCACCTCGGTCAAGCACAGGCATGGGGTTTTGACACCGAGTCCAAACCGACCTTCAAGGTGGGCGAGCAATCCGATGGCCCGCACGTTTTGCAGCTGTCCACGCTAGAACGGGCTTGGGTGTTTCAGCTGCACGAACCCGAATGCCGCCGCGTGGCAGGCGAGCTGCTGGCCTTGGGCGGCGTGGCCAAGGCCGGCTTTGGCCTGGGCGATGACCGCAAACGCATCGTGCACAAACTGGGCATCGAGCCCCAAGGTATTCTGGAGCTCAACACCATCTTCAGGGAACGCGGTTACCGCAAGGACATGGGCGTCAAAGGCGCGGTGGCGGTGTTGTTCAACCAACGCTTCATCAAGTCCAAAAAAGCCGCCACCAGCAATTGGGCCAACGCCCGCCTGAGCGAGGCGCAATTGGTTTACGCCGCCAACGATGCCTATGCGGCCATTCGGGTTTGGCAAGCGCTGGGCTTGTAAGACGAATTGAATTCCACATGACGATCTGGAACTCTTCGCATTAACAGAAGATGACACGCACCTGCACTGTGATGCGGACAGCGACAATACAAAAATGTTCAGAAAACAGCTCAGTTGGGTCCTCCTTTTTTTAGCCGCCTGCATTGTTTTGCAGGGCATCGGTGCGGTCTTTGCCTTGCGCGAGGCCGAACGCCAAGTGGTGCGAGGACGCATTGCCAGCGACATTCATCAAGGATTTGTACAACTTTCGGCCACCAAACAGCACCTGCGGGCTTGGGTGACCCAACACAAAATCGGCGCCGGTGGCGTTCCATCCGTACGAGAAGCTTTGCTGAACGACATGCAACAAACCTTGGCCGATTTGGCCACGTTGGCGCAAACTGCATCGAGTTTGGGCATGGACGGCAGCGATGGCGAAGAGCAAGTCGCCAGGCAAGAAGCCTTAGGGGTTTTGCGACAAAACGTCAAAACTTTGGGTGAGGCGCTGGGACAAGTCAAAAGTCTGCCAGCCGACATACCGGCCCGTTTGGGCTGGGACACTTTGAGCGAGGTTTTCGAAAAGTCAGAAGGACGTGATTTGCGCCAATTGATCGGACAAAGCATTGTTCGGGAGCGTGCCGCCATGCTCAGAGAACGCAAAGCCGCCGATGCCACCTTGGCGCGCATCCACTGGCTGTGGATTGGCATGGCCTTTTCTTTGGGCATGTTGGCTTTGGGGGCCACCGTCTATTTTGCGCGCGCCTTGCGCCGCCCCATCGACGAATTGGCCCGGGGGGCCCACCAACTCAGGCAAGGAAAATTGCAACACCGCATCCCGCTGGATGGGCAAGATGAGTTTTCGGACGTGGCCCGCAGCATGAATGCCATGGCGGCGGCCTTGGAGCATCACAGCCAACAAGAAACTGAACAACGCCATCGCCTGGAGTCTGAAGTGCGCGAACGTACCCGCGCCCTGCACGAAGCCAACAAGTCGCTGCAACAAACCGACACGCGCAGACGTCAGTTGCTGGCCGACATCAGCCACGAACTGCGAACGCCCACCACGGCCATTCGGGGCGAAGCTGAAATCACCCTGCGCGGCGGACAGAGACCTGCGCCAGAGTACCGCGAGGCTTTGCAGCGCATTGTGGCCATTTCGCGCCAACTGGGCTCGGTCATTGACGACTTGCTGGCCATGGCCCGCAGCGACATGGAGACACTGAGCATCGTGCACCAAACCGTCGACTTGTCTGAGCCCTTGGCCGATGCGCTGTCCCAGGCCAGCGCCTTGGCGGGCGAAAAGGACATCCGGATTGATTGCCCCGAGATGCCCAAAGGTTCGGTCAAGGTCATGGGCGATGCGCAGCGCTTGAGCCAACTGCTTTTGCTTTTGCTGGACAACGCAGTGCGTTATTCACACCCCAAAGGCACAGTCACCGTTCGCTGGCAACAGGGCCACGAATTTCCTGCAATGCTGACGCTGCAAGTCACCGACCAAGGCATTGGCATTCCGGCAGAGGAGTTGCACCAGGTCTTTGACCGGCACTTTCGTGGCAGTCTGGCCCGCTTGCACCGGGCAGCGGGCAGTGGCTTGGGGCTACCCATTGCCAAGGCCTTGGTGCTGGCCCACAGTGGCAGCTTGACGTTGCAAAGCCCGGCCGATGAAACGCAGGCCGCAGGCACATGCGTGGTTTTGCAGTTGCCCTTGCTGACTCGTCCCGCAGCAGAAACATTTTCCAGAGCTCAGCCATGAACATCATCTTGATCGAAGATGACCCGAGAATTGCCGACTTTTTGCAGCGCGGCCTGAGGGCCGAGGGCCTTCAGGTTCAACGCGCTGCCACCGGACCTGAAGGCTTGGCTTTGGTGCTGGAGACAGCACGGCAAACCAAAACCGAAGCCTCCACCACGGTCGTTGTGCTCGACTTGATGCTGCCGGGCATGAACGGCATGGAGATCTGCCAAACACTGCGGGCGCAAGGTATCGCCTTTCCCATCTTGATGCTGACTGCTTTGAACACCCTGGAAGAAAAGGTGGCCGGTTTGCGCATGGGGGCAGACGACTACCTGTGCAAGCCGTTTGAATTTGAAGAATTGCTGGCCCGGCTGGAGGCCTTGGCGCGCCGAGGGCAAGGTCTGCAAAGAACCCGCCCGACCCACTTGCAAGTGGCCGATGTCTTGCTGGACCGTGAGTCCATGCGCGCCAGCCGCGCAGGCGAAGCCCTGAATTTGACGGCCCGGGAGTTGGCCTTGTTGGAACTGCTGATGAGTGCGCCGGGGCGTTTGTTCAGTCGCGAGCAGATTTTATCGAGCGTCTGGGGCTTGAACGAGGACCCGTTGACCAACGTGGTGGATGTCTACATCCGGCGCTTGCGCAGCAAAATCGACGAAGGCCGAGCTGTGCCCTTGATCCAGACCATGCGGGGCTTGGGTTACAGGCTGGAGGCACCCACCCAAGCCCAAGGTTGAAGTTTGGACGACCCCATCGGTGTGCGCGGCTCAGCGGCTGACAATGATGTGACCCGCTCAATCAAAGCCCCAATCAACAACTGGAAAGTTGAACGTTCAAACGCCCGATTCTTGGACTGGGTTTGGGGTATGACAACGGTGGAGCACATCGGCCAGTGCACCCAATTTGATGGGCTTGGCTAAAAACTCATCCATCCCGGCATCACGACAACGCTTTTGATCTTCGACAAAAGCATCGGCCGTCACGGCAATGATGGGCAGTGCTTGACGCCCTTCCCGCGCTTCCCAAGCCCGAATCTGTCGGGTCGCTTCGTAACCATCCAACACAGGCATTTGCACATCCATCAAGACGACCGAAATCCGATCGGCCTCCAGCAAAACCTTGTCCACCGCCTCTTGTCCGTTGTCCACCAAGACCACATCGAACCCCAACTGGCGCAGCATGGCGCTGATGACTTGCTGGTTGACAGGGTTATCTTCCACCACCAAAACCATTCCGGACATCGAGTGCGCCGCATCTTGCAACAAGCGTTTGGCGTCCTGACAACTCTCCGACTCGGACAAATCCAACACATCTGTCATGACATCCAAATGCAAACGAATCCAAAAACGGGCGCCCTCTCCTTCTGTGCTGTTGACACCGACTTCACCATCCATCAGATGGGCCAAGCTTTTGACGATGGACAAACCCAAGCCTGTGCCGCCGAACTGGCGGGTGGTCGAATCGTCGACTTGGCTGAATGGTTGAAACAACAAAGGCATCTTGTGTGACGGTATCCCCATCCCGGAGTCTTGTACGGCCCATTCAACCCATGCAGTTCCACCCAATAGGTTGAGCTCTGTGGCCTCAATAGACACCTCACCGGCAGCGCTAAATTTGATGGCGTTGTTGGTCAAATTGGACAAGATTTGTTGCAAGCGGTTGGTGTCTCCCCTGTACCTGCGGCCGTGAGGACCCTTCCATCGAACGGACAGTTTCAGCCCTTTGCCGTGGGCGTTGTTGGCAAACAGCGCCTGGGTGTTTTGCAAAAGCTCTACGGGATTCACCATGCCAGTATCCAGGGTCTGCGTGCCGGACTCGATCTTTGACAAATCCAGAATGTCGTTGAGCAAGGTCAGCAGAGACTGGCCGGAATGAAGGATGGTGCGCGCATAGTCTTGTGTCTTGCTGTTGTCGACAGGACCTGACAGCAGCAACTGCGCCATGCCCAAAACTCCGTTCATGGGTGTGCGCAACTCGTGCGACATGGTCGCCAAAAAACGGCTTTTGGCTTCGTTGGCAGATTTGGCAGCCTTCATGGCGCGGCTCAATGCAGTGGTCCGTTGTTCGACCATTTCTTCCAGATGCTCGCGGTTACGCGCCAATTCATTGGTGCGGCTCTCCACGATTTCCATCATGCGGTCAAATGCTGCGGCCGTTCGACCCACTTCGTCTTCACCCACCACAGCAACGCGTTGGGTGTAATCACCGCTGTGTTCGACCTCGACAATGGTGTTGAGCAAACTGGTCAAAGGCCGAATCATGGAATTGATCAGACGCACCAACAACAAGCTGATCATCAACAAAATGCCCGACACCACAACGGCCAAAACCACCTTGACCTGGGCGATCGTGCTGCTGGCATCTGACAAGGCTTGGTTCATCAAGTGGCGTTGCCACTCTTTTTGTTCGTTGATGTGCGCGAGTTGCCGATTGCGAGCAGGCACCAAGTCGGTGGTCAACAAAGCGTAAGCGGCAGCCACCTCACCGTTTTGGGCATGCACGGTCACCTGTTGCGACAGACGCCAGAAAACAGCATCGGCCGCGCGGATCTTTTGCAAGATGTCGCGGCCAACCACTGTGGACAAATTGGCCTCGGTTTCGTTGACCAGGTCGACAAGACGCCGTCGGTCGTTGGCGATCCTGTCCATCGCGGCTTTGAACTCGGCCAGGTCATTGGCTGACAAGATCGCGTGGCGCGCTTCCAGCGAAATTTTGACCATCAACAACTCCACCCGGGTCATGCGGTCAACCTGAGGCTCGTACTTGTCGATGATCTGTTGCGCGTTGGATTGAACGTGGTTCAACGTCAACCAACTGACGGCAACAACGCCCAATAGCAAAGAGCCCAAGAGCCAAAAGCCCAACAACAACCTGATGCGGATAGACAAGCGGGAAAACAAGTTTTTCATATCCGAGTACAGGTGGGTGAATTCCAAAGAATAAAAAATTAACCACTAAAAATTCATGAAATATTCTTTATATTTACAAATGAATAACTTATTGATGGCCAAAATGACGAACAACTTGATGAAAACCGATGAGCTCTCGGTCCAGAAAATGGCTGTTTGCTGCACACGTGACAGGTCTGCACAGGGTGCCTGCCCAGAGTACAAGTCAACTCCAGCCTCGAAAGTTTTGGCCATGTCATCCGCTTTGGTCATCAACGTCCTCGGCGAAACCCTGAAAAGCGCCGCTTGGTGGCGCTGATGGCACGATCCATCGATGCCCCGTGACACCCCAGGGCCGCCTCAAACGCCGCCCTGGGTGCGCGCCCGCTCACGCCACAAGGTGTACAAACCCGCACCCACCACCAACAGAGCGCCCCACCACACATGCGCCCCAGGCCATTCGTGCCAAAACACCCAACCCAACAAAGCCGCCCACAGCAACTCGCTGTAATGAAAAGGTGCCACCACGCCCACCGGTGCCAGACGCAAGGCGCGAAAGGTGCAGCGCTGACCCAGCAGCACCAACACCGCCATCCAGGCGATGATGGGCCACATCCCCGGCGCCACCTCCAAAGGTACAAACAACAAGCCCACCAGACCCGCCAAGCCCATCGTCAAGTTTTGCCAGACCATCATCGACAAATCGCTCTCGGTGGGCGACAACCAACGCACACAGGCCATTGAGGCGGCATACAACAGCGACGCCAACAAAGCCAACCAAGCCCCCAAGCCCAAATCGCCATCCAGAGCCTGCGGCCCGACGATCAAGCCCACGCCCACAAACCCCGCCAACAACGCGCCCCAACGGTGTACCCCGACATGTTCCTTCAGCAATGGGACCGACAGCAGTGTCATGAACAGTGGCGCAGCAAAACTGATGGCAATCACTGTGGCCAGCGGCAACAAGCGCAGGCTCTCAAAAAAGGCCAACATCGAACACACGGCGAACAAGCCGCGCACCCCGTGTGCCCACGGACGGCGCGTGCGCAGGGCTGACCAGCCCCCACTGCGCAGCACCCACGGCCCCAGCAGAACCAACACCATCGCCGAGCGTGCCGCAATCAACACGGGAATCGACAACTGCGACACCGCATGTTTGGACAAGGCATCCATCACCGACAACAAAAACACCCCCAGTACCATCCAAGCCATGCCTTGCAGCGGGTGATCACCCCGCACTGGGGCATCGGTTGGCGAATTCATGGGTTCAAAGGAATGGAGGGTCGTGAAAGAGTAAGGGAAAGCACGTCGTTTTCAAAGCAAAACGGCACTTGCTGCAATTTACAGCGTCAGCCACAAGGCGGCAGTCGCCTGCATTGCCCATGGGCAACATGAAGGTGGCTTGGGTCTTGGGTGCTGAGCCCGTATGACGGCGCGCTGCCTTGCCCCATGATAGCCAGCATGCCATCCCTAAGCCCTAAAATTGCCACATGGTCCACACATTGAACGCACTCGCACAACCTGCCCCTGCTCGCTCGGTGCTGAACTTTGCAAACCATCAATGGTGGGTGCGCAGGCCCCGGCCCTTTGTGTTGGTGATTGAAGGTGAAGTGGGCAGTGAGGCTGAAGCCCCTACCGACTACCTGCACGAGCATCTCCTTTTGCCAGAATGGCGCGAGGCCTTTTACCAATTGGTCGACGCCACAGGCTTGGTGGTGTGCCTGAACGTGCACACCCAACACCCCACCTACCGCGATGTGCGCGGGCGCTCCAGCAAAGGGCGGCTGAGCCAAGGCGAGTATTACCACCACGATGGCTGCACCGGCCCTGTGAAGCCGCGCTTTGTGGAAATCCGTTGCCCCATCCAGCCGCAAACGCGAGGTGTCGCTACCGCCGTGGCCCCGCACCGCGATGTGGTCAAAGCCATGGTGCAAGTGTTGCCTTCTGAACTGGCCGATGCGTCGGCGCTGGCCACGCAAGACATGCGCCCCGAAGCCTTGGACGCGATGGACCGCGACGCGCTGGACCACTTGCAAGGCCTCATCACGCGCACCGTGCGAAAGAAGCTCAACGCCGAAGGCGCACGCCGCTACTTCCGCCAAGTGGATGTTGCCGCCAACGCCTACTTTGAACCTTGGGCCTTGGGCGAAAGCCGCTTCATTGCCAATGCCAACAGCGGTGTCACCATGCAACACCGCCGCGCCTACCAAGCCCCACACACCGGCGGCGTGGCGAATGGCCACTTGGTCAAGCGCTGGACCAATGAAGAACTGCTGCTGCCCGGCCAGGTGGTGGACCAAGCCTTGATTGCTGCGCTGTGCAGCGAGGAAGGTGACGAAGTGGATGGGGAGCGGGCTGAGGGGTGTTACTTGGGGGCGCATTGAATCGCCTTGCACTGCCCAAACAACCAGTTGCTTACGCTTTTAGGAGGCGACAGGCAAGCCCCCAAGCGCACAGACACCCGTAAAACAGCGTGTTATTTTTCTTTCCAAAGGGGAGAAACAACATGCTTTTCAATTCACGAAGCGGGATTTTTGCCTCATTGGCGATAGCGATCAGCACCCTCTGCTGGGCACAACGGCCCAACGTGGTGTTTGTGCTGGCCGATGATTTCTCCAGCAATCTGGTGGCCTACATGCCCCACTTGCAGGCGATGCAAAAAGAGGGCACGAGTTTCGAGCGGTATTTCGTCACCAACTCCCTGTGCTGCCCATCGCGCGCCACCATCTTCACCGGACAGATGCCGCACAACACGCAGGTGATGACGAATGAAGCACCCACGGGTGGCTACGCAGCATTCGTTGCACACCACAATCCAGCAAAAAGTTTTGCGCTCGCTTTGCAGGCGGCGGGCTACAGAACGGCCATGATGGGCAAGCATTTAAATGGCTACCACCCTGGCCAACATCCCGTTCCCGTTGGTTGGAGCGATTGGTTTGTGGTGGGTGGCGGTGGCTACAGCGGCTACAACTACCAGGTCAATCACAACGGCAAGGTGGTGCACTTTGGCCACCGCAGTGCGGACTATGTGACCGATGTCCTTGCAGCGCGCGCCGATGCCTTCATCCGCGCTGCGGGTGAGCAAGCTTTCTTCATTGAAATCGCCACCTTCGCCCCGCACGCGCCCTACACACCAGCCCCTCGGCATGCCCATGAATTTAACGGACTTAAAGCACCGCGAAGCCCGGCTTTTGCGTGGCGGGCCGTTGCAAACGCCCCCCTTTGGCTGCGACAAATTCCCGCGCTGAGTGCCAAGGACTTGTCACGCCTTGACGAAACCTTTCGCAAGCGCGTGCAGTCGGTTCAGGCCATCGACGAGATGCTGGGACAACTGCGCGCCACCTTGGCCGCAACCGGAAAAACAAACACGACTTATGTCGTGTTCAGCGCTGACAATGGTTTGCATCTGGGGGAGTATTCCCTGCGCAGCGGCAAGATGACGCCTTTTGACATCGATGTGCGTGTCCCCCTGATCGTGGCCGGTCCGGGTGTCGCCAAAGGACACACCAGTGAGGCTTTGGTGGCCAACATTGACCTCGCACCCACCTTTGCTGCGTGGGCGGGTGCAAGCCTTCCAAGCCCACCCGATGGACGCAGTTTTGCCGACCTGCTCAAAGGTGCGGCCGTGACCGCAGGCCGCCAAGTGCTCAGCATAGAACACCTGAATCACGCGCACCGTGCGGATGACCCGGACGCGCCGACCCCTTATGGCGCCAATCCCCCCACCTACACCGCTTTGCGCTCTGCCAACTTTTTGTATGTGGAATATGCAACCGGTGAGATGGCTTACTACGACCTGCCTTCAGATCCCCACCAGTTGAACAACCAACTGAACTTGCTGCCCATGCAGAAACGTGAACAACTGCACGAAGCGCTACTGGCCCACAAAAACTGCAAGGGACAAACCTGTCGTCAGGCACAGGACAGGCCGATGGCGCCCTAGCAAGCTTGGCGTTCAACTTCGCTTCAAAAAACCTCAGAGTTTCGCTTCCCATTTCCCTTTCCCTTTCGCGGCTTATTTGCGTTCTGCGTGCAGACGCTCAACTTTTGAGGGGGCAAAACTTGTTGACCACAGAGATCGCTGTGGGCGTTTCCACCTTCGAAATGGCTGAGGTGCAGCGACACGGTTGGCCTCGGGATGACGACGGAATTGGATCGAGCCGAGTCGTTGAGTGAAGTTGCCCGACAAAGGCAGTAGGTACACATCACAAGAACATTGTCAGACCGCAACCCCTGTGATTGGGGTAGATTAAACGAGCGCTTTAATGTATACTTATGGTTTGTATATTTTTTTCTTTGCGTAATTTATTACGAATAAATTACAAAGTTAAATTATTGAAAATTTAAGTTGGTTATGCCTCAAAAAAGTCTACAAAAAACAACAGCTTACATCTTGGCATCGTTTGCATTTGTATCCATTGCCTCCGCTCAACTGCCATCTAAGTTGCGTCTCGCTGACCTTGCTGGCAAGGATTTGATTGACCTTCCCAATGTGGACGGTGACTTTGCAAACCCAAAGACTCAGCCTACGGGCAAAGAAATGGGGCTGCCAGAGTTTGTCGCACGGAGCCTTCAAGAGAACACACAAATACGACAAGCACGTTCACAACTAGAAAGTGCAGAGGCGCGTGTTGGCGTGGCACGCGCAGACACCTTGCCTTTGGTCAGCCTACGCATCGCCAATGGTCCAGAAAAATCAGAATCGCGCACGATCCCTCTGGAAACAGGCAAGCACACGTTCTACAGCCGCAGCATGAGACTCACGCAGCCGGTGCTGAACGTGCCCGTCTTTAAAGAGTTAGACAGCAGCCGTCAAGCCAAAGATGCCAGTTCACTGCGTTTGCAATCCACACGCGAAGCGACCTCTTTGGCCACTGCAAAAGCCACGATTGACCTGGCTGTAGCGCGCATCACGCTGAACTTCTCGGATGCTCAACTCGAGCAACTCAACAAAATTCTCAGTTACCTGGAAGCTCGCACGAGTGCAGGCGCATCAAGCCTGATCGACCTTGAGCGTGCCCGCACCCGTGTTCTGACGGCGCGCCAAGTTCGCTTGGAACAACAAGCCAACTACCGAAACGCCATGTTTGAACTTGATCGTCTCACAGGCGTCAAACCCACCACGCTGGAACTGCCCTTCCTCAATTTATTACCGGCTTTGCCCAGCAACGGCGAACAAATTCGTCAATACGTTCACGAACAAAACTTCGAGTTGTTGGCATTACGAAAAGATGTGAACGCACAGCGCAGCACAGTCAAGGGTGAGTACGGCAAGTATCTGCCCATCCTCGGCATCAGTTTAGAAATGGACAACACCGAAAACGTGCGCGGGACCAACGCACCGTGGAAAGACACACGCGCTTTGGTGGTCATGACTTGGAATGCATCGTTAGCCGGAAAAGAGTACTACTCGGCACAACTGGCCAGCGCTGAGTTGCGCAACCGTGAAGCCAAGTTAGAAGACGAAACGCAGCGCTTGTCCCAGGCAACAGAAGCAGACATTACCCTATTGCAATCGGCAGAACTCCGTTTGCAAGCAGCCGAAGCCGAGCAAGCATCAGCACTTGCTGTGGTCAATGCCGTAGATGAGCAACTCAAAAATGGCCGCATTGGATCACTGCTCGAAGCGCTGGATGCCAGCGATCGCCTCTTCGGCGCGCGTTTTCGCATTGCCCAAACCCTCAGTCAGCAAATGAAAGCGCATGCACAACTGCTCGCCCGTCTTGGCCTGTTGAGCAATGTTCAAACTCAAGCTAAACGATAAAAGGACTTCCCCATGGCCACCATTTCGCCATCCGACGACACGCCAGACATTTTTTGGCCCGGCTATGTGGACGCAGTCACCAACCTCGCCATCAATCTCTTGTTCGTGATTGCGGTGATGAGCATTGTCGTACTGGGCAGCAATTTAAAGATCGCCGGATTGCTCAAGCTGAAGAATCAGACCCCTGCCGTTGAGAGCCAAGATGCGCCTTTAAACGGTATCACCATCGCACAACTGGAAGAAAAAATAAAACTGACCCAAGCCCATCTTCAACAAACACAAGCCAAGTTGGCCGAAGCAGAGAAAAAACTCAAGCAAAAAGAAGTCTCAGAAACAAATGAGTCACGCACAGAAATAGTTTCTGTGGGGGCACCTGATGCGACTGCCAATACAGACGCTAACGACACCCAACGCATGGGCAACGGTGTCGTTGTGAGCTTTGCAACCGACGCCGTCACCATGTCAAGCAATGAGGTGTCTGCACTCATCACCCAACTCAACGTTTTGGGCCATGTCAAAAACAGCCGCTGGCAAATCACCGTCATTTCGCCCAAAGGCTTCTCAGAAACACTGCGTCTGTCTTACTACCGTGCCAATGCTGTGCGCAACGCACTCATAGAAAACGGGTCGCCCAGCAGCGCCATCGAAATGAAAATCACAGAAAGTACGCAAGCAAACGCCAACAACACCAAAGTATTTGTCAGGTTGCAACCATGAGCGTGCCGAAAACTCATGCACGTCGGTGGGCTGAGCGCTTCCCATCGCGCTGGAATGGCACAGATCAAGACCCTTCTCAAACATACCTTGGCACCAACGTGACCCAAGTGCAGTCGGTTCACCGAGATCGGCAACTCTTGGCAGGCTTGGTCGCACTGCTTGGCGTTCTGATTGTGTGGGCTTGCTTCGCACCTGTCGATCGCATTGTTCGTGCAGAAGGCCGCATCATCGCCGCTGCACGCTCACAAATCGTGCAGCACCTAGAGGGCGGTATCGTGTCAGAAATCCTGGTGCGCGAAGGCCAAGCCGTCAAAGCGGGTGACGTGCTCATGCGTTTGTCTGACGTACAAGCCAGCACCACTGCACATCAGAGTCAAAGCAAGCTCTGGTCGCTCAAAGCGCAGCAGGCGCGCTTGAACGCAGAGGCAAAAGGTCTGCCATACCCCACCTTCTCAAATGACATCCCGCAAGCGTTTCAACAACTTGAGATGAATGCGTTCCGTGAGCGCAACGCGCGCACGCAATCAGAAATGCGAATTTTGCGTCAACAAGTCAGCCAACGCCTGTCTGAGCTTTCAGAAGTCAAATCACGCATTGAAAGCTTGGCCACTGAGTTTGACTTGGCGCGGAAACAAAGTGGGTTGATGGAAGGACTCTACAAAAAGGGGGCCGCTTCACAAATGGAATTGCTCGATGCACAAGGTCGCACCCAGCGTCTCTCTACACAGTACAACGACGCTTCAGGCTCCATCGCACGTTTGCAATCTGCAGTTGCAGAAGCAAACGCTCGGTTAGAGGAGTCCAATGCACGCGCTCGTGCTGATGTGCACGCCGAGCTCAGCCAAGTCAGCACAGACATATCTCGCTTTGGATTCGCCGTAGACGGTGATGAAGACCGCTTGGCCCGTACCGAAGTTCGTGCACCTGCAGCAGGTTTTGTCAACCGCTTGTACTTCAACACCATTGGCGGTGTTGCCAAGCCTGGTGAGTCGTTGCTTGAAATCACACCCAACGATGGCCCCGTGGCGGTAGAGGCCCGCGTGCGCCCCGACGATCGCGCATCTCTGCGTTCTGGCTTGGAAAGTCGCGTGATGATCGGTGCTTACGACTACGCCGTTTACGGTGCACTCAATGGTCGCGTTATGGAAGTCAGCGCCGATACCGTACCCGACGAACACGGGCAACGCTTTTACCGCGTGGTCATCCAAACCCAATCCGCTGAGGGCTTGTTAGCGCAGCAACCCATTCTGCCTGGCATGACGGCCCGTGCCGATGTGGTGCTAGGTCAGCGCAGTGTCATCAGCTACCTGCTCTCACCCATCACGCGCTTTAAAAGCCAAGCTTTGCGCGAACCCACTTAATTTTTTGGAGCTAATTGATGAAACATCTGAATCGGTATTATTATTTTGTTGGCATTCCTATTTTTCTTGTTGTGCTGGGCAGTGCTTTGTTTTTTGATGCCATTGCCAGCACCGTTCGAGGCAACCCCCACCCACAGATCAATTACATCATCTTTGGTTTGATTGCAGTCGGCTGCTGGCAAATGATCATGCATGTGGTGCGGATCAATCAAGAGGCACGGCACTTTCAGATTTACCTTCAAGCCGTGCGAAGTGGCACAAGCAAAGAAAAGGTTGCACCCACACTGGAGGGCGTCTTACGTCAATACGATGTGGGACTTCTCATTCAATTGATTGAGGAGTTGCGTGGCCAGTCTCTCGGAAGCGTCCAACACGCTGCTATCGAAGCTGAACTTGATCGTTTTGGTGCACGCCAAAACCGACGACTCATGTTGTCCAACTTCATGTCCAGCATGATGGTGGGCATGGGCTTGTTGGGGACCTTCATTGGCTTGTTGGGGGCCTTGGGCGAAATTGGTAACCTTATTGGCTCATTCAGCTTAGGCGCTGGCGTGTCGGACCCCATGGCCGCGATTACCGAATTGGTAACTCGGTTGACAGCCCCCATGCAAGCCATGGGCGTGGCCTTCAGCGCCTCGCTGTTTGGCGTGATGGGTTCGCTCATCATGGGTGCTTTGATGGTGGCCGTGCGGAGTGCCTCTGGCGATTTGGCGGCGCTGATTCAGTCTGGCACCTCGCTCATGCTCGACATCACGAATGACAACAACGTCGCCCTGCCCGACCTGGAACCCGTCACAGAGGCACTCGGTGCTTTGGCCGAGCATTCCCCCTTGCTGCGCGGCCTGAGCATCGCGCTGGACCAATCTGAACGCCGCGTGCGCGAACTGATGACAGGCATGGACACCCTGATGGCAGGCATGCAAGCCTCGACTCAAGTTACCCAGCAATTGATGGCGCAATTGATGTCGCAATTGGCACCCCAAGCCAAACAGCAAGAAATCGCCCTCAACTTACTTTCGGACTTGCAATCCAACATGAACCGAATGGCTGAACGCCAAACGGCCATGACCGAGCAGAGTGCACGCACCACCGATGTGTTGGAGCGTCAACAAGCCAACCTGTTGGAAGCTGTCCATCAGCAACGCGAACTCTTTGAGGTGAAACTGCATGAGCAACAAGCCATGTGGCAAGCGCAAAGCAGCGTACAGATCGACCTGATGAAACACCAAGCCGAGGTTTTTGAAAACATCACACGCAACGAGCACACCCACCGCAAGCAGGCATTCGAGACCCTCAGCGCCGCCCAAAACACAGGACTGAAAAAACTCTGCGAAGAGCTAGCGAACTCTCAACACCTGTTGAACAAGCATGCCGCTGATACCGCGTTGATGATGACGGCACTCACCAAAGCAAAAGAGCAATCAGCGCAAGCCCATTTAGACCGGGATCTCCTCATCGCCGAGGCCACCCAAACTCTGAAGTCAGACAGCCAATCTCGCACCCAACTGATGACCCATCTTGAACGCTTGTTGAGTGAAACCCAAAATCGCAACGAGCAAATCGTTCACATGCTTGCCAAGCGCCTTGATCAATAAGCAACGACAAACCGATTTGGACTGACACATGACCACTGTTGCACCTGCCCCAACCGCTGAAAAAAGCCACCAAATTCAAGCAACGCTGACGCCACAAGGCGAAGTACGGTTTGCATTGCCGTTTAACCCTCAATTCATTGAGAACGTGGAGGCCATTGATTTGGACTTGTTGCTGATCACCGCCAGTGGTGAGAAATACATCTTGCAACAAGGTGCATTGCTGGCCGTTACCAGCAGCGACAGCAAATTGATATTCAACAACGGCGACACCTTGTTGATGGCAGATCAAATGAAGCGCATGGGTGTCATGAAACCCGTTGAAGGCGGCAGTTTTCGGCTGGCGCATACCGAATCGATGAAGCCCACGGACACAGCGACCGACAACAGCTTGGAGTTGAACTCAAAAGCGCAAGATACGGCTGCCAAAATTGAAACATTGTTGCAGTCACTTGAAAAAGCAACACAGAGCGCCACCAACTCAGACGCTCCCCATGTTCATTCGACAATGGGTCACGGCAAACCTTCTGCACGTTCAGCGACCGCAGATCCCTTGGCCTCGGCAGCACCCGGCGCGCCGCCTTCGGCCGTTGATGTCAACACCAACACATCAAACATCAAGGTCAACAGCACGACGAGGGCTTTCACTGGAAACTCCGATAGCGCGGTCAGTGACGTTTGGGTCACGCAAGTTGGGAATGTTGCGCAAACACCAGAAAAAAAATTAGATCACGTTGATTTCTCAAGCATAGACATCCACAAAACCATCCACATCCGAATGGACTCCCAAACTTCTCTCCATGTCGAAATGGACGGAAAGGCCAATGCAACGCTCTTGCTCCCCGGCGTATTGAATGCCACCCGCTTGGTTTTAACCTCCAACAGCAGCCTGCCCGCAGGATTCACGATCAACGGACAATCTTTTACCAACGGAGAGGTCACGATTGATGGACTCACCAGCTTGAATGACGTCAAGCTTGCAGTTGGTTGGACTGTTGGCTCGAATTCGCTGAATGATTTTTCGATTGCGGTCAAATTTTACGATGGCGCAACTCCGTTGGACTATGGCAATGCACCCTTGAATTTTTACCATTCGAACACCTTACCCACTGAATTTTTGGACAGCAACAGCAATCCCAAGCTCTTTTTATCCAGCACTGGCTTTTCTTACACCATCACCGGAACTATCGGCAACGATTCCATCGCCGGGGGTTCGGGTCACGACACCTTGGATGGCGGGCTGGGCAACGACACCATGGCAGGCGGTGCTGGCGATGACACCTACATCGTGGACAACACGTCTGACACCGTCACCGAAGCGGTGTCTGCGGGCACCGACACCGTCCAAAGCGCTGTCAACTACACCCTCGGCGCCCATTTAGAAAACCTCACACTCACCGGTGCGACAGCCACCATCGGCACAGGCAACGAACTCAAC
>JAJTEW010000007.1 GCA_021299875.1 Comamonadaceae bacterium | reverse complement strand
TGTGCTCGAGCAAGGCAGCACTGTGCTGCAGTTGTCCACCGTGATGGGGCGGCAATGAGGGTCGCAATGAGGGCGCAAAGGACCGACCGCGCCGTGCAAGGCTTCACCTTGATCGAGGTGTTGGTGGCGATCAGCGTGATGGCTTTGATGAGCCTGATGGTCTGGCGCGGTCTGGACGGCATGCTGCGCACGCAAAGCAGCCTGCAAACCCGAGCAGACGAGGTGCGCACTTTACAAGCCGGGTTGGCCCAGTGGCAAACCGACCACGACCAATTGGCCGAATTGCCCGGCACGCCCAGCTGGGACTGGGATGGCCGGGTGTTGCGCCTGACCCGGCGCAGCGCCGAAGCCCCCGCCAACACCGTCGCCAGCAGCCTCGGGGCCAGCGTGCGGGTGGTGGCCTGGACATGGCGCACCGACCCGGGTCGCCCGGGCGGCGGCGATTGGCTACGCTGGCAATCCGGCCCTTTGAGCCAGCGCCAAGACTGGCAAACCGCTTGGAACACAGCCCAGCAATGGGCCCAAACGCCCGACGACAGCACGCGGTCGGCGCAAGTGCAGATCCACCCCTTGTCGGGTTGGCAACTGTTTGTGCACCGGGGCGGCAGCTGGACCAACCCTTTGTCCAGCGACGCAGTGACCCCCAACCCTGCACAAGCGGGCAACCCCACTGGGGGCAACACCCTCGGCCAAACCACGCCAGACGGCGTGCGGCTGGTGCTGAGCCTGCCACCGGGGGCAGCAGGCACCGGCACGCTCAGCATGGACTGGGTGCGCCCGACTTTGTCAGGCGCGCTCTCATGAGCCGCCCCGCCACACAAAGGGGCGCCGCTTTGCTCACGGCCATGCTGGCCGTGGCACTGGTGGCCACTTTGGCCAGTGCGGCCTTGTGGCAGCAGTGGCGGCAAGTGGAGATCGAAACCGCCGAGCGCGGACGCAGCCAAACCAGCCTGATGATGACCGGGGCCATGGACTGGACGCGTTTGATCTTGCGCGAAGACGCGGTATCGGCCCAAGGTGCAGAGGCAGACCATCTGGGCGAGCCTTGGGCCTTGCCGGTGCAAGAGTCCAAACTTTCGACCTTTTTGTCGCAAGACCAGCAATGGCGCGAAGGCGATGCCGAGGTGTTTTTGTCGGGGCAGATCACCGACGCGCAATCGCGCATGAATGTGATGAACCTGCTGGACAACGGGCAGGTCTCGCCCAAAGCCTTGGCCCGGTTTGCCGTGCTGTTTGAGCGCCTGAACCTGCCTTTGGCCGAGCTGCAAACCATGGCCCAACAACTGCAACGCAGCCAACAGAGCATCACACCATCTTCCGCAAGCAGCGCAGGGCCTGAGGGGTCAGCTTCAGCTTCGTCCTCAGCTTCGGCCGCCACCTCTGTTGCGGGGCCCTTGATGCCGCAGCAAACCGCCCAGCTGGTTTGGCTGGGCCTGAGCCCCGCCAGCTTGGCGGTTTTGCAACCGCACATCACGCTGCTGCCCGAGGCCACCCCTGTCAACCTGAACACCGCCTCGGCCGAGGTGTTGTCGGCCGCGATCTCGGGGCTGGACTTGGCCTCTGCACGGCAACTGGTGCAGCAGCGCCAGCGCGGCCACTGGACCAGCCTGAATGCCGCCCAGCAAGCCCTGGGGCCATCGGGTCGCCTGCTGGACGAGCAAATGCACAGCGTGCGCAGCCGCTATTTCGAGGTGCACGGCCGCATGCGCATCGACAACGTGGTGCAACAAGAACGGGCTTTGGTGCGCCGCGAAAGCAGCCAAGTGCGCATGCTCTGGCGCATCCAAAGCCCGATCACGCATCACACCGTCCCCCTACAATGATTCAGACATGCGCACCCTGATCGTCCAACTGCCCACCGACTTGCCGCACCCCGCCATGGCTTACCCCCATGCTGTGGTGGGGGATGAGCCCATGGCGCAGGCGGTCAAACTGCAATGGGCGGCCGGCAGTTTATTGCCCCGCACTGCCGCGCCTGCAGAAACGGTGGCCCTGGTGCCTGCTGCGGCACTGTCTTGGCACCGGGTGGAGCTGCCCGCTGGCTTGCACAAGCAGCCCGCGCGCTGGCAGGCGGCCTTGCAGGGTTTGCTGGAAGACCGGCTGCTGGACGACCCCAGCCAATTGCACTTGGCTTTGCAGCCCGACTGGCACAACACCCCACGCCCATGGGTGGCGGTGTGCGACCGCGCTTGGCTGAGCGCCCACCTGCAGGCGCTGGAGCAAGCAGGCGTGCAGGTGCACCGCATCGTGCCTGAACTGCTCCCGCCCTTAAATGCAGCGCCCACCCGCATCACCGCTTTGGGCGATGCCAACAACGCTTGGGCTTGGGTGAGCCACGCCGAACGCGGCGTCTGGGGACAGGCTTTCAACACGGCAACGCCCCAACTGGCGGCTTTGGGTTTGAGCGACGAAGAGCGATCCTTGGCCGTGGTGCAGGCCGAACCCGGTGTGGTGCAAGCGCTCAGCGAACGGATGGACTTGCCCGCCCGCCTGATGGCACCCGGCCAACATTGGCTGGACGCCATCGGCTCGGATTGGGACTTGGCCCAGTTTGAACTGCGGGCCAATGCGCAGACCCGGCGGCTCAAACAGCTGCAACGCGGCTTGGACAGCGCCTGGCGCAGCCCCGCGTGGCGTCCGGCTCGCTGGGGTGTGCTGTTGCTGGTGGTCACCCAGTTGGCAGGGCTCAATGCCTGGGCCTGGAAAACACGCGCCGACTGGCAAACCCAGCAACAGGGCTGGGCCCAAATGTTGCGCGAAACCTTTCCGCAAACCCAAGTGGTGGTCGATGCGCCTTTGCAAATGGCCCAGCAAGTTGAACGTCTGCGCCAAGGCTCTGGCCAACTGGGCGCAGGCGACCTGGAAACCCTGTTGGCGGCCCTGGGCCAGGCTTTGCCCGCCGACTTGGCGATACCTCGGCAATGGACTTACCAAACCGGTCAATTGCGCGTGCAAGGTTTCAAACCCTCGGCCTCGCAGCAGCAAAGTCTGCAACAAAGCTTGAGCATTCAAGGCTACCAATGGCGCGCCGAAGGCGATGCCTGGCTGATGCGCTTGACCCCTCCACCAGAGGCCAAGCCATGAGCCCAAACACCGCATGGCAAGCGGCGCAAAAAAGCGCATCTCAAGCTTGGCGTCAGGCTTGGGATGCACGCAGCCCCCGCGAACAAACCCTGCTGCGCGCTGCGGCCTTCTTGCTGGCGTTTGTGTGGGTGTGGCAATGGGCTTGGGCCCCCGCTTGGCGCACTTGGCAAGAGGCCCCTGCCCGCCAAGCCGCCATCGACGGCCAGACCCAACGCATGCTGCAGTGGCAAGCGCAAGCCGAAGGCCTGCAAAAACCATCGACCGTTTCGCGCACCGAAGCGACGCAATGGCTGGAAAAAAACCTGGCGGATTTGGGCCCCAACGCCGAACTCAGCCTGACGGGCGACGATGTCACTTTGCGTGTCGAAGCGGCCCCGGCCTTGGCCATGGCCCGCTGGCTGAGCCAAGCGCGTGAGCATGCCCAAACCTTGCCCCACCAAGCACAAATGCAACAGGCCAACAGCCCTTCGCCCAACGAAGTGCTGTGGCAAGGCACTTTGGTGCTGCGCCTGCCCTGAACACCATGCCCATGCGCCCACGCCCTTCACCCCCACTCGGCCTGCGCCAAGCCACGGCTGAGGGCACGCGAGCGGATTGGCGACATGCCGTGTGGGGAATCCTCCTGGGCATGGGCTTGGCCTTGGCGGTGTGGGCGCCTGCTCGCTGGCTGGCTTGGGGCGTGAACCAGGCCAGCCAAGGCCAAGTGCAATGGCTCAATGCCCGAGGCACGGTGTGGCAGGGTTCTGCGCAATTGGTGTTGAGCGGCGGCGCGGGCAGCCGAGACGCACAGGCCTTGCCCGGCCGCTTGCATTGGACACTGGCCCCCACCTGGAACGGTGCACGTTGGGGCTGGCACGCCGACTGTTGCATGGCCCAAGCGGCCAGCATGCAAGTGGGCCTGGGTTGGAACAGTTTGCAGATTCTGGTGGACGACCACGCTTCGGTCTGGCCTGCTGCTTTGCTGACGGGCCTGGGCGCGCCTTGGAACACCTTGCAAGCCAATGGCCAGTTGCAGCTGAACACCCGCTCGGTGCAACTGCATTGGGCGCAAGGCCGCATGCAAATGCAAGGGCAGCTGGAGCTGAACCTGCAAAACATGTCGTCGCGCTTGAGCCCGGTCAAGCCCATGGGCAGTTACCGCATTCAGCTTTCGGGCACGCCCGAGGGCACCGCCACCCCCAACTTGCAACTGAGCACCCTGCAAGGGCCTTTGGTGCTGTCTGGCCAGGGCCAATGGGTGGGTCAGCGCCTGCGCTTTACCGGCGAAGCCAGCGCCCAAGAAGGCCACGAAGCTGCTTTTGATAACCTCTTGAACATTCTGGGCCGCCGACAAGGCGTGCGCAGCTTGCTCTCTTTGGGATGAACCCGCTTCATCTACACCCCATGCACCCAGCCATGCACACCCATCCACACCACGCCTTCACCGCCCCAAGCCCCCTGTTGTTGTCCCGGGCGGTGCGCTGGCGACAGCCGGTGTTGGTGCTGGCCTGCATGACCGCCATGGCTTTGTGCACGCCCTCGGTGCTGGCCCAAGCCTCTCGCAAAGAGCCGGTCACACTCAACTTTGTCAACGCCGAAATCGACGCGGTGGCCCGCACAGTGGCCACTTTGTCGGGCGCCAATGTGGTGGTGGACCCACGCGTAAAAGGCACGATGACGCTGTCCAGCACCGTGCCCGTGCCTCCAGCCCAAGCGCTGCGTTTGTTTGCAGCGCAGCTGCGCACGCAGGGCTTTGCACTGGTGGAGTCGGCCGGTTTGTACACGGTGCTGCCCGAAGCCGAGGCCAAACTGCAAAGCAGCACCGTCACTGCAGGGACTGCGCCCATCAAGAGCGGGCAAATCGTGACGCAAATTTTTCAGCTCAACCACGAAAACGCCAACAACCTGGTGCCCGTGCTCAGACCGCTCATCAGCCCCAACAACACCATCAACGTGAACCCGGGCACCAACGCTTTGGTGATCACCGATTACAGCGACAACCTGCAAAGGCTAGGCCGCATCATCGCGGCGCTCGACGTGGCCAACGCAACGGGGGTGGAGGTGATCCGCCTGCAGCATGGCATCGCGGGGGAACTGGCCCCCATGGTGCAACGTCTGATCGATTCGGGCGCAGCCGCGGGTGCAGGCGCCCCAGGGCAAACCGACACCGGCTTCAGGACCACGGTGCTGCCCGAAGTGCGCACCAACGCCTTGATCATCCGCGCCGCCAACCCCGCCCGTTTGTCCCTGGTGCGCAGCTTGGTGGTGCAACTGGACCAACCCAGCGCCACCGGTGCGCATGCAGCCAGCGGCAACATCCATGTGGTGTACCTGAAGAACGCCGACGCCACCAAACTGGCTACCACGTTACGGGCAGCCATGTCGGCACAGGGCAACTCGGCTTTACCCGGCAACATCAACAACAACCTGCAGAGCACCCCACCGGCACCCACGGGCAGCACGCTCGGCCAAAACAACGCCACCCCGCAGGTTTCAACCGGTGGGCAGATCCAGGCCGATCCGGCCACCAACGCCTTGATCATCACCGCGCCAGAGCCTCAGTACCGCCAATTGCGTGTGGTGATTGACATGCTGGACCAGCGCCGGGCACAGGTGTTTGTCGAGAGTTTGATTGCCGAAGTCAGTGCCGACAAAGCGGCCCAATTTGGGGTGCAGTGGATGAGCGGCACAGGCACCGGCAGCAACACGTTGGGTCTGTTGGGCACCAACTTTGGAACAGGTGCGAATAGCAACACCAATATATTCAATATTGCCGCAGGTGCTGCGGCCGGCACGCTGGTGCCACCCCCTGGACTGAATGTGGCACTGGGTCAGCAACGCAATGGTGCCTTGGCCTTGGGGGCCGTGGCGCGCTTTTTACAAACCGATGGCAACAGCAATGTGTTGTCGACACCCAATTTGCTCACGCTGGACAACGAAGAGGCCAAAATTGTGATTGGCCAAAACGTACCTTTTGTCACCGGTTCGTTCACCAGCGCAGCACCCGGCTCGACCAACCCGTTCACCACCGTCGAGCGCAAAGATGTGGGGCTGACGCTGCGGGTCAGACCGCAAATCAGCGAAAACGGCACGATCAAAATGCAGGTTTTTCAGGAAGTCAGCAGCATTGACGAACGTCCTAGAACAACCTCCGGTTTGATCACCAACAAACGTTCGATTGAAACGAACGTATTGGTCGAAGACGGCGCCATTGTGGTGCTGGGTGGCTTGTTGCAAGACGACACCAGCAATAGCCAAGAAAAGGTGCCCGGATTAAGCAACCTGCCTTTCTTTGGCAACCTCTTCAAATCCGAATCGCGAAACCGCAATAAAACCAACCTGATGGTGTTTTTGCGGCCCGTGGTGGTGCGCGATGGTGCGGCCACCGAGGCTTTGTCCCGAGGCCGTTACGAGCTGATGCGCATCGACCAACAAGGCTTTCAGCCCGTGGCCACCAGCACGCTGCCCATCAGCGGCTCGGCGGTGTTGCCCGCCCTGAGTCCTGCAACGCAGCCAGCACCCCCAACCGCCACCACCAAGCCTTGAGCCCCGGTCCGCGCCATGACCTACCCCTTGCCCTACTCCTTTGCGCGTGCGCACCAGTTGTTGTTGGAGGGCGACGGCCAAGGCCTGACCTTGAGCCTGTGCGAGGCCAGTGACCGCTCTGCCTTGTCGGAAGTGACGCGCAAGTTTGCGGGCCAAGGTTTGCACCTTCAGCCTTGCACGCCTGCCGACTTGGCGCAGCGCATTCACCGGGCTTATTCAGGTGGGCAAGCGCACGGGGCGTCCATGGCCGCTGCCGTGGTCAATGAAGTGGAGGCCGAGGCCGATCTGTCGCGCATGATGCAAGAGTTGCCGGCAGTCGAAGACCTGCTCGAGGCCAGCGATGACGCGCCCATCATCCGGATGCTGAACGCCTTGCTGACCCAGGCGGCGCGCGATGGCGCCAGCGACATCCACATCGAACCCTACGAGCGCCATTCGAGTGTGCGCTTTCGCATCGACGGCACGCTGCGCGAGGTTGTACAACCGAACCGGGCGCTGCATGCCGCACTGATCTCGCGCCTGAAAATCATGGCCGAACTCGACATCGCCGAAAAACGTTTGCCGCAAGACGGTCGCATCAGCTTGCGCTTGGGCTCGCGGGCGGTGGACGTGCGCGTCTCGACCCTGCCCAGCGCCCACGGCGAACGGGCGGTGCTGCGCTTGCTGGACAAGAGCGAGGCGCGTTTGACCCTGGAGGCGGTCGGCATGCAAGGGCGCGTGCTGGCGCAAATTGACCAATTGATTGGGCAACCGCACGGCATTTTGCTGGTCACGGGCCCCACCGGTTCAGGCAAAACCACCACCCTGTATGCGGCGCTGCAGCGGCTGGATGCCACGCGCAACAACATCATGACCGTCGAAGACCCGATCGAATACGAGTTACCCGGCGTGGGTCAAACGCAGGTCAACAACAAAATCGACTTGAGCTTTGCCAAAGCGCTCCGGGCCATCTTGCGGCAAGACCCGGACGTGATCATGATCGGCGAGATCCGCGACCACGAGACCGCGCAAATCGCGATCCAGGCTTCGCTCACGGGTCACTTGGTGTTGGCCACACTGCACACCAATGATGCTGCCAGCGCGGTGAACCGCTTGATCGACATGGGTGTGGAGCCGTTTTTGCTCAGCTCCTCGCTCTTGGGGGTGCTGGCCCAGCGCTTGGTGCGCAAACGCTGTCCTGCTTGCGCAGGAGCAGGCTGCGATGCCTGCGGTCAGACCGGTTTTGCCGGGCGCACGGGCGTGTTCGAGTTGTTGGTGGCCAGCGATCAGATCCGCGCGCAAATCCACAACCGCGCTGCCGAAGCCGACTTGCGGGCCACCGCTTTGGCGCAAGGCATGGTGTTGATGCGCGAAGACGGTCAGCGTTTGGTCGATGCGGGCGTGACCAGTGCCGAAGAGTTGCTGCGCGTGACGCGCGACTGAGCCCTGATGCCCGATACGCCAACTTTTCGCATGCACCCAGGTCTTTGGGCCCTGGGTGTGGGAGGGTTGCTGGCGTGGAGTGCCGCTTCTGGTGCAACGACCGAGACCCCGCCTCAAGCCCAAGCTGAACCCGAAACCGCACCCACGACCACGACCTCGACAACGGCCATAGCGAGCGATGCCCCGGCCAGCCGATGGCTGTACACCTTGGGCGTCAAGCTTCAAGGCCGCGAGACCGCGTACGCCAGCACCAGCTTGACTTTGCGACCCGTGCTGGGTTTGCGTTACGGACGTTGGCGCATCGGCCACCCCACAGGCACAGAGTGGTTGAGTTTCAGCGGCTACCGCAAAGAGTCGAGCCTGGCTTACCAATGGCGTGAAGATGAGCGGCTGAAAGTGGGCTTTTCTTTGCGCGTACAAAACCTCCAAGACAACAGCTCTTTCGATGGCTTTTCTTCCGGGCAAAACACCTTGCGGGGTCGGGTGAGCGTGAATTACAAACTCGACCGGCATTGGTCACTGGGCAGCGACCTGACGCAAGACCTGATGGACCGAGGCGATGGCACCACCTTGTCGGTTGGGGCCTCGTATGGATTGCCTTTGAGCGATCGCAGCGCCCTCAGCTTCAGTGCCGGTTTGAATTGGGCCACCGCCGATCATTGGGCCACCCAGTGGCGCCAAGCGCCGGCCCCGGCAGAGCCCTGGCATTCAGGACTGGGTTCGCTGGGTATGGGCATGAGTTACCGCTACGCCCTGACACCCCAATGGGCCTGGTTTGGCACCCTGGGCAGCTTACGCCCTTTGGGACAAGTGCAAACCGTCAGCCCTCGGAGCCTGAACTGGCAAGGCCAGCTCGGCTTGCTTTACTTCAGTCGTTGAGATTTGCCCCATGCCCGCTTACCGTTTTGAAGCCCTGCAAGCCGATGGCGCCCTGCGCAAAGGCACGCTCGAGGCCGACAGCCTGAAAAACGCCCGCGGCCAATTGCGCACACAGTCTTTGGTGCCGCTGTGGGTCGAGGCCATTGCATCGGGCGCTGCGGGTGAGGCCACCCAAGCTTTGCCATGGTGGCAACGCCCCATTGGCGGTGGCCGCGCCTTCAGCACCAGCCAACGCGCGGTGTGGACACGCCAACTGGCCGGACTGGTGGGCAGCGGCCTGCCGGTTGAACGGGCTTTGGCCGCTCTGACCGAAGAGGGGGAGGACGACAAACAGCGCCACCTGATGGCGGCCATCCGCGCCGAAGTCAATGCGGGCAGCAGTTTGGGCCGCGCTTTGGCGCAATACCCGCAAGAGTTTCCTGCAATCGACCGCGCCGTGATCGCCGCCGGAGAGCAAAGCGGTCATTTGGGCGATGTGCTGAACCAACTGGCCAACGACCTGGAAGACCAGCAACTGCTGCGCTCCAAGCTGCTGTCGGCCTCGTTGTACCCGGCCATCGTGAGCTTGGTGGCACTGGCGATTGTGATTTTTCTGGTCACCTCGGTGGTGCCGCAAGTGGCCGGGGTGTTCGCAGGCACCCAGCGCCAACTGCCGGGCCTGACGGTGGCCATGCTGGCCATCAGTGACTTCGTGCGCACTTGGGGTTGGCTCATGCTGGTGCTGCTGGCAGGGGGCGTGTTGGCCTTGCGCTTGGGCCTGCGTCAGCCAGCCCTGCGCCTGCGTTTTGACGCCGCTTGGCTGCGTTTGCCTGTGATTGGCCGTTTGGCCCGGGGTTACAACAGCGCCCGCTTTGCCTCCACGCTGGCCATGTTGACGGCGGCAGGCGTGCCCATCCTCAAGGCCTTGCAGTCGGCGGCCGACACACTGTCCAACCAAGCTCTGCGGGCCGATGCCCTGGAAGCTTTGGTGCGGGTGCGCGAAGGCGCGCCCTTAGGCACAGCGCTGGCGCAAAACGCACGGTTTCCGGGCTTGCTGTCGATGTTTGCGCGCTTGGGTGAGCAGACCGGCCAATTGCCGGTGATGCTGCAGCGCGCCGCGCAGCAACTGTCCAGCGAAGTGCAGCGCCGCGCCATGGCCTTGGCCACCGTGCTCGAGCCCCTGCTGATTGTGGCCATGGGCGGCGTGGTGATGCTGATCGTGTTGGCGGTGCTGATGCCCATCATGCAACTGAACCAGTGGGTCAAGTGAGCGATGATGTCGTCCTGTTTGATCCAGGAGTGAACCATGCCCGCCAGCCTTGAAGGTCAACTCGTCGTCGCCATTTCCTCTCGCGCTTTGTTTGACTTTGAGGAGGAAAACAGGCTGTTTGAGCAAGGCGACGACCGCGCTTACATGCAGCTGCAACTCGATCGCTTGGAAGCACCCGCCAAGCCCGGCGTGGCCTTTTCATTGGTGCGCAAGCTGCTGGCCTTCAACGATGCTGATGCGCAAAGGGTGGAAGTGGTGATCCTGTCGCGCAACGACCCGGTCTCAGGCATGCGGGTGTTCCGCTCGGCACAGCATTACGGCCTGCCGATTCAGCGCGGCAGCTTCACACGGGGCCAGCCGCCGTGGCGCTACCTCAAGCCGCTCAATGCCAACTTGTTTTTGTCCACCCATTTGTCGGACGTGCGCGCCGCTTTGGGCGCGGGCGTGCCCGCTGCACAGGTGTACCCGCACTCGGCCTTGGCCTCTGAAGCGCACCCGCACGAAGTGCGCATTGCGTTTGACGGGGATGCGGTGCTGTTCTCGGATGAAGCCGAACGCGTGTTCCAGGCCGAAGGTTTGTCCGCGTTTCAGGCCCATGAGCGGGACAAGGCGGGGCAGCCCTTGCTGGCGGGGCCTTTTAAGCCTTTGCTGGCCGCCTTGCACCGCTTGCAGCAAGAGGGCACACCGGCCATGCGCGTGCGCACCGCGCTGGTCACGGCCCGCAGTGCACCGGCGCATGAGCGCGCCATCCGCACGCTGATGGACTGGAACATCGAGGTGGACGAGGCGATGTTTTTGGGTGGCTTGCCCAAAGGCGAGTTTTTGCGTGAATTTGAGCCCGACTTTTTCTTTGATGACCAGACTGGGCACATCGAATCGGCAGCCCGCCATGTGCCTTCGGGGCATGTGGCGTCGGGGGTATCCAACCCCGACTGATCTGCCCAGTCTTAGCGTTTTTTCTCGGTGTAAGGCGCCACTTGCCGGGCGTCGATGCGGTAACCCGCCACCCCCATGTGAGAGTCGGTTTGGGTGGCGCTCATGGGGCCGGTCACCCACACCACGTCCATCATGCGCAACCGCTTGGCGGGCTTGTCCAACACCACGTGCACGATCTGGTTGGCCGGGGGCGGGGGTGAATGGATACAAGCCCCAAAGTAAGGCACCAGCAAAAACTCTTTCATGCCTTCGGGCAGGTCCTCCAGCGGCACCACATAACCCGGCAAGCGCAAGTTTTGCCCCAGCACCAGCGGGTTGATGGGCGCGTTGTCCCACATCTTGCGCATTTTTTTCAGCGCCTCTTCGGCCTTGGGATCGTTGTCTTTGAGAGCATCCAGGTTCAAGGCCTTGAGGTCTTTGAAGGGGTCCCAGCCCGCCGGTATCAACTGTTCCCAACCGACGGTGCGCACCGGGCCCGGCAGGCTGGCACCGGGGGGCGGGGCTTCGGCCGACAAGGCCGGCTGTATTTGCGGCACCAACTCGCGGACGGTTTCGCGCACGCTTTGGGCCATGGCCAAGCCGGGCAGCAGTCCTAAAAGACCCAAACCCAAAACCAGACCCAGGCTCAAGGCTCTGAAAGCTGCACGGCGGTCGTTCATTCTGGGGTCACTTTCATCTCATACACGCGGTGACAAACCGTCGGCCAAGGACAAGCGGTAGGCCCGCCAAGCTGGCCCTAAACTGGCCAGCAAACCCGCCAACAACACCGCAGCCAGCAAGGCCCACTGGGCGGGCAAGGGCGCCGACATTTGCAGGCGAATGCCCAGACCCTGCAGCAGCCAAGGCGCAGCCAACGCCATGCCCAACTGCGCCAACAAAACACCCAGCACCACCCCAGCGCCAGTGACCCACACGCCTTCCAAGGTGAGCAAACCCAACACATGGCTTGGCCCCGCGCCGACAGCGCGCAACACCGCGAGTTCGCGGCGCCGCTCATTCAGGCCCGCCAAGACCACCGCCATGAGGGACACCACGCTGACCCATGCCACCATAGCAGAGACCGCCAACAAGGCGTTTTCTCCCAAGCCCAGCACGGCCCACAGCTCACCCAGGGCCACACCGGGCATCACCCCGATCAGGGCTTCGGCCTCATAAGCATTCACAAAGCGCTGCACATTGAACACGGCCGCTCGGGTTTTGAGGCCGACCAAAGCGGCCGTGACCGCTTGGGGCTCGAGATTGAATTTCCGTGCTTGGTCGGCAGGGATCTGCCCGCCCGGCAAGGGTGCACCCGCCACCCATTCCAGGTGCAAGGCCTCGAGCGCTTGCAGGCTCACATGCACCGTACGGTCTACCGGGGTGCCGGTCGGCGCCAAGATGCCCACCACCTTAAAAGGCTTGTCGTCATGGCTTGGGGATGCCGGACTGGCGGGTGCATGGCCGTGTGCGTGTCCATGGCCGTGGTCATCCATGCCGTGACCGAGCGTGATGCTCTGACCCAAGGCGTAGCCCATTTTGCGCGCCACCTCGGACCCGATCACCGCTTCGTACAAGCCATCGAGGGTGCCTGCAAACACCGCGCCTTGCTGCCAAGCCAGCGGCTGTTTGTCGCCATAGGCAAAGTGCTGAAAATAGGCGGGCGTGGTGCCCAGCACCGGATAGCCCCGGTGGGAGTCACCCAAACTCAAGGGCACGACCCACGAGACCGAGCGGTGCTGCGCCAACGCCCGAACACTGTCCATGGACATGCTTTGCGGCACGCTGCCGATGTGGAACACCGAAAACAGCATCAACTGCACCGGGCTGCTGCGGGCGCCCACAATCAGGTCGACCCCGCTGACGGATTGCGAAAAACTGCTGCGGATGTCGTGGCGCAAACGCTCCAAGGTCCAGAGCAAGGCCGTGGCCAGCGCCAGCGACAGCACCACCCAGACCAAGGTGCTGCGGCGGTTCCAGGCACTGAGCCGGGCGATGCTGAGCAAAGGGTTCATGCGCGCGCCCCCGTTTGCTGCAGCTCAGGCAAAGACCACTGCAGATCAAATCGCGCCGCCTGTTGCGGGTCATGGCTGACGCACACCAAGGTGCTGCCCGCGTCCCGTGCGGCTTGCATGAGCACGTCCATGAAGTCGTGGCGCAAGGCAGCGTCAAGCGCCGAGGTGGGTTCGTCTGCCAAGACCAATTCGGGTTGCCCAATCAGGGCACGGGCCGCCGCCACGCGCTGCTGCTGACCCACCGACAAGGTGTCGGCACGGCGCACCCACAGGCCTTCGGGCAAACCCATGCGCTCAAGCCAAGTTTGGGCCGAGGCCTCGGGGCCACCCGTGGCTTGGCAGCGTTCACGCCGCAGCTTTGAAAAGCGGCAGGGCAAGGTGATGTTGTCCAACACGCTCAAATAGGGCAGCAGGTTGAATTGCTGAAAAATCACGCCCACATGGTCGGCGCGAAAGGCATCGCGCTGGCCCGAGGGCAAAGCCGCCCAATCTTGTCCGAGCAAAGTCACACGGCCTTGCTGCGGCTGCAAAACGCCCGCCAACAAGCCCAAGAAACTGCTTTTGCCGCAACCGCTGGGGCCCTGCAAAAACACAGTTTGGCCCTGCGCCACGTGCAAGCGGCCCAGCACCAGGGTGTCAGGCCCCCCACGGGTCCAGGCAAAGCGCATGGGCTCGATGTCGATCACAAAACTCCCCTTTTTTTGAGTCCGAACTAATATACCCGTTCGGGGGTTTCAGGCGGTTTTTCTCCGACCCTCCCTGCGGGCAATCCACACCGTGGCCCAAAGGATGACAAAGGCACCCAACCAAGTGGACTGGCTGGGCACATCACCAAACACCAACCAACCCAAGACCGAGGCCCAGACCAGGTCCAAAAAGCGCAGCGACTGGGTGGCCGATATGTCGGCCAGCGCAAAAGCCCTGGTCAGGCAATAGTGGGCCAGCGTGCCCAGCACGCCTGTGGCCGCAAAAGCCAACCACTGCATGGGGGTCGGCATTTGCCAGTTGGGCACCGCCATGGGCAAACTCAGCACCGTCACCGTCAGGGCTTGCCAGAGCACGATGACCCCTGGCTTTTCGTAACGGGTCAGGGCTTTGGTGATCAGGAACGAGGCGGCAAACACGGGCGCCGAAGCCAGCATGACCAGGTTGTACCAACCGCCATCGCCCGACATTTTGGGCAAGACCACCACCAACACCCCGCTGAAACCGATGATGGCCGCGATCCAACGGTCTTTGCGCATGGGTTCGCCCAAAAACCAAGCGGCACCCAACATGATGAAAATCGGCCCGGTGAAACCAATCGCGGTCATGTCGGCCAAGGATATCTTGGGCAAGGCGGTGAACCACAACACCAGCCCCAAGGTGTGAACGCCTCCGCGCCAGAACTGCCCCGCCAAGTTCACGGGCATGTAGGCCCGCCAACCCTCACGCCAAACCCAAGGCAAGATCACCAACAAGCCAAAGAGGTATCGCAAAAACTGCGATTGGTAGACGTCCAGATGCAGTGTCAGGTCACGGGCAATGGTGTTGAGCAAGGCAAACAAGAAGCCGCCCAGCACCATCCACACCATGCCGCGCACCGCCACAGGCCAGTTGGCAAATGTGCGCAAACCGCGTCGGTGGGCCAAAGACCACTGACGTCTGGGGTAAGCGGGTTTGCGCCGTTTCAAGCCAAGATCCAAGGGAAGGTGTGCATCACACTCACATCTTAGGTCCGCAAGGCTGCCCTGGGGGTCGCTTGGGTTACGCCGTCATGCGCATCGGAATGGTCACGGGCCCATCGTTGACCAGCGCCACTTTCATGTCGGCGGCAAAGCGGCCGGTTTGCACCACCGGGTGGGCCTTTTGCGCTTGCGCCACCAAGTGCGCATACAGGCGGCGGCCCTCTTCGGGCGCGGCCGCATGGGTGAAGCTGGGTCGGTTGCCACTGGCCACGTCTGCGGCCAAGGTGAACTGACTCACCAGCAGCAGGCCTCCGCCCACGTCTTGCACGCTGCGGTTCATTTTCCCGACCTCGTCCCCAAAGATGCGCAGCTTCAAGAGCTTGGTCAGCAGTTTGTCGGCGACGGCTTCGGTGTCGCCCTTTTCGGCGCACAACAAGACCAACAAGCCATGGCCGATCTGGCCGATCACCTCGCCGTCCACCCGCACACTGGCTTCGCTCACCCTTTGCAACAAGGCCATCATTTCAAGTCCCTCGCATCGTCAAAATGCGCCTCCACATCGCTGGGCAACAACTGGATGGTGGCCCGCAGACCGGGCACGGCGCTCATCAAAGCCTGCTCGACGCTGCCGCGCAAAGCAGCGGCGCGGCCCAAGGTCCAAGCCGAGGGCATGTGCATGTGCACGTCAACAAATCGCCGCTGACCCGCTTTGCGGGTGTTCAGGTGGTCAAAGCGGATGATCTCGGTCTCGCCGCGCTGGTGCGCAAAGCCGGCCAGCACCGTGTTCACTTGGGCCAAGACCTCGGGCTCGAGCGCCTCGTCCATGAGGCCTTGCGACGAGCGCCAGATCAGGTGCCAGCCTTCTTTCAAGATGTTCAGGGCCACGCCAATCGCCACCACGGCATCGAGCCACAACCAGCCACTCACACTGACCAGGGCGATGCCCAGCACCACCCCGGCGGACGTCCAGACATCGGTCACCAGATGCCGGGCATCGGCTTCCAGCGCCATTGAACGGTGTTGGCGAGCGGCCCGGAACATCAACCAAGCCAGCAAGCCGTTCAGGGCCGAGCTGCCCAACGACAAAGCCAGGCCCCAGCCGACCTGCGCAATGGGCTGGGGGTCAAACAGGCGATGAACCGCCACCCAAATGATGCCCAGGGCGGCCACAATGATGAGAATGCCTTCGAAGCCAGAAGAAAAATACTCGGCTTTGTGGTGGCCATAGGGATGATCGTCATCTGCGGGGCGGGCCGCGATCGTGACCATCATCAAGCCGAACACCGCACTGGCCAAATTGACCAGCGATTCCATGGCGTCTGACAACAAACCCACCGAGTCGGTGAGCCACCAAGCGCCGGTTTTGAGGGCGATGGTGACCAAGGCCACCCCCACCGATGCCCACAGCATGCGCGTGGGGCTCATCCAGCGGTCGATTTTTTTCATGGGACGAGGATAACGCGGCGTCGCCCGTTTGCCGTGCGCCAGACCGCCATCAGGACAGGCTCACCTTGGCAAACTTGCGTTTGCCCACTTGCACCACGTAAGTGCCCGCTTCGAGCCTGAGCCCCTTGTCGCTGACCACAACCGAGTCGACACGCACACCGCCGCCATCGATCAAGCGGCCGGCTTCGGTGGTGGAGGGGGCCAGACCCGCCGACTTGAGCAAAGCCCCGATGCCCAGCGGTGCGCCCGACAGGCTGATCTCGGCGATGTCGTCGGGCACGCCGCCTTTGCTGCGGTTGATGAAGTCTTGTTCGGCCGCATCGGCCGCGGCGGCGCTGTGGAAACGCGCTGTGATTTCCTTGGCCAACATGACCTTGGCGTCTTTCGGGTTGCGACCGCCCTCCACCTCTTTTTTCAACGCCTCGATCTCGGCCATCGATTTGAACGACAACAGGGTGTACCAGCGCCACATCAGGGTGTCTGAGATGGAGAGCACCTTGGCGAACATGTCGTTGGGCGCTTCGGCGATGCCGATGTAGTTGTTTTTGGACTTGGACATCTTGTCCACGCCATCCAGGCCTTCGAGCAGCGGCATGGTCAAGATGCACTGCGGCTCTTGGCCGTATTCGGCCTGCAGGTGGCGGCCCATGAGCAGGTTGAACTTTTGGTCGGTGCCGCCCAGCTCCAAATCGCTCTTGAGCGCGACCGAATCGTAACCCTGCATCAGTGGGTACAAGAACTCGTGCACGCTGATGGGGGTGCCTGCCTTGAATCGGTCATGGAAGTCGTTGCGCTCCATCATGCGCGCCACGGTGTACTGGGATGCCAACTGGATCATGCCCATGGAGCCCAAGGGTAGCGACCACTCACTGTTGTAACGGATCTCGGTTTTGGCGGGGTCCAACACCATGCTGGCTTGCTTGTAATAGGTCTCGGCGTTGAGCTTGATCTGCTCGGGGGTCAGGGGCGGGCGGGTGCTGTTGCGCCCCGACGGGTCGCCGATCAGGCTGGTGAAGTCGCCAATCAAAAAAATGACTTGGTGGCCCAGATCCTGCAATTGGCGCATTTTGTTGAGCACCACAGTGTGGCCGATGTGGATGTCCGGCGCGGTCGGGTCCAAGCCGAGTTTGATGCGCAATGGCACACCGGTGGCCTCAGATTTGGCCAGTTTTTGCAACCAATCTTCTTGTGGAATCAGCTCTTCGCAGCCCCTCAAGGTGACCGCCAGGGCCTCTCGGGTCTTGTCCGTGACCGGGAATTTTGTAACAAGCGCTTGATTCATAAGGGTTTTTTCTGAAGTCAAATGGATTTAGACCGGTACAATAGCCCGTTGTCTCAGGGTGGCCCATTTTAGGGTGCCCCGATTTTGCCCCTCGCGCATGGGCGTGGTTTGACCACCCCCACTGCCGATAACCCTTCAATTGATGTCGTTTTTTGTTGCTCTCCAGTCTCGACTGGCCTCCCTGCTGATCGGTATCTTGTTCCTGTGCACGGCTGTGCTCGGCGCATTGCTGGTTGGCGTGCAGCGCGTGTTGGGCTGGCTCGACGGGCAACACCCCGTGCTCACCGCCGGCAGCAAGGCCTTGGCCCGCTGGCTGGCGCGTCACCCCAAAGCCATCAGCGCCAGCCTGGCCTCCTTGCTCTTGGCCGGCGGCGGCGGTGCATTCGCCATTGCCAACTTGGGCCCAGACATTG
This sequence comes from Comamonadaceae bacterium, assembly GCA_021299875.1. Taxonomy (GTDB): domain Bacteria; phylum Pseudomonadota; class Gammaproteobacteria; order Burkholderiales; family Burkholderiaceae_C; genus Limnohabitans_A. Next base: position 101,393 of record JAJTEW010000007.1, on the reverse strand, counting down.
CTGACCAGCCTGTGGTCACCATCACCGTGCCCGTGGCCATTGCCAAATTGGAAGAGCAGGTCCAATCGCTCGATGCGGTCAACCTCAACCTGAGGCGCAGCGACACCACTCGGGCTTCTGACACCCCAGAAAGCCTGTTGCGCCGACTGGGCCTGGTCGACGCTGAAGCCGCGGTTTTCTTGCGCAACAACCCCTTGGCCAAGCAGGCCCTGCGCCAGTCTGGCCGCGCCGTCACGGCCGAAGCGGACAGCCAGCAGCGCTTGATCGCCTTGCATGTGCGCTGGCTCAACAAAGAGACCGACACCTTCTTCCAGCGTTTGGCCATCCAACGCAGCGACAAAGGCCTGCAAGCCGCGCTCGAGACCTCGCCGATGAACACCAGCATCCGCATGACGGGTGGCACGGTCACCCGGTCGCTCTACGATGCCGCTGACGAAGCTCGCTTGCCTGACGTGGTGATCAACCAGCTCACCCAGATTTTTTCCAACCAAATCGACTTTCACCGCACCTTGCGCAAGGGCGCGCGGTTTTCGGTGGTTTACGAAGTCCTTGAGGCCGATGGCGAGCCGGTCCGCACTGGCCGGGTGTTGACTGCCGAATTCAACAACGGCAACAACACTTACGAAGCCGTCTGGTTCCAAGAGCCAGGACAAAAGGGTAACTACTACAGCCTTGAGGGCAAAAGTCTGAGCCGCGCTTACTTGGCCTCACCCGTTCCCTTTTCGCGCCAAACCAGTGGTTTCACCATGCGTTTGCACCCCATCTTCAAAACCCAGCAAGCTCACCGCGGTGTGGACTATGCCGCACCCACGGGCACGCCCGCCCAGTCTGTGGGTGAAGGCACAGTGATTTTTGCTGGCGTTCAAGGCGGTTATGGCAACGTGGTCGAAGTTCGACACGGCAGCGGCCACACCACCTTGTACGCGCATTTGAGCAAAATCCACGTGCGCAAAGGGCAGAACGTTCAAAAAGGCCAAACCATTGGGGCTGTGGGCTCCACAGGCTGGTCTACCGGCCCTCATTTGCATTTTGAATTCCGCGTCAATGGCGTGCACGTGGACCCTCAAAAAGTCATCCAACAAGCCCAGGCTTTGCCCATTGCACCGGGTGCCGTGCCCCGCTTCAACGCCCAAGTCAATCAAGCCAAAACCCAACTGCTGGCTGCGGCGCAAATGCGAGAGAGCAACAGCCAATGACCTCAAAGGGCCGCAAGGCCCTTTTTTAATGGTTGGCAAGCTTCCCTGTAACGATCCTGCATTGGTCTTTTCCCATGGCCCCAGCTTTTTTCATTGGCCTGATGTCGGGCACTTCACTGGATGGTGTGGATGGCGTCATGGCCCAGATCGACCACACCGGACGTTTGAATGTCACCGCCCATGCCTTTGTGGCTTTCCACGCCGCTTTCCGCGACGATTTGCTGCAACTCAACCAGACTGGCCCCGATGAACTGCACCGCAGCGCTTTGGCTGGCAATGCCATCGCGCGACATTACGCGCAAGTGGTTCACACGCTTCTTCAAACCACAGGACTCCAGCCTGAACAAGTCAGCGCCATTGGCGCCCATGGTCAAACGGTGCGCCACCGTCCACTGGAGTTCGACGGCGATGCGGATGGCCACTATTCTGCGGTGGGCTACACACTGCAATTGATCAACTCCGCCTTGCTTGCCGAACTGACCGACATTGACGTGGTGGCTGATTTTCGCAGCCGAGATCTGGCCGCAGGCGGCCAGGGTGCACCCTTGGTGCCCGCCTTTCACCACGGGGTTTTCGGACAACCCGGTGCCTGTGTGGCGGTGCTGAACATTGGCGGCATCTCCAACCTCAGTGTGCTGCATGCCGATGGCGGCGTTCAGGGTTGGGACTGTGGCCCCGGCAATGCACTGATGGATTTTTGGTGTGCCCGGCACACCGGACAGGCTTTTGACCGTGATGGGGCTTGGGCGGCACAAGGCCACGTCCACCAGGCTTTGCTCGCACAATGGATGACCGAAGAATTTTTGCAGCGCCTGCCCCCCAAAAGCACAGGCCGTGATTTGTTCAACCCTGCTTGGCTTGCGCACCACATGGCCGCATTGGAGGGTAGCGGCGCGTATGCGCCTCAAGACGTTCAAGCCACTTTGACGGAATTCACCGCACTCACCTGCGCTTTAGACGTGTTGCGCCACGCAGAGGACGCAGCGTCTTTGGTGGTGTGCGGGGGGGGCGCGCTGAACACCCATTTGATGGCGCGACTGGCGCATCATTTGCCTAGAGTTCAGGTCATCAGCAGTGCCGATCGAGGCCTGCCGCCTTTGCAGGTCGAAGCGGCTGCATTTGCCTGGTTGGCTTTCAAAAACCTCCGGCGTGAAACCGCCAGCCTCCAAAGCGTCACGGGCGCCCGAGGCGCCCGTGTCTTGGGGGCTGTTTACCCCCGCTGAATGGCTGCGAGCTGGGCTCGCACGCTCAAAGCATCAGGCTGAAAAAGACGAACCGCAACCACAGGTCGATGTGGCGTTCGGGTTCTTGATGACGAATTGCGCGCCCTGCAGGTCTTCTTTGTAATCGATCTCGGCACCGGTCAGGTACTGGTAGCTCATCGCATCGATCAACAATGACACACCGTTTTTGCTCATGGTGGTGTCGTCTTCATTGGTGATTTCATCGAAAGTGAAACCATACGAAAAGCCCGAGCAACCGCCGCCTTGCACGAACACGCGCAATTTCAAATCTGGGTTGCCTTCCTCGGCGATCAGGTCAGCCACCTTGGCGGCCGCGCTGTCGGTGAAGACAATCGGATCGGGCATGACAGTTTGGATATTTTCAGCAACAGCGCTCATGGTAATTCTCCGGTTCGGTGAGGAATAGTATAGCGCGTTGGTCGGGAATTAACGACAGTCCCAAGCAGTAACGCTACTGGCCTCATGGGCTTTTCACCCAACATGCGCCCAAACAAAAAGCCGCCACGGCGAACCGGTGCGGCTTTTTGAGGAAGCAGAAAAAGCGGATTAACGCTTGGAGAACTGCTTGCGGCGGCGAGCGGAGTGCAAGCCGACCTTTTTACGTTCGACTTCACGGGCGTCGCGGGTGACAAAGCCCGCTTGGCTCAGCATCGGCTTGAGCGAAGCATCGTAGTCAATCAGGGCGCGGGTGATGCCGTGGCGCGATGCGCCAGCTTGTCCGGATTCGCCACCGCCGTGCACGTTGATCATGATGTCGAAAGTTTCGGCATGGTTGGTCAACATGAGGGGTTGCTTGGCGATCATGATCGAAGTCTCGCGGCCAAAGTAGGCTTGGATGTCCTTGCCATTGACCGTGATCTTGCCAGTGCCTTTTTTCAGAAACACGCGGGCGACGCTGGATTTGCGACGGCCTGTGCCATTGTTCCATTCACCAATCATCTCAAGGCTCCTTAGATGTCCAGCACTTTAGGCTGTTGGGCGGTGTGTGGGTGCTCTGCGCCACCATACACCTTGAGTTTCTTGATCATGGCGTAACCCAGAGGACCCTTGGGCAGCATGCCCTTGACAGCCTTCTCGAGTGCACGGCCAGGGTGCTTGGCTTGCATGTCACGGAAGTTGGTGGCAGTGATGCCGCCTGGGTAGCCAGAGTGGCGGTAATACACTTTGTCGGTGGTCTTGGTGCCAGTGACTTTGAGCTGGGCAGCATTGATGATGACGATGAAGTCACCGGTGTCGACGTGAGGCGTGTAAATGGCCTTGTGTTTGCCGCGCAAACGGAGAGCAACTTCGCTGGCTACTCGTCCGAGGACCTTGTCGGTCGCGTCAATCACAAACCACTCGTGCACGACCTCAGCGGGTTTGGCGCTGAAAGTTGTTGTCATGAGTTTTCTCTTTGAAGAAAGGTTTGTCGGGCCCTTTTCCACGGTCGGTGTTCCTCTGTTGGGAACCTCTTAGGTGGGAGATTGCTTGGACCTTTTCAGGTTTGGGCGTCTTCGCCGCGGGGCCACAAAATCGCTGCGAAGCCCGCTATTATACGAAAAATCAAGGACTTGCAGAAGTTATTGGTTACCATCGGCGCATGTTCAGTTACCGACACGCTTTTCACGCGGGCAACCATGCCGATGTGCTCAAACACATCACCTTGCTCGCCACCCTGCGCCACCTCATGCAAAAAGAGGCGGGCATCACCCTGATTGACACCCACGCTGGGGCTGGTTTGTACCGTCTGGATGGTGATTATTCACAAAAAGGTGCCGAAGCCGAAGACGGCCTGTTCAAACTGCTGGCCGCCGCCGAAAAGCTTGATGTCCTGCCGGAACCTGTACAAGACTACTTGGAGCAAATCGCCAGCTTCAACCCCAACGGGCAAGCCAAGATTTACCCCGGCTCGCCCTTTTTGATGCAGCGCCTGATGCGCCACGAATCGCGCGACCGCCTGCGCCTGTTTGAGCTGCACCCCACCGACAGCAAAGCCCTGATGTCCAACATCGCCCAACTCGAAGCCGGACGCACGGTCACCGTCAGCCGCGAAGACGGTTTTGAGGCCCTCAAAAAGCTGCTGCCCCCGCCCCCATCGGCCACCGGCTCCAAGCGGGCCCTGGTGCTGATCGACCCCAGTTACGAAATCAAGTCGGATTACAGCAAGGTCGCCAGCGTTATTCAGGAATACCTCAAGCGCTTTTCGACGGGTACTTACCTGGTTTGGTACCCCATCATTCCGCGCCCTGAGGCGCATGACTTGCCCAAACGCCTGCGCACCCTGTCCAACCAGGCGCAAAAGCCCTGGCTCAACGCCACGCTGGCGATTGGCCGGGGACCCGGCGACGAAGGCGGCCTGGTGGCCAGCGGCATGTTCGTCATCAACCCGCCTTTCACCCTCAAAGACCAGATTCGCAAAGCTCTGGACATGGTGGGTCCGGCTCTGGCACGTGGATCGGGCAAAAACTGGGCCGTTGAGTCCGCTTGAGCGGTATGGCTTGGCCTGCATTGACGGTCTTGCCCAAGCCTTTCGGAGGCCAACGATCAGGATCAGGGAAAGACCTGATCGTTGAATTTAGAAATTAACCGACCGCCCGGTCGGTTAATGGGTATACTGGCACCTGCGCCAAAATCATTCCACCCTGTTTGGCGCAGGAGACCCGCCATGTACACGCAATCTTTCAGCGTCCCGGACACCACGGAGGACGTCAAGTCGGCCAACCTGAAGGCCGTCCCCAAAGCCCTGAGCACGCAAGACGCTGCCCTGCAAGCCGCCTTTGACGCCCGCATCGACGCCGATGGTCGCATCGAACCCCGCGAGTGGATGCCAGAGGCCTATCGCAAAACCTTGGTACGTCAAATCAGCCAACACGCCAACAGCGAAATTGTGGGCATGTTGCCCGAGGCCAACTGGATCAGCCGCGCCCCCAGCCTGAAACGCAAAGCCATCTTGATCGCCAAGGTGCAAGACGAAGGCGGTCATGGTCTTTACCTGTACAGCGCCGCCGAGACCCTGGGCACCAGCCGCGACCAAATGCTGGATGCCTTGCACAGTGGCAAAGCCAAATACAGCTCCATCTTCAACTACCCCACGCTCAACTGGGCCGATGTGGGCGTGGTGGGCTGGCTGGTCGATGGCGCCGCCATCATGAACCAGGTGCCCCTGTGCCGCTGCTCGTATGGCCCCTACGCCCGTGCCATGGTGCGTGTGTGCAAAGAAGAGTCGTTCCACCAACGCCAAGGCTACGAGGCCTTGCTGGTCATGATGCAAGGCACGGCCGAGCAAAAAGCCATGGTGCAGGACGCCGTCAACCGCTGGTGGTGGAAGTGCCTGGCCATGTTCGGCCCGCCCGACGCCGACAGCCCGAACAGCGCGCAGGGCATGCGCTGGGGCATCAAGCGCATCAGCAACGACGACCTGCGCCAAAAGTTTGTGGACGCCACCGTGCCCCAAGCCAAGGTGCTGGGCGTGAGCTTGCCCGACCCCGATTTGAAATGGAACGAGGACCGCCAAGCCCACGACTTTGGTCAGATCGACTGGGACGAGTTCTGGGCCACCGTGAACGGCAACGGACCTTGCAACAAGGAGCGCCTCGGTGCTCGGGTCAAGGCCTGGAACGACGGTGCCTGGGTGCGCGAAGCTGCCCTTGCCCACGCCCGCAAACAACAAGCACGCCAACTCAAGGAGGCCGCATGAGCACCGCCGCATTGAAAGAATGGCCCCTGTGGGAAGTGTTCGTGCGCAGCAAACAAGGTCTGGAACACAAGCACTGTGGCAGCCTGCATGCATCGGATTCGGCGCACGCGCTGCAAATGGCACGGGACGTGTACACCCGCCGCCAAGAAGGCGTGAGCATCTGGGTCGTGCCCTCGGCCAACATCTCGGCCAGTGAGCCCAACGACAAATCGGAGTTTTTCGACCCGGCCAGCGACAAGGTGTACCGCCACCCCACCTTCTATCAAATCCCCGACGAAGTCGGACACATGTGAACGTGCAGATGAATGCGCCCATTGAATACCTCCTGCACCTGGCCGACAACGCGCTGATCCTGGGACAGCGCAATGCCGAATGGTGTGGCCACGGCCCCATCCTCGAAGAAGACATCGCGCTGTCCAACAACAGCCTGGACCTGATCGGCCAAGCCCGCATGCTTTACCAGCACGCTGCAGCGCTGCAAGGCGGTGGCGCGACCGAAGACACGCTGGCGTATTTCCGCGACGTGCCCGACTTCAAAAACTACACGCTGTGCGAATTGCCGCACACCGCTTTGATGGCGGCGACGTCGGCCGGAGACCGCGACTTTGCCACCACCATCGTGCGCAACTTTTTGTACAGCAGCCTGATGGTGCTGGTGTGGGACCAGCTGCAAAACTCGAAAGACACACAGCTGGCCGCGATCGCTGCCAAGTCACTCAAAGAAGTGCGCTACCACCTGCGCCACTCGCGCGATTGGCTGGTGCGCTTGGGTGATGGCACCCACGAGTCGAACGCCAAAGCGCAAGCGGCGCTCGACCAAATGCTGCCCTACACCCAAGAATTTTGGAGCCACAGCGCGCACGAATCAGCGGCGCTGGCCAATGGCACAGGCACCGACATGGCCGCTTTGCAAAACGACTGGAACCAGATCGTGAACACGGCGCTGCAAGAGGCCACCTTGCAGCGGCCAGCCGATGGCGGTTTTGCGCCCACCGGCAAGCAAGGCGTCCATTCCGAGCACCTGGGCTTCGTGTTGGCCGAAATGCAAAGCCTGGCCCGCGCCCACCCGCAAGCCACCTGGTAATCAGCCCCAATGGCCTCGACTGCTTCGCCCGCCTCTGCGTCGGAACGCTCAGCCGATGTGCGTCACGCCTGGGCGCTGCTGGAGCAATTGACCGACCCGGAAATCCCGGTGGTCAGCTTGCGCGAGCTGGGCATCTTGCGCGACGTGCGTGCGGGGGACACGGGGCTTGAAGTGGTCATCACGCCCACCTACAGCGGTTGCCCTGCCATGGGTCAAATCGAAGATGACGTGAAAGCCCTGCTGCAAGCCCACGGACTGCAAGGCCGCGTGGTCACGCAATGGGCCCCCGCCTGGACCACCGACTGGATGACCGACGCGGCCAAAGACAAGCTGCGCGCTTATGGCATCGCCCCACCCCATGCCTGCGCCAGCGAAAAAACAGGCTCTGCCAGCGTGGTGCAGTTTGCCTCTCGCAGCGCCAAGCTCGAGGTGGTCAACTGCCCGCAATGCGGCTCGCCCAACACCACCGAAACCTCCCACTTTGGGTCGACTGCCTGCAAGGCCCTTTACCGGTGCCTGGCTTGCATGGAGCCCTTCGATTACTTCAAACCCTACTGAGCAGCCTCGAACTGCCTCAACGCCACGCCATGTCCGCACCCCGATTTCATGACCTCCAGATCGCACGCGTTAACCCCGAAGCGGCCGGTGCCGTGGCGATTGCGCTGCAGGTGCCTGCCGATCTGCGCAGCGGCTTTGACTTCCAGCCCGGCCAGTTCTTGACCCTGCGCGCCGACATCGATGGTGCCGATGTGCGCCGCAGTTACTCCATCAGTTCGGCCCGGAGCCAGTTGCAAAAACATGGCCTGCTCGAAGTAGGCATTCGCCCGGTCGAAGGTGGTGTTTTCTCCAACTGGGCGGCCACCCAACTCAAAGCGGGCGACACCCTGCGCGTGATGCCACCCGATGGCCGCTTTGTGGTGCAGCGCCCCCGCGCCATCCACCGCGTGGGTTTTGCGGCGGGCTCGGGCATCACGCCCATTCTGTCGATCCTGTCCAGCACCCTCGAAGAGCAGCCGGACAGCAAATTCACCCTGGTCTACGGCAACCGCCGCATGGACAGCGTGATGTTCAACGAAGCGCTGCAAGACCTGAAAGACCGCTACCCTGCCCGCCTGACCCTGATCCACGTGCTCTCGCGCCAAGCGCAAGAAGTGCCCTTGCTCGAAGGCCGCATTGATGCGGCCAAAGTGAAGGCCATCATCGACGCTTTTTTACCCGTGGGCAGCATGGACGAGGTGTTTGTATGCGGCCCCGAAGCCATGATCGAAGCCACTGAACAAGCATTGCTCACGGCTGGCGTGAAAGCCGAACGCATCCACACCGAGCGCTTCAGCTCACCCACGCTCGATGCGCTACCGCCCGAAGTCCGCGCCAAAGCCGTGCTGGGTCACCCGGCCACACGCGAGACGGGCGAAGTGCAACTCACGGTGGTGCTGGACGGCAAGCCTTACAACATGCCGATGAACCGCAACGAGAAGGTTCTGGACATCGCTTTGTCACTGGGGCTGGATTTGCCCTATTCGTGCAAAGCCGGGGTGTGCTGCACCTGCCGCTGCAAGGTCATGGAAGGCACGACCGAGATGGAGAAGAACTTCACCCTCGAAAAACCTGAAGTCGAACAAGGCTTCATCCTGTCTTGCCAAGCCCGTCCCACCAGCGATCGGGTGGTGATCAGTTTCGACGAACGCTGAAACTTTCCAGTCTCACTCGCTCGACTGCTGCATGGCCCACATGCTGGCGTAACGGCCTTGACTGGCCAGCAACTCGGCATGGCTGCCGCGTTCGATGATCTGACCAGCATCCATCACCAAAATTTCGTGCGCGTCCACCACCGTGGACAGGCGGTGCGCAATCACCAGCGTGGTCTTGTTGTGCGCCACATTGGCCAACTCGGATTGGATCGCGCGTTCGTTGGCCGAATCAAGTGCCGACGTGGCTTCGTCGAACACCAAAATAGGCGGGTCTTTGAGCAAGGTGCGGGCAATGGCCACGCGCTGCTTTTCACCACCCGATAACTTCAACCCGCGCTCGCCCACCGAAGTTTGGTAGCCCTTGGGGGTGGAGGCGATGAAGTCGTGAATGCGGGCCGAACGAGCCGCACCCTCGATCTCGTCTTTGCTGGCACCGGGGCGGCCGTAAGCGATGTTGTAGGCCACGCTGTCGTTGAACAACACCGTGTCTTGCGGAACAATTCCAAGAGCTTGGCGCACGCTGTTCTGCGTGACCTGCCGAATGTCTTGCCCTGCAATGCGAATGAAGCCCTGCTGAACGTCATAAAAACGGAACATCAAACGCGCCAGGGTGGACTTGCCTGAACCCGAAGGCCCAACCACCGCCACTGTCTTGCCTGCTGGGATGGAGAAGCTGATGTCCTTCAAGATTGGGCGATCGGGTTCATAGGCAAAGGACACGCGGTCAAACACCACGTCGGGTGCGCCGCGCAAAGACAGCGGCGGGGCACCCGGCACATCGGCCACTTCGCGCTCGCGGTCCATCAGCACAAACATCTTGTCCAGGTCGGTCAGGCTTTGCTTGATCTCGCGGTACAGCACACCCAAAAAATTGAGCGGGATGTAGAGCTGGATCATGAAGGCATTGATCATGACCAAATCGCCCAAGGTCATGCGCCCAGCCACCACACCCTCGGTGGCACGCCAAAGCATGGTCACCAGCGCCACCGCAATGATGAGCTGCTGCCCGGTGTTGAGCACCGACAAAGTGGTTTGCGCTTTGAGCCTGGCCAAGCGCAAACGCTCCAGACTTTCGTCGTAACGGCCTGCCTCGAAGCGTTCGTTGCCAAAGTACTTGACGGTTTCGTAGTTCAACAGCGAATCAATGGCACGGGTGTGCGCGGCCGAGTCGAACTCGTTGGCCTGTTTGCGAAACTGGGTGCGCCACTCGGTCACGCGCACGGTGAAAAAAATATAAAACACCAAGGCTGCCAGCGTGATGCCTGCAAACCAAGCGTCAAACTTGACCGCCAAAATGGCCAAAACCAAACCTACCTCCAACAAGGTGGGAATGACGCTGTAAAGCGAATAAGAAATCAGCGACTCGATGCCGCGCACGCCGCGCTCGATGTCGCGCGTCATGCCGCCGGTCTGCCGCGCCAGATGAAAGCGCAAACTCAAGGCATGCAAGTGCTCAAAGGTTTGCAGGGCAATGCTGCGCGAGGCTCCCTGCGTGGCTTTGGCAAAGACCAGTTCGCGCAACTCGGTGAATGCCGAGGTCAGCAAACGCAACGCGCCGTAGCCCAACAGCAGTGCCACTGGCACCACCAGCACCGCCCGCGGATCGCTGGGCTTGAGGCTCATGGCATCGACCAACTCCTTGAGCAGCAAAGGCACGCTGACATTGGCCAACTTGGCGCACACCATCAAAGCCAAAGCCATCACGACGCGCCACTTGTACTGCCACAAATAAGGCAAAAGCCGCGACAGGGTTTTCCAATCACTGCCCGGCGGCGTTTGAACTTGCCCGTTTGCAGGGGTGGCTACAGCAGAGGCAGCGGTTTCGCCGTGTGGGCGCATAAGACACAATCCAGTTCAACTTAATCCATCAACGACCACCGATTGTGCCCATGTCTGAACCCCAACGCCCCGACACAGTGTCTTTGCCCACTGACCAAGAGCTGGTGCTCAAAGTCATCCCCATGCCGGCTGACTGCAATGCCAGCGGTGATATTTTTGGCGGCTGGGTCATGGCCCAGGTCGACTTGGCTGGGGCTGTGTTGCCCGCCCGGCGCGTGCGTGGCCGCATGGTGACCGTGGCGGTGAACGAGTTCATCTTCAAGCAGGCCGTCAAGGTGGGCGACATCTTGTCGTTTTTCTCGCGCATCGTGCGTGTGGGCCGCACCTCGGTCACCGTCAAGGTCGAGGTGTTTGCCGAACGCTTTCAGTTGCAAGGACAGTACATCAAAGTGACCGAGGCGAACCTGACCTATGTGGCGGTGGACGACCAAGGCAAACCCAGACCGGTACCCGCCGAGTGAAGCAACTGGCGGCCCTCAGGACACGATGTAAGCCGCAGCACCTGTGGACATCAAAGTCCCGTCGGGCCCACAAAACTCCATGCGCGACGAGCCCACACGCGAGCCCACGCGCAAGGCGTTGGCGGTGATGGTGAAGTGATCGCCAATGCCGGGGCGCAAATAGTCCACCCGCAAGTCGATGGTGCCCAGCTTGGCAAAACGCTCCAGGCGCTTGGACGGCGGCTCATCCATGTGCTTGGCCGCCAGCGCCGCCATCACGGCAGCGCTGCCGATGGCGTCGAGCACTGCGCTGATGACGCCGCCGTGGATGCGGTTGTAGGCAAAGTGTCCCACCAACTCGGGCCGATAGGTGATTCGATTCGATGGGGCATGGCTTGATTCTATTGAAAGCGCAACCCAGCCCCGTTCACACCCGCGCCAGCACCGGCCCCAGTGCCACACCGGTGTGTGTGCCCAAAATGACCAAGGCCTCAGGCGTCATGGCTGCGACGATTCGGCCACCAGCATTGCCGCCTTCGGGTCCCAGGTCGATCACCCAATCGGCTTCGGCGATCACGTCCAAGTCGTGCTCGATCACGATCACGCTGTGGCCCGCATTGACCAGGCGGTGCAACACGCTGATGAGCTTGTCCACATCGGCCATGTGCAGACCCACCGTGGGTTCGTCCAGCACATACAGGGTGTGCGGGGCCTTGTTGCCGCGTTTGCCCACCTCGTCACGCACTTTGGTGAGCTCGGTCACCAGCTTGATGCGCTGGGCTTCGCCGCCACTGAGCGTGGGAGAAGGTTGGCCCAAAGTCAGGTAACCCAGACCCACATCCTTGAGCAACTGGAGCGGATGCGCGATGCTGGGCATGCTGGCAAAGAAGCCCACCGCCTCGTCCACTTCCATCTGCAGCACGTCGCCGATGCTCTTGCCACGCCAAGTCACCGCCAGCGTCTCGGGGTTGAAACGTGCGCCTCGGCAGGTTTCGCAATGCACTTTGACATCGGGCAAAAAGCTCATCTCGATGGTGCGCATGCCTTGGCCTTCGCAGCTGGGGCAACGGCCTTCACCGGTATTGAAGCTGAAGCGCCCAGCGGCATAGCCCCGCGCCTTGGCCTCCAGCGTTTCGGCAAACAGCTTGCGGATCGTGTCCCAAAACCCAATGTAGGTGGCGGGGCAAGAGCGCGGTGTTTTGCCAATCGGTGTTTGGTCGACTTCGAGCACGCGGTCAATCGTCTCAAAGCCTTGCACACCGCTGCACGCGCTCAATGGCACCCGTTGACCAGCGTCTTGTGCGGTGCGCCCAGCAAAAGTGGCGCGCTGGCTGACCAGCGCCTGCACGTTGGTCAACAAAACATCGCGGGCCAAGGTGGATTTGCCCGAGCCACTCACGCCTGTGACAGCCACCAAACGTTTGAGGGGCACTTGCACATCGACCTGGCGCAGGTTGTGCAAGTTGGCGCCAGTGAGCGTGAGCCATTGCAAGTCAGCGCCCACAGTTTCAGCGTGCGGCGGCGCTGGCGTGGGCGCCGATTTTGGCGTATGCCCGCCGTATGAGGCGCCCGCGCCAGCGCCGCACGCTGAAACGGCCACCGCACGACGAACTTGCATCGGATGCTTCATCGCGTGCAACAAATAACGCCCGGTCTGCGAATCGGCTGAAGCCGTGATGTCGGCCACAGAACCCTCGGCCACCAGACGACCACCGCGTTTGCCCGCGCTGGGACCGATGTCGATGATGTGGTCGGCGCGGCGGATGGTGTCCTCGTCGTGCTCCACCACCACCAGCGTGTTGCCCTTCTCGCCCAGTTTGTGCAGCGCATTCAGCAAAATTTGGTTGTCGCGTGCATGCAGGCCAATCGTGGGCTCGTCCAACACATAGCAAACCCCTTGCAAATTGCTGCCCAGCTGGGCGGCCAAGCGAATGCGCTGGGCCTCGCCGCCCGACAAGGTGGGTGCGCCACGGTCCAGCGTGAGGTAACCCAAACCCACTTCTTCCAAAAATTCCAAACGGCTTTTGATTTCTGGTACCAGATCGCGGGCAATGTCGGCATCGCGGCCGGTCAACTGGAGTTTGTCCACCCAATGCCGCACATCGGTGACGGACAAACTGGCGATGTCGGTGATGCGCCAACCCTGACCCGGCGCAGCGCCAAGCCGCACGGCACGGGCCGTGGCATTCAAGCGGGTGCCCTCACAAGTGGGGCACGCCACATTGGCCAAATCTTCGATTTCGGGTTCGGCAAAGGTTTGTTCGCGGCCCTTGTTTTTGTCGTCCTGCACCGAGTCGTCAAACACTTGGCGTTCGTCCTTGCTGAGCTTGACACCCGTGCCCACGCAATCGGGGCACCAGCCGTGTTTGCTGTTGTAAGAGAACAAGCGCGGGTCGAGCTCGGCATACGAGGTGGCACAGGCTGGGCAAGCCCGCAGAGTCGAAAAAACGCGGTGCTGACCGATGCGCGCGGTCGATGCGCCGTTGAACATCGCTTCACGCAAATCCACCAAATCGCTCAACACATGCACCACGCCTTTGCCGTGTTCCAGTGTTTTGGTCAGGGCCTGTCGGAGCGCAGTTTCATTGGCGGGCAGCACATCCAAACTGGCCACAGGCAGTTCGATGTTGTGCTCTTTGAAACGGTCGATGCGCGGAAAGCCTTGTGTGGGCAAGAATTCGCCATCCACACGCAGATGGGTGTAACCCCGCGGACGCGCCCAATCGGCCAACTCGGTATAAACACCTTTTCGGTGGGTGACCAAAGGTGCCAGCAGGCCAATGTGCTGATCTCGGAACTGTGTCATCAGCTGCGCGATGATGCTGTCGGGCGTTTGCGGCTGTACGGGGGTGTTGTCGTGGACACAATGCTGAATGCCCAGCTTGACATAGAGCAGGCGCAAGAAATGCCAGACCTCAGTGGTGGTGCCCACAGTGGATTTGCGACCACCACGTGACAGCCGCTGCTCAATCGCCACGGTGGGCGGGATGCCGTAGACCGCATCGACCTCGGGTCGACCTGCGGGTTGCACGATGGAACGGGCGTAGGCGTTCAGGCTTTCCAAATAACGGCGCTGGCCCTCGTTGAACAAAATGTCAAACGCCAAGGTGGACTTGCCCGAACCGCTGACGCCCGTGACCACGTTGAACTTGCCGCGCGGAATGTCCACGCTCAGGTTTTTGAGGTTGTGCTCTTTGGCGTTGACGATCTGGATGTTGTTGTTGAGCACAAGGGCGCGCCGAGCAACCGGCGCCAATGAGGGGGCAGGCTCCCCACCTCGAACGCTCCCCCGCGAGGCTGCGGTGTCGGCGGGTGACGATTTGGGCGTACCCCCGCCGTATGAGGAACCCGCTGACACCGCAGCCTCGCCCCCACCAAGGTACACATCCAGACTCGACCTCTCAGCCACCCCAAACACCTCGCCCATCGACTCGGCGTACTCGCGCAGCGCCAGCCCCGTGTGCGATGTCGCGTGTTGGCGTACGTCTTCGGGCGTGCCCTCGGCCACGATCAGGCCACCGGCGTCACCGCCTTCTGGCCCCAGATCGATCAACCAATCGCTGGCACGGATCACGTCCAGGTTGTGCTCGATGACGATGAGCGAATGACCCGCTTCGAGCAGCTTGCGCAAGGCGCGCATGAGCTTGGCAATGTCGTCGAAGTGCAGACCCGTGGTTGGCTCGTCAAACAAAAACAAGGTGCCTTTGCGCGCCAAACTCTGACGGCTCTTGGAAGCGCTTTTGGCCGCTTCTGCCAAAAAGCCTGCGAGCTTCAAGCGCTGCGCCTCGCCGCCCGACAAGGTGGGCACAGGCTGGCCCAGGCGCACGTATTCCAGGCCCACATCCACAATAGGTTGCAAGGCACGGATGACTTCGCGGTCTTGCGCAAACAAAGCCGCCGCTTCGCTCACGGTGAGTTGCAAAATGTCGGCCACGTTGAGGTGGCGCACCGCACCGCCGATGGCCTGGCGCTCGATGGTGATCTCCAGAATTTCCGGGCGGTAACGTTGGCCATCGCAGTCGGGGCAACGCAAATACACATCGCTCAAAAACTGCATCTCGACGTGCTCAAAACCCGAGCCGCCGCAGGTGGGGCAGCGGCCATCGCCGCCGTTGAAGCTGAACTTGCTGGCGGTGTAGCCGCGCTGGCGCGACAGCGGCGCGGTGGCAAAAATCTCGCGAATGGCGTCCCACGCGCCCACATAACTCACCGGGTTGGAGCGGGCCGTTTTGCCGATGGGCGATTGGTCCACAAACACCACATCGCTCAGGTGGTCGGCGCCCAACACACGGTCGTGCGCGCCGGGGGTTTCGGTGGCTTTGCCAAAGTGGCGCATCAGCGCTGGCGCCAGCACGTCCTGGATCAAACTCGACTTGCCCGAGCCACTCACACCGGTGATGGTGACCAGGCGCTGCAAGGGAAAGTCCACGCTGATGTTTTGCAAGTTGTGTTCGCGGGCGCCTTCCAAAATCAAACGCGGGGTGCTGTCGCTCACCATGCGCTTGAAGCCCAAGCCCACTTGTTTGCGACCACCCAGATAAGCACCTGTCAGCGTGTCGGCCTTGCGCAGATCGGCGGTCGTGCCGTCGAACACGATTTGTCCGCCGCGCTCACCGGGGCCAGGTCCCATGTCGATCATGCGGTCGGCGGCCATCATCACGGCCGGGTCGTGCTCCACCACGACCAGCGTGTTGCCCGCGTCGCGCAGGCGGTGCATGGCCAAGGTGATGCGATGCATGTCGCGCGGGTGCAGGCCGATGCTGGGTTCGTCCAGCACAAACAAGGTGTTGACCAGGCTGGTGCCCAGGGCGGTGGTGAGGTTGATGCGCTGCACTTCACCGCCGCTCAAGGTGCGGCTCTGGCGGTCGAGGGTAAGGTAGCCGATGCCCACGTCACACAGGTATTTCAGGCGGGTGGTGATTTCTTCGAGCAGCAATTGCAGGGCTTTTTGTTCGGCGCTGGGGCCTTGGTTTTTTACCTGGCTTACTTCGGTGGTTTCTTCTGAGGTTCGGTCTGCATCAGAGAGGGGGGCAGACTCCTCATGAGGCGGGGGTACGCCAAAATCGTCGCCCGCCCCCCTCTCTGACGCAGACCTTGTGGTCGATCGAACGTCAGACGCCGACACCCGGTCAAAGAACAAACGCAAACGGTCCAGCGGCATGATCATCATGTCGTGCAGACTCAAACCCGGCAGCGCCTCCAACTGCGCCCGCGTCCACTTCACGCCTGCGGGCATGAAACGCTTTGCCACGGGCAGCACCCCATCGGCATCCGAGTGGCTGCCGATGCGCCACAGCAGGCTCTCTGTCTTCAGGCGTGCACCGTGACAAGTTGGGCACTCGGTGTAGCTGCGGTACTTGGACAAGAGCACCCGAATGTGCATCTTGTAGGCCTTGCTTTCCAGGTACTCAAAAAAGCGCTTCACGCCGTACCACTGGTGGTTCCAACGGCCCTTCCATTCGGGCGAGCCTTGGATCACCCAATCTTGCTGCGCCTGGGTCAGCTTGTCCCAGGGCGTGTCACGCGGAATGCCGGCGGCCTCGGCGTGGCGCATCAAATCGTCCTGGTTTTCTTGCCAAGCCGGGGTTTGCAGCGTCTTGATGGCCCCGGCACGCAGCGTGAGCTTGGGGTTGGGAATGACCAGGCCGTAGTCGACGCCGATCACACGCCCAAAACCCCGACAGGTCTCGCACGCGCCCACGGCCGAGTTGAAGGAGAACATCGACGGGATCGGGTCGGTGTAGCGCTGGTCGCTGTCGGGGCAATGCAGACCGGTGGAGAAGCGCCAGATGTCGAAGGCGGGCTCGGAAGGAGAAAAATTGGGATCTGACCCCAATTTCTCCACATACACATTCAGGCGACCGCCGCGTTTGAGGGCCACTTCGATGGCTTCGACCACGCGGGCTTTTTCGGCCTTGCCCAATCGGAAACGGTCCGCGATCACGTCCAGCACTTTGCGCGGGCCAGTGGGTGTGGCCACTTCACGCTCAGCCTGCACCTTGGTGAAGCCGCTGGCCGACAGCCATTGCTCGACTTGCTCGGCACTGGTGTTCGCGGGCAGCTCCACCGGGAAGGTTAAAAATAAACGCGGGTCACCCGCTTGCGCGGCGCGCTGCGCCAGCTCGGCATAAATCGTATCGGGGTTGTCGTGGCGCACGCTCTGCGCGGTGTCTTTGTCATACAACTGGCCCAGCCGCGCAAACAAGAGCTTGAGGTGGTCGTTCAGCTCGGTCATGGTGCCCACGGTGGAGCGCGAACTGCGCACCGGGTTGGTCTGGTCGATCGCAATCGCAGGAGGGACACCTTCGACCTTGTCGACCGCCGGTTTGTCCATGCGGTCCAAAAACTGGCGGGCATAGGCGCTGAAAGTCTCCACATAGCGGCGCTGGCCTTCGGCGTACAAGGTGTCAAACACCAAACTCGACTTGCCCGAACCACTGGGGCCGGTGACCACCGTGAGCTCACCGGTGCGAATGTCAAGGTCGATATTTTTGAGGTTGTGCTGGCGGGCACCACGGATGCGGATGAGACCTTGAGACATGCTGGGCTTTGTGGGGTGAAGGCCAAACATTCTAGGGCCGCGCTCGCTCCGCCTGAACCCGGCCAGGCTTGCCCCTTTTTCTTGACCGGGATCATGAAAACCACTGACTTTTCAGCCCTGCGAACTTGGCAGATGACAGAATGAAAAACCTTGCGCACCGCGCAATAAAGGGGCCAGAACATGTCCACAATGCGCTCCGATCACGCGGCACCACCCGATGCCATGGCCTTGCACGACTCGGTCCAAGGACCCGCTGAAAACGCAAGCTTGTTGGGCATGCCATTGCATGCCTTGGTTCTACGCAGCCCCATCACCTTGCCATGGAATGCCAGCGTGCGCGATGTGGCCCGCACCCTGCGCGACCACAGCGTGTCCTCGATCTTGCTGATGCAAGAAGGCCGATTGATGGGCTTGGTCACCGACCGCGACCTGCGCAACCGGGTGGTTGTCGAGGGCCTCGACCTGTCTCGCCCAGCAGCCGACATCGCGACCCTGAATCCCATCACATTGGACCAACGCAGCCCGGCCTTTGAAGCTTTGCTGCTGATGACACGACACAACATCCACCATGTGCCCGTGATGGAGGGCCAACGCTTGGTGGGCATGGTGACCGCCACCGATCTGATCCGGCAACAAAGCACATCACCGGTGTACTTGACGCGCGACATCCACCGACAAACCACGCTCGAGGGTCTGGTGGGCATCGGGCAACAGGTCAGGGCCTTGCAAAACCAGTTGAGTGCCGCCAACACCAGCGCCTTTCTTACCGGTCACATCATCACGGCCATCACCGATGCTTTGACCTGTCGCTTGATTGGGCTGACCGAGGCAGAACTGGGCCCGCCACCCGTGCCCTGTGTCTGGGTGGCCGCAGGTTCGCAAGGTCGTTGCGAGCAGACTGCCAAATCGGACCAAGACAACTGCATGGTTCTGGACGACGCGTATGAGCCAAGCTTGCACGGCGACTATTTCAAGACCTTGGCTCACCGGGTCTGCGACGGCTTGGCAGCCTGTGGCTACGTCCACTGCCCGGGTGAGATGATGGCCATGAACGACACATGGCGCCAACCCTTGCACGTTTGGCGACGGTATTTTCAACGCTGGACAGAAACCCCTGAGCCCAAGGCTTTGATGCTGATCACGGTCTTTTTTGATCTGCGGGCAGTTCACGGTGAATTCGCGTTGCTTCAGGCACTGCGCCAGGACGTGCTCGCGCATACGCCCCAGAAAAGCCTGTTTTTGGCGCATGTGGTGAACAACGCACAAAAGCAACGCCCGCCACTCAACTGGTTTGGCCAAATCGCCAGCAGCCACAGCGGCGCGCACGCTGGGACGGTCGATCTGAAAAACCATGCGATCACGCCCATTGTGGACTTGGCCCGCATCTGCGCATTGGAGGGCGGCTTGCTCGAAGTCAACACCAGAGATCGCATCGAAAAAGCTTCAAAACTGGGCGAGATGTCTGAGTCCAGTTCGCGCGACTTGCGGGACGCTTTTGAGTTCGTGTCCCGCTTGCGCATCGCCCATCAAACCCATTGCATGCGGCGTGGAATTGAACCCGACAACCACCTGCATTTGCAAGAACTGTCGAATTTCGAACGCGAACACTTGCGCGACGCGTTGTCGGTCATTCAGTCCCTGCAGGATGTCTGGTCCCAGCGCTACCCCTCGGGCTTGCTTTGAAACTTTGGGCGCTCTGCGGTGCTGACCATGCACCCGCGTTGCATGCAAGGGTAAACACTGAATATCGGTGTGGCGCTGCGCCAACAAACGCCATGGGTTTTTGCGTATCCTTGCGCATGCCTGAAATTCACACGCCATCGGCTGCGCTGAAAAAACGTCAAAACCGTTTGAAGTGGACCTTGTTGTCCATTTGGCTTTTGACCAGTTTTGGGCCTGGTTTTTTTGCACGCGACTTGGCCATCGAAATCAAGGGATGGCCTCTTTATTTTTGGATGGCTGCACAAGGCTCTTTGTTGATTTTCATGGCCATCGTGGTGCTTTATGCATGGCTCATGAACCGATGGGAAGCCGAAGAAGTGGCCCAACTCAGCACGAGCAACCACCGTCCGTCTCTCGCAGATCCGCACGAACCCCACTGATTGCGCCTTCAGTGCATCCCTACACCCGAGCCGTGCGGGGTGCGCGCCATCCCCTTCACCCTTCAAGCCCCCTGATTCATCGCCACACCCATTGACCTGGGTCAAAACAACATGTGGACGGCATCGCTATGGTTCAGCCTGAACACGCGCTTGCCCTGGATTCACCCACAAGCCAATCAAGCGTCAGCTGCCTCATTTTAAGTGTTTACCCTAGGATTGGCGGCATCTTATAGCCGATGCAATCTCCAAGTAAGTTAACAAGCCTAAATTTATAAGGTAATTATGTGGCGGGCACTCCACCCGCCCATCAGTACAGGCTTTACCTAACCGTCGTGTTTGAAAACCCGACAACCATCAAGGAAACGACATGTCAACAACTGATCATTCAACCAACGTACGGGAACGCTCCCGTCCGATGACGCCGGAGGAGAAGAAGGTCATCATGGCTTCTTCGGCCGGCACCATTTTTGAGTGGTACGACTTTTACCTTTACGGCGCTTTGGCCGCCATCATTGGCGCGCAGTTCTTCACCGCCTTCCCGGAAAACACCCGCAACGTTTTTGCCTTGCTGGCGTTTGCCGCTGGCTTCATCGTGCGCCCCTTCGGCGCGCTGGTGTTCGGCATGTTGGGCGACATGATCGGCCGCAAATACACGTTTTTGATGACCATCGTCATCATGGGCATTTCTACTTTTCTGGTGGGCGTATTGCCCAACTACGAAAGCTGGGGCGTTGCTGCGCCCATCATCTTGATCTTGCTGCGCATGGCCCAAGGCCTGGCGCTGGGCGGTGAATACGGTGGTGCAGCCATCTATGTGGCCGAACACGCACCCGCCAATCAGCGCGGCTACTTCACGGCGTTCATCCAAACCACGGCCACTTTGGGCCTGCTGCTCTCGCTGATCGTCATTTTGTCGGTGCAAGGCTATGTCAATGGCCACTACCCTGACGTGCCCTTGATGAAAGACGGCGTGGCC
This sequence comes from Comamonadaceae bacterium, assembly GCA_021299875.1. Lineage (GTDB taxonomy): Bacteria > Pseudomonadota > Gammaproteobacteria > Burkholderiales > Burkholderiaceae_C > Limnohabitans_A. The sequence continues at coordinate 80,604 of JAJTEW010000007.1, read as the reverse complement.
GTGCTCATGGCCGACGGCAACCCCACCGTGGTCAAAGCGTTCAATGCATGGGGCTGGCGTGTTCCTTTCATTGGCTCCATCTTCTTGCTGGCGATTTCGTTGTACATCCGCTTGCAGATGAACGAAAGCCCGGCCTTCAAGAAGATGAAGGAAGAAGGCCGCACCTCCAAGGCGCCTTTGAGTGAAGCCTTTGGCAACTGGAAAAACGGCAAGATCGCCCTGATCGCTTTGCTGGGCCTGGTGGCGGGTCAGGCTGTGGTTTGGTACACCGGTCAGTTCTATGCTTTGTTCTTCATGCAGAACGTGATCAAGATTGACAGCTTCACCGCCAACGTGATGGTGGCTTGGTCGCTGATCTTGGGTACAGGCGGCTTCTTGTTCTTCGGCTCTTTGTCGGACCGCATTGGTCGCAAGCCGATCATCTTGGCCGGCTGCGCGCTCGCTGCTGCCACCTTCTTGCCCGTGTTCAACTTTTTGACTGAAACGGCCAACCCCGCCATTTACAAAGCGCATCAGACTCAGGTTTCCGTCAAGGTTTCGGCTGAAGATTGTTCTTTCCAGTTCAACCCCACGGGCACTGTGAAATTCACGTCGTCTTGCGACATTGCCAAGGCTCAATTGGCACGTTCTTCGGTGAACTACACCACCGAAGAAGGCGCTGCGCCTGGCACACTGGCCATGGTGAAGGTGGGCGAAACAGCCATCGAGTCTTATGACGCAGGCAAGCTGACAGGCGACGATCTGAAAAAGGCCAAGGCCGCTTTCGACAGCAGCCTGAACGCAGCCCTCAAGCAAGCGGGCTACCCACTGGTGCCTGCTGACAACAAAACCATTGCCAAAGCCAACAGTTTTGTGGACATCTTCACCACTCAAAAGATCACCATCATTGTGATCCTGACCTACTTGGTCCTGCTCGTGACCATGGTCTATGGCCCCATCGCCGCCATGCTGGTTGAAATGTTCCCCACACGCATCCGTTACTCGGGCCTGTCTTTGCCGTACCACATCGGCAACGGCTGGTTCGGTGGTTTGATGCCTGCCACCGCGTTTGCGATCTCTGCGCAAACCGGCAACATCTACTCCGGCCTCTGGTACGCCATCGTGATTGCGGTCATGACGGTGGTGATCGGTACGCTGTTTGTGCCAGGCGGCACACACAAGAAGAACATCTTCGCCGGCGACTCCGACGCCCGATAAGTTCAACGTCAACCCGACTCGGTCTTGCACCAGGCTGAGCTCGGGTTTCACGGCTGCGTTGCCCCTGTCAGGGCAACGGGCCGGTTGGCTTCTTCCAAATCGGACTGGTCCAGCCCAGCCCGATTTGCAAGGCGCAGACCATGGCAAACTTCATGCTCGCTTCACCCCAGAGGAAATGACCCCTTGATTGACCTTGTGTTATCGCAATTGAGCGACGTGTTTCGCATCGGTCTGATCATAGCCTTGGTGGTCACCATGCTCAGAACCTCCACCTTGACGGGCCGCGTCTTGCCCTTGATCGCGGGCGTGGTGTTTGTGGCCGTGCTCGTGCCGAGCACCCTTTCGAGCGGCACGGAATCGCTCAGCCAAGAAATCGCTGCAGGCCTGATCTCTAACCTGATCATTCTGGCCCCTGTGCTGCTGCTGGCGCGATGGATCACACACCTTCGCCGCTGACACTGCACGTCTGCCCACCATCCAATTTGGGCTTCATGGCCGCCAACAGAACGGGCTCCCACCTATGTTTGCGTTCTGAAATGGCGCAATCAGCCTAAGTGTTTTCCCTCAAACCTCCATCGCCAAGGCTGTAAGCCTTCGGACAGTAATGTGTCAGGCCTTTGTCAGCTTGGCCTTTTCCCCGAGTGACGCCATCTAAAAAGCGTAAAAAAATAAGGTTTTACAACGGTCGCCGTTAGGTTTTGACTCTGAGTAGTTGGGTTTGGACGATTGCAAGCTTGCCCCTAGAATTCCCAAAAATTGATCCGGTCACCCACAAAATCGAACCTTATGCTGCTTGCTGTCGTCATCGCCAAGAGTCTGATTGAACTGTCTTTGATGTTCATCGTCGGGCGTTTCTTGCTGGGACTGCTGGCGGGCGCCAAACGCGACACCAATGTTTTTTACCAACTGCTGGACGTGGCCTCCAAGCCTGCGCTTTGGCTCACCCGCAAGATCAGTCCCAAATTGATCCTGGACCAACACATTCCCTTGGCCACCAGCAGCTGGCTGTTGATCGCCTGGGTCGTGGTGGTGCAATGGAAGATCGAACTTTGCCTCGAAATGGGCATCGCAGCATGTCAGTGAAAACCCATCTCTCGCCCACCGGCATCAACACTTCTAACCGCGGCAAGTGTTTTTGGCTGCGTCTCCAAGCCAAAGCTTTTTTGGTGGTGGGCATGCGCGGCAGAGCCCACGAGGTGTTTCAAGACATCCTGGATCTGAATCCCCAAGATGTCTTGGCCCTGAACAGCCTGGGTTTCAACGAATTGAACGATCGGCGCTTGGTGCAGGCTTTGGGCTTTTTTGAGCGTGCCTTGGCGCTCACCCCAGCCAATGCCAATGCGCACTTCAACGTGGGCTTTGTCTGCGAAGAGCTGGGGCGCAGCCAAGAAGCAGAACAGGCGTTCAGAGCCGCCCTCCAAATTGACGAAAAAATGGACCGCGCTTGGTATGGCCTCGGCTTGGTGCTGGTGCGTCAACAGCGGTTTGCCGAATCTTTGGTGGCCTTTGAGCGCAACACCCAATTGCAATCCATGAGCCCTTACGCCTGGTACCAAATGGCCCGCGTGCACATGGAAATGCACAACCCTGACAAAGCGCTGGAGGTCATGCGACACCTGAATGGTTTCGAGCCCAAAGTGGCCGCTCAACTCGAGCGAGAAACAGGGCTCAAGTTAAACACGCTCATGTGATCTCAACCTGAGGGTTGAATTCAAGAGTTTCAAATGTGACAGTCGGTAATTTGGTTTTTTAACGAGAAGGAGATGACGATGCAGCTCACTGCAAGGCACCAGGAATACTGGGGCAAAAACTTAAGGATCACGGGGCTCTTGCTGGCCCTGTGGTTCTTTGTCACGTTCGTACTTTTGTACTTTGCACGTGACTTGACGTTCAGCTTTTTTGGCTGGCCGTTCTCGTTTTGGGTCGCTGCCCAAGGCGCATTGATCGTGTACTGCCTGATCATTTGGTACTACGCCCGCTATATGAACAACCTTGACAAGGAATATGGCGTTGCAGAAGGAGAAGAAGCATGAGCGTTTTTGACGGAACGGGGCAAACCCAAAGCCAGTTTCAGAAATCTCTGAACAAAGTTTTCTTGTTTTACGGCGGTGGCTTTGCGGCCTTCGTCATCGTGCTCGCCATCCTTGAACAGATGGGGATGCCCAAAGAGTTCATCGGTTACGCCTTCCTGGCGGCCACCGTGCTCTTGTACGGCGGCATTGGTGTGATCAGCCGCACCAACGATGCGGCCGAATACTATGTGGCGGGCCGACGCGTGCCAGCGATTTACAACGGCATGGCCACCGGCTCTGACTGGATGTCGGCCGCTTCTTTCATCGGTATGGCCGGTACGCTTTACCTGACAGGTTACGGCGGTTTGGCCTTCATCTTGGGCTGGACCGGCGGTTACTGTTTGGTGGCCTTGTTCTTGGCACCTTACCTGCGTAAGTTTGGCCAGTTCACCATCCCTGACTTCTTGGGCGCACGCTACGGCGGCAACATGGCGCGTCTGATTGGCGTGTTTGCGGCCATCTTGGTGTCCTTCGTGTACGTGGTGGCGCAGATCTTCGGCGTGGGCTTGATCACAGCCCGCTTGACCGGTCTGTCCTTCGACGTGGGCGTGTACGTCGGCTTGGCCGGTATCTTGGTGTGCTCGTTCTTGGGCGGTATGCGCGCTGTGACCTGGACCCAGGTGGCGCAGTACCTGATCCTGATCGTGGCTTACATGATCCCTGTGGTTTGGTTGTCGGTGAAACACACCAGCATGCCTGTGCCTCAGATCTCTTATGGCTACTTGCTTGAAAAAGTGACCGCCAAAGAAGAGCAATTGCTGAAAGACCCCAAAGAACTGGAAGTTCGCGGTATCTTCAAAGCACGTGCCGATGCAGCCGCTGAAAAGCTGAAGGATGTGCCAGCCGCGATGGCCGCTGACAAAGAAGCAGCCACCAAAAAGCTGGAAGACCTGAAGGCCGCCAACGCGCCGGAAGCTGACATCAAGGCCGCTGAAACAGCTTTGGCAGCACTGCCCAAAGACGAAGCGGCTGCCAAAGCGGCCTACACCGCTGCGCGCGCTGCCAATGCACCCCGTGCCAACCCGCCCCTGCGCCATGCTGAGCCCTTCCCAGGCAAAGACGACGCTGCCCGGGATGTGGCCCGCAAGAACTTCTTGGCCCTGGTGTTCTGCTTGATGATCGGTACGGCTGCTTTGCCGCACATCCTGATGCGCTTTTACACCGTGCCTTCGGTGCGTGAAGCGCGTGAGTCGGTGGCTTGGTCGCTGTTCTTCATCTCTTTGCTGTACTTCACAGCGCCTGCTTTGGCGGTGCTGGTCAAGTTCGACATCTACACGCTCTTGGTCGGCACACCGTTTGACCAGTTGCCGGGATGGATTGCCCGCTGGAACGTGGTCGACCCCACGCTGATGGCAGTGGCTGACATCAACAAAGACGGCATCTTGCAGTTGGCAGAGATCCGCTTGGGCGGTGACATCGTGGTCTTGGCTACACCTGAAATCGGCGGCTTGCCGTTCGTGATTTCGGGTCTGGTGGCGGCCGGTGGTTTGGCTGCGGCCTTGTCCACAGCCGATGGCTTGTTGCTGACCATTGCCAACGCCTTGTCGCACGACGTGTACTACAAAGTGATTGACCCCAACGCATCGGCCAGCAGCCGTGTCGCGGTCTCCAAAGCCATTTTGGTGTTCGTGGCTTTGGCGGCGGCTTATGTCGCCTCGCTGCGCATGGCCGACATTTTGTTCCTCGTGTCTGCGGCCTTCTCGTTCGCTGCGGCGGCCTTCTTCCCTGCGTTGACCCTGGGCATCTTCTGGAAGCGTGCCAACAAATGGGGCGCCTCGCTGGGCATGTTGGCTGGTTTGGGCATCTCGTTCTACTACATGGTCAAGACCCATCCTTGGATGTACGGCTTGTTCCACAATGGTTCGCTGACACCTGAAATCTTGAAAGCCAACACCTGGTGGGACATTGCCCCCATCTCGGCCGGTATCTTCGGCGTGCCACTGGGCTTCGCGGTGATCATCATCGTGTCGCTGCTGACCAAGGCACCGGACCAAGAAGTTCAGGACATGGTCGAGAACGTCCGTTTCCCCAGCTTTGACGGCACCACCTCACAAGGCAGTGCTGCTCACTAAAAGGCGAAAGTTGGCAAGCCCTGTCTTGCCAGCTTGAACCCTTCCAACAAAAAACCCGATCGTGTCAAACGATCGGGTTTTTTCTTTGGGGCAACAGCTCAGTTCATGAGCGCCTGACCCCCACCCCACACAAAGCCGGGGCTTGCCAGTCCGGGCCATCGAACCAAGGGTCGCCGTGCAGATAAGCCCGCAACATGGGCAAGGCGTCTTGCCCCCAAAACACTTTGTCGTCCACCTGGAAGCTGGGCACGCCAAACACCCCCCGCGCCAGCGCTTCATCGGTATGCGCCTGCAGGGCTTGCTTGACATCGGCATCCGAGGGGTCCCTGGCGGGTAACAGCCGGGCCGTCAATTGCGCCAAGCGCTGCGGATCGGCAGCATCCAGGCCCGAGCACCACACATGGTGAAAAACCTGCTCGCAGACAAAGCGGCTGGGCTGACCGTCTGCATCGCACGCTGTGGCCAAACGCAACAAACCCAAGGGGTTGAACGGGTGCATGGCAGGCAGCTGCAAGGGCGTGCCTTGCTGCTTGGCTTGCCACAGCACTTGCCGGTAAGTCCAGTCGCGCTTGGTCGGGATTTCTGCCGGTCCGAGCTGCCCATGGTGCTTGAGCATGGCCGCAAACAGCACCGGCTTGTGCACCACCCGGTGGCTGATGCCTTGCAATGCCCTGGGCAAGGCGTCAAAGCCCAACCAGGCATAAGGCGAGATGAAATCGAAATAAAAGTGGATGGTTTTCATGGCATCTTTCCGTCAATGAAGTCGGTCAATTCGGCATGGCAATGGGCGGGGTCCATAGGGTCAACACCAGCTTGCGCATCTGGGCATTGCGGCACATGATTTTGTCATCCATCCTCAGAAGTGCGGTGCCCCCCAAGCATCCCACTCTTTTTCTCGATTCAGGAGGCGCGCATGTACCAACACATCATCTTGGCTTATGACGGTTCGGTCACGGGTCAGCAGGCCTTGATTGAACTGAAAGAACTGGCCCATTGGGGCCAACCTCAATTGACCCTGGTGGCCGTGGCCCCCAACCCTTTGGATGTGGGGTCCATGGAAATGGGTTACTACACCTCGGTGGATCCGGACCCTCTGCAAGAAACACTCCAAGAGCAACTGGCGCAGGGGGTGAAATCTTTGCAGGCCATGGGTTTTGCGGTAAAGGGGGAGATCCTGAAGGGAGAGATCATCCACGAGCTGACGCAATTTGCAGAGCGCGCCAAAGCCGACTTGATCGTGGTGGGCCACAAGCACGAGAAAAACATCCTCCGCCGCTGGTGGAGTGGCTCGACGGCCAAATCACTGGTCGAAGAGTCGCCCTGCAACGTGCTGATCGTGGTGGCGCGCGAACACTGATCGGCGCAGGCAGGATTGGTCTCAGCCGTCAGAGGCCAAAAACAGCCGCTGCTCAATGTTGCGCCACACCAAGCGCTTGGCCTCGTCCGACATGCGGCCCCAGTTGCCAATCTCGGGCAGCGTTCTCAAACAACCCTCACAGTGCCCCCCATCGGGGTGCATCAGGCACACCGACACGCAGGGTGATGGCACATGGGGTTCTTCGAATGCCAGCACCTGACTGGCACGTTGCGCCAACAATTTGAAGTGCGGTTTCACGGCTCAGCCCGCCCGTTTGTTGAGGATGGCCTTGGCCACGTTCGAGTTGGGTTTTCGGCCCAAAAATTCGCTGATGAACGCGCCGGCATCCACCAATGAGTCCAGGTCAATGCCGGTGGCAATGCCCATGCCGTGCAACATGTACACCACGTCTTCGGTGGCCACATTGCCCGTAGCCCCCTTGGCATAAGGGCAGCCACCCAGACCCGCCACCGAGGATTGAAAATTCCACACGCCCATTTGCAATGCGGCCAAGGTGTTGGCCAGGGCCTGACCATAGGTATCGTGAAAATGACCGCAGATGTGGTCGATGTCGAAATGCTTCTGTGTGGCTTCAATGGCGTGCTGCACCTTGAGCGGGGTGCCCGTGCCAATGGTGTCGGCCACATCCACACGCTGCACGCCGATCTGCTTCATCAAACCGGCCAGGTGAGCCACGTTGGCCGGCGAGACTTCGCCTTCGTAGGGGCAGCCCACGCTGCAGCTCATGGCCCCGCGCACGGCGATGCCTGCCGCCAGCGCCGCTTGCACCACGGGCGCAAAGCGTTCCATGCTTTCTTCGATGGAGCAGTTGATGTTTTTTTGGCTGAAGGCTTGGCTGGCGGCACCAAAAACCACAATCTCGTCGGGACGCGACGCCACCGCCGCTTGGTAACCCAGCATATTGGGCGTGAGCACCGAGTAGCGCACGCCCGCTTGGCGCGCTATGCCCGCCATCACAACGGCGTTGTCGCCCATTTGCGGCACCCACTTAGGGGACACGAAACTGGTGACCTCGATCTCGGTGAGGCCTGCGGCCTGCAATCGGTGCACCAAACCGATTTTGACCTCGGCCGGGACCGGTTGCTTTTCGTTTTGCAAACCATCGCGGGGGCCGACGTCGATGAGTTGAACTCGGGAAGGAAGGGTCATGGGTTTCTCTGAATGGTCAATAACCGCGCTGGTGGTCCACCACGCCACGGATGGGCTCACCACGCTGCAAGGCTTGCATTTTGCCCACGATTTGCGCGATGCTTTCTTCACGCAAAGTGCGGGCCGAGGTGTGGGGCGTGACGGTGATTTTCGGGTGTTGCCAGAACACATGACCCGCCGGCAATGGTTCGGTACGGAACACATCGAGTGCGGCCCCGGCCAGGTGACCGCTGTCGATGAGGGCCAGCAGGTCTTCCTCCACCAGGTGTTTGCCACGGGCCACGTTGATCACATAGCCGCCCTTTTGCAGTTGTGACAGGGTGGCGTGGTTCAGGATGCTGTCGGTCTCGGGCGTCAGCGGCATCAGGTTGACCAGCACGCGCGTGGCGGCCAGGAATTCGGGCAAGGCCTGCGCCCCGCTGAAGCAACGGATACCCGGCAAGTTTTTGGGGCTGCGGCTGTAGCCGTTGACGCAGAAGTCAAACACCTGCAGGGCTTTGGCCACACGTTCACCCAGCACGCCCAAGCCCATCACGCCCACGGCAAAGTCCGCACGGCTGCGCGGTTTGCGGTAGGACCATTTGCCCGCCTGCGTGTCGGCGTCGTAGCCATCGAGCTCGCGAAAATGTCGAATCACCGCATGGCATACAAACTCGGCCATTTGCACCGACATGCCCGCATCGTCCAACCGAACCACTTTCAAACTGGCCGGCAGTTTCAATTGCAGCAATGCGTCCACACCCGCGCCGATGTTGAACAAGGTTTGCAAACCCGGTTGCTCGTCGATGAACTGCTGGGGCGGGGCCCAAACGATGGCGTGGTCGGCCTGCGGTGCGCCGGGGGTCCAAGCCGCCACGGTGGCGCCGGGAAAGGCATGCGCCAAACCTTGCACCCAGGGCTCGGGGGGCAATTTGTCAAAACAAATCAGGATGTTCATGCCACCATTTTGTCAGCCCAGCTTGAGCAACTCTGCCCCATCGGCGACTTGGTCGCCAGGGGCGTAGAGCAACTCGGCCACGGTGCCATCTTTGGGTGCGCTGATGGTGTGCTCCATCTTCATGGCTTCCATCACGGCCAGCGCTTGACCTGCTTTGACTTTGTCACCCGCCTTGACGGCAAAGGACACGACCTTGCCTGGCATCGGGGCTGTCAGGCGGCCGCCTTCTTGCGCCGCTTCGCCAGCGTGGGTCAACGGGTCGAGCACGGTGATGCGGGTCGCGCCCTGGGGCGTGAAAATGTGCGCAGTCTCGCCTTGCCAGTCGATTTGGCTGAAACACCGTGCACCGTCCCACTGCACCCACAGGCCTGCGCCATCGGGCGCAAAGTTCAACGTGCCCGACACGGCTTCTTCGCCTTCGAGCGACAGGCTCAAAGCACCGTCGTGCAAGCAGTTCAGGCGGGCCGAGCGGGGCTGGTCTTGCCAGACGAATTCAAAGCGGCGCTGCGCCACCCCGTGCGACTGCCAACCATCACGGCGGCTGAACGGGTCTTGACCTTGCAAAGCCTTTTCGGCCTGCAGGCTGTGCGCCACCACGGCGGCCACAGCGGCGGGCAAGCCCACCTTGTCTTGCTGGAACAAGACGGCGGCCTCACGCTGGATGAGCGCGGTGTCGAGCTGGGCCTTAGCAAACGCGTCGCTGCGCACCACATACCGCAAGAATTGCACATTGTTGTTCAGGCCCACGATGTGGGTTTGTGCCAGCGCCGTGTCCAGACGCGCCAGCGCTTGCGCACGGGTGTCGCCGTGCACGATGAGCTTGGCCACCATCGAGTCGTAAAACGGGCTGATGGTGTCGCCCTCGCGCACGCCGTCGTCGATGCGCACCGTGCTTCTTTCAAAGCTGCTGGCTTGTGGCTTGCGGTAGACCTGCAAGGTGCCTGTGGCGGGCAAGAAATTGTTGTCGGGGTTTTCGGCGCAAATGCGCGCCTCCATCGCGTGGCCATGAATGCGCAACTGGTCTTGGCGCAAGGGCAGCGGCTCGCCACAGGCCACGCGCAATTGCCACTCGACCAGGTCCAGACCGGTGATGGCCTCGGTCACGGGGTGCTCCACCTGCAAGCGCGTGTTCATTTCCATGAAGAAAAAGCGCATGGATTCGGGCTGGTCATACGCCGTTTGCTCAACGATGAATTCCACCGTGCCCGCGCCCACGTAGTTGACCGCTTTGGCGGCGGCCACAGCGGCCGCGCCCATTTGGGCACGCAGGGTCTCGGTCATGCCGGGGGCTGGGGCTTCTTCTAAGACCTTTTGGTGACGCCGTTGCACCGAGCAATCACGCTCAAACAAGAACACGCAGTTGCCATGTGTGTCGCCAAACACCTGAATCTCGATGTGGCGTGGGCGCTGCACGTATTTTTCAATCAGCACCGCATCGCTGCCAAAGCTGTTGATGGCTTCGCGCTGGCAGCTGGCAAGCGCCACAGTAAAGTCTTCGGATTTTTCCACCACGCGCATGCCCTTGCCGCCACCGCCTGCGCTGGCTTTGATGAGGGCGGGGTAACCGATGCGGTCGGCCTCGGCTTGCAGCAACGCCGGGTCTTGGTCAGCCCCGTGGTAACCGGGCACCAGGGGCACACCGGCGGCTTCCATCAAACGCTTGGATTCCGCCTTGAGGCCCATCGCCAAAATGGCCGATGCGGGCGGGCCGATGAACACCAATCCCGCTGCGGCGCAGGCCTTGGCAAAGTCTTCGTTCTCGCTCAAAAAGCCGTAGCCGGGGTGCACGGCCTCAGCGCCCGTGTCTTTGGCCGCTTGCAAAATGCGCTCCCAGCGCAGGTAGCTGTCTTTGGGGGCTGAGCCGCCCACATGCACGGCCTCGTCGCAAGCCTGCACATGCTTGGCCCCAGCGTCGGCGTCTGAATAGACTGCCACGGTTTGGATGCCCATTCGGCGGGCAGTGGCTGCAACACGGCAGGCGATTTCGCCACGGTTGGCGATCAGTATTTTTTTGAACATCTCAATTTCTCCAAACCACTTGGTTATCTAAGGCGTACAACTTGCAGGTGATGCCTCTGCGTGCCTGGCAAAAACCCAATGCGCGACCCACAGCCCAATCGCCCGTGGCAAAGCCCGCGCCACCCGGGCCTATGGCAAAGGCGCGCGGGGAGGGGCTGGCCAGAAAACGGCTGTACAGGTTTTGCCGGGTCTCAGCACCCACCGGCACTTTGTCGATCTCGTCCACTTGCGCGAAACCACTCGGCTCGGGGGCCGGTGGCAACGCGGGCTGGGTGTAACCCGCCTTGGCCAGAAATGCATCGACCAAAGGTACCCAGCGGTCCATGTCGATGCTGAATCCTGAGTGTCCATCCGGGCCTATGGCAGCAAGCTGGTGAAACTCGGCTTGTCCGCCGCCCTCTACCCAGGCCCGGTGCCAGTCCCGGGGCGCCTGGGCACCCCAAAACAAATCGTTTTCCCAATACAACCAAAGCATGGGCGCTTTGGCCTGAGCAGCTCGGTTTTTCCACAAACGGCCAATTTCCGTCACGGCACAAGAGCGGCCTGGGCGTCCCACAGGGTCACCGCCAGTTCCGCCTGCAAAATTAACGGCCCCTTGCAATCCCGGTGGATTGCGCCAAACGGTGGCCACCGTGGTCAAGCCACCGACCGATTGGCCCATGACCCACCAACGCGAGGCGTCAATGAACGGCAAGCTGCGCGCAAATTCGGCCACCGCGATCACTTGGTCCGATGCGGCAAGGCTCATGGGTTCGATGCGGGGCTGGGTGCAGCCCCCATTGGTTTCCGGGTCAAAACCATCGTAGGTTTCGCCATATCCCACACGGGTGGGCACCATCACCACAAAACCCTTGCCCACAAAATAGCGGGCCTGTTGCTCATACCGAAAGCGTGTCGGCTGGGCCATTTTTTCGCGGCTGGTGGCACGGCCATGGTTGAGCACCACCATCGGAAATGGCCCATCCCCTGCAGGCTTGAACACCGTCACCGGGATCTGGCGCTGCTCGCGGCGGCCGTAAAGGTCTTGCACCGCAACGGGTACACGGTGAACGACTTCATGCAGGTCTTTGGCGACCGGCAACTCGGCAGGGGCTTGCGCGTGCCCCCACATCGCCCACCAGCAAGCACCCAACCCCAGCAGACTACGCAGCAGTTTCATACCCATGCGCTCAAGACAGCAGCCAGTTGGGTTTGCGTTTTTGCAAAAAGGACTGCACGCCCTCTTTGCCTTCGCTGCTGGCGCGGATGTCGGCGATGCCCGCCACCGTCTGCGCCACCAGCGCATCGTTGATTTCGCGTTCGGCCACGTCCCGCACCAGCTTCTTACAAGCGCGCACGGCGTGTGGGCTGGCGCTCACCAGCGCTTGGGTCAGCTCGGCCACTTTGGCGTCCAGCGCATCGGCAGGTACCACCTCGTGCACCAGCCCGATGCGGTGTGCCTCTGTTGCATTAAATCGCTCGGCCGTCAAAAAGTAACGGTGCGCCGCACGCGCACCCATGGCGCGGATCACATAAGGGCTGATGGTCGCCGGGATCAGGCCCAGCTTGACCTCGCTCAGGCAATAGTCGGCCGTGTCCACACTCACCGCCATGTCGCACGCCGCCACCAGGCCCATGCCGCCCGCATACACATCGCCCTGCACACGGGCAATGGTGGGCTGGGGGCATGCGTAAATGGCACGCAACATGGCCGCCAACTCGCCCGCATCGGCCAGGTTTTCATCGCGGGTGTAGTCGGCCATGCGGCGCATCCAGTTCAAGTCTGCGCCTGCACAAAAAGCAGACCCCTCGGCGGCCAGCACCACGCAGCGCACGGTGCTGTCTTGGGCCACTGCCAAGAAGGCATTTTTCAGCTCGGCAATGACTTCGTCGTTGAAGGCGTTGCGCACATCGGGGCGCGACAGCGTGATGGTGTGCACGCCGCCTTGGGTCGAAATGTTCAGTGATGTACTCATGCTTTGGGTGCCTGTTCTGCCAAAAGGAAATACACCATGTCCAGCTCCGGGCAAGGCTGGCCCATGGCCGTCAGTGCTGCCGTGATCTGACCACGGTGGTGGGTGGCGTGGTTGAACACATGCGCCAAGGTGGCCGCAAACGGCAAGGACAGAGGCTCGCCTTGGCTGGTCCGGTAATCCAGTTGACCGTCAAAACGCTCGGCAGGCAAGCCGGCGATCAGTGGCGTCCAGTTGGCCGATCCGCCCTTGAGCGCCTGCGCCAGGCGTTCGCGATCGGGTTCAATTTCACTGTTCAGCGCCAACACTGGCGATTTGCCTTTGGCAAATCGCGCATACCAAAGCAGGTGCTCGGCCACCAGCATGTGGTTCAACGTGCCGTGGATGCTTTTGAAGAACAGACCCACATCGCGTTGGTAGTCTTCGCCTGGCACCCGCGAGACCGCTTCGAGCAGGCGGTGCGTGGCCCAGACGTGGTAGCGGGCTTGACCGCTGAAGTGGGCATGCCAAGTCGATGAAGCGTTCACTGTGGCCATGTCTCCAGCCCTCCCAAAGTTTTGAGCGATTCAAAGTCGGCGTCGCGGTGCAGCAGCGTGTGGCGGTGGGTCATGCAATAACTGGCCAGCAGCACGTCAATGGGGCTGCGCACGGTGCGGCCCTGTGCCCGCAGGCGGCGGTACAGCGCTGCCGCGCTCAGCGCATTGGCCGCCCCGCCAATGTCCATCACAGGCAAATCCATCAGCAGGTTTTCTGCCGTGCGACGGGCTGTGTCGGTGCGAAATCCGCGCAGCACTTCGAACACCACCAGATCGGCCGTGCCAATCGACACGTCTCCACCTTCCAGCCAGCGCACCAGTTGCAGGCGTTGCGGTGTCGGCGCTTGATTGAAGAAGTCAATCCAGACGCTGGAGTCCACCAGAATCATGACTTCTTCCGGGTTTTTGCGCTCAGTGTGGGCGGCTCGGGCTCTTGAAGCACCAAAGCCTGAACGCCTGTGTCGAGCTTCTCTGACGCGTCAATGGCGCGGTCGTACGGTTCGCCTGCGACCTTCAAAGCCTGCTGCTGCGCCCGCCAGCGGGCCCATCCTTCCTCAGAGTCGTCCCACTGAAGCTGGCCTTGCAAGGCCAGCAAGCCGTCATAGACTTTGCGCCGCTTGAGCATGCGCAAGCCCTCTTCCACAGCCTCTCGCTTGGTCTTGAAGTCGCCATAAGCCATGACGTCGGCCATGAGCTTGTCGTCGATCACGATGTTGGTGCGCATTGGGAATCCCTCTAAATGTGTATAAATTTACAAAATCATACACATCACATGCGGAAAAGTCCAAATTTCGTCTCGGGTATCGGGGCATTCAGCGATGCGCTCAAACCCAGCGCCAGCACGCGACGCGTATCGGCCGGGTCGATGATGCCGTCGTCCCACAGGCGGGCGGTGGCGTAATAGGGGTGGCCTTGCACCTCGTATTGCTCTTTGATGGGCGCCTTGAAAGCATCTTCTTCGTCGGCGCTCCACAGGCCGCCCTTGGCCTCTATGCCGTCGCGCTTGACGGTGGCCAAGACGCTGGCCGCCTGCTCGCCGCCCATGACGGAAATGCGGGCGTTGGGCCACATCCACAAGAAACGGGGCGAATAAGCGCGGCCGCACATGCCGTAATTGCCCGCGCCAAAGCTGCCGCCAATGATGATGGTGAACTTGGGCACAGCCGCCGTCGCCACAGCCGTGACCATCTTCGCGCCGTTGCGGGCAATGCCTTCGTTTTCGTATTTGCGGCCCACCATGAAGCCGGTGATGTTCTGCAAGAAGACCAGCGGGATCTTGCGCTGGCAGCACAGCTCGATGAAGTGCGCACCCTTCAAGGCGGACTCGCTGAACAAAATGCCGTTGTTGGCGACGATGCCCACGGGCATGCCTTCGATGCGGGCAAAGCCGCAAATCAGGGTGGTGCCAAAGCGGGATTTGAATTCATCGAACTCGGAGCCGTCCACGATGCGGGCAATGATTTCGCGCACATCAAAGGGCTTGCGCGTGTCCGTGGGGATCACGCCATACAACTCTTGTGCGTCAAACAGCGGTGGCACCGGCGCGTGCGTGGCGATGTTGGGGGCCTTTTGCGCGTTCAGGTTTTTCACCGCCTGCCGGGCCAGCGCCAGCGCGTGCACATCGTTTTGCGCCAAATGATCGGCCACTCCCGACAGGCGGGTGTGCACGTCGCCACCTCCTAAGTCTTCGGCGCTGACGACCTCACCGGTTGCAGCCTTGACCAAAGGCGGGCCGCCCAAGAAGATGGTGCCCTGGTTCTTGACGATGATGGTCTCGTCGCTCATGGCGGGCACATAGGCGCCGCCCGCCGTGCACGAGCCCATGACCACGGCAATCTGCGCAATGCCCAACGCGCTCATGTTGGCCTGGTTGAAGAAAATGCGGCCAAAGTGGTCGCGGTCGGGGAACACTTCGTCTTGGTTGGGCAAGTTGGCACCGCCGGAGTCCACCAAATAGATGCAAGGCAGGTGGTTTTGCTGCGCGATCTCTTGCGCACGCAAATGCTTTTTCACCGTCATCGGGTAGTAGGTCCCACCCTTGACCGTGGCGTCGTTGCACACGATCATGCAGTCCACCCCGCTCACGCGGCCAATGCCCACGATCACGCCGGAACTGGGCGCGTCGTTGTTGTACATGTTGAGTGCGGCCAGCGGCGCGACTTCGAGGAAAGGCGTGCCGGGGTCGAGCAGCATTTGCACGCGGTCACGCGGCAGCAACTTGCCCCGGGCGGTGTGCTTGGCGCGGGGGGCTTCGCCGCCGCCTTGGGCCACGCGCTCCAAGTGGGCGCGCAGGTCATCGACCAGGCCGCGCATGGCGGCGGCGTTGTGCTGAAAATCGGCCGAACGCGGGTTCAGTTGGGAGTGCAAAACAGTCATGTGTCTTCCTTGGCTGTGGTCCCGGGCACACGGCAAATGCCGCAACCGTGGGGCAATGCTTGCCAGCTTAAGACCTGCGCCCGGTTGGAGGCTGTCAAATGGGTTGCAAATCGTGCCACAATTTCAAGACCCATGAACCCCCACTCACCTGCCCCACCAGCAACGGCCATCACAGGCCGTGCCGAGACACCCATAGCTTTTGTTAAAGCCATTGTGCAGGCCTACACCCAACGTGGCATGGACCCGCTGCCAGCCCTGACTGAGGCACAAATTGCGCCAAAAAACCTGCAGCAACCCGATGCCCGCATCACCGCGCTGCAAATGGAATGGCTGTCGGCCACCGCCATGCGGGGATTGGACGACGAGGCGCTGGGCTGGTTCAGCCGCCGCCTGCCCTGGGGCAGCTACGGCATGCTGGTGCGCGCCTCATTGACCGCCCCCACTTTGGGCGTGGCGCTGGCCCGCTGGTGCCGCCACCACGGGCTGCTGACAGACGATATCCACCTGCAAATCACGATTGAGGATGGCGTGGCGCAGCTGCAGCTACACGAATATCGCGCACTGGGAACGCTGCAGGAGTTTGCCGTGGTCTCGGTGCTGCGCAATGCTTTGGGCGTGGCCTGCTGGCTGACCGACTCGCGCATCCCCCTGCTGCAGACCACTTTGCGCTTTGCACCGCCGCATCACGCCGACAGCTACCGCGTGCTGTTTGACGGCCCCACCCAATTCAACGCGCCCGTGCACAGCTTGCATTTCGATGCGGGTTACCTGAGCTTGCCGGTGCGCCGCGACGAAGCCGCCCTGCAACGCATGTTGCAACGCGCTTTGCTGCTCACGGTGCGCCCCTACCGTCGCGACCGCCTGCTGGTGGAAAAGGTGCGCCAAACCCTGGCCGAACACCCCGAACACAGCCGCAATGCCGACGACTTGGCGGCCTGGCTGAACCTGTCGGCTCGCACCTTGCACCGGCAACTCAAAGAAGAAGGCGCCAGCCTGCAACAGCTCAAAGACGCGGTGCGCCGCGACCTGGCCACCGACCTGCTGCTGCGCACGCAGCGCCCCATCAAACAGATCGCCGCCGAGGTCGGGTTTCAGAACGAGAAGAGCTTCATGCGCGCCTTCAAAGGCTGGACGGGGCAAACGCCTGAAGAATTCAGACTGGCCAAAACCCCTTGAAAGACAACGGCTGATGTCCGACTCAAGCCAAACGCAACTCGTGCATGCCCGTCAACACCCGCTGCGCGCCAGCCTGCAAGAGCGGCAAGTGCTCGGCGGGTAACGCGGCATAGGCCCACACTGTGGCCCCTGCAGCCACACCTGCCGTGATCCCCACGGTGGTGTCTTCAATGACCAGGCAGCGCGCCGGCTCGATTTGCAAATGCGCCGCAGCGGCCAAATACACATCAGGGTGCGGTTTGCTGCGCGGCATTTCGTGGCCGCTGAAAATGCGGCCCTCAAAAAAGTGCATGAGGCCCACTTGCTTGAGCATCATCTCGACTTTGAAGCGGTCTGCACCCGAAGCCACGGCGATGCGGCCTTGGCAATGGTCATGCAGATGCGCCACCGCTTCGTGAATGCCTTCAATGGCGGTGATGCTTTGCGACAACCGCTCATTGCGAATTGCAAAAAACTGCGCCAGCCATTCATCGGTCAGCGGCACGCCGGTGTGCGCCTCAATCACGCTGCGCTGGCTTTTGACGGTGTGGCCCACAAAACGCTGCATGCACTCGGCCAGCGTCATGCGCCAGCCCTGCTCGTCAAACATGTCGCGCAGCACGCCGCAGGTGATGGCCTCGCTGTCCACCAACACGCCGTCGCAATCAAACAAGATGGCTTCAAAGTTCATGGTTGTGATGATAGGGGGCATTGAGCAGACGCTGTGAATCAAGCCTTAAAGCTCATCGCCGTCGACATAAAACCAGCGATCGCCATCTGCGGATGCTTCGCGCACAAAGCGGCTGCGTTCGTGCTGGCGCACCGCTTTGCCACCCACCCGAAAGCGCGCCACAAATTCGACCTCGGCGGTATCTGCCCCAGTCAGGTGGTGCTGCTTGATCTCCAAGCCCAACCATTTACCACCGGCTTCGAGCGTCAGCTCGGCAGGTCGCTGGCGGCTGTGCCATGTCGCCAGCAGATAGGGCACATCGCCCAGCACAAAAGCGCTGTAGCGCGAGCGCATCAGGCTTTCGGCGTCGGGGGCGTGCTGACCCGCGTGGTAGAGGCCGCAGCAATCAGCCAGGCTCAGTGCTTGCCCTTTGGGGGTGGTGCGGCCACAGGGGCATGACGCCGCCATCAAGCGCCTTTGCGCGCTGCACTTTCGGCCTTGTGCTGCTCCATCGTGACAACAGGCGCCGCTGCTTTTTTCCAGGCCGCAAAACCGCCGTCGATGTGGGCCACATTGCTCATGCCCATGTCTTGCAGGGTTTTGGTGGCCAGAGCGCTGCGCCAGCCGGCACCGCAAAACAAGATGAACTGTTTGCTCTCGTCGGCGAACACGGGCTTGAAATAAGGCGAAGCCGGGTCCACCCAAAACTCCAACATGCCTCTGGGCGCGAGCAAAGCGCCAGGCACGGTGCCATCCCGTTCCAGCTCACGCGGGTCGCGGATGTCCACGATTTGCACGGCCGCATCGGCCAGGCGTGCTTGCACCGCGGCCACACTGTGCGTCGTGACCTGTGCCATGGCTTCGTCGACGAGGACTTGAAATCCTTTGGTAATGGGCATGTGATTCTCCTTGTGATGATGGCAAAAAACCGACTTTATTTGCGCCAAAAATGCGAGCTGAACAACACCAAAACCGACAACAATTCCAGTCGGCCCAGCAGCATGGCAAAACTCAAAACACTCAACTGAAAAGGGTTGAGGCCCCCAAAATTACCTGAGGGTCCGACTTCACCCAAGCCGGGACCGATGTTGTTGACAGTGGCAATGACGGCCGAAAACGCGGTCACGATGTCCAAGCCGCTGAGCAAGAGCAGCATGCTCAGACCCATGGTTGCACCGCCATAAATGAGCATGAAGCCCAGCACCGCCGTCATGACCGACATGGGAATCACAGCGCCGCCCAGTGTGACCGGGTTGATGACACGGGGGTGAATGATGCGCACCAACTCACGTCGCGCCTGCTTGACCAACAAAATCATGCGCACCATCTTGATGCCGCCGCCCGTAGACCCTGCACACGATACAAAGCAGCCCAAGAACATCAACAAAATCGGTGCGAATACGGGCCATTGCGCGTAATCTGTGGCGGCATAACCGGTGGTGGTGGCCAAAGACACCACATGAAAAGCGCTGATGCGCAAGGCCTCCAGGCCGTCGTCATACACACCATGGGCCAACAGCAGAGCCATCACCAACAAGGTGGCGGCCAACAAAACACCCAGGTAAGTGCGAATCTCCCGGTCGTTGCTGATGGGCAAGATGGAGCGGCTGCGCAGCACCACAAAGTAGCGCACAAAACTGATGCCGGCCAAGGTCATGAAGACGATGGCGACCCACTCGATCACAGGTGAATTGAAGTGCCCAAAACTGGCGTCATACGAAGAAAATCCGCCCAAACCCATGGTGGTGCACATGTGCATGAAGGCATCGGCCCAGCTCATGCCAGCCCAGCGGTACGCCAGCAAGCAAGCGGCTGAGAACAAAAAGTACACGCCCCACAATCCGCGCGCCGTCTCAGCAATCCGAGGCGTGAATTTGGTGTCTTTCATGGGGCCGGGTGTTTCGGTTTTGTAGAGCTGCATACCGCCCAAACCCAACATGGGCAAGACCGCCACCACCAAAAGCATGATGCCCAGACCACCGATCAACTGCAAAAAGCAGCGCCAAATGTTGACCGAAACCGGCAAGTGCTCAAGCCCGGAAAGCGCTGTTGCGCCCGTGGCCGTGAGCGCGCTCATGGCCTCAAAATAAGCTTTGAACCACGTGATCTCTGGCACCAAAAACATGAGGGGCAAGGCCGAATAGGCCGGCAAGACCAGCCACACCATGTTGACCAGCAAAAAACCGTCTTTGGTCTTCAATTCCCGCCGATGCCGCTGGGTGAGCGCCGCCAACACCAAGCCACTGACAGCCGTCAAACCAAAGCCGGCCAGCCAGATCCACTGCAAGTCACGGTGGTCTTCAAACCAAGCCCAGATGCCCGGCACCAAAAACGTGACCGAAAACGCAACCAGAATGCGCGCCATCAAGGCCAAGACCGGCGCGAAGAACGTGAACATCAGCCAAAGAAGGTCGCACTGACCTGAAAAAGTTTTTCCACCGAACGCACATCGCGCTTGTTGGGAATGAACAAGACGATGTGGTCATTGGCTTCGATCAGGGTATCGTGGTGCGGCATGAGCACTTCGGAATTTTTCCCTTCGCCACGCACAATGGCGCCCATGCTCACGCCTTGGGGCAGCTTGATTTCTTCAACGCGTCGCCCCACCAACTTGGAAGTTTTGATGTCGCCGCGCGCAATGCCCTCCAAGGCTTCTGCTGCGCCCCGGCGCAAGCTGTGCACCGCCGCCACATCGCCCCGGCGCAGATGTGCCAAGAGCTCGCCGATCACGGTTTGGGCAGGAGAAATCGCGATGTCGATCGTGCCGCCTTGCATCATGTCGGCATAAGCGCGGCGATTGATCAAGGCCATGACGCGCCTTGCACCCATGCGCTTGGCCAACATGGCCGACATGATGTTGTCCTCGTCGTCGCTGGTCAACGCCAAAAACAGGTCCATCTCGCCCACGTTTTCTTCTTGCAACAGGTCTTCGTCGGCACCGTCACCATTCAGGATCAAGGTGCTTGAAGGCAACTGGCTGGCCAGGTATTCGCAGCGTTTTTTGTCGCGCTCAATCAGCTTCACGCCGTACTGGTCCGCCAAAATGCGCGCCAAACGCAAGCCCACTTTGCCGCCCCCGGCCAGCATGAGGCGTCGAACGGGTTGGTCGGTTTTATGGATGCCGGACAACACAACGGGGATCTTGCGGGTGTCGGCCAGGACGAACACCTCATCGCCAGGCAAGATGCACGTCTCGGGCAGCGCATCCACTTGCGTGTCTTGCCGGTACAGGGCCACCACGCGCATCTCGGCATCCGGTAAGCGGTCGCGAAACTCGGCGATGGTGTGGTTCACCAACAGGCTGTCGGCCGCCGCACGCACCACGATGAGGCTCACACGGCCCTCGGCAAATTCAAGCACCTGCAAGGCCTCGGGGTACTGGATCAGCTGTTGGATGTAGCGCATCACCGACTCTTCAGGGCAGATCACATGGTCCACCGCAAAGCCGGACTTGCCCAGCAATTCATCACCCTCATTGAATTCGGGCGAACGCAGCCGAGCGATGGTGGTGGGCACGTTGAACACATCGTGGGCGATCTTGCAAACCACCAAATTCGATTCGTCGGCCGCCGCACAGGCAATCAGCATGTCGGCGTCTTGGGCCCCGGCTTCGCGCAGGACCGAGGGCTGAATGCCGTTGCCCACCACACCGCGCAGATCCAGACGCTCTTCGAGCAACCTCAGGCGTGCCGGGTCTTGGTCGATGACGGTGATGTCGTTTTGCTCTGAAACCAGGCTTTCGGCGACGCTTTCGCCCACACGGCCGGCGCCCAAGATGATGATGTTCATGAGGCCTGATGATACGGGAGCCGTCCCCGAGAAATGCCCGCCTTATCCCTTAAAGCGCCCGCTGGATGATGATTTTTTGCACGTCGCTGGTGCCTTCATAGATCTGGCACACGCGCACATCGCGGTAAATCCGCTCCACCGGGAAGTCGCTCACATAGCCGTAGCCGCCCAGGGTCTGGATGGCGGCGGAGCAGATTTTCTCAGCCACTTCACTGGCAAACAGTTTGGCCATGGCCGCTTCTTTCAGGCAGGGGCGGCCCGCGTCGCGCAAACTGGCCGCGTGCCAAATCAGCTGGCGCGCCGCTTCGAGTTGCGTGGCGCAGTCGGCCAAGCGAAAACCCACGGCCTGGTGGTTGAAGATGGCGGTGCCAAAGCTCTCGCGCTGCTTGGCGTAGTCAATGGCCACATCCAAAGCGCTGCGGGCCATGCCCAGACTTTGCGCAGCAATGCCGATGCGCCCGCCCTCCAGTGACGACAAGGCAATTTTGTAGCCCTCGCCCTCTTGACCGACCAGGTTCTCAGCCGGGATACGGCAGTTGTCAAAATTGATCTGCGCGGTGTCGCTGCTGTGTTGCCCCAGCTTGTCTTCCAGGCGCGCCACCACATAACCCGGGGTGCGGGTGGGCACCAAAAAGGCGCTCAGGCCTTTCTTGCCAGCGCCCTTGTCGGTCACGGCAATCACCACCGCCACATCGCCGTTTTGGCCACTGGTGATGAACTGCTTGACGCCGTTGATGACGTACTCGTCGCCGTCTTTGACGGCTGTGGTGCGCAGGGCCGATGCGTCCGAGCCCACATGCGGCTCGGTCAGGCAAAACGCACCCAGCATCTGGCCTTGGGCCAGCGGCGTGAGCCACTGTGCTTTTTGCGCGGCGTTGCCGTACATCATCAAAATGGCGTTGACAGGGCAGTTGGTCACACTGATGGTGGTGCTGACGCCGCCATCACCCGCTGCGATTTCTTCGAGCACCAGCGCCAGCGTCACATAGTCCAGACCCGCGCCGCCCAGATCTTCGGGCACGCAGATGCCATAGGCGCCCAACTCGGCCAGACTCTTGTGCGCTTCTTTGGGAAAGTGGTGCTGCTTGTCCCACTCGGCGGCGTGGGGCCACAGCTCGCGTTGGGCAAAGTCACGCACAGCGTCACGGATCATTTCTTGGTCGGAGGTCAGCAGCATGTCGGTCTTTCTTTGTCGGTTCACCAAGGCAGCGTTTGCCCATCATGGTTCAAAAATGCGCCACGGTGTTGGGGGTCGCGTTGTTCAAGGACGTGGTTCAGCGTCTGGCGCAGGCTGCACGCACTTTGCTCGGGTGTCAGCGTTGCACCTGCCCCGCCCATGTCGGTCTGCACCCATCCAGGGTGGATGGCCAGCACGGTGATGTCCGACAGCTCTGCCTGGCTGCAACGAACCACCATGTTGAGCGCCGCCTTGCTCACACGGTAAAGCGCGGCGTTGCCACTGGTGGTCTCTTGCTGACTTCCCATGATGGAGCTGATACAAGCAATGACGCCTTGTGCTTCTTGCACCATTGGCACGATCTGGGGGATGACCTGCATGGCGCCCATCACGTTGGTGTGCATGACCTCGTCAAAGCTGTCGCAGGTGGGCGGCGTGTTCGCGCTATCGCGGTCCATCGTGCCTGCTACGTAAATGGCCAAGTCAATTTTCTCGCCATCCAACTGCCAGGCCAACCCCGAATTACTGGCCGGGTTGGCCACATCGAGGCGCAGGGTTTCGGCACCCATGGCTTTGAGCTTCGCCAGACCTTCGTCCGAACGCGCAGTCGCAATCACGCGCCAGCCCTCTTCGATGTACTGACGGGCCAGTTCAAAGCCGATGCCGCGCGATGCACCGATGAGCAGAACGGTGCGCATCCCTCACACCAGTTCCAGCGCCACGGCCGTGCCTTCGCCACCGCCAATGCACAGCGTGGCCAGACCTTTTTTCAGGCCTCGGGCTTTGAGCGCATGGATCAGCGTGACCATGATGCGCGCACCGGACGCGCCAATCGGGTGACCCAGTGCACAGGCACCGCCGTTCACGTTGACCTTGTCGTGCGCCACGCCCAGCTCTTTCATCAGCGCCATGGGCACCACGGCAAAGGCCTCGTTGACTTCCCACAGGTCCACGTCTTCGACTTTCCAGCCGGCTTTGGCCAAGGCTTTCTGTGTCGCGCCCACAGGGGCAGTGGCAAACCACTCGGGCTCTTGCGCGTGGGTGGCGTGGCTGACGATGCGGGCCAGCGGTTTGCAACCGAGCTTGGCGGCCGTGCTCTCGCGCATCAGCACCATGGCGGCTGCGCCGTCGTTGATGGACGAACTGCTGGCGGCGGTGATGGTGCCGTCTTTTTTGAAGGCGGGCTTGAGCGATGTGATTTTGTCGAGCTTGACTTTGCCCGGGCCTTCGTCGATGGACACCACAC
This sequence comes from Comamonadaceae bacterium, assembly GCA_021299875.1. Classification (GTDB taxonomy): domain Bacteria; phylum Pseudomonadota; class Gammaproteobacteria; order Burkholderiales; family Burkholderiaceae_C; genus Limnohabitans_A. Next base: position 56,879 of record JAJTEW010000007.1, on the reverse strand, counting down.
GCTCGCCACTGCGGTCCTTCACGGTGACGGGCGTGATCTCGGCGGCAAAGGCACCCGACTCGGTGGCGGCCTTGGCGCGCTGCACGCTGGTGGTGGCAAAGTGGTCTTGCTCGGCGCGGGTGAAGCTGTACTTGGCGGCGCAGTCTTCGCCAAAGGTGCCCATGCTGCGGCCGGGCTCGTAAGCGTCTTCCAGGCCGTCGAGCATCATGTGGTCAAAGATGCGGTCGTGGCCCATGCGGTAACCACTGCGGCCCTTGAGCATCAGGTAGGGCGCATTGGTCATGCTCTCCATGCCGCCCGCCACCAGCACATCGTGCGTGCCGGCCACCAGCATGTCATGCGCGAACATGGCCGCACGCATGCCAGAGCCGCACATCTTGGACAAGGTGACCGCGCCCGCGCTCTTGGGCAAGCCGCCCTTGAAGCCCGCTTGGCGCGCTGGGGCTTGGCCCTGGCCGGCCATCAGGCAATTGCCAAACAGCACTTCGGTGACGAGTTCAGGGGTGAATTGCGAGTTCCGGCCTGCACGCTCGACGGCGGCCTTGATGGCGGCACCGCCCAGGTCGTGGGCGGCCAGCGCAGAAAAGTCGCCCTGGAAACTGCCCATGGGGGTGCGGGCAGCGCTGACGATGACGATGGGATCAGACATGGAATTCCTCTAAAAAACAAAAATATAGACAGTCAAAAATCATCCGCCTCTCGGATAACGCTTGAGCGCATTTCGAAACACACTCAGCACCTCGCCGGGATGGGTCATGCTCACACCCAGATCTTTGGCCAGCCCATCCTTGAGCCCATAACACCAGCCGTGCACGCTGAGTTTTTGGCCACGGGCCCAGGCGTCTTGCACCACATTGGTCAAGGCCACATTGCCCACCTGCTCGATGACATTCATCTCGCACAGCGCATCTTCTTGTTCGGGCACCGTCAGGTGATCGAGGCGGCGGCGGTGGCGCACTTTCACATCGTGCACGTGGCGCAGCCAGTTGTCAGCCAAGCCCACGCGGGTGCCCCGCAAGGTGGCCAAAACGCCGCCACAACCATAGTGACCCACCACCATGATTTGCTCCACCTTGAGCGCGTCGACCGCGTACTGAATCACTGACAAGGCGTTCAAGTCGGAATGCACGACCAAGTTGGCCACGTTGCGGTGCACAAACACTTCACCCGGGTCCAGACCGGTGATCTGGTTGGCAGGCACCCGACTGTCAGAACAACCAATCCACAAAAATTTGGGATTTTGCTGGTTGGCCAAGCGGGTGAAAAACTCGGGGTCTTCGCGCTTCATGCGCGCTGCCCATTCGCGGTTGTTGGCAAGCAGTGTTTGCATGGTCCGGGACTCAGCAGGTTTCGGCGAACAGTTCGCGGCCAATCAGCATGCGGCGAATCTCTGACGTGCCCGCGCCGATTTCATACAACTTGGCGTCTCGCCACAATCGGCCCAGCGGGTATTCGTTGATGTAGCCGTTGCCGCCAAAAATCTGGACCCCTTCGCCGGCCATCCAAGTGGCTTTTTCGGCGGTCCACAAAATGACGCTGGCGCAATCTTTGCGGACCTGGCGCACGTGTTCGGCACCCAGCAAGTCCAGATTTTTGGCCACGGTGTAGGCAAAGCTGCGACCGGCTTGCAGCACGGTGTACATGTCGGCCACTTTGCCCTGAATGAGTTGGAACTCGCCAATGCTCTGGCCAAACTGCTTGCGGTCGTGGATATAGGGAATCACGTTGTCCATGACGGCCTGCATGATGCCCAGTGGGCCGCCCGTGAGCACGGCACGTTCGTAGTCCAGGCCACTCATCAGCACCTTGGCGCCGTTGTTCAGGCCACCCAGAATGTTCTCAGCGGGCACTTCGACGTTGTTGAACACCAGCTCGCCCGTGTGGCTGCCGCGCATGCCCAGCTTGTCGAGCTTTTGTGCGATGGAAAAGCCTTTCATGCCCTTCTCGATCAAAAAGGCCGTCACGCCGCGCGCGCCCAGCTCGGGCTCGCTCTTGGCGTACACCACCAGCGTGTCGGCGTCGGGGCCGTTGGTGATCCACATTTTGGAGCCGTTGAGCAGGTAGTAACCGCCTTTGTCTTCGGCCTTGAGTTTCATGCTCAGCACATCCGAGCCCGCGCCGGGTTCGGACATGGCCAAAGCGCCCACGTGCTCACCGCTGATCAGCTTGGGCAGGTATTTGGCGCGCTGCTCGGGCGTGCCGTTGCGCTTGATCTGGTTCACGCACAGGTTGGAGTGCGCGCCATACGACAAGCCCACGCTGGCCGAAGCGCGCGAAATCTCTTCCATCGCGATCATGTGCGCCAAATAACCCATGTTCGCGCCGCCGTATTCCTCACCCACGGTGATGCCCAGCACGCCCAAGTCGCCCATCTTGCGCCACAGGTCCATCGGGAATTGGTCGTTGCGGTCAATTTCGGCCGCACGGGGGGCGATTTCGGCTTGGGCAAAGTCGCGCACGGCGTCGCGCAGGGCATCGATGTCTTCACCGAGTTGGAAATTCAGGCCGGGCAAGTTGTTCATGGGGGGCTCCTTGTGGGGTTTTGCGTTGAGCGTGGTGTGTTGGTGCGGGTATGGGGTTTTCATGCTGAACGCTGATCGTTCAAAGGCCAACACCACCGCGCTAGTAAGTCTTGGTCACAGGCACCAGGGTTTGCTGCATCAAGGCACAGTCAGAGCGTTTGCCACTGTCATCGACGTGCACCAGCTCTGCCGTGGTCACGATGATGCGTTTGCCCGCCTTGGTGACGCGGCCAATGGCGCGAATTTCGCCGCCCTGAAAGCTGGCGAGAAAGTTGATTTTGTACTCCACTGTGGTGACTTCCATGCCTTCGGGCGCGACCGTCAATGCGGCGTAGCCGCCCGCGATGTCGGCCAAGGCCCCCATGGCCCCGCCATGAAAACCACCCAACTGCTGGGTCACTTTGTCGCTGTAGGGCAAAGCCAACTCCACCTGACCCTGCGTGGCCGACAACAAGCGAACGCCCAAGTGGTTCATCATGCCTTGACGCGCCAGGCTTTGGGCAACGCGCTCGTGGGCAGAAATGGCAGAGGTCACATCACATCCAAGGTTGAATCACAGACCCCACTGTAATTGACGTTTACGTCAACGTCAATCCAAAAAACCACAGCCTTCCAACCACAGACTTACACCGGTTTGCCATTTTTAGTGGCTTTGACCAAGAGGTTGCGGGTTTCTTTTTCATGGGTTTTGACCTCGTCCAAGGTCGCATCCAAGTCGGCCAGCTGAGACTCCAGCTGTTGCCGATGCTCCGCCAACACCACCAAAAACTTTTTGAGCTGGGGCACCGTGTCGCGCGGGCTGTCGTACATGTCGATCAGGTCTTTGGCCTCGTTGAGCGACAGGCCCAGGCGTTTGGCGCGCAAAGTGAGTTTGAGGCGGGTGCGATCGCGGGCGGAATAGACCCGGTTGCGCCCACCGGGGCCGGAGCGCTCGGGCTCAAGCAGCCCCATGTCTTCGTAGAACCGGATGGCGCGGGTGGTCAGGTCAAATTCCTGAGCCAAATCGCTGATCGTGTACGTGTTCGCCATGGCGTGGGTCCCCTGAGCTTGCGCAAGTGGGACAGGCTGATGAAAAGCCGCCCCCTAGAATGGAATGCATGTTTGACGTTAACGTCAACGTCAACCTCAAAGCCCGAATGCTAACCCAAACGTCTGCCGCCATGACCTCATTGACCACCGACTCTTTGGCCACACCGGTTGCGGCCGAAGGCAGGGGCCAACCACCATCACGTTCAGGCTTGCATTTCCCTCTGCAAGAACGGCTGCCAGAACTGGGCACAACCCTCGAAGTGGCCCCTGGCGTGTTCTGGTTGCGCATGGGTTTGCCCTTCGCCCTCAACCACATCAACCTGTGGCTGCTGCGCGACCGCCTGCCCCACCCGACCCAGTCCGGCGTGATGCAAGAAGGCTGGACGGCAGTGGACTGCGGCATCGACAACGCGGCCACTCGCGAGGCCTGGCAGCAAATCGAAACGCAGGCGCTGCAAGGCTTGCCGATCCTGCGCGTGCTGGTCACCCACATGCACCCGGACCACATGGGCCTGGCGCATTGGCTGTGCGAGCGCTGGCAAGCGCCTTTGTGGATGAGCACCAGCGAATACCAATCGGCGCTGCTCGCATGCAGCGGACTCTCCAATTTTGGTGGCGACCCCACGGTGGCTTTTTTCCATGCGCACGGTTGGAACCGACCCGAGGAGTTGGCCCAGGTGAAAGCCCGGGTGGGTTATTACCCCAGCATGGTGCCGAAAATCCCCAAGTCCTATGTGCGCTTGATGGCGGACGCACAGGTGCGCATTGGCGATCGCCTGTGGCAATGCATCAACGGCTATGGGCACTCACCCGAACACATGGCCTTGCACGATGCACAGGGCCAGCTGCTGATCAGCGGCGACATGCTGCTGCCGTCCATTTCCACCAATGTCAGCGTCTATGCCATGGAGCCCGATGGCAACCCTTTGCAGTATTTTTTGGACTCCTTGGACAAGATGCAGCACCTGCCGGACGAGACCTTGGTCTTGCCCTCACATGGACGCCCTTTTCAGGGGGCCTTCGCCCGCATTGCCCAGTTGCGCAGCCACCATGCGGAGCGCTTGGACGAATTGGTGCTCGCTTGCAGCGCACAAGCCTTGTGCGCTCACGACGCTCTGCCCTTGATCTTCAAACGCGCACTGGACGTGCACCAAACCACCTTTGCCATGGGCGAAGCCGTGGCCCACCTGAACTTGCTTTGGCTGGAGGGTAGGCTCTCTCGTGAACAAGATGCCGCCGGCGTTTACAGGTTCAAAGCCCGCGAATCTCAGTCATCGGTCAAGCCCACTGGCGATTGACGCAAGGCTTTGCGTCGCTGCGCGTAATCGGGCATGACCTCGCCCACGGTTTCCCAAAAGCGGGGGCTGTGGTTCATCTCGCGCAAGTGGGCCAGCTCGTGCACCACAACGTAATCGATTTGGCTGATGGGCAGATGGATCAGTCGCCAGTTGAGCCGGATATGCCCATCGTTGCGGGCGCTGCCCCAGCGTGTGCTGGCGGTCGACAAACTGAGCTTTTGCCAGCGCACGCCCAGCAACGGTGCAAAGTGGTGTAAGCGCTGTTCAAACAAGGCCTTGGCTTGTTTTTTGAGCCACACCTGCGCGGCGTCGCGCACCTGCGTGACCGAAGCGCCGGGCGGCACCGTGACGGGCAACACTTGGTCAGGCGAGAGGTCTTGCCCCAGCACGCGCCCCACACCCCGCTCCAGCACACACAACTGCACCGTGCGCCCCAAAAAAGGCACCTCGGCGCCATGTCGCCACTCGATGGCTTTTTGGAACTGCTCGGTTTGCCGCTCTTTGAACTGCTGAAGTTTGGCCACAATCCAAGCGCTTTTTTCTTGCACAGCGGCATCCACCTCGCGCAGCGTCACCCAATTAGGCGCGCGTACCACCAGGCCATCGGCCCCCACCAAAAAGCCAATGCTTTTGCGGCGCGAACGCTCAAACCGAAACGACACCATCACGCCTTGCAACTGTGCATGGCGGTTGGCAGCGGGATGGGTAAAGCCGATGGCAGGGGGCAACGCTGCTTCCTGGACCAAGCCAGGTACACGGGCAGTGGCAGTGGCCTCTGCAGCCGGTGCCGTTACCAATGGGTGACTCGTGGCTTGCGCCGGTGACGGTACCGAGGTGGGCGGCACCGGATCTCCCCCGGTGAAGAAATCGAGCACAAATTGCAAAGGCGCTCGCATGGCTGGCCTCTGTAGGGATCAGTTCCCGGCCACCGCGGGGTACGCCTCAGGGTCCAGCCGGTGCATCTCCGACTCGATCCAGGTCTCGACTTCCAGCATCAACTCGTCGGCACTGCGGCCTTCGCTGGGGATGGCTCGGCCGATCGAGATGTCCACCACCCCCGGTGTTTTGACAAAGGCTTTGGTGGGCCAGCAACGTGCTGAAGTGACCGCGATCGGAATAACGGGCACGCCCGCAGCAATGGCCAAACGTGCACCACCGCTTTTGTATTCCCCCTTTTGACCGCGCGGGATGCGTGTACCCTCGGGAAACATGATGACCCAAACGCCCTCTTGCATGAGACGGCGGCCCTGCTGCACCACCTTGGCAAAGGCGCGCGAGCGCTGCTTGCGGTCAATGTGGATCATGTCCAGACGCCCCATGGCCCAACCAAAAAATGGCACATACAACAGCTCTTTTTTGAACACATAGGCCAGTGGGTGGGGCATGATCGCGGGCATCACAAAGGTCTCCCAGGTGGACTGGTGCTTGACCAACAATACCGCAGGGTCCTTGGTGCCCAAAGGCAAATTTTCCATACCCTGGATGCGGTTTTTGATGCCCAAAATCCAGGTGCCACTGTTCACGGCGACACGCAACCAACCCGCACAAATCCAATACAAGCGCGTGCTGCTGACAAAGTAAGAAACCACCACCACAAACAATGCCCAAGGCACCACCGTGATGGCCATCCAAAGCACATGGGCGAGTGAGCGAATGAAGTTCATGCAGAAGGCGCTCTGGTGGGTTTCAAGGCTTGACAGTCGGGGCCGTGCTGTGCCGAGGCGTCGCAGCCTGGCCCAAAAAATGGTCAACAAAGGCGGCCAAATCGGCGTGGACTTGGGTGTCGGGCGGGAACCCAGCGGGCAAACTGTTGACATCCCCTCGGGCGTGGCGTCCGCTCAGCACCCAGTGCGGCGCACAACCCGCGGCCTGTGCCGCCTGCATGTCACGCAGCCTGTCGCCCACATAGGGCACGTCCTTCAGGTCGATGCCATAGCGCTCTTGAATTTGGTGCAGCAACCCAGGCGCAGGCTTGCGGCAGTTGCAGCCCTCATCTGCCGCATGGGGGCAATAAAAAATCGCATCGATGCGGCCACCCAAAGCGGCCAAAGACTTGAGCATGAAGGCGTGCACCGCATTGAGTGCGGCCATGTCAAACAGCCCACGCCCCAAGCCCGATTGGTTGGTGGCCAACACCACATGGAACCCGGCATGGTTCAGGCGGCTGATGGCCTCCAACGCGCCCGGCAGGGGGTGCCACTCCTCGGGCGATTTGACGAACTCTTCACTGGCCCGGTTGATGGTGCCATCGCGGTCCAAAATGACGAGTTTGGTGTGCATGGGCGCTTTCGGTTCAGGTGGCCAGGCGTGACAAATCGGCCACGCGGTTCATCGCCACATGCAGCGACTTGAGCAAGCCCTGACGGTTCAGGCGCAGGTCCATCTCTTCGGCGTTGACCATCACATCGTCAAAGAAAGCATCCACCGGGGCGCGCAGCGCGGCCAAGGTTTGCAAGCTGGCGGTGTAGTCGCCCGCCTTGAACAGCGCCTCAGATTCGGGCAACAACTTTTGCATGGCGGCGTACAGGCCTTTCTCGGCGTCTTCTTGCAGCAGCGCCGGGTTGACGTGGGCGTCCACCTCGCCGGCTTTCTTGAGGATGTTGCCAATGCGCTTGTTGGCCGCGGCTAAAGCAGGGCTTTCGGGCAAGGCGGTAAAGGCGCGCACGGCAGAAAGGCACAGGTTGACCTGACCCAGACGGCCTGGACGCAAGGCCATGACGGCATCGACCTCTTGCGCGCTGAAGCCTTGCTCACGCAAGCTACCGGACAGGCGGTCGTAGAAAAACTCAATCAGCGCATCCGATGTGCCCACGATCTTGTCACCGAACACCGGGGCAGACAAAGCCAACAATTCGGGCAAGCCCAGCGCCACGTTTTTCTCAACCAGCATGCGGATCACGCCCAAAGCGTGGCGACGCAGCGCGAACGGGTCTTTGTCGCCCGTGGGCACATTGCCAATGCCGAACATGCCGACCAGGGTTTCGAGCTTGTCAGCCAGCGCCACCACCAAGCCCACGTTGTTGCGTGGCAATTCATCGCCCGCAAAACGCGGTTTGTAGTGGTCTTCGATCGCTTCGGCCACCTCGTTGGACAGGCCATCATGGCGCGCGTAGTAGCCGCCCATGATGCCTTGCAACTCGGGGAATTCGCCGACCATGTCGGTCAGCAAATCGGTCTTGGCCAAGCGTGCGGCCTGCTCGGCTTGCTTGGCCAGAAGATCGCCTCCCATTTGCTGGCCAATGGCTTTGGCGATGGCACACACGCGCGCCATGCGCTCGCCTTGGGTGCCCAGCTTGTTGTGGTAGACCACCTTGGACAGGCCTTCGACACGCGATTCGAGTGTCTTTTTGCGGTCTTGGTCGAAGAAGAATTTGGCATCGGCTAGGCGCGGGCGCACCACGCGCTCGTTACCGCCGATCACCAAAGAAGCGTCGTCGGGGGTGATGTTGCTCACCACCAAAAAACGGTTCGTCAGCTTGCCCGATGCGTCGATCAAAGGGAAATACTTCTGGTTGGCCTTCATCGTGAGGATCAGGCACTCTTGCGGGACGTCCAAGAACTCGGTCTCGAACTGGCAAGTCAACACGTTCGGGCGCTCGACCAAGGCGGTCACTTCGTCCAGCAGCGCGTCATCCTCAATCGGCTGGCAACCGCCACCGACTTTGGCCGCAGCAGCTTGCAGCTGGCGCACGATCTCGGCGCGGCGTTCGGCAAAGCTGGCGATGACCGCGCCATCGCGCTTGAGCACTTGGTCGTATTGGTCGGCATGCGGCAACAGCACGGGCGAAACTTTGGCTTCAAAACGGTGGCCTTGTGTGCTGTTGCCAGCTGTCAGGCCCAGCGCCTTGACCGGCACCACGGTGGAGCCGTGCAAGGCGATCAGGCTGTGCGCAGGGCGCACAAAGTTCACGCTGCTCCAACCGGGCAGTTCGCAATCCGTCTCGAGCTGGTACTGCATGACCTTAGGAATAGGCAGTTTGGCCAGGGCTTCTTCCAAGGCTTTTTGCAAACCCGCTTGCAGCGAAGCGCCATGGGCCACGCTGTCGTAAAAAAGAGCCTCAGCCTTGCCGTCTGGGGCGCGTTTCAAGGCCGCCACGGCTGCTGCCGGGTCGCTCACATCTGCGCCCAGCGCTTGCAGTTTTTTCAGCAGCGCAGGCGTGGCGCCGCCATTGGCATCCAAGCCCACGGCCACGGGCATGAGCTTTTGCTGCACCGCCTTGTCGGCAGCCTGCGCCAGCACGCCCGTCACATGCGCGGCCAAGCGGCGGGGCGAGGCAAAAGCCGTGACCACCGCATCGGCAGGTGCCAGGCCTTGTGCCTTGAGTTGTTCGGCCAACACGCCCGCGAAAGCAGCGCCGAGTTTGTGCAGCGCCTTCGGGGGCAGCTCTTCCACAAACAGTTCCACCAGCAAATTTTGTGTCGTCATGTCGTACTCCCTCACGCGGCTTTCTTGGGCATTTGCGCAACCCATTCACGCGGGGCCATCGGGAAGTCCAGACGCTCACGGCTTTCGTAATAACTCTGGGCCACGCTGCGGGCCAGGTTGCGGATGCGTCCGATGTAGGCGGCGCGCTCGGTCACGCTGATTGCGCCGCGCGCATCCAGCAAGTTGAAGGTGTGCGCGGCCTTGAGCACTTGCTCATAGGCGGGCAGCGCCAGCTGTTGCACGATCAGGTTTTGTGCCTGTTTTTCGTGCGCGCTGAAGGCGGTGAACAAGAATTCAGCGTCGCTGTGCTCAAAGTTGTAGGTCGACTGCTCCACCTCGTTTTGGTGGTACACGTCGCCATAGCTCAGCGTATCGGTCCATTTGAGGTTGTAGACGTTGTCCACGCCCTGCAAATACATGGCCAAGCGCTCCAGGCCGTAGGTGATCTCGCCGGTGATGGGCTTGCAGTCGATGCCACCCACTTGCTGAAAATAGGTGAACTGCGTGACTTCCATGCCGTTCAACCAAACTTCCCAGCCCAAGCCCCAAGCGCCGAGCGTTGGGTTTTCCCAATCGTCTTCGACGAATCGGATGTCGTTTTTCTTGAGGTCAAAGCCCAATGCTTCCAAGCTGCCCAAGTACAGCTCAAGAATGTTGCTGAGCGCAGGCTTCAAGACCACTTGGTATTGGTAGTAGTGCTGCAAGCGGTTGGGGTTGTTGCCATAGCGGCCATCCTTGGGGCGGCGGCTGGGCTGCACATAGGCGGCTTTCCAAGGCTCGGGGCCAATGGCGCGCAAAAACGTGGCGGTGTGGCTGGTGCCCGCGCCGACTTCCATGTCGTAGGGCTGGAGCAAGGCGCAGCCTTGGGCATCCCAGTACTGCTGCAGTTTCAAAATGATCTGTTGGAAGGTCAACATGGCCTGAACGAAGCCAGCAGCGAGCTGGCCAGAGTGGAATGGGCGCAAACTTTGCGCGAACCCATGATTTTACGGGCTTTGTACCTTGGCCACGCCTGACAAAAGACATAGGCGCATGCACAGCCTTTGACAAACCATCATGGCTAAGCCTTGAAAAAATCCACCGCGCCAGAGAAGGTCACAAACGCCGCCACCGTGGTCACCATGATGATCCGTGCGATGCGGCCGTTGTCAGCACCCAAGCGCTCGGCCAACAAAGACACATTGCTGGCACTGGGCAAGGCTGCCACCAAGACCATGACCTGGAGGGCAAAGGGCTCCAGCGGCACGCCCCACTGAATCGCAGACAGACCCACCAACAACACCAACACCGGGTGCACCACCAGTTTGATCAAGGTAATCGGCAGGTAATCGATGGCTCGCAAGGGGCCATCGGGGCGCTCATGCGCCAACATGACCGAGCGCGCCAAAACCGCCCCGATGGTGAACAGCGCCACCGGAGATGCGGCATCGGCCAGCAAACCCACGGTTTTGTTCACCGGGCCGATCAGCTCAAGATTCCAGTATGAAAACGCTGCACCCGCGCTGATGGCCCAAGGCATCGGGTTGCGCAGAACCCCCGCCAGCGCCTTGCGCGCCGCAACGGCCGCGCCATGCTGGCCCGCCGCATCCATGCGCGACAAAGCGACACACAAAGAAGACGTGATGACGAGATCCACCACGATGGTCACGATCGCAGGGCCCACGGCCTGAGCCCCCAACAAAGCGACCAGCAAAGGCACGCCCATGAAGCCCGTGTTGGGGAAAGCCGCCACCAAGGCGCCCAAGGACGCATCGTTCCAGCGCACACGCCGGTTCAAGCTGATGCCAATGCTCAGCGCCACGATGACCAGCGCACAAAAAAGGTAAGTGAAGAACACCCCTGCATCCAGCAGCTGCGCAATGGGCGTGTCGGCACCGAACCTGAACAGCATGCAAGGCAAAGCAAAAAACAGGACAAACCCATTCAAGCCAGGGATGGACTCCAAGGGCAAAAACCGCCAACGTGCCGCCAAGAAGCCGCACAAAACCAGCGCAAAAAACGGAAAAGTGACGCGGAAAATTTCAAGCATCCCCCGATTGTCGGGGTAAACCATGGGGGATTCCATTGGTCGGGATCGCTGAGTCGACATTTCGATAGGCTGTCGGGTTTTGGCCATTCAAGCATGGCAAACCGCTATCATGGCCCGCTTTGCCAAGCTTGCTTGTATTTCATAGATCTCCCCCCATGTCCGCCGGACTCAACAACGCCCAACTCGAGGCCGTGAACTATGTCTCTGGCCCCTGCTTGGTGCTGGCCGGGGCGGGTTCGGGCAAAACGCGGGTGATCACGCACAAGATCGGGCGGCTGATCGAAGCCGGGCTGGAGCCCAAACGCATCGCCGCCATCACCTTCACCAACAAGGCCGCTGCTGAGATGCGCGAGCGGGCCAAGCAGCTGATAGGCCGAGGCGCCAAAGATGTGTTGATTTGCACCTTCCACGCTTTGGGCGTGCGCATCATGCGCGAAGACGGCCATGTGCTGGGCCTGAAACCCCAGTTCAGCATCATGGACGCGGACGATGTGACCAGCATCTTGAAGGATTGCGGCGGCACCACCGATGCCGCCACCGCCCGCCAGTGGCAGTGGACCATCAGCCTTTGGAAAAACATGGGGCTCAACGCCGAGCAGGCCGCAGCGCAGGCGCCCGACAACAACGTCCGGGTGATCGCCCGCATCATGGCGCTGTACCAAGAGCGGCTGACGGCTTACCAGAGTGTGGACTTTGACGACCTGATCGGCATGCCTCTGAAGTTGCTGGCCGAGTTTCCTGAGGTGCGTGAGCGCTGGCAAGCCAAGATGGGCCATGTGCTGGTGGACGAGTACCAAGACACCAATGCCACCCAATACGAGGTGCTCAAACACCTGGTGGGCGAGCGGGCGCGCTTCACGGCGGTGGGTGACGACGACCAGTCGATTTATGGCTGGCGCGGCGCGACGCTGGACAACCTCAAACGCCTGCCAGAGGATTTTCAGAATCTCAAGGTGATCAAGCTGGAGCAAAACTACCGCTCCACCAGCGCCATTTTGAGGGCTGCCAACCATGTGATCGAGCCCAACCCCAAGCTCTACCCCAAGACCCTGTTTTCGGAATTGGGCGAAGGCGAGCCGGTGCGCGTGGTCGACGCCGTCAACGAAGAGCACGAGGCTGACCGAGCGATTGCCCGCATCCAGTCCATCCGCAGCGGGCATTCACTCGAATCCCAACACCGGGAGTTCAAGGACTTTGCTGTTCTGTACCGTGCCAACCACATGGCCCGGCCGTTTGAGCAAGCCCTGCGCCGCGCCAACATCCCCTACAAGGTGTCGGGCGGGCAGAGCTTTTTTGACAAGGCCGAAATCAAGGACCTGTGCGCCTGGTTTCGCCTTTGGATCAACAACGACGACGACCCGGCTTTTTTGCGCGCCATCACCAGCCCCAAACGCGGCATCGGTCACCAGTCGCTGGGCCAGTTGGGCAGCTTTGCCACGCAGTACAAACTGAGTCTTTTTGAAGCCCTGTTTGCCGGCAGCTTGCCCAGCGCTGTCAATGCCCGTGCCATCACGGGTTTGCACGAGTTTGGCCGCTACATCAACGACTTGGCATACCGCGCCCGCCAAACCCTGGGCAAAGAAGCCGCGCTGGCTTTCTTGCTGGCGTGGCTTCAAGAGATCGGCTACGAGTCGCACTTGTACGACGGTGAAGACAACGAGAAAGTGGCCAGCGCCCGCTGGACGAATGTGCTGGAGTTTTGCGACTGGATGGCCGGGCGCTGTGGCGGCGAGATCGAAGACGCGACCGGGGCTGAGGCGACAGAGACCAAAAACCTGTTGGAGGTGGCCCAAACCATTTCGCTGATTTCCACACTGAGTGAGCGCGAAAAAGACCAAAACGTGGTGACCCTGTCTACGCTGCACGCCTCCAAGGGTTTGGAGTGGCCGCATGTGATGCTGGTGGGTGTGAACGAGGGTCTGCTGCCCTTCAAGCTGGGCGACGACAACACGACCGAGGGGGCCAGCCAAGAAGGCATTTTGTTGCGGCTGCAAGAAGAGCGCCGCCTGATGTACGTGGGCATCACCCGTGCCCAGCGCAGCTTGGCCGTGAGCTGGACAAAACGCCGCAAGAAAGGCCGTGAATCCGTGGCGGCCCTGCCCAGCCGATTCATTGCCGAGATGAGGCTGGACGAAAAAACGGTCAGAGAAGACCCGCGCGAAAAACTCAAGGCGCTGCGGGCTGAGTTTGCACAACGTGCCGCCACGGCGGCGGCGGAGGCCAAACCATGATGAGACTTTGGATCAACCCCTTGGGCCGCAGTGCATCCTTGCTTTTCCTGTCCTTGACATTGACCGGATGCCACCTGGCCCTGAGCCCGCCTGACTGTCCACCGGGACAATCGCTAGGGACTGACAAGCTGCTGGGCAAATGGACCGTGCAAATGGCGGGTTCAACCACCCCATGGGCTCTGAACTTGTCCCCGCACCCGGAACACTTGGGCAGTCTGCGCGGTGAACTTCGACAAGGCAACCAGCGCTACCTGGTGGTGGCCGACCTGGAGGGTCGCGAGTTCACGATGGAGGAATCGCACGACGGGCAACGCATTGCCGCCACCTGGTTGGGCACTGCGGTGCACGGCCATTGTGGTCGTTGGGTGCAGGGTGAGCGAGTGGTCACAAACCAAGCTGCTGAGGGCTTTTCCATGAGGCGCGCCCCGTAACAAAGTCTGGGTGAGTGTCTTTGCAACCCGTGGGGTCAAAGTCCGTGCTTTTCACGCAAAATACAGCCGAACACAGCCTTGGCCATCCTTCATGCAGACCGCCTCTTTCCAACTGACCCGCCCCAAGCGCCCACTGGCAGGTTGGGTTTGGGTGGTTGTTTTGCATGCCCTGTTGTTTTGGGCTGTGCATGTGGGCTTGACGCGTGACGTGGTGCAAAAAATGCCGACGGTGGTTCAAGCGCTGTTGCTCACCGAGACACCACGTGAAACGCCGCCACCACCCGCTGCTGCGCCCCCACCGCCGACGCCACCGGTGGCAAAACCTGCACCGGCGCAGCCTGTGCAGCCAGCGCCTTCGCCCCCCACTTCGCCGGCCATCGAATTGCCCGCGGTCAGCACCCCCACACCTTCCAATGCCGGCTTGAACGCCTCTGCGCCCCCAGCCCCCGTGGCCGCCGCCGCGCCTGCGACGGCGCCCGCCGCAGCAGCGCCTGCTGTGGCCGCGTCCGCCCGCGCCACAGCGCCAGCGCCCACCCGCACGGCGGCTGGCGTCAACGTCAGCCAATGCGAAAAACCTGAATACCCCAGCGCATCGCGCCGCTTGGAAGAAGAAGGCACGGTCGCCTTGCGCTTCTTGGTGGGCGTGGATGGCAAAGTGATTCAATCTGAGGTCGAAAAAAGCTCTGGCTTCAAACGGCTCGACGAGGCCGCCAGAGCAGGCTTGTCCAAGTGCCAGTTCCGCCCCGCTTTGGTCGACGGCAAGCCCGAACAAGCTTGGGCCAGCATGAAATACACCTGGCGTCTCGAATAAATCCAAACCCACCTGCAAACCTTCAAACGGCCCAGCTCCAACCCATGTCCAAGACACAAGGATTCGTTCGCATGTTCACCCCTTTCAGAACCACTCTGGCCCATCTGCTGCTTGGCCTGGGCGTGCTGATGGCCCCCACCAGTTGGGCGTCCAACCCCAGCGCTGCCACTTCGACTGCAGCAACCACGCCGGAGAATCCCTATGGCTTGGGTGCCCTGTGGGCACAAGGTGACGCGGTGGCCAAGATCACCCTGCTGATTTTGGTGCTGATGAGCATGGGCAGCTGGTTCGTGATCGTGACCAAATACCTCGAACAGGCCAAACTGCTCAAATTGGCGGCCTCCTCTCAGGCCAGCCTCCAGCAGGCCACATCGGTGCGGCAAGCCGCCGATGCACTCGATGCCTCCAGCCCGTTTCGCTTCATCGCAGAAAAAGGCCTGGAAGGCGCTGCACAACACCCGGGCCTGCACAACACCGTGGACTTCAATGCCTGGGTGGTGATGAGCCTGCAACGCGCGATGACCACAGTGCAAAGCCGACTGCAAGACGGGCTCGCTGTGCTGGCCACAGTCGGCTCTACGGCCCCTTTTGTCGGATTGTTTGGCACGGTGTGGGGCATCTACCATGCACTGGTCAAGATCGGCATGTCAGGCCAAGCCAGCATCGACAAAGTCGCTGGCCCCGTTGGTGAGGCGCTCATCATGACGGCCATTGGTTTGGCCGTCGCCGTGCCTGCGGTTTTGGGCTACAACTGGTTGGTGCGGCGCAACAAAGCGGTGATGGAAGAGGTCAACGCTTTCGGTGCCGATGTGCACGCGGCCTTGCTCGCTTCGGCCCAACGCTGATGGCCATGCCACTGGGCCCCAGCGTGGGCACTGGCCCCGACGACGAGGTGATCGGCACCATCAACACCACGCCCTTGGTGGACGTGATGCTGGTGTTGCTCATCATTTTCCTGATCACCATCCCGGTGGTGACCACCTCCATCCCGGTGGACTTGCCCAAAGAGCGACACGAGGTTCGTCAGGCGCGGCCTGAGACGGTGATTCTCTCGGTCAACAAGGCCGGTCAGGTTTTTGTGTACGACACCCTGATTCAAAACCAGGCCGACCTGCAAGAGCGGCTGAAAAAAATCGCTGCCATGAAACCCCAACCCGACGTCCAGATCCGGGGCGATGCGCAAAGCGCTTATGCACCGGTCGGTCGCGTCATGCACGCCCTGCAGCAGGCCGGCATTGCCCAAGTGGGCTTTGTCATTGACCCCGGCCCCTGAACCTCAAGGAAACCTTATGGCCATGCAGTTGGGTACAGACCCCAGTGATGAAGACGGCTTGATGATGGACATCAACACCACGCCCTTGATTGACGTCATGCTGGTCTTGATCATCATCCTCATCATCACCATTCCGGCACAACTGCACGCGGTCAATCTGGACATGCCCACCACCACCCCGGCTGCGCCCAAAGACCCCGTGGTGGTTCGCATCGACATCGACGCGCAATCACAGTGGCGCTGGAACGGCAAGCCCATCCCCAACCGCGAAGAATTGGAAGCGCAACTGACACAGGCCGCTGCCCAGCAACCTCAGCCCCAATTGCACATCCGAGCGCATGGCCAAGCGCGCTACGAAGCCGCAGTGACGGTGCTGACCACCGCACAGCGCTTGGGCCTGACCCAACTGGGCCTGGTAGGGAACGAACAGTTTGCCAACTGACAGGCCTGTGGGTCGAAAAAAAGCCGCTCGAAGAGCGGCTTTGGTTTGGAGGCGAGCCGGGGTCAGTCAGCGTACTTGCCAGCCGCATCCACAGCGACCTTGATCTTGACCATCTCGGCAGCCACGAACTTCTTGTGCTCTTCAGGCTCAACGCGCTTGTCGTTGACGACCAAAGCGCCCAAGGCTTCGTTCTTTTTGATGAAATCAGGGTCTTTCAGCGCTTTCTTCAAAGCCTCGTTCAAGATTTTGGTGATGGCTTCGGGTGTTCCTTTGGGGGCATACAAACCGTGCCAGATGGTCAGGTTGAAGCCTTTGAGGCCCATCTCTTGCAAGCTGGGGTAGTGTTTGAGCACAGGGTGACCCGACAAAGGCTTGGCTGTGGTGACCGCAAACGCCTTGATGCGACCGCCTTCGATTTGGGCGGTGGTGTTGGTGGTTTGGTCACACATCACATCGACCTGGCCGCCGATCAGGGCGGTCATGGCCGGCGCAGTGCCACCAAACGGGATGGTGGTCATCGCGTCTTTGGTCTGCAAGGTGGATTGCCAGAGCAAACCGCAAAGGTGCGAGGCAGAACCCAAACCTGCGTGCGCAATGTTCAGCTTGCCAGCATTGGCACGGATGTAGTTTTCAAAGTCACGGTAAGTGTTGGCGGGCAACTGTGGTTTGCCGACCAAGGTCATGGGCACGTCATTGACCATGCCCAAGAACTCGAAATCTTCCAGTGTTTTATAACCGAGCTTGCGGTACAAAGCGGGGGTCGCAGCCATACCAATGTGGTGCAACAACAAGGTGTGGCCATCGGTTGCGGCCTTGGCAACTTTGGTCGCACCGATCGTGCCGCCCGCGCCAGCCGCGTTTTCAACCACAAAGTTGGAGCCGGGCACGTACTTGCGCATGGCTTCGGCCAAATCGCGCGCTACGCGGTCGGTAGGGCCACCCGCCGTGAAGGGCACGACGATGGAAATCGGTTTGGTACCCGGGTAGGCTTGGGCGTAAGCGCCCATCGAGACGGCGGCCAAAGTGGCCAAGGCGATCCATTGCTTCATGAACTAACTCCTAAAAAGTGGCTTGATTGTAAAACCACAATCGTGCCATGAGTTATCGGAAAACACTTAGCCACAAACCCTTGATTGTCCTTGATTTTATTGAGGATTCTGACCCATCAGGCTCAGCCGTCTACCGCCGACTCACTGGTAGCTGCGGGCATCCTCAATGACTTTGCCGTCGTTGGCCAATGTGCCTTGTGGCACCAGGTGCACCTCGCCGCGCAGTTTGGTGACATCGCGCACCGCCTCAGACACCCGGACTTTGAGCCCCTCGTCGGCCACACCTGCCGTTTCAACATGCAAGGCCATTTGGTCATTGGCCATCTCACCGGTGACCACCAAACGCGCCTTGGTCAACTCCGGAAAGCGCTTGACGATCTCGGCCACCTGCCCGGGGTGCACAAACATGCCCCGGATCTTGGTGGTCTGGTCGGCGCGGCCCATCCAGCCCTTGATGCGCTGCGCGGTGCGGCCCGTGGGGCAAGTGCCCGGCAAGATGGCCGACAAATCGCCCGTACCAAAACGGATCAAAGGGTAATCAGGATTGAGCACCGTGACCACCACTTCGCCCACCTCCCCGTCAGACACAGGGTCTCCGGTGCCCGGACGCACGATCTCGACAATCACACCCTCGTCGATCACCAAACCTTCTCGCGCGGCAGTTTCATAGGCAATCAAGCCCACATCGGCGGTGGCGTAGCACTGATAGGCCGCCACACCCTGCTGGGTAAACCAGTCGCGCAACGAAGGCGGGCAGGCCTCGCCCGACACCAGGGCTTTGGTGATCGACAGCTTTAGATCCGCCTCGGCGGCTTTCTCGATCAGGATCTTCAGGAAACTGGGCGTGCCCGAATAAGCCACAGGACGCAGGTCGGCCACAGCCGCCAATTGTTGTTCGGTGTTGCCCACGCCACCAGGAATCACTGCACAGCCCAGTGCATGGGCGCCGCTTTCCATGATCCATGCCCCAGGCGTCAGGTGGTAACTGAAGCAGTTATGGACCAGATCGCCGGCCTCAAAACCGGCCGCCGCCATGGCCCGGGCTGCACGCCAGTAGTCGGGGGCATGGCCTTCGGGTTCATAGATGGGACCGGGTGACTGGTACACACGGCGCACACCCGCATAGCGGACCATGCCCTTCCAACCAATGGTTGAAAAACCGCCGAAGGGGTCTTGAGCCCGTTGGGCCTGTTGACGCGCCAGCAATTCGTACTTGCGTGTCACAGGCAATCGGGCCAATGCGTCTCGGCTGGTCACTTGGGCGGCATCGATGCCCTTGAGGATGTCAGCCAAAGCGGCGCTGTTTTTCTGGGCATGCGCAATTTGCGAAGGCAAGGCGGCCATCAGCGCTGCTTCACGAACTTCGGGGGCGCGGGTTTCCAACGCTTCGAGGTGATGGGCCATGGGATTCTTTCAGGACACTGGCGATGAGGGATGTTTCGAGGGCGGCACAAGGCATCAAGCCAACCAACGCTTGCGGCGCTTGTAGCTTTTGACGTCCTTGAAGCTCTTGCGCTCACCACCGCCCATGCCCAAGTAAAACTCTTTCACATCCTCGTTGGAGCGCAAGTCTTCGGCCTCGCCGTCCATCACGATGCGACCCGACTCCATGATGTAGCCGTAATCCGAGTACTTGAGCGCCATGTTGGTGTTTTGCTCAGCAATCAAGAAAGTGACTTTTTCTTTCTCGTTCAAGTCTTTGACGATGTTGAACACCTCTTCCACGATCTGAGGCGCCAGACCCATGGAGGGCTCATCCAGCAACATCACGCTGGGGTTGGTCATCAAGGCGCGGCCAATGGCACACATCTGCTGCTCGCCGCCCGATGTGTAGGCTGCCTGCGAAGTGCGACGGGTTTTCAGGCGCGGGAAATAGGTGTAGACCTTGTCCAGGTTGGCGGCGATTTCGCCCTTGTCGGTGCGGGTGTAGCTGCCGGTCAACAGGTTGTCTTCGATCGACAAGTGGGCAAAGCAATGACGCCCTTCCATGACCTGCACCACCCCACGGTTGACCAAGTCAGCGGGCGTGAGGTTTTCGATGCGCTCGCCACGCAGCTCGATGCTGCCTTTGGTCACATCGCCACGCTCGCCCTTGAGCAAGTTGGAGATCGCACGCAAGGTGGTGGTCTTGCCGGCGCCGTTGCCGCCCAACAAAGACACGATGCCTTGCTCGGGCACCTGCAAGGACACACCCTTGAGCACCAGGATGACGTGGTTGTAAATGACTTCGATGCCATTGACGTTCAGAACAATGTTTTTGTCGCTCATGGACTGTGCCTTTTCAAATTCTGGGGTTCAAGCCAAATGAAACCGCTGCACGCAAGGGTTTCATTTGATCTCTCCTGTACGGCAGCTGCGGGCCAGCACAAGCTGGCTGCAGCTGACAAGCTGCCGCTTGCGCGGCAGCAGGACTCAGATCAAGACTGGCAATCCGCAGGGGTGCGGCGTGTGATCTTTTTCTCGGCAGCGTACTTATCGGCAGCTGCTTTGACCATGGGCTTGATGATCTGCTCATCGGCCTGCATCCAGTCGCTGCTGAATTGCCACTTGGTGCCGTCCCATGTGTGGATACGGGCCCAGTTGGCACCCATGTGGTCGGCGCACGAGGTGGAAATAGGACGCAGCACGCCCTTGAAGCCCAGGGCATCCAGCTTGGGCTGGGTCAGGTTCAGGTTTTCATAACCCCAGCGCGCTTGCTCGCCGGTCATGACCTTGCCTTTGCCGTACTTCTCTTGGGCTTGGCGCACGCCTTCGACCGCGAACATGGCGCTGAACAAGCCGCGCATGTACAGCACTTCACCCACTTCGTCACGAGGGCCTGTGCCTTGGCCTTTGGCGTGCAACTTGTCCAGCACTTCCTTCACAATGGCAGAGCCCTTTTCGGTGCCGTGCTGCATGGTGATGGCGTTGTAGCCCTTGGCTCCCATGCCGATGTCTTTCACATCAGGCTCGGCACCGGCCCACCACACGCCCCAGATGTTTTCGCGGGGGTAGCCGGTGGCTTGGGCTTCCTTGAGCAGGGTGGAGTTCATCACACCCCAGCCCCAGTTGACCACGTAGTCAGGACGGTCGCGGCGAATTTGCAACCAAGTGGATTTTTGCTCCACGCCGGGGTGGGTCACGGGCAACAAGCTCAACTTGAAGCCGTGCATGGCTGCGCGTTCTTGCAAGATGGGAATGGCTTCTTTGCCGAAGGGGCTGTCGTGGTAGACCAAAGCGATGTGCTTGCCTTTGAGCTTGTCGACACCGCCGGCCTTCTTGCCGATGTCCTGGATGATCACGTCACCAGCCACCCAATAAGTGCCTGCGAGCGGGAAGTTCCACTTGAACACGCCACCGTCAGCCGATTCGCTGCGGCCGTAACCGGCAGTGATCAAAGGGATCTTGTCGATGGGGGCTTTTTCGGTCAAAGCAAACGTGATGCCGGTGGACAGTGGCTGGAACACGGTGGCGCCGCCATTTTTGCCTTTGAGGCGCTCATAGCACTCGACACCGCGGTCGGTGGCGTAGCCGGTTTCGCACTCTTCAAAGCTGAGCTTCACGCCGTTGATGCCACCGCGCGCATTGACCAGCTTGAGGTAATCGACGTAGCCGTTGGCAAACGGCACGCCGTTGGGCGCGTAAGCACCGGTGCGGTAGACCAGCACGGGGAAGAACTGCTCTTTGGTTTGAGCCGTTGCGACCGTACTGACCAGCGCACTGGCAAGTCCGGCAGCAGCCACGGTGGTGGCCAGGACGAGTTGACGAAGCTTCATGGTTTGTCTCCTGTTAAAAAAAGGTGGAAGCACTTGGGAAAAAATAAAATGAACATCAGTGAGGGAATGGCCACAGCCGGAGCTTTTGCTTGGCGATCGACCACAACTTGGCCAGACCATGCGGCTCGACAATCAAGAACCAGACGATCAAGGCGCCAAAAATCATGAACTCGGCGTGCGACACCAAGGCCGTGGAGATGGTGACCCCCACCAGACTGCCCATCCAAGGCAAAAACTGGTTGAGGAAAATCGGCAAAATCACAATGAAGGCCGCACCAAAAAAGCTGCCCATGATGGAGCCCATGCCGCCGATGATGACCATGAACAACAACTGAAACGAACGGTCAATTGAGAAAGCCGCAGGCTCCCAAGATCCCAGGTGCACAAAGCCCCACAAGCCACCGGCCACGCCGATGATGAAAGAGCTGACGGCAAAGGCACTGAGCTTGGCGTAGACCGGACGGATACCGATCACAGCAGCGGCCACGTCCATGTCCCGAATGGCCATCCATTCGCGGCCAATGGCCGAGCGCACCAAATTTTTGGCAAGCAAGCCAAACACCACCAAAAAGGCCAAACAAAAGAGGTACTTCTCGACGGGCGCGTTGATCGTCCAGCCCATCAGGCTCAGGTTGGACACGTTGACGGAGCCTGATGCCGAGTTGTTGGTGAACCAGCCCACACGCAAGAACGCCCAATCGCAGAAAAACTGCGCCGCCAAAGTCGCCACAGCCAAATACAGGCCTTTGACCCGCAAGCTGGGGATACCAAAAAACATGCCCACCACCGTGGCAAAGAAACCGCCAGCCAACAAGGCCACGATCAAGGGCATGCCGTCAATGCGCACATAGGTGTTGTAGGCCATGTAGGCGCCCACCGCCATGAAGGCACCCGAACCCAGCGAAATCTGTCCGCAATAACCCACCAAGATGTTGACCCCCAATGCGGCCAAGGCCAGGATCAGGAAGGGGATCAAGATGGCGCGGAACATGTACTCGTCGGCCAACAGGGGCACGCCAACGAACGCGAAGGCAATCAATGCCCAAACAGCCCAGCGGTCTTGCGCAATCGCAAAAATCTGTTGGTCGCTGCGGTAGGAGGTCTTGAATTGACCGTTTTCTCTGTAAAACATGTTTTTCTCTCCTTACACGCGGTCGATGATTTTTTCGCCGAACAAACCTTGCGGACGGAACAGCAAGAACACCAGCGCCAGCACATAAGCGAACCAGATTTCAATGCCGCCGCCCACGTAGGGGCCCAGGTAAACCTCGGACAATTTCTCACCCACCCCAATGATCAGACCGCCGATGATGGCAC
This sequence comes from Comamonadaceae bacterium, assembly GCA_021299875.1. Classification (GTDB taxonomy): domain Bacteria; phylum Pseudomonadota; class Gammaproteobacteria; order Burkholderiales; family Burkholderiaceae_C; genus Limnohabitans_A. The sequence goes on along the minus strand of JAJTEW010000007.1, from coordinate 34,266 downwards.
CTGGCACAGAAGTCAAGCCGCCCAAAATGATCACTGGCAAAGCACGCAAAGCCACTGTGGTCAGAGAAAACTGCACGCCCATCTTGGAGCCCCAAATGATGCCGGCCACCAAGGCGGTGATGCCGGCCACAAACCAGACAATGACCCAAATGCGGTTGAGCGGAATACCGATCGACTGTGCCGCCTGGTGGTCATCGGCCACCGCACGCAGGGCCCGCCCCGTGCCGGTCTTTTGAAAGAACAAAGACAAGACCACCACCATCAATGCGGCGATGCAGGCGGCATAGACGTCTTCGAGGTTGACGAGCACGCCGCCAGGGAAGACCGAGTCAAACAAGAACACGGGATCTTTGGGCATGCCCACATCGATCTTGTAGATGTCGCTGCCGAAAATGGTCTGACCCAAACCGTCCAAAAAGTAGGTGATGCCCAAAGTGGCCATCAGCAAAGTCACGCCCTCTTGGTTGACCAGGTGGCGCAGGACCAAGCGCTCGATGAGCCAGGCCAACACAAACATGATGACTGCAGCCAGCACAAAAGCGATCAGATTGCCCAAGAACTTGTCTTCGATGCCCAGCCAGCCTGGGACCCACTCCGAAAAACGGGCCATGGCCAAGGCGGCAAACAGCACCATCGCGCCTTGGGCGAAATTGAACACGCCTGAGGCCTTGAAAATCAGTACAAAACCCAGTGCCACCAAGGAATAAAGCATGCCGGCCATGAGGCCGCCAAAAAGGGCTTCTAGAAAAAATGCCATGTCTTGTTCTCCTTAGTGGCTGGTGCCCAGATAGGCACTGATCACGTCTTCGTTGTTGCGCACTTCTTCGGGAGTCCCGTCGCCGATTTTTTTACCGTAATCGAGCACCACCACACGGTCCGAAATGTCCATCACCACACCCATGTCGTGCTCGATCAACACGATGGTGGTGCCAAACTCGTCGTTCACATCCAAGATGAAGCGGCACATGTCCTGCTTTTCTTCCATGTTCATACCGGCCATAGGCTCATCGAGCAAGAGCACCTTGGGCTCCATGGCCAAAGCGCGGCCCAGGTCCACCCGCTTTTGCAAGCCATAAGGCAGCTGGCCGACAGGTGTTTTACGGAACGCCTGAATCTCCAGGAAATCGATGATGTGCTCGACAAACTCGCGGTGCGTTTCCTCCTCACGCTGGGCAGGACCTATGCGCAAGGCTTGCATGAAGAGATTGCTCTTGATGTGCAGGTTGCGGCCGGTCATGATGTTGTCGATCACGCTCATGCCCTTGAACAAAGCCAAGTTTTGGAAGGTGCGGGCAATGCCCATCTCGGCCACCTGGCGGCTGTTCATGTGGTCAAACGTTTGGCCCTGAAACGTGATGCTGCCCTCTTGCGGGGTGTACACACCGTTGATGCAATTGAGCATCGAGCTTTTGCCCGCGCCGTTGGGGCCGATGATCGCGCGCACTTCGTGCTCGCGCACATTGAAAGAGATGTCGGTCAGCGCCTTCACACCACCGAAACGCAAACTGATGTTGTTGACGTCCAGAATGACGTCGCCGATTTTCTTGGTCATGCTGCTGCCTTCACGGGTGTGAATGTTTTGGCGTCGGAAATTTTGAGCGTGGCGTTGACGCTGCCGGTGCGGCCGTCTTCAAACTTGACCACCGTCTCGATGAACTGTTCGGCTTTGCCTTCGTACAGGCCATCGACCAGCGGTTTGTATTTGTCGGCAATGAAGCCACGGCGGACTTTGTTGGTGCGGGTCAACTCGCCGTCATCGGCATCCAGCTCTTTGTGCAAGACCAAAAAGCGCGAAACCTGGCTGCCCGCCAGCAAAGCGTCTTCGGCCAGATCGGCATTGACCTTTTCCACGCAATCTTGGATGAGCTGATACACCTCAGGCTTTTGCGCCAGATCGGTGTAACCCGCATAAGACAGGTTGCGGCGCTCGGCCCAGTTGCCCACGGCATCAAAGTCGATGTTGAGCATGACACAGACTTTTTCGCGCTGGTCGCCGTAAGCCACCACCTCTTTGATGAAGGGGAAAAACTTGAGTTTGTTTTCAACGTATTTGGGCGCAAACATCGCACCGTCGTTGGCGCCGCCTTGAATGCGGCCCACGTCTTTCACACGGTCGATGATCTTCAGGTGGCCATGGCTGTCGATGAAGCCCGCATCGCTGGTGTGGTACCAGCCGTCAGCGGTCAACACCTCGTCGGTGGCCTTCTGGTTTTTGTAGTAGCCCTTGAGCAAGCCTGGCGACTTGACCAGGATTTCGCCGTTATCGGCCACCTTGATCTGAACCCCTTTGCAAGGCACACCCACGGTGTCGGCGCGCGCTTCGTGGTCGGGCTGCAAGCACACAAACACGGCGGTCTCGGTCGAGCCGTACAGCTGCTTGATGTTCACACCGATGGATCGGAAAAAGGTGAACAAATCGGGGCCAATGGCTTCGCCCGCGGTGTAGGCTACGCGCACGCGGCTGAAACCCATGTTGTTGCGCAATGGGCCATACACCATGAGGTTGCCCAAGCCATACACCATTCGGTCCATGAAACCCACCGACTGGCCATCCATCAAGGCGGGGCCCACTTTTTTGGCCACATCCATGAAGTAAGCAAAGAGCTTGCGCTTGAAGTTGCCCGCGTCTTCCATGCGGATCATCACGCTGGTCAGCATGCCCTCAAACACGCGGGGCGGGGCGAAGTAATACGTGGGGCCGATTTCTTTCAGGTCGATGGTCACAGTGGCCGTTGACTCAGGACAATTGACCACATAGCCACACACCAGCCACTGGGCGTAGCTGAAGATGTTTTGCCCAATCCAGGCGGGCGGCATGTAGGCCAACACGTCTTCGGTGTTGGTCAGCTTGTCGAACTCGGCACCGGCTTGTGCGCGGTCGATCAAGGAGCCGTGCGTGTGCACCACGCCCTTGGGGTTGCCGGTGGTGCCCGACGTGAAGAACATGGCCGCCACATCGGCGGTGTTGGCCTTGTCTGCCTCTTCATTAAAAAACTGGGGATGCTGCTGGGCAAACACCGCACCAGCCGCAATCAATTCGTCCAATGAACCGAGACCGTCTTCGGTGTACTTGCGCAAACCGCGCGGGTTGTCATAAAAGATGTGCGCCAACTGGGGGCACTGTTCGCGCACTTCGAGCATCTTGTCGACCTGCTCTTGGTCTTCCACCACCGCAAAACGCACCTCGGCATTGGTGACGGGAAAGACGCACTCGGCAGCTGCCGCATCTTGGTACAAAGGCACTGGAATCGCACCCAAAGACTGCGCAGCGAGCATGGTGGCATACAGGCGGGGGCGGTTGGAGCCCACCACAATCAGGTGCTCACCCCGCTGCAGACCCGCTTGGTGCAAGCCACAGGCCAAAGACTTCACCAAAACAGCCAAGTCTGCCCAACTGGTGGGCTGCCAGATGCCATAAATTTTTTCGCGCAAAGCCGGTGCCAAGGGGCGCTCGGCAGCATGCCTGAGCATCAAACGGATGAACGTTGTTTGCATGACCTGACCTGTCTCCATAACGGTGCGTTGAGTGCAGTGCGACTCAAACTTGGGTGGATCCTAGGGAGTCATTTGACGTCAAGTTGTCGTTTGGACGACAATTCAGGGAAGACCCTTAGCCCATCTGTCTGCAAACTGACAATTCGTAAGCCCCACATGGTCAAAGAAAACTCCGTCCACCAGCGCCGCCGTCCTTTGACCTTGGCCGAATTGAATGACATTCCTTGGCTGCGCCTGCTGCAAGCCGATGAAAGGCAACGGATCGCACCACAATTGGTGGTCAGTGATCTGCTGACAGGCGACCATGTGTGCCGAATAGGCAAACCGGTGACGTATTGGTTTGGCGTGCTGTCGGGCTTGTTGAAAATGAGCACCGACAGCGAAAGCGGCCAAACCATGACCTTCACGGGCATACCACCCGGCGGATGGTTTGGCGAAGGCACAGCCATCAAGCGCGAGATCTACCGCTACAACATCCAAGCGCTGCGGCCCAGCTTGGTCGCTGGCATGCCCGTCGACACCTTCCACTGGCTGATCGATCACTCCTTGGGTTTCAACCGCTTCATCATGCAGCAACTCAATGAGCGTTTGGGCCAGTTCATTGCAGCGCGAGAAATGGACCGCATGACCAACCCCGAACTGCGCCTGGCCCGGCACTTGGCCGCGCTGTTCAACCCGGTTTTGTTCTCGGGTGTGGGCGAAGTGCTGCGCATCACCCAACAAGAACTGGCTTACCTGGTGGGCCTGTCGCGCCAGCGCGTGAACGAGGCCCTGCGGGTGCTTGAAGCACGCCAACTGATCCGTGTGGAGTACGGCGGCCTGCGAATTCTGGACTTGCAGGGGTTGCGCACCGCCTTTTTTTAAATGCGCCCGGCCTTGTCATTTGTGCGACGCCAAACCCATTGTCCTCAGCAATAACCCTGTACGCATGGGGATTTGACGCCGCTACGCTCCTGAAAGATCTTTTGTCAACTTTTCAGGAGCTTTTTTGATGTTCAAGAAAATTGCAGTTTGCGCCGCTGTTTTGTCTCTCGGTATCGGCCAAACCATGGCCCAAACAGCCGCCCCCGCCGCGCCGCCTCCGGCATGGAAACAAGGCATGCCTGCAGAGATGGCCAACTCCACCCTGGCCCCTTTGGCGGGCAAGCTCACCGTCACGCCAGCAGCCGACATCCCTTTGAACAAGCTGAAACTGCCACCAGGCTTCAAGATTGAAATCTGGTCCACCGGCACCCCTGGCGTCAGGGCCATGAGCCGGGGCGAAGGCGGCAAGGTTTATGCAGGCACACGCGGTCTGGGCCGTGTTTATGAAATCAGCGACAACGGCAAAGAGCGCAGCAGCCGCATCCTGGTCGACAAGCTGAACCAGCCTGCTGTCACCATGCACAAAGGTTCTTTGTATGTCATGGCCATCGACAAAGTGTTGCGCTACGACGGCATCGAAGCCAACCCCAACGCCCAGCCGGTGGACATGACAGCCGCCTTCAAGCTGCCGCCCCTGCAGCACCACAACTGGAAATACCTGAGCTTCGGCCCCGATGGCAAGCTGTATGTGCCGTTTGGTGCGCCTTGCAACATCTGCGAGCCCGGCGCTGAATACGCCCAAATTCGCCGCTACAACGCGGATGGCTCCGGCATGGAAGTGATCGCCACAGGCGTGCGCAACACCGTCGGTTTTGACTGGCACCCCGTCACCAAAGAGTTGTGGTTCAGCGACCACGGCCGGGACTGGATGGGCGATGACACCCCCGATGACGAACTCAACCGCATGTCCAAAACAGGCTTGAATTTCGGCTTCCCCTATTGCCACGCCACCGGTGTGGTCGACCGCGACATCAAGAAAGACAAGCCTTGCGATGGCGTGACATTGCCTGTGGCCAACATGGGCCCCCACGCTGCGGTGATGGGTGTGACCTTCTACACCGGCAACATGTTCCCTGCAGAATACAAAAACATGATGTTTGTGGCACGCAAAGGTTCTTGGAACCGCACCAAGAAATTGGGCTTTGACGTGGTCGTGGTCAACACCGATGCCGAAGGCAAGAGCGCCAAGGTCTCGCCTTTCTTGACCGGCTTCAAAGACGACGCAGACAACAGCTTCTGGGGTCGCCCCGCTTACATGTTGCAGATGCCCGATGGTTCGATGCTGGTCTCTGACGAGCAACTGGGCGCCATCTACCGCATCTCGTATGCCAAGCCCTGATGGCCGTCCATTGAGAGCAGGGGTTTTAGCGACCCTGATCGGGGTCAGCGTCTGGGCCACGCCCCACGCGCTGGCCCAGACCGTCTTCAAAGGCACAGCCCAAGTCAATGCCAACATCCCAGCGCCAGAGCGGGCCGCACAGTGTGTGGCCTGTCACGGTGCCCAAGGTGTGTCGCAAATTCCCAGCATCCCTTCGCTGGCAGCGCAGCCCAAAACCTTCATCGAAAACCAATTGGTGCTGATTCGGGAAGGCTTGCGGGATGTGCCGGCCATGAAAGGCTCGCTTGACGGGGTCTCGGATGCGGAATTGGTGACGCTCGCCACCTATTTTTCTGCGCAAGTGGCACCCCCCGCGGCCAAGGGCCGTATGGACAAGGCCAGCCTGGAGCGTGGCCGAGAGCTGGCGAAGTCGGCTTTGTGTGGCACCTGCCATTTGCCACAGTACCAAGGCCGTGACCAGGTCCCCCGGTTGGCCAGCCAACAAGAACAGTTTTTGTTGGATGTGATGAAGGAATACCGCGACAAACCCGGCCCTGGCCGAGACACAGTGATGGCCGCGGCTTTGTATGGCATCAACGACGCGCAGCTCAAGGACTTGGCGCACTTTTTCGCACACAGCCGCTGAATGCCTGGGCTGCAAAAAAAGGGACAATGGCGGTCTTGCCCATTCGTCCCCTATTTTTGACTCTGCAGACCCATGACCCAGCCGCCGGCATTCCAACGCGCCCCACGACCTGAAGGCAAAGGCGAGGCCGCAGCGCCCAGTGGCACCTCGCGCCTCAACAAGCGCATGGCCGAATTGCGCATGTGCTCGCGCCGCGAAGCCGACGCCTGGATCGAACAAGGCTGGGTCAAGGTCAATGGTCTGCCTGCCAGCATGGGCCAGCAAGTCACGCTGTCTGACCGCATCACCATCGACAAAGCCGCCGAGCAACAGCAAGACCGGCAAGTGACTATTCTTTTGCACAAGCCCATGGGCTATGTGAGCGGCCAGGCCGAAGACGGGCACGAGCCCGCCATCTCCCTGATCAACCCCCGCAGCCATTGGGGCGGCGACCCGTCCAAGCTGCGCTTCACCCCGCCCCACTTGCGCGGACTGGCCCCAGCTGGTCGCCTGGACATCGACTCCACCGGCCTGCTGGTGCTGACGCAAGACGGCCGGGTGGCGCGCCAGCTGATCGGCGAAGACTCGGAGATGGAAAAAGAGTACCTGGTGCGTGTGGCCTACACCGGCCACGAAAACACCGCCGCCGCCGCCGCTGCGTCAGCCACTTATGGCGGCAAAGCCAACCAGCTCACCACCATTGGCGACTTCGACCGGGTCAGTGCCAACGTGCAAGCCGTCTTCCCCAAGGCGCTGCTCGAGCGCCTGCGCCACGGCCTGAGCCTGGACGGCAAACCCCTCAAGCCCGCCAAAGTGGACTGGCAAAACCCGGAACAGCTGCGTTTTGTGCTGACCGAAGGCAAAAAACGCCAAATCCGCCGCATGTGCGAACAAGTCGGCCTGAAGGTGGTGGGCCTCAAACGCATCCGCATGGGGGGTGTGCAATTGGGGCAGATGCCGGCGGGGACTTGGCGGTATTTGGGCCCCAACGAGTCATTTTGACCTCTTGAAATTCTCCCGCCACGCCCCAAGCTGTGGGGCGTTCTTGTTTTCCGATCTTTTTTTGACTGTTGAACCGCTATGAGCAAACAAACCCATGCCTTTCAGGCCGAAGTCGCGCAACTTCTGCACCTGGTCACCCATTCGCTGTATTCCAACCAAGAGATTTTTCTGCGCGAGTTGATCTCCAACGCGTCTGACGCCTGCGACAAACTGCGCTTTGAAGCGCTGAACAACAACGCGCTGTACGAAGACGCGCCCGATTTGCAAGTGCGCTTGTCTTTCGACAAAGCGGCCAAGACGCTCACCATCACCGACAACGGCATTGGCATGACGGCGCAAGAAGCCATCGACCATCTGGGCACGATCGCCAAGAGCGGCACCAAGGACTTCGTGAGCAAGCTGAGCGGCGATCAGAAGTCGGACGCCCAGCTGATCGGTCAATTCGGCGTGGGCTTTTATTCTGGCTTCATCGTGGCCGACAAGATCACCGTCGAAACACGCCGCGCAGGGGTCAAGGCCGAAGATGGCGTGCGCTGGATCAGCGGCGGCACCGGTGACTTTGAGGTCGAGACCCTCACCCGCGCCGAACGCGGCACCAGCGTGATCTTGCATTTGCGCGAAGAGGCCTTGGAATACGCCAACACCTGGAAGCTCAAGGAAATCGTCGGCAAATATTCCGACCACATCAGCTTGCCCATCTTGATGGAAAAGGAAGAGTGGAAAGACGGCGAGCTGATCGATCCCAACGACGAAAAAGGCGGCCGCCAACCCGGTGCCATGCTCAAAACCGGCGAGTGGGAAACCATCAACAAAGCCAGCGCTTTGTGGACCCGTCCCAAGAAAGACATCAGCGATGAGCAGTACGCTGATTTCTACAAACAAATCAGCCGCGACTTCGAGGCCCCCCTGACGTGGACGCACAACCGCGTGGAAGGCAGCACCGAGTACACCCAGCTGCTCTACATCCCCAGCAAGGCGCCGCAGGATTTGTGGAACCGCGACAAAAAAGCCGGCATCAAGCTGTATGTGAAGCGAGTCTTCATCATGGACGAAGCCGAAGCCCTGATGCCCAGCTACCTGCGCTTTGTCAAAGGGGTGGTGGACTCTGCCGACTTGCCGCTGAACGTGAGCCGCGAACTGCTGCAAGAAAGCCGCGATGTCAAAGCCATCCGCGAAGGCTGCACCAAGCGCGTGTTGTCGATGCTGGAAGACTTGGCCAAACACGACAAAGCGCCAGAAAGCACAGACGGTGTGACCGATGTTTTAAGCGAGGAAGACCAAGCCCAACTCGGCCAGTACACCCGGTTCTACGCCGAGTTCGGCGCGGTGCTGAAGGAAGGTTTGGGCGAAGACTTTGGCAACCAAGCTCGCTTGTCCAAGCTCCTGCGTTTTGCCTCATCGACCCATGACACCGTGAGTGTGAGTTTTGCCGACTACAAGGCCCGCATGAAGGAAGGCCAGGACGCGATTTACTACATCACGGCCGACACCTTGGCCGCCGCCAAGAACAGCCCGCAGCTGGAAGTCTTCAAGAAAAAAGGCATCGAAGTGCTGCTGATGACCGACCGCGTGGACGAGTGGGCGCTGAACTTTGTGCACGAGTTTGAGGGCACCCCGCTGCAAAGCGTGGCCAAGGGCGCATTTGATCTGGGCAAGCTGCAAGACGAAGAAGAGAAAAAAGCCGCCGAGGAAGCCGCCGAAACCTTCAAGCCCGTGCTGGTCAAGCTCAAAGAAGCGCTGAAAGACAAAGCCGAAGACGTGCGCGTGACCAGCCGCTTGGTGGACAGCCCCGCCTGCTTGGTGGTGACCGACGACGGCATGAGCATGCAACTGGCCCGCATGCTCAAACAAGCCGGTCAACAAGCGCCTGAAGTCAAGCCGGTACTCGAGGTCAACCCCGAGCATGCGCTGGTCAAAAAACTCGATGGCTCGGTGCACTTCCATGACCTGGCGCACATCTTGTTTGACCAAGCCCTGCTGGCCGAAGGCGGCCTGCCCGCAGACCCTGCGGCTTATGTGAAGCGGGTCAACGCCTTGCTGAGCTGATCGACACTGTCACGGAAAAAAGTACCCTAAAGCGCTTGGCCACAGGCTTTCCAGTGGTCGCACAAGCCTGCATGGCGATCTGTCACAAATCGGCTCGGGCATGCGTCGGGAGAATTTGTACCGCGCCATTTGCAAACTGAACGGCACCGAGCCTGAAGTCCTGATCGCTGCTCAGCCCGCGCGCCTGGTCTGACGCCACGCACTCAGCCCCACCAACACCCAGGCCACTCCTGCGGCCCAGGGCATAAGACCCATGGTGCCCGCCCAAATGGCCTGAGGGGGTGCTGCGCCTTGCCCCAAGGCTTGGGTTTGCAGCCATTGCATCAACCACAGCCAAACCATGGCGGCGGCCACAATGCCTACGGTACGGGTCACCAAGGTCAGACTGCCCGACAGGCCCCGCGCCGAGTCCGGCAAGCTGGCCACCACCTGGTCGGCGTAGACCACCTGAAACACCCCCAAGCCCACGCCCTGAAACACCAAGGCCAGGGCCATGAAGGGCCAGGCTTGCGCCATCGACACAGCGCCGATCCAGGCCAACCCCAAGGCCATGACCCCTTGCGCCCAATGGTCCGCAGCCCTCAGGCTCATGCGCCGCAGCAGCGCAGGCGCTACGCTCGAACCCACAAGCACACCCAAAAGCCAAAGGGCCAACATGGCACCCGTGGCGGTGCCGCCCCAGCCGGCAGCTGGCAGGGCATAGGGCAGGCTCAGGGCAACGGTGAAGCTGCAAAACTGGACGCCCACATTGACCAGGTTGGTCCAGGCGAAATCGGTATCGCGCCGCATCAGGCCCCACACTCCACGCACGCTGCTCGCTGGGCTGGCATCACCGGGGACGCTCAAGGTCTGCGCGCGCAGCCGTCGGGCCAGCCAAGGCGTGCAAAGCCAAGCCAACAACACAATCGGGATCCGAAAACCGTACACCCCAGCCCAGCCCCAGTGCAGCATGCTCAGGCCCCCCAGCAATGGGGCCAGCAAACCGGCCCCCGCGAACATGGCGCCATACACCGCCAGCGCCTGCGTGCGCTGCCCTGTGGCCAGCAAGCCCATGGCCAAGGCTGGCGCGCAGGACAAGGTCAGCGCCACACCAACGCCTTGCAAGACCCGCCCGGCCAGCAGCCCGCCATACGTCGGTGCCGCCGCGCAGGCCGCCAAACCCAGAGCCGACAGCCCCAAGCCCCAGCGAAACACGCGCAAGTGCCCCAAACGGTCCCCCAACACGCCGCAAAACAGCATCAAGCTGCCATACGTAACGACGTAGCAAACTGCCACCCAGCGGATGTCCGCTGTAGCCAAGGCAAAGGCTTCGGTCATGGCGGGAAAAGCCATGTTGACCGCAAAGTCAAGCGGTGCGATCGCGGCACCGCAGCCGACGACGGCAAAGCCCAGAAAAGGCGTGCGGGGGTGGGGTTCTGTCAATTTGCTCACACCACCAGCGTCGCTTCCTGCATCTGCTCGACTTGCTCTTGCAGCATCAGCACCTGACCGCGCCAATAGTCGGGTGTACCGAACCACGGAAAGTTGACCGGGAAAATCGGGTCTTGCCAACGCCGGGCCAACCAGGCGCTGTAGTGGATCAAGCGCAAGGTGCGCAGCGGCTCGATCAGGTTCAGCTCGGACCGGTCGAAGTCGCGCACCTGCTCGTACCCCTCGAGCAAAGCCGACAGTTGTTGTGTGCGCTGAGCGCGGTCGCCCGACAGCAGCATCCACAGGTCTTGCACGGCCGGGCCCATGCGGGCGTCGTCCAGGTCCACAAAGTGCGGGCCGCCACCAGGCAGCTCGGCAGGTGTCCACAAGATGTTGCCGGGGTGGCAGTCGCCATGCAGGCGGATCAGGCGGCGGTCTGCGGCACCTTGCGCCATTTTTTCTTGCACCAAGGCCAGCGCTGCAGCAAAGGCCTCGCGCCATTCACGTTCGACCTCCAACGGAATCATCTGGTGCGTTTGCAGCCACTCGGCGGGCTCGAGCGCAAAGGTTTGCACGTCGAGCGTGGGGCGGTGCGCAAAGGGCTTGGCCGCGCCCACGGTGTGGATGCGGGCCAGAAAGCGTCCGATCCATTCGAGGACTTCAAAATCATCCAGCTCGGGCGCACGGCCGCCGCGCAAGGGGCTGACCGAAAAGTCAAAACCTGCGCTGGTGTGCAAGGTCTGATCATTCAAGCGCATGGGGGGCACCACCGGCACTTCGGCCGCCAGCAACTCGGCCGCGAAGTCGTGTTCTTCCTGAATCTGTTCTCGGCTCCAGCGCCCGGGCCGGTAAAACTTGAGCACCACCGCCGAGTTGCCTTGCACAGGTTCGTCCAGGTGCGCACGGTAGACACGGTTTTCGTAAGAGCTGAGCGCCAGCAACCGGCCATCGGGCCACAGACCCAGGTCCTGCAAGGCGTCCATCACCCGGTCGGGCGTGAGGGCGGCGTAGGGATGCAAGGCGTTCGTGTCGGTCATGCGCCGATTGTGGGGCACACCTGAGCGTCTTCAGTGCGCGCCGCCACCCGTTCTTGCACCCCAACTAAGCGGCTCAATGCCCGCTGAATCGGGCGGCGCGTTTTTCGACAAACGAGCGCACGCCTTCGGTCGCGTCCTCGCTGCGCGACAAGCGCTGCTGCACCGGCAAAAAATCCTGCATGGCCACCAGCGGTCCGTGCTCCACCGCTTTGAGCACGTTTTGCCGCGTGGCCACCACCGCCAACGGGGCTTGGGCCGCGATCAATTCAGCGATGCGCAAGGCCTCGGGCAAGAGGCCACTGGCGGGCACCACCTTTTGCACAAAGTTCAGGCGCAGGGCTTCGGCGCTGTCGAACACATCGGCCGTGAGCAGGTGCAACAGCGCATTGCCCGAACCCGCCCGCTCGGCCATGCGCAGCGTGGCACCGCCCGTGGCCATGATGCCGCGCTGTACTTCCAGTTGCGAGAACCGGCAGTCGTCGGCCGCGACCACGATGTCGGCCGCCAGCATCAATTCAATGCCCAGCGTGTAGGTGATGCCCTGCACCGCCACCACCATCGGCTTGACGCGGCGGCGGTAGCCCTCCATGCCCAAATTCAGGGGATCGACCAAGCCCAGCGGCACGGCCTTTTCGCCACGCTGCATCAGGGGCGCGATCGTGGGCAAATCCAGCCCGGCGGTGAAGTGGTCACCCGCCGCGTACAGCACGCCCACGCGCAGCGCCGGGTCGTCGTCCAAGCGGGTGTAGGCCTCGCCCAACTCGCGGAACATCTTGGGCGTGAAGCCATTGCGCTTGGCGGGTCGGTTGATGCCAATTTGCAGGACTGCACCGTGCACGGTGCAATCGATCTGGCCTTCGGGGTGGTGGGTGGTCTGCATCTCAGTACGTGTAAACGCCCTGACCGGTCTTGCGGCCCAAGCGGCCTGCAGCCACCATTTCTTTGAGCAGCGGGCTGGGGCGGTATTTGCTGTCGCCGAATTCCTTGAGGTAGACCTCCATCACGGCCAGGCACACATCGAGGCCAATCATGTCGGCCAGCGCCAAAGGGCCAATGGGCTGGTTACAGCCAAGCTTCATGCCCGCATCAATGGCTTCGGCTTCGGCCAGGCCTTCACCCAGCACAAAGAAGGCTTCGTTGATCATGGGCACCAGGATGCGGTTGACCACAAAGCCAGGGGCGTTCTTCACGGTGATCGGGGTCTTGCCCAGCGCCAGCGCCATGTTGTGCACCGCGTCGTGTGTGGCGTCGCTGGTTTGCAAGCCGCGGATGATTTCAACCAGCGCCATCATGGGCACGGGGTTGAAAAAGTGCATGCCAATGAAACGGTCCGCGCGCTGCGTGGCCGCGGCCAACTGGGTGATCGAGATCGACGAGGTGTTGGACGCGATGATCACATTCGGCGCCAGCAGGCTGTCCAGCTGCTTCAAGATCTTGACTTTGAGCTCGTGGTTTTCGGTGGCAGCCTCGATGACCAGCTGCGCACCCTTGAGGTCGTCGTAGCTGGTCGAGCCTTGGATGCGGGCCAGCGCTGAGGCCTTGTCGGCCTCACTGATTTTTTCTTTGTTGACCAAGCGGTCCAGGCTTTTAGCTACGGTGGCCACGCCCTTGGCCACGGCCGCGTCCGAGATATCAACCATCACCACCTGGATGCCCGACACCGCACACGCCTGTGCGATGCCATTGCCCATGGTGCCTGCGCCAATGATGCCTACGGTCTGGATGCTCATGTTGTTCAATCCTTCGAAATGGGTGGGAAAACTCAAAACGAGGATCTTACCGGGCCCAGATCTGGCCACAGCCTCAGAACCGGCGCTGCGCCTCCAGACCGACCAAGAGCTTGCGGCCCAGACCGGGTTCAAAGAAGCGGCTGTTGCCATCGTTGACGATGACCGAGCCCACATGGCGCCGGTCGGTCAGGTTGTCCACCCGAATGAACTCACGCAGCGTCCAATCGCCCCGGTCTTGCTTGAAGTGCACGCCCAAGTTGAACAAGGTGTGGCCCACCGCCGAGTCGCTGTTTCGGTCATTGACCATCACGCGGCCCACATGGCGTGTTTCAAAAACCACGCGACTGCCCGCCCAGCCCGTATCCCAAGCGGCTTGCACGAACACCTGCTGCATGGGCAAGCCGGGAATGCGGTTGCCCGCAGGCACGTTCGCTTGGCGGTTATTGGTTGTGGTGCAGCCTGTTGAATCACAGGTTTTAAAAGAATCCCGGTACTCTGCCTCCATCCAGGTCAAAGCAGAAACCAAGCTGACCGGACCTTGACGCCAGTTGCCTGACAACTCCAAGCCCTGGCGTTGGGTGCGTCCCGCATTTTGGAAGGTGGCGCGTCCGCCTGAGTTGTTTTGAACCACGATCTCATCGTCGGTGCGGATGTCAAAGGCCGTGGCATTCCAGCCAAAGCGCTCTGCACGGCCACGCAAGCCCATTTCGGCACTGGTGCTGCGGGCGGCATTGAGTTGGGTGTTGAAGCCTGAGCCCCCACCACTGCGGTAAGCCACCTCGTTGAGGGTTGGGATTTCATAGCCTTTGCCCAAACTGGCAAAGGCCTGCACAGAAGGGGTCCACTGCCAGCGCACACCCACCACGGGCAAGGTGGCCTGGAAGGTCTTGCGGCCACTGTCATCTCCGTTTCCTGCAACCACGTATCGGTCGGAGGACTCGTATTCGGTTCGCGTCTGACGCACACCGCCCATGAGCGTCAGGTCTTTGGAACGCCATTCGGCCTGCAGATAAGGGTCGAGCGTGCTGGCACGGTTAACCTCGTTTCGCTTTGGATCACCCAACACACCGTCCACGCCGTCTTTGAAGTTTTCGAAGCCCTTGCGCTGGTCGCTTTGATGGTCTGAAGCCAATCCCGCGCTGAGCGACAAACGCCCACCTTGCCAATCGCCCTCGTGGCGCCAACGGGCATTCCAACCCCAGTAATCTCGGTCTAGATCAATCACACCGCCAGAACTGCCCGCAAATCCCTGGGCAATTTTAGAGATGGATTGAAACTGCACCACTTGCCGCTGACCACCATATCCCATCAACTCCAACTTGTGGCCACCACCCAAGGCTTGCTCAAATGCCAAACCGAGCTGCGTTTGGGACACAGTTTTGCGGGTGTTAAATTTCAACGCCTCATCATTGGTCTTGCTTGGATTGGCGTCGAACTCGGCACGTGTTAACCCCTGCGGATCCAATGCAAAACTGTTGTGCTGGTTGAACACCAACACCGTGCGCCCACCCTCGTGCGGGCGCGACAGTTTCAGATTGGCATTGGTCCGGTCGGCCGCCGACTGCGGCCGTGCACCGTCGGTGGCAAAGCGGCTCACATCCAAGGCATAGGACCAACCCGGCTCTTTGGGTACACCGGTTTTGCCGGTCGCCTGCGTCGACAGCCGCCATAAACCGTCAGACCCCGCGACCATGCCGGTGCGCCATTGGGCTGGGTGCTGACCCTCTTCGGTGTAGAGCAACAAGGCACCGCCCGATGAGGCGCCATACAGCGCAGCCATAGGCCCGCGCACCACCTCGATGCGGTCAGCGCCCCCCAGTGGAAAATTGGCCACTTGCCCCGAGCCGTCTGGCGCACTGGCCGGAATGCCATCGACAAACAAACGCACGCCGCGCACCCCAAAAGTGGCCCGAGCGCCATAGCCTCGGACCGAAATTTGCAGGTCTTGGGCATAGTTTTGGCGGTTGCGGATCACCAAACCCGGCACCCCGGCCAAGCCCTCCGACAGATTGATCTGGGCCTGCCCATCGCGCAACGCATCGCCATCGACCACATCAATGGACGCAGCACCGCGCCACACCCCGCCCCCAGACCGCTCGCCCGTCACCACCACAGGCGACAGCGCGCCCGGGTCTGCCGTGGCTGGGGCCACTGGATTCTGCGCATGGGCGCCCCATGCGCAACACAAAACAACAGCCAGGGCCACGGGCTGACGGACAAAACGGATGGCATCGTTCACAAACAAAGCTTTCTGGGAAGGGCGTCAAAAAACGCCAAGTCAAGGGAGCAAAGACACTTTTGATGATTTTTGCCCAAGCCCTTCGCATGCGTGGACACTTAGACGACAGCTGCACGCCCTTGTGAGACACCACCGATCCTTTAAAGTCAATGCTGCATGCGATGATTCGTCTCCCATTCAAGCCCCATGAACATCCTCTTCGTCCACCAGAACTTTCCCGCCCAGTTCAAGCACCTGGCATCGGCGCTGGTTCACCAAAACCACCGCGTGGTGGCCCTGCACATCAACGCCTGCCCCAGCATGCCTGGCGTGGCGCTGGTGCGTTATGCCCTGGCGGGCCGTCCAAGCCCTGGCACCCACCGCTGGATGGCCGACCTGGAAGTCAAAACCCTGCGCGGCGAAGCCGCCTGGCAAGCGGCCATCAAACTGCGCGAACAAGGCTTTGTGCCCGATGTGATCGTGGCCCACCCTGGCTGGGGCGAAAGTCTGTTTTTGCAACACGTCTGGCCGCAAGCCCGCTTGGGCATCTACTGCGAGTTTTTTTACCTCGACAAAGGTGCAGACACCGGCTTTGACCCTGAATTTGGTGCGCCAGGGGTCGAGAACGCCTGCCGCCTGCAGATGAAAAACGCCAACTACGAGCTGCACTTTCCCCGTGCGCACGCGGGCATCGCACCCACGCACTGGCAGGCCTCGTTGTTCCCCGAGCCGTTTGCCTCGCGCATCACCGTCATCCACGACGGCATCCGCACCGATCAGATCAAGCCCGATGCTTGTGCAAGCATCCGCGTGCAAACAACCCAAGGCCTTGTGCAGTTGGGCCAGAACGACGAAGTCATCACCTTCGTCAACCGCAACCTGGAGCCCTACCGCGGTTACCACCAATTCATGCGGGCGCTGCCCGCCATCCTCAAGGCCCGCCCCCAAGCCCGTGTGGTCATCATTGGCGGCAACGAGGTCAGCTACGGCGCCGCACCACCAGCAGGCCCCGATGGAAAACCCCAAAC
Organism: Comamonadaceae bacterium; assembly: GCA_021299875.1. Classification (GTDB taxonomy): domain Bacteria; phylum Pseudomonadota; class Gammaproteobacteria; order Burkholderiales; family Burkholderiaceae_C; genus Limnohabitans_A. The sequence goes on along the minus strand of JAJTEW010000007.1, from coordinate 17,493 downwards.
GTGGCGTGAGCTTTTCTTGAACGAAGTCAAAGACCGCATGGATCTGTCACGCGTGCACTTTGTAGGCAAGGTGCCTTATGCCGACTTCTTGCGCGTGCTGCAGGTGTCCACGTTGCACGTGTACCTGACCTATCCCTTTGTGCTGAGCTGGAGCCTGCTCGAAGCCATGAGCGCAGGCTGCGCCATCGTGGCCAGCGACACCGCCCCGGTGCGAGAAGCGATTCGCCACGGCGAAACCGGACAGCTGGTGGACTTCTTTGACCCTGCGGCGTTGGCGCAGCAGGTCATTGACTTGTGCAACGAGCCGGCCGAGAGGGCACGGCTGGGGGCGCAGGCGCGGGCGTTTGCGGTGGAACACTACGATCTGGAAACGCGGTGTTTACCTGGGCAGATCGAGTGGGTTGAGCAGTTGGCCGATAACTGAGGCTGCTGAATTCTGCTTTGAAGCGGTTACAGACGGTGAGCGTCAACCCTGTGATGATCGTTTTCAGTAAAGGAGTTATGAGCCGGATTTCAGCTCAAGTCTGTTAACAAGCAGTCGGGGAACCTGTCACGACTGACTGCACACAGCCTAACCCCGACCCTCAACTCTTAAAACGCTTCCTGGTGAGCACCAACGCAATCCAGAACGACACCCCTGCAAACATCGCCAGCACCCCCACCAGACGCACAGGCTCGTCAGGCCAGCGGTCCAAGAACATCGGGCGCACCAAGTCCACCGCCACCGACAACGGCAGCCAGTCGGCGATCACTCGCACGAAGGCGGGCAGTTGCTCACGCGGAAAGAAGATGCCCGAGAGGAACATCATGGGCGTAAGGAACAGGGTGAAGTAGTAGGTGAAAAAATCGTAGCCTTTGGCCAGCGCATTGAAAATCAACGCCATGCAGCTGAAAGTAATGCCCACGCCCAGCAGCACCGGCCAGGCCACCAGCAGCTTCCAACTGTGGCTGATGCCCAGAGCCAGCATCACCACCAAAATGGCCGTGACACTGAACAACGCCTTGAAGGCAGCCCAGAGCATCTCGGCCAACACCACGTCGTCCAGCCGCACGGGGGCGTTCATGATGCCGTCCCAGGTTTTTTGCACATGCATGCGCGAAAACGCCGAGTACAACGCCTCAAAGGTGGCCGCGTTCATGGCGCTCATGCAAATGCTGCCGCTGGCCAAAAACAAAATGTAGGGCACCTTCTCGCCCCCCATCTCGATTTGCCCCACCAGTGCCCCAAGACCATAGCCAAAAGCCACCAGCCACATGAGCGGCTCGGCGATGTTGCCCACCAGGCTGGGGATGGCCAGCTTTTTCCAGACCAGCCAGTTGCGCAAAAACACGGGCCACCAGCGCATGGACAAGCGGGGTGCGGCCCAGATGTTGTTTTGAATTTGACTCATGTTCAGCCCCTTCAACCTTCTTCACGGATCTGACGTCCGGTCAATTTCAAAAACAGGTCTTCCAGGTTGGAAGGTCGGTGCAAGGTGCGCAGAGCGGGCCAAGCCTGCAGCGCGCTCATCAAAGCGCGACTGTCTTGGGTGTAGAAGAAAACGGTTTCGCCGCTGACCTCAATCCGGCCGGATAAGGCTTTCAGATTCGGCTCTTGCGCCAGCGCTACCGCGCCTTGGCCAAATACCTCGATCACCTCGGGCTCCAGGTGCTCAGCGATCAAATCGCGCGGCTTGCCTTCGGCAATCTTGCGGCCTTGGTCCAACACCAACAAGCGACCACACAGGCGCTCGGCCTCGTCCATGAAGTGGGTGGTGAGCAAGATGGATTTGCCTTCTTGCAGCAGCACTTGCAGCCGTTCCCACATGAGGTGCCGCGCCTGCGGGTCCAGGCCCGTGGTGGGCTCGTCCAGCATCAAAAGCTGCGGGTGGTTGATCAGGGCTCGCGACAAACTCAAACGTCGCTTCATGCCGCCCGACAATTCGCCCGGTTTGGCTTTGGCTTTGTGGCTGAGGGCGCCAAATTCGAGCAACTGCGGAATGCGCTCGCGGATCACCGCATCAGGCAACCCAAAGTAACGGCCAAACACCAGCAGGTTTTCTTCTGCCGTGAAGTCCGGGTCCAAGGTGTCTTGTTGAGCCACCACGCCCAACCGGGCCTTGATGGCCAGGGCGTCACGCGGCATTTGCAAGCCGTCGAAATAACGGATGGCGCCACCATCGGGCTGAGACAGACCCAAGCACATGCGCAGCGTGGTGGTTTTGCCTGCGCCGTTGGGACCGATCACGCCCAGACATTCGCCGGGCTCGATGTGGAAAGACAGGTCATTGACCACGGTGGCTTCGCCGTAGCGTTTGACCAAATGTTCGACCGACAGCAATGGGGTATTCATGCCGGAATTGTGCCTGTGGCCAGTTGTCCGAGCGCCGCGATGGGTGACCGATAAAATCACGGTCTTCTTCAGATCCGCGCTTGCGGCCCCTTCATGTCCAGCTCCAGTCCCTTTTCTGACCGCCTGGCGGTTTTCCCGCAGTACCTGATGCCCAAACAAGCCCTGACCGCCTTTGCGGGTTGGGTCGCGGGCAGCCAGTGGGGCAGCACGACCACCGGCATCATCGACTGGTTCGTCAAACGCTACCACGTGAACATGGATGAGGCCGCCAACCCGGACACGGCCAGCTACAAAAGCTTCAACGAATTCTTCACCCGCCCTCTGAGAGGCGATGCCCGGCCTTTGGCCGCAGCGCATTTCGTCAGCCCAGTGGATGGCGCCATCAGCCAATGCGGCCCGATTGAAGGCGACCAGGTGTTTCAAGCCAAGGGCCACAGCTACAGCACCCGCGCCCTGGTGGGTGGCGACGCCGCGCTGGCCACGCAGTTTCAGGATGGCGAATTTGCCACGCTGTACCTGAGCCCGCGCGACTACCACCGCATCCACATGCCTTGCGCGGGGCGGCTGACGCGCATGATTTACGTGCCAGGCGACTTGTTCTCGGTCAACCCCACCACAGCACGTGGCGTGCCGGGCCTGTTTGCCCGCAACGAGCGGGTGGTGTGTGTGTTTGAAGGTGCGCAAGGCCCCTTTGTGATGGTGCTGGTGGGTGCCACCATTGTGGGCAGCATGGCCACGGTGTGGCACGGCGTGGTCAACCCGCCACGCCCTGGCACAGTCCGCGAATGGACTTACGAAGTGGGCAGCATCACCCTGGCTCAGGGCGAAGAGATGGGGCGCTTTTTGCTCGGCTCCACTGTGGTCATGCTGTTTCCCAAGGGTGTGATGCAGTTCAACCCCGACTGGACACCGGCCCGCCCCATCGTCATGGGGGAGGCCATGGGCCAATAGCCCAACTTAAGCTTGCGCCACTTTGAGTGCCAACACCAGATCGGCCCAAGCTTTGGCCTTGTCTGCCGGGGTGCGCAGCAAATTGGTCGGGTGGTAAGTCACCACCACAGGCACCCCTTGGAATTCATGCACCGTGCCCCGCAGTTTGCCCATGGGCTCGGTGCTGCCCAACAGGCTCTGGATGGCAAACCGGCCCATGGCCAAAATGACCTTGGGTTTGGCCAGAGCCACTTGGCGTGACAAATAGCCCGCACACACGGCCAATTCGGTGGCTTCGGGGTTGCGCCCGGCAGGGGGGCGACATTTGACAGCGCAGGTCAGGTAAGCCTCGGCCGAAGGCGCTTGGCTTTCCACGGGTGGCAGACCTTGGCGACGCACGCCCACGGCTTTGAGCATGTTGTCGAGCAACACCCCTTCTGGGCCGGTAAAAGGCAAACCCTGTTGGTCGTCTTCTGGCGAGGGCAAATCGCCCACCACCATCCAGTCGGCCGGTGCCGCGGCGTCGCCCCAGACCGGCATCTGGCGTGCGCCACTCAGCGCGCAAGACTGGCACGCTTGGACTGCAGCCTGCAGGCTGCCCCAATCCATGTGTGACACGCCCTCAGGCAAGGGCTTGCAGGCCACACCCGAAGATGTCACGGTCGCGGCTGGCTGAGCTCGCTGAGTCGGGGAGGCCGCAGCGGCCCGTGACAGGGGCCCCGATGGCGCTGAGACAGGTGCCGCAACAGGCGCCATGGTGGGCGCAGGGGCTGGAGGCCACCACACACGCACGCCCATTTCGGCCAGCATGGCGCGTTGGCGGTCGTCCAGATCAAATCGGGTGGGGTCGCTCATGTGGGGGCTCACAGTTTCAAACTCATCACCACAGCGTGTTCACGCTGCAGTCGGCCTGCAGGATAGTAATCCTTGCGGATGCTGATCTGCTTGAAGCCATAACGTTCATACACCTGCAAAGCACGCAGGTTGCTTTGGCGCACCTCAAGCCACAGCCACTGCGCACCTTCGTGGCGCGACATGAGGGACAAGGCGTCCAACATCATGTGGCCCCAGCCCTGTCCTTGGTGCGCAGGCGCCACAGTGATGTTGAGCAAGTGCATTTCTTGCACACCGCGCATGGCCAAAAAATAGCCCAACAATTCGCCGTCCAGCCACAGGCATTGGGCGACAAACAGCGGATTGAGGGAGTCCCGAAAATTGCCCAGCGTCCAAGGATGGCTGTAAGCGCTTTGCTCGATGGCAATGACCGTGTCCAGATCACTCTGTGCCATGGGGGCCAAAGTGACGCGGCTGCGCGTTGCCTCTGTAGGCTGCTGACGGTTCAAAGCTTGATCAACACGCATAGCCTGACTCACGGCTTATCTGTCGTTTGGGCAAGTCGCACCTGTAAGGCCAATGCTTTCAGGGCCTCTCTCTCGGCGGTGGTGTTGGCGACCTTATCGCGGATGTACAGCGGCATGGCCTGCTCTGCTGGAACGGCCAGTCCCTGCGCCCACAAAGCAGGCGCCAGGCGAAGCAAGGCCGATGCGGTGGGCAAGGCTTCGCACCGCGGGGCATGGGCCAATGCAGAGGGCAAACGATCGCCAAACGCAGCAAAGGCATTGCCCGCCAAGCACAGCGCAGGGTCCATTGGCGGCACTTGAACTTTTTCGGGGGCCGACACTTGCAAGGTTGAAGCTTCGCGCCATTGCCCATGGGGCTGCTCAGACACCCGCTGCCAGAGGTAAGCGGCGCTGTACACCTCGTCCATGCGCGCATCCAGCAGCGCCAGCACGGTCAACCCGCTCAAGCCATTTTGGGATTCAGCGTTGAACTCGTCCGCGGCCGATTGCAAGCGGAGCCAGCGCGCCTCTTCGGCCACCGCCAACAAGGTGTCCACAGGCAAAACCGGCACATCGGCGCCAAAAGCCAAACCCTGAGCCACGGCACAGGCGGTGCGAAGACCGGTGAACGAGCCAGGCCCTCGGCCAAAAACAATGGCGTCCAGCGAGGCCAGTGGCATCTCGGCCTCGGCCAGCATCGCCATGACCGCAGGGATCAATCCACTCGAAGCCTGTGCGCCGCCGGGCAAGGTTTGCGTCCAAACGTGGTCTCCGCGGGCCACGCCCAAGGACAACACATCGGTGCTGGTGTCAAAAGCCAGCCAACGACACTCCAGTGCCGCACTCATGGCTGACCTCCAGCCTGCGGCGGCGCGGTCACGGAGGCAGGGCTGGTGTCGGATTTTTTGGCCTGCCTCACACCGAACAAGATACCGCCGGTCACCAGCGCCAGCCCGGCCAACAAATTCCAGTGCATGGGCTCACCCAAAAACCACACCGCGCCCAAAGCCGACAAGCCCGGCACCAGCGCCGTGATCATGGTCGAGCGCACCGGACCGTAGTGGCGCACCATCTGCGTGAAGGTGATGCCCGAAATGACGACCGAGCCCACGCCTTGAAACACCGCTTGGAACAAGATTTCTGACCATGGCACCAGGTGCAGCTGCGTGGGCAAGATTTGCAAGCCCACCAGCACCGCAAACAAGGGCACAAAACACACAAACGCAAAGGCTGTGATGGCCATGGTGGCGCTCACCGCATCAAAACCATGGCGGCGCACCAGCACGCTGTAGCTGGCCCAGCACATGGCGGCCGTCATGAACAGCAAGTCGCCCTTCCAGACCTCTCCACCCTCAAAGGCCATGAGCAAACTCGCACCGCCCACCAGCACATCGCCCAGCACGATGAAGCCCAAACCCAGGGCACGTGTGGCGGCCACTTTTTCGCGCAAAAACAACCAGGCCAACAAGGTGGTCCACAAAGGCAAACTGCCGGGCATGAGCACCGACGCGTGCGAGGCCGGTGCATAAAAGAAACCGGTGTAGGCCAGAAGGGCGTACAAAAAACCGCCCAAGAAACCGGTTTGTACCGTCTGGCGCAAAGGCAGGGGGGACAGGCCCCACAAAGACCCCACCTGTTCACCGGCCCGGCGCGCCGGACGCATCAACCACCAAGCCCAAGGCAGCAGCACCGCACTGGCACCCAAAATGCGGGCCAGCACAATGTCCAGAGGCAGCAAACCCCGCGATGCAGACGCACGCGCAATGACGATGAAACCGGTCCAAATGAGCACCGTGATGACCGCTGAAACCAGGCCCACGGTTTTTGAAGAAAATCGCATGGTCTGAATCATAGTGCCCCGAGGGCGACACCCCGGTCCACGCGTGGGGGCGGGTTAGACTCACCCGATGACCTGGCCCCGTCCCCCTTTCCCTTGGACAACGCACAAGCCATGGAGCCTAGGGGCTTTGCTTTTGGCCGCTTTGGGCGCATCCCTGGCCGCGCCGGCCATACCGGCCAACACGGACGCAATAACAGCAGAAAGCGCAGCCCCAACGGGACGGGTACCCCAAGCCGATCTGCCCCCTGGGATTTTGAAAATCTTGCGCCAAGCGCAGGTGCCCCCATCGGCTTTGAGTGTCTTGATCGCGCCTTTGCCTGCCAACGCCAAAGCCTCACAAGCGGGTGCACCACGTTTGTCCCACCATGCCCAAAGCAGCGTCAACCCGGCCTCCGTCATGAAACTGTTTACGACCTACGCAGGGCTGAGTCTGCTCGGGCCTGAGCACACTTGGCGCAACCGCATCTACACCGATGGCCCTGTGAGGGATGGCGTGCTGCAAGGCAATCTGATCGTGCGTGGCAGCGGCGACCCCAAATTGGTGGTCGAGCGCCTGCAAGATTTGCTCCAGCAAGTGCAAGCGGCAGGCGTGCGTGAGGTGCGCGGCGACATCGTGCTGGACCGCAGCGTGTTCGATGTGCGCGAGCGCAGCGAACCCTTTGACGACGAGCCCCTGCGCCCCTACAACGTGGGACCCGATGGTTTGCTGCTCAACTTCAAAGCCGTGATTTACACCTTCACACCCGACCCGGCCAACGGCCTGGTGCAGGTGCGCTTTGAGCCCCCGTTGGCGGGTCTGTCGGTCCCCAGCAAGCTGCCCTTGACTTCAACCCCTTGCACCGACTGGCGACGCCAATTGCAGGCCGACTTCAGCCAGCCGCTGCAGGTTCGGTTTGCCGGAGGCTACCCCGCCAGTTGTGGCGAGCGGGAATGGCCCGTGGCCTTCCCAGACCCGACCCAATACGCCCCGCGTGTGGTGCAGGCCCTGTGGGCTGGTGCGGGCGGGCAATTGAGCGGACAGGTGCGCTATGGGGCACGCCCAGCCCAGGCCCGTTTGCTGGTGGATGCCCCGTCCTTGCCGCTGTCGGAGGTGATCAAGGACATCAACAAGTTTTCCAACAACGTGATGGCCCAGCAGTTGTACCTCTCACTGTCCAGCGAATTGGGGGCACCCGGGCGGTTTGAAGCTTCGCGCCTGCGCCTGTCGCAGTGGTGGCGGCATGGCTTTCCAGGCCAAAGCGAACCGGTGCTGGACAACGGCTCTGGCCTGTCGCGCACCGAACGCAGTACGGCACAAGCCTTGACCGCCTTGTTGCAGGCGGCCCACGCGGGGCCCCATGCCCAGGTCTTCACCGACTCGTTGGCGGTGGCGGGCATGGATGGCACGGCCGCCCGCCTGAAAGAGCGCAATCCCCAATCACCTGTGATCGGCAATGCCTGGCTGAAAACCGGCTCGCTGCGGGATGTGGCCTCGGTGGCAGGGTATGTGCAAGGGCAAAGCGGCCAACGCTACACCCTGGTCGCAGTGCTGCACCACCCCAACGCCCACCAAGCGCGGGCAGCGCTTGACCAGTTGCTGGAATGGACAGTGCGCGACATGGATTCGACCCCGGTCAGCCGCCGCGCCCGCCCAAGCCTTGATCGCAACGCCGCACAACGCGGCGCAACGCGCTAAGACCCCAAAGCAGATCTCTCTGAAGGACTTCGACCATGAACCTCATCGACTGGGTCGGCTCTGTGGCCGCCATCCTGACCACCGCCAGCTTCATACCGCAGGCTTGGCAAACTTTTCGCACCCGCGACGTGAGCGGGATCTCGCTGGGCATGTACAGCCTGTTCACCGCAGGGGTGGCGCTGTGGCTGGTCTACGGCATCTTGATGTTGGCCTGGCCCATCATCATCGCCAACGTCATCACCACCAGCCTGGCGCTGATGATTTTGGTGATGAAACTGCGGTACCGCTGAACGCTTACCTAGGCCGCCGCACGCTGCAAGCGGTCCCGCACACCTTCCCAATCGGGCGTGTCGGGGGGCAGCTGGACCCATATTTGTGTCACACCTCTGGCATCCAGATCGCGCAGCACGCCAAACAAATCGTGCGCGGCCTGATCGGCTTGGTGCGGCTGGGCGCGCCACAGCACGCCGGCACCGTCGCTGCCATCCGGTCGTTCGTTGGACCACAAGCCCAGGTTGTTGGCGTGTGGCCCCAGTGCTTGCAATTTGGCGGTGATGTCTTGCGCCGTCATCAGGCGCACCTTGGCGCGGGGCGCGTAATGCGATTCCAGCGTGCCCGAAGCGCGCGGCGCGGCCTGACCACTCACCACCTCTGGGGCATCTTTGCCCCGAACCGCACGGCCACACGTAGCCTCGATCTGGGCCCGTGTGATCTGCCCTGGGCGCAGCAGCACCGGCTCGCCCCGCGTGCAATCGATGAGGGTGGACTCGATGCCCACCTCGCAGTCGCCACCGTCCAGAATCAAAAGATCAGGGCCCAGCTCGGACTGCACATGCGCGGCGCAGGTGGGGCTGACACGGCCAAAACGGTTGGCACTGGGGGCCGAGACGCCTTTCACACCCAGTTCCCAAGCGGCCCTGAGCAGCGCTTGTGCCACGGGGTGCGAGGGGCAGCGCAGACCAATGGAATCCTGCCCACCAGCCGATGCCGCCGCCACGCCGCTCAAACGCGGCAAGATGAGGGTGAGCGGGCCAGGCCAAAACGCAGCCATGAGCTTTTGCGCAAAGTCGGGCACTTGCACGGCAAACAGCGGCACCTGCGCCACACTGGCCACATGCACGATCAGCGGGTGGTCGGCCGGGCGGCCTTTGGCTGCAAAAATTTTCGCCACTGCCGCCTCGTCACAGGCGTTGGCGGCCAAGCCGTACACCGTCTCGGTGGGCAGGCCGACCAACTGACCGTCATGCAAAGCTTTTGCAGCCTGCGCGATGGCAGCTTGGGAGGCACTCAGGATCATGGTGGTCTTTAAAACGCTTCGATGCCGAGCAAGGCCGCCGCTTGCAAGGCGGTGGCGCGCACATCCTCGGGCGTGGCACCCGTGATGTTCAGGTGCCCCATCTTGCGACCGGGGCGGGCTGTCAACTTGCCGTACAGGTGCAAGTGAGTGCCCGGCAGTGCCAGCACTTGGCCCCAGGCGGGGCTGGTCGGGCCCTTGCCCGTGGGCGTGACTTGAGGCCACAAATCACCCAGCAGGTTGAGCATGATGGCGCTCGAATGCTGGCGCGGCTGGGTGAGCGGCAAGCCCGCCAGCGTGCGCACCTGCAGTTCGAACTGCGACTGGTCGCAGGCATTCAGGGTGTAGTGGCCGCTGTTGTGCGGGCGGGGGGCCATTTCGTTGACCACCAGTTGACCCCCCTCGAGCAAGAAAAACTCCACACACAACACGCCCACGTAGTGAAGGCCCTCGGCAATGGCGCGGGTGGCAGCCACGGCTTGCGCCGCCACGTCAAAGGGCACTGCACCTTTGTACACACTCGTCACAGCCAAAATGCCATCGCGGTGCACGTTCAGCTGCACCGGAAAATTCACCATCTGCCCATCGGCACCACGGGCTACGATGACCGAGCATTCGGCCTTCAGCGGCAGCATTTTTTCGAGCACGCAAGGCACGTTTTGCAACGCTGTCCAGGCGGCCACCAACTCTTCACGGGTCTTGACACGAATCTGACCCTTGCCGTCGTAACCCATGCGGGCGGTTTTCAAAATTCCGGGCAGCAAATCCTCACCCACCGCAGCCAGTTGTGCGGGACTCTCGATCACGGCGTGCGGGGCCACCGGCACGCCGCAGCGCACAAAGTGGGCTTTTTCGGCAGCGCGGTCTTGCGCAATCGCCACCGACTCGGATGCCGGGGCCACAGGGCGGTGTGCGCCCAAGGTCAGCAGGGCCGGTGCAGGCACATTTTCAAATTCGGTGGTGATGGCCGCGCAGCGCTGCATCAGCTGCGCCAGGCCTTGCTCGTCCAAATAATCGGTCTGGATGTGATGGTGACTGACGCGCCCGGCGGGGCTGGCGGCATCGGGGTCCAGCACCGCAGTGAAGTAGCCCATGGCCTGCGCGGCATGCACGAACATGCGACCCAACTGGCCGCCCCCCATCACGCCCAAAGTGGCCGGCTGGCCGTTGACCATGGCGCCCGGCAAAATGGCGCGGCTCATGCTGCACCTGAAGGTGAAACGGGCGGCAGGGTCATGGCGCGGGCCTGGGCGGTTTGCTCGGCGCGGAAAGCCTCGAGCTTGGCGCGCAGGACCGGGTCGTTGTTGGCCAGCATGGCCACGGCAAACAAAGCCGCATTGGCCGCTCCGGCTGCGCCAATGGCAAAGGTGGCCACCGGTACACCCTTGGGCATTTGCACGATGCTGTGCAGCGAGTCGACGCCCGAGAGGGCTTTGGTCTGCACCGGCACGCCCAGCACCGGCACCACGGTTTTCGCCGCGATCATGCCCGGCAAATGGGCAGCGCCGCCCGCGCCCGCGATGATGGCCTTCAGGCCCCGCTCGGCCGCGCTCTGTGCATACGCAAACATATCGTCTGGCATTCTGTGGGCCGAAACCACGCGGGCGTCGTGAGGGATGCCAAACTGTTGGAGAATCTGGACTGCGTGCTGCATGGTGTCCCAGTCGGAGCTGGAACCCATGACGACGCCGATGAGCGCTTGAGTCATTGGGTGCTTTTTGTGATCAATGTGGAATTTTAAGGTTTCGCTTCATCCTGAGCCGAAACACAACCCGGAACACTGCCCACCATGATGGACGTCACGATACAAAACTTTGAAGCCGAGGTCATCGAAGCCTCCATGACCACGCCCGTGCTGGTGGATTTTTGGGCGCCTTGGTGCGGCCCATGCAAATCGCTGGGCCCCGTGCTCGAAAAGGTCGAGGCCGCTTATGAGGGCCGCTTCAAGTTGGTCAAAATCGACTCTGACCAGGAGCAGCAACTGGCCCAGGCTTTCGGCATCAAAAGCATCCCGACCTGTGTGCTGCTGAAAAACGGTCAGCCTGTCGACGGCTTCATGGGCGCTTTGCCTGAAGGCCAGGTCAAGCAGTTCTTGGATAAGCACCTGCCCGCCGCAGAAGCACTGCAGGCCCAGGCCGCCGCCCAAGAGGCCCAAGAGCACCTGCAAGCTGGTGACGCCGACAGTGCCCGCGCCGCCCTTGAGCAAGCCCTGGCCACCGACCCCGGCAACGACGATGCCCGCTTTGACCTGGTCAAGCTGCTGATTGGTTTAGGCGAATTGGCAGAAGCCGCCGCCTTGCTGGCACCCGCCATGGCCCGCATCCCGGTGCCCCTGCGCTTTGAGGCCCAAACCCAATGGCTCAACGCCCTGGAATTCGTCACCAACGATCCTCGCGGGCAGTGGGAGCTGGATCAGTTTGATGCCTTGATCGCCCAGAACAAACGCGACTTTGAGGCCCGCTTTGCCAAAAGCCGATTGCTGATCGCCATTGGCCAATGGGAAGCGGCCATGGACGAGTTGTTGGAAATCATCATGCGCGACAAGAAGTGGGACGACGAAGCCCCCCGCAAAACCTTCGTCGCCCTGCTGGAGCTGATGACGCCGCCCAAACCCAAAGCCCCAGATGCCACAGGCAAATCAGCTGGCGGCATCGAACTCATGGGCAAAGCCGCCCTGCAAGAAGACCCGCACATGGCCATGATCTCGGCCTACCGGCGCAAGCTGAGCATGATGCTCAATTGAGCAGAACTCCGTCCAAAACTCCAAGCCCAGTCCAGCAGCAGCAATGCAGGCTGACCAGGCTTTTTCACGACTGCGCAGCCCACACGCTCAGCGGGTAGCCCCCGCCTGGCGCTCGATGTCCATGTGCATGCGCTGTAACAAACCGGCCCACATGAGCACCTCACCCACCACAAACATCGGCCCCACCAACAAGCCCACCAGATCGTCCACAAAAGCCGGTTTGCGGCCCTCGAAATAGTGACCGATGAACTGGAGGATCCAGCCGATGAAGAACAAGCCCAAACCCGCCTGCCAAACCGCCAGTCCCAGTTCTTGCGCCAGGGGGGGCACCTCATGGGCCGCCGCGATCAGCACGCCATTGACCACCGATGTGGCCACACCCAGCAACACATCGCCCCGACTCAGGTACCACAGGCTGGTCAGCGCCCACATGGCCCAGGCCAGCGTCAAAGTTTGACCCGCCACAGACCAAGTAGGGCCCAACAACAAGACGCCGATGGACAGGAAAATCAACGGGATACCCAACAGGTGGGTGGCGATGTTGCGGCGATCGCGGTGGTAATGGGCGTACTGCACCATCAAGGCGGTCGCAGGGTGAAAAAGCGTCATTCAATTCCTTTTTTCTGACTGTCAAAACGCCAAATGTACTACTTGTCGTTACATATATTTACCGGTTTCAACCATTGAGCCGGACCCTGTCAGCGCTTTTCGGAGGGATGCAACCTAAAATTTAACCACCACTTTTGGACTCATTTTCAAACCATGCCACGCGCCGAGCCCCTGATCACGCCCGAAGAGCTGCAAGTCCTGCTCGGTGGTGCGCCTGTGCGCTCGAACGTGCCCACCCACAACCTGCGGGCGTCATGGACTTCCCTGCATTTTGGCGCTGCGCTCTGGCTGGTCAAGGGTGTTTTCCTGTACGCCCTGCTCCTGAGCCCCGATGCTGCCAACCTGGTCGGCAGCAGCCGCTACCTGTGGATGCGCGGCGGCCTGGAGCTGGTTTGCCTGGTTGTATTCTGGGGTGCATCTCTGCACCCACGCGGCCGCTCGGCCGCCTGCGCCAGCTTGCTGGTGGCCATCACCACCTTGCTGCTGGATGGCATGACACTGCTGGCGTTCGCCAGCTGATACCCCAACCCCCAAGACAAAGGCGTTGCAGTGCAGCGCCTTGAGATGTCCTGAATGCCCAAGAGATCAAGCCATCAGCTTTTTCATGGCTTCATCGTATTTGGCGGCTGTGTTTTCGACCACTTCACGCGGGAGGCGCGGCGCAGGCGGGGTCTTGTCCCAGGGCTTGCCATTGATCTGGGCGGTTTCCAGCCAGTCGCGCAAAAACTGCTTGTCGTAGCTCGGTGGATTGGCGCCCTCTGCATAGCTCTCGGCGGGCCAGTAACGCGATGAATCAGGCGTCAGCACCTCGTCCATCAGCACCAGCGTGCCGTCGGCGTCCAGGCCAAACTCGAACTTGGTGTCGGCAATGATGATGCCTTTGGTGGCCGCGATGTCACGCGCTGCTTTGTAGAGCTGGATGCTGATGTCCCGGATGCGGGTGGCCAGGTCGGCGCCGATCATGGCCACGGTCTGTTCAAACGTGATGTTTTCATCGTGCGCACCCACCGCAGCCTTGGCCGCTGGCGTGTAAATCGGCTCGGGCAGGCGGCTGGCGTTTTTCAGGCCCGCGGGCAGTTTCACGCCGCACACGGCTTGGTTGTCCTGGTACTCTTTCCAGCCACTGCCAGCCAGAAAGCCACGCACCACCGCCTCGACCGCGATGGGCTGGAGGCGCTTGACCAACATGGAGCGCCCCGCAACCTGTGCCACTTCTTCGGCGCTCACCACGCTCTCGGGGGCTTCGCCCGTCAGGTGGATCGGGCAGATGTTCAGCCCCTTGGGGCCCAGCTGGTCAAACCAGAACAGCGCCATTTGTGTGAGCAGCACCCCTTTGCCTGGAATCGGCTCGCCCATGATCACGTCAAAAGCGCTGATCCGGTCCGAAGCCACCATCAAGATCCGGTCGTCACCCACGGCGTAGTTGTCACGCACCTTGCCACGCGCCAGCAAAGGCAAGGAGGTCAGGGCCGAGGTGTGAAGGGCAGAGGTCATGGCAAAAACAGTCCAGCAAAAAAGAAAACGGCCCGTTGAACAGACAACGGGCCATTCGGGTGGATTATCGCAGGCTCAGTTCACCACTTGCGCCAATTCGCCCCGTGCATAACGGGCGGCCACCACCTGCAGGTTGTCGCCCTTGATCTTGGGGGCCTGGCCTTCGCAACCGAACTCCAGATAACGCTGTTTGCAAATTTGCTTGGCCGCTTCGCGGGCGGGTTTGAGCCATTCGCGGGCATCGAACTTGTCGGGGTTTTCAAACAAAAACTTGCGGCAAGCGGCCGTCATCGCCAGACGGATGTCGGTGTCGATGTTGATCTTGCGCACACCGTGTTTGATGGCTTCCTGAATTTCCTCGACGGGCACACCAAAGGTTTGCTTCATCTGGCCGCCGTACTGGTTGATCATGGCCAGCAACTCTTGTGGCACGCTGGAGGAACCGTGCATCACCAGGTGGGTGTTGGGAATGCGGGCGTGGATCTCCTTGACGCGGCCGATGGCCAGGATGTCGCCCGTGGGCTTGCGGCTGAACTTGTAAGCGCCATGGCTGGTGCCAATCGCAATCGCCAAGGCATCCAAGCCTGTGGCTTTGACGAACTGGGCGGCTTCTTCAGGGTCGGTCAGCATCTGGCTGTGGTCGAGCTTGCCGACCGCGCCAATGCCGTCTTCCTCACCAGCTTCGCCGGTTTCCAGGTTGCCCAGGCACCCCAATTCACCCTCCACCGAGACGCCCAACTTGTGGGCCATGTCCACCACGCGGCGGGTCACATCCACGTTGTAAGCGAAGTCGGCCGGGGTCTTGCCGTCCTCCAGCAAAGAGCCATCCATCATCACGGAGGAAAAACCCAAATCCATGGCGCCTTGGCAAACGGCAGGGCTTTGGCCGTGGTCCTGGTGCATCACCAGCGGAATGTGCGGCCACTGCTCGGTGGCGGCCTGAATCAGGTGCTTGATGAAAGGCTCGCCGGCGTATTTGCGGGCACCCGCACTGGCTTGCAAGATGACCGGTGCGCCGACCTCGTCGGCCGCCATCATGACAGCTTGGACTTGCTCGAGGTTGTTGACGTTGAAAGCTGGAATGCCGTAGCCGTTGACGGCTGCGTGGTCCAGCAGCTCGCGCATAGAAACGAGTGCCATGGTGGTGATGTCCTGGGAAATTGGAAAATAGGAATGCACCGGGAGATCACCCGGCCAAAGATTGCCCCAGATTTTATAGGTTTCGGTTCGACGCGGGCCTGGACCGCATCGTGAATCAGGCGCCAGACAGGCCCATGCGTCTTTCTCAGGCCACTTTGCAAATTTTCAGCATGTTGGTGCCACCGGGCGAGCCCATGGGTTCGCCGCAGGTGATGGCATACACGTCACCCGAACCGACAATGCCACGGTTTTTAAGGTGGGTTTCGGCTTCGGCCAAAGCCGTATCTCGGTCTGCGCTGGTGTCCATCAACAGCGGGCGCACGTTGCGAAACAAAGCCATCTTGCGCTGCGAAGACAACTTGGTGGTCAGCGCATAAATCGGGATGTGCACCCGGCGGCGGCTCATCCACAGGGCGGTCGAGCCCGATTCGGTCATGGCCACAATCGCTTTGGCGCCCAAATGGCTGGCCGTGAACAACGCCCCCATGGCGATGGACTGGTCAATGCGGCTGAAGGTCTGGCCTTTGAAGTCGGCATCGATTTCCACGTCTTCAGCCCCCTCGGCGGCCAAACAAATCTTGGCCATCTCTTCGACCGTCTCCAGCGGGTACTTGCCTGCAGCCGTCTCCGCACTGAGCATGACAGCGTCGGTGCCGTCGAGCACGGCGTTGGCCACGTCCGACACCTCGGCGCGGGTGGGCACCGGGTTGGTGATCATGCTTTCCATCATCTGGGTGGCGGTGATGACGACCTTGTCGTGCACTTTGGCCAGTTTGATCATGCGTTTTTGCAGGGCGGGCACGGCGGCATTGCCCACCTCGACCGCCAAATCACCCCGGGCCACCATGATGCCGTCACTGGCGAGCAGGATGCTCTCCAGGTGCGGGATGGCTTCTGCGCGTTCGATCTTGGCAATCAGGCCAGGCTTGTGACCGAACTCGGCGCCCGCCACATTGCACAGTTGGCGAGCCATTTCCATGTCGGTGGCATTTTTCGGGAAACTCACCGCCACATAGTCTGCGCGCAGGCTCATGGCGGTTTTGATGTCGTCCATGTCCTTGGCGGTCAAGGCTGGCGCCGTGAGGCCGCCGCCTTGCTTGTTGATGCCTTTGTTGTTAGACAACTCGCCGCCCAGCTTGACGGTGGTGTGCACTTGCTCACCTTTGACGGCGACCACATGGAGCACGATCAAACCATCGTTGAGCAGCAACACGTCACCCGCCCTCACATCGCGGGGCAGCTCTTTGTAGTCCAAGCCCACACCGTGGATGTCGCCCAACTCGGTGCGCGAGGCATCCAATACAAAAGCGGCACCGGGCGTCAACATGACTTTGCCTGCGGCAAACTTGCCCACACGGATCTTGGGACCCTGCAGATCGGCCATGATGGCCACCTCGCGGCCCGCACGCTGCGAAGCCTCACGCACCAACTGCGCACGGTCCACGTGGTCTTGTGCCTTCCCGTGGCTGAAATTGAGGCGAACCACATTCACGCCGGCCCGAATCATGGCCTCGAGCAGCGCGGGATCGCTGGAAGCGGGGCCTAAAGTGGCAACAATCTTGGTGGCACGACGGGACATTCAGCAATCTCCATGGATAAGTTTTCAATTCTCACACGAAAAAGTGAACACTCTGACACTTTCGGAGATTTGGACAACTGCGGCACCTTACCCCCAAGCAAAGCCCTTGAATTGATCTCTGTCAGGCCAATGAAAAGGCTTGCCGACTAAACTCTGACTTGCCCGATTCACATTTGAGCACCATGACTGCCTTACACACCCCGCCCATCGATCAACCCATTGCGGTGGACCAACCCCTGCCTCACCGCAAAACACTGCGCGAGTGGTTGGCCCCGTTGTCGCAGCGCAGCACCTTGCGCGCCTTGGTGTTGTTGGCCTTTGACTACGCCTTGTTTTTTGCATTGATCGCAGCCACTGTGGCTTTCGACGCCATCTGGGTCAAACTGCTGTGTGGCGCCATGGCAGGCTTCGTCATTGGCCGCCTGTTTGTGATCGGCCACGATGCCTGCCACCAAAGCCTTACCCCCCACCGCGAACTGAACAAAGTGCTGGGCCGCATCGCGTTCTTGCCGTCTCT
>JAJTEW010000018.1 GCA_021299875.1 Comamonadaceae bacterium | reverse complement strand
GGTGGCGCAGTACTCGGGCAGGTAGCGGCCGGCTTGGCGCATGAGCCACACGGGGGTGTGGTCGGTGGCCTGGCGCAGGCAGGCGCGCAGGAAGCTGTCGTTTTGCAGGGGGGCAAATGCGCCCGCAGTCTGTGGTGATGAATGAGGCATGTTCATGGGGTGAATTGTGGCAGGGTGTTGGGTGGTTTTCTATCACCTAGGCGCAAGTTCAACGCGATGCACAGTAGAGGATGGCTGGAAAGGTGCTGAGCCAAGCCCAAAAGAATCGATTCAATCCAAAAAACCAGTAAACCAAAAAATGGAACACAGCGGCCACGGCACAAAAAACGGCTGCGACATGAAAGCTCCACAGTGCCAAGGGAAACAGACCTTCCCAAAGTATGAAACTCCAACTGCACATGCGCGCCACCATCGGCGATCGGAAAAGACTTTTTTCAGGCAAGGGGCCATGCACAGCCTGGTCCAGAAACACCGTCAGCGCCTGTCCTGAGCGCCATTCTGGCCGCATGAATTTGATCCAGCCCGACACAAAATAAGAGCCCAGGCTTTGCAAAGTCACATACCAAAAAGCGATGTGCCAGGCTTGGGCATGCTCGGTGAGGGTGCCCAATCCATGCGCCAGCAGCAAGCCGGTCAACCCGACCAAGGTCATGAAGTCGCTGCCACCATTGAATGCGCCCCGCCAACGCAGCAAGAGCAAAACGGCCAGCACAAAAAGTGTGAGCGAAACCCCCAGTTCGGCATGGCCTGCCATCAAGGTCATCGACAAGATACACCGCATCCACAGCAAGCCCTTGTAAAAGCGGGCTTGAAACAAGCGGTCCAACAGCCACCGCATGGGCCGGTTGGGAATCTCTTGGCGCTGAATGTCCCAGTCGCCTACCCGGTCCATGCGGACGAGCTTCAGGTACTCCAAGGTCTGAAGCAGCAGGCTCCAGCCCAGCAAGACCTCAAAAATTCGGATGGCGGTGGCCAGGTCCAAGCTCAAGCTGTCCATGGCAACACCGGTGACTGGAGCAGCAAAGACGCTTGCGGGTTCGGTAAAAACAGCAAGCGGACTTCAAACTGAAAAGACCGAAGATCAGCGGGGTGGTCGCTTGCGAGGGGGGAGGGGTCTGGCCGATGCGCCATCGCCGCTTGTCTGGCCAAACGGGTGACCAGCCGGTAGCTGGCATAACTGCGGATGTCCCCGTTCTCTGGCAAATCCTGGATGTCTGAGCTCAAGTGCTCGACCAGGTTTTGGTGCGACAGGGCCAGATTCACTTCGGGGTTGTGCAGCCACTGCAAAGGGTGCCTTTCTTTGCGTGGATAGTGCAGTCGCCAGTCGGACCATTGCCCATCTGGGCCCTGTGTCCGAACCCACAAACGCGGTGCGGGTCCCAGGCCATGAAAAAACTGCCAGTTTGGGAAAAACGCCCGAAGTAAAAACCACCAGGGGCCTGACAGGGTCAGGGTTTTCTTACGAAACACCATGCCCAAACCCAGCAAGGCAAAGTAGGCGGTGACCATGACGACGAAGAGATCCATGGCGTGAATTATCGGTCTGAAGCTGTCCTCTTTGCGCCGTGTTCATGCGCCTTTTGCTGGTCCTGCTGATACGCGGGTTGGTTTAAAATAAGCCATGGCACATCGCAAAGGCATCATCCTCGCTGGCGGCTCTGGCACCCGCCTTTATCCCGTGACCCAAGCGGTGAGCAAGCAGCTCATGCCGGTCTACGACAAACCCATGGTGTATTACCCGCTGACCACCTTGATGTTGGCGGGCATCCGCGATGTGCTGCTCATCAGCACCCCGCAAGACACGCCACGCTTCACCGAACTGCTCGGCGATGGCAGTCAGTGGGGCATGAACATCCAATACGCCGTGCAACCCAGCCCCGATGGCTTGGCCCAAGCCTTCATCATCGGCAAAGGCTTTGTAGGCAACGACCCCAGCGCGCTGGTCTTGGGCGACAACATCTTCTATGGCCACGACCTGGTCAAATTGCTCGCCAATGCCAACGAACGTCCCAACGGCGCCAGCGTGTTTGCTTACCATGTGCACGACCCAGAGCGCTATGGTGTGGTGGACTTTGACGAACAGAAAAAAGCACTCAGCATCGAAGAAAAGCCCAAGGTACCCAAGAGCAACTTCGCAGTCACGGGCTTGTATTTTTACGACAACCAAGTGTGCGACATCGCGGCCAACATCGCGCCTTCGCCCCGAGGCGAGTTGGAGATCACCGATGTCAACAAGCGCTATTTGGAGTTGGGCCAGCTCAATGTGGAGATCATGGGTCGGGGTTATGCCTGGCTGGACACCGGCACGCATGACAGCTTGTTGGAGGCTGCAGGCTTCATTGCCACCTTGCAAAAGCGTCAGGGTTTGATGGTGGCGTGTCCCGAGGAAATTGCTTTGCATCTAAACTGGATCGATGCGGCAGCCGTGCAAAAACTGGCAGCGCCGTTGGCCAAAAATGGTTACGGCCAATACCTGTTGAGCATGCTGAAATAGCCAAAAAATGACTTCGCTGACTTGATATGCCCTACACCGCCACGCCCACTTCGATTCCTGAGGTTTTAATTTTGGAGCCTCAGGTTTTTGGAGATGCCAGAGGGTTTTTCTTTGAGTCTTTCAATCAGCGCGACTTTGCTGAAAAGACCGGCGTGGACCTGCCTTTTGTGCAAGACAACCACAGCAAGTCTGCCCAAGGCGTGTTGCGGGGTTTGCACTACCAGATCCAGCACCCGCAGGGCAAGCTGGTGAGGGTGGTGCAGGGCCAAGTGTTCGACGTGGTGGTGGATTTGCGCCAAAGCTCGCCCACTTTGGGCCAATGGGCAGGGGTTTATTTGGATGCCCAAAAACACCAGCAACTGTGGGTGCCGCCTGGTTTTGCGCATGGCTTTGTGGTCCTGAGTGAAACGGCTGAATTTTTGTACAAGACCACCGATTACTGGTACCCCGCCCATGAGCGCAGCTTGCGATGGGACGACCCCACGTTGGGCATCGGCTGGCCCATGGCAGGCCCGCCCCTGTTGGCGGCCAAAGACGCTGCGGCGCATTTTTGGGCAGACGCTGAAAAATTTGCCTGAGGCTGCGAGCGTTCAAGGCTTGGCGACGTTTGGGCTCTGCGCTACGCGGCGGTTCTCATCGCTCATTGGTTCACCACCTTGATCTTGGCCGCCGCATCGCGTGCCCGTTGCAGCGCGTGGGCACCTTGGGCCAGCGCCACGGCCATGCGGCGGTAAGGCCTTGTGGTGGGTTTGCCGAAGATGCGCACGTCGACGCCCGGTTCGGCCAAAGCCGCATCAACGCCAGTGAACGTGGGCTGGCTGCCTTCTTTGTCGGCCAGCACCACGGCGCTGGCACCTTCCACACAGTCGATGCGCGGGATGGGCAGACCCAAAATGGCGCGGGCGTGCAGATCGAACTCGCTCAAGTTTTGACTGATCAGCGTCACCATACCGGTGTCGTGCGGGCGGGGACTCAGTTCGCTGAAGATCACTTCGTCTTGGGTCACAAAAAACTCCACCCCAAACAGGCCCGCGCCGCCTAAATCGGTGGTGACTTTTTCGGCCATGTCTTGCGCAGCTTTGATTTGCTCGGGTGTCATGGCCTGGGGCTGCCAGCTGTATTGGTAGTCACCGCGCTCTTGAACATGGCCAATGGGTGGACAAAACAGGGTTTGACCGTTGCGCTGGCGCACGGTGAGCAGGGTGATTTCAAACTCGAAGTGGATGAACTCTTCGACGATGACTTTCTGGCGGTCGCCGCGCATGCCCGCGCAGGCATAGTCCCAGCTGGCTTGCACGTCGGCAGCCATCTTGGCCACGCTCTGGCCTTTGCCCGATGAACTCATGACCGGCTTGATGACGACCGGAAAACCGATCTCGGTGGCGCGGGCCAGCAGCTCGGCGGCCGAGTCGGCGTAGCTGAATTGGGCAGTGCGCACGCCCAGGCCCACGGCCACATCTCGGATGCGGTCGCGGTTCATGGTCAGGTTGGCCGCGCGGGCGCTGGGGATGACTTCAAAGCCCTGCTTTTCCACGTCCAGCAGCACCTCAGTGCGGATGGCTTCGATCTCGGGCACGATCAGGTCGGGCTGGTATTTGGCAATGGCCGCGCGCAGTGCCGCTTCGTCCAGCATGCTGAACACACAAAACTCGTCGGCCACCTGCATGGCGGGGGCGCCCGCATAGCTGTCACAGGCGATGACGTGGCAGCCCAGGCGCTTGGCGCTGATGACAAATTCTTTGCCGAGTTCACCAGAACCCAGAAGCAGTATTTTTTTCATGGGGATAAGAAGGGTAGAGAGAGCACACAAGCCTTATTGTTGCTCAGTTGCCTGACGCACAGCCTGCACATGGGCCGATCTTGACCTGGATCATGGGCGTGAACCGCACCGATCCCCACAATGGCCCACATGAATGCTGTTTGGACCTGGGCTCGCCAACATGGTGGCCAATTGTTGTGGGGTTTGCTGGCCTTGCTGTTGGGCGCTGCCTTGCTGCGCTGGTGGCTGGGGCCTCAGGTGCAGACCGAGGCGGTGCAGCGCCGTGATTTGCTGCAAACGGTGGTGGCCAGTGGCCGCGTAGAGACACCGCACCGGGTGAACATTGGCGCGCAGATCACCGGCACCGTGGCGCGCGTGCCAGTGAGCGAAGGGCAAGTGGTGCAGGTGGGTGATGTGCTGGTGGAATTGGTCGGCACCGAGCTGCAGTCTGCCCGGCGTCAGGCTCAGCAGGCCGTGGTGCAGGCGCAAAACCGGTTGCGGCAGATGAATGAGTTGCAGGGACCTGTGCTGCAACAGACGCTGCGCCAGGCACAGGCCAGTCTTGACGCAGCGCGGGCCAGCGGGCAGCGCAGTTTGGCGCTGTTCGAGCAGGGCTTCATTGGCCAGGCGGCGCTGGATGAGTCGCGCAAAGCTTTGGCACTGGCCGATGCCCAAGTGCTGGCCGTACAACAACAAGTGAGTTCAACCCAGGCCGGTGGCGCTGAGCACAGCCTGGCCTCAGGGGCGGTGGCTGAGGCACAGGCCAATGCAGCAATGGTCAACGCCAAGGCGCGCTATGCGGTCATCCAAGCACCCGCAAGTGGACAGCTCATCAGCCGCGACGTGGAAGTCGGCGATGTGGTCCAGGCGGGCAAGGTCTTGATGACCTTGTCACCCAATGGCGTCATGCAGTTGGTGGTACAGATCGATGAAAAGAACCTCCGCTGGATCTCGCTGGGGCAGCAAGCTCTGGCCTCGGCCGAGGCCTACCCACAACATCAATTCAAGGCCCAAGTGGGCTACATCAGTCCGGGCATCCATGCCCAGACCGGCGCGGTCGAGGTCAAGCTTGATGTGCTGGAGGCCGTGAACACATTGCGGCAAGACATGACCGTGTCGGTGGACTTGTGGGTGGCACGCAAACCGCAGGTGCTGGCGCTGCAGGCGATCCATGTCAACGACATCGGCGGGGCGTCGCCCTGGGTGTGGCTGCTGCAGGCTGGACACGCGTTGCGTCGTCCCGTGCGACTGGGTTTACGGGGTGGCGCATGGGTGGAAGTGTTGGATGGCCTGCGCGAGGGCGATGCCGTGATCACACTGCCCAATGCTTTGCGCGAAGGCCAGCGCGTGCGTGTTCAACCTTGATCGGGCTGCAGCATGTTCAAGCCCTGGGTGCCCTTTGAATGGATTGTGGCGATCCGCTTTTTGCGTGAAGGCCGGATGCAGACGGTGTTCATTGTGGTCGGCGTGGCCATTGGGGTGGGCGTGATCGTGTTCATGTCGGCACTGATGGCGGGCTTGCAGGCCAACTTCATTGCGCGGGTTCTGTCGGGCCAGGCGCACATTCAGCTTTTGCCCCCCAAAGAGGTCACGCGCACTTTGCACAGGGTCATGCCTGGCCAGGTGGATGCAGCCATCCTTCAGCCGCCTTTGCAAAGGCTCAAGTCGATTGACCAATGGCAGTCCTTGCTCACTGCGGTGCGCGAGATGCCCGATGTGACCGTGGTCTCGCCTGTGGTCGGCGGTTCAGCGCTCGCGGTGCGCGGCAGTGCCAGCCACGCCATCAGCCTCACGGGGGTGGAGCCCGAGGGGTATTTCCAGATCGTCAAGCTGCCCGAAAAAATCGTGCGGGGCACGGCGCGCTTGACAGGGCAGGACATGCTGATCGGCACCGATTTGGCCATTGACCTGGGCGTGGATGTGGGCGACAAGCTGCGCGTGGCCAATGCCGCAGGCGTGGCCACCAGCTTGACCATCAGCGGCGTCTTTGATTTGGGCAACAAAGGGGCTAACCAGCGCAGCACCTTTGTGGCGCTGCGCACCGCGCAAAGCCTGCTGGGCTTGTTGGGTGGGGTGACCAGCATCGAAGTCACGGTGCGCGATGTGTACGCCGCCGAAGTCGTTGCCCAGCGCATTCAGGCGGCGACCGGGGTGCAGGCCGACAGCTGGATCAAAAGCGGAGCCCAGTTTTTTGCGGCGGTGAGTGCGCAAAGCACAGCCAATACCGCGATCCGGTTTTTTGTCGGCTTGTCGGTGGCTTTTGGCATTGCCAGTGTGCTGGTGGTGTCGGTGGTGCAAAAGTCGCGCGAGATTGGGATCCTGCGAGCCATGGGCATCTCACGCGGTCAGGTGATGCGCGTTTTTTTGCTGCAAGGCGGCTTGCTGGGCTGGGGCGGCGCGGTATTGGGCTGCGTCGTGGGCGCTTTGGGGCTGGTGCTTTGGCAGCACCTGGCCTTGAACGCCGATGGCACGGCCTTGTTCCCGTTGGTGCTGGACCCGGTGCTGTTTGCGGTGGCGCTGGGGCTGGCCACGGTGACGGGTCTGGTTGCCGCCTATGCACCGGCCTTGCGGGCGGCACGTCTGGACCCGGTGGAGGCCATCCATGGATAGCGCGGATGTGGTGGTGCGCTTGCAAGGCGTGCGCAAGGCCTTCAACGTGGGCACCGGCATCGAGACCGAGGTGCTGCACGGCATTGACCTGACGCTGCACCGGGGTGACTTTTGCGCGGTGATGGGGCCGTCGGGCTCGGGCAAAAGCACCTTGCTCAACATCATCGGTTTGCTGGACCGGCCCACCTCGGGCATGTTGCAAATGGCGGGCGAAGAAACCACGCGTTTGGCCGACCAAGCCCTGACGCGCTTGCGGGGGCACCACATTGGCTTTGTGTTTCAGTACCACCACCTGATCTCGGCCTTTACCGCATTGGAGAACGTGATGCTGCCCTTGCTGGGCGCGGCGGGTTTTCCGAATTCCGAGATGCGTGACGGCGGGCAGCAGCAGCGCGTGTCTTTGGCGCGGGCCTTGGCCATGAAACCGGCGTTGCTCTTGGCCGATGAACCCACTGGCAACTTAGACACCAAGAGCGCAGACGCGGTGTTTGCGCTGTTGCGCCGCATCAACCAAGAGCAGGGCACCACCGTGCTGCTGGTCACGCACAACCCCGAGCTGGGCAAGCGTTGCGACAAGACCATCCAGGTGGTGGATGGTCAGATCCAGACTTAGGCTTTTGCAGCTTCTGCGGCAATGCCTTGCAATCGCGCCGCGGTCAAACGGTTGCCGTGCTGGCTGACCACCGCAGCGGCTGCGCGGTTGGCCAAGGCTGCGGCTTGCGCCGGGCTTTGGCCGTGCGTGATGCCATACAAAAAGGCGCCGGCAAACATGTCGCCTGCGCCGTTGGTGTCCACCGCTTGGGTGGGCACGGCGGGCACTTCGATGCGCTGCTGGCCTTGCACAACGATGCAGCCTTTGGGGCCCCGTGTCAGGCAGACGGTTTTGGCCAAAGCTGACAGCTGGCCGATGAGGGTGTCCAAATCGGTGCTGCCGCACCAGGTTTGCGCTTCTTCTTCGTTGGCAAACAAATAGTCCAAACCGTTGCCGATCATGGCCTCCAGGCCTGCGCGGCAGAAGTTGATCATGCTCACATCGCTCAGGGTCAGCGCGGTTTGCACTTTGTGCTCCATGGCCATTTGGCGACCTTTCACAGCGGCCTCGAGGCCTGTGGGCGAAGCGGCCAAGTAGCCTTCCATGTAATAAATTTTGGACTTCGCGATGTCTTGCGGATGCAAGGCCGTGGCGTCCAGCTGGGCTGTCGCCCCCAAAAAGGTGCACATGCTGCGCTCAGCGTCCGGCGTGACCAAGACCATGCAGCTGCCAGTTTGGCCGTCGGTGGGGCGGGTGTGCGTCAGGTTGGTCGCCACGCCGTTGGTCTGCAGGTCTTGTGTGTAGTAGGCGCCCAGCTCGTCGTCGGCTACACGGCATGAGTAAAAAGCCTTGCCGCCCAGTTGGGCCAGTGCCACCACCGTGTTGCCGGCCGAGCCGCCACCGGTGCGGCGCGCGTGCAGGCCTTGCACATGCGACAGCAGTTCTGCGCGTTGGGGCATATCGATCAGAGTCATGTGGCGCTTGCTCACCCCCATGGCGCTGAGCAGTGCATCGGAAACTTCGTATTCGGTATCGACCAAGGCGTTGCCGATGGCGTAGAGGTGGTAGTGGGACATGACGGGTCTTCAAAAATGAAAAACACCGAGTTTAGCGGCCGCTCACATCAATCCCTGCTCTGCCATCGAGAGGGCCTGTCCTTGGCCGACGATGATGTGGTCCAGCACGCGCACATCCACCAGGGCCAACGAGGCTTTGAGGGTCTGTGTCAGGTGCTCGTCGGCCCGGCTGGGCTGCACCGAGCCGCTGGGATGGTTGTGTGAGAGCACCACGGCGGCGGCCTGGTGGTGCAGGGCGCGCAGAACCACTTCGCGGGGGTAAACCGAAGTTTGGCTGAGCGTGCCCCGAAAAAGCTCCTCCATGGCCAGCATGCGGTTTTGGTGGTCTAAAAACAGCACCGCAAATACCTCGTGGTTTTTGTGGGCCAATTGCAGCTGTATGTATTGTTTGACCGCCCCTGGCGTGTGAAAAGCCTCCCGTTCTTTGAGGCGCTGGCTCAGGGCTCTGCGGGCCATCTCGAAAACGGCCAGCAGCTCAGCCTGTTTGGCCGGTCCCAGTCCTTTGACCATCTTGAGCGACTGCACCGATGCATGGAGCAGTCCCGCGATGCCGTCAGGTCCGAGCAACTCTTGAGACAGCTGGAACACGTTTTTTCCCGCCATGCCGGTGCGCAGCAAGATGGCCAAAAGCTCCACGTCGCTCAGCGCTTGGGGGCCACGGGCCAGCAGTTTTTCGCGTGGCCGCGCGTCCGCTGGCAAGTCTTTGATGCTCATGCTTTGCCCCTCCCTGGAGCAGCCTTTGGTCCTGCATATCCCCTTGGCTGGGACAGCTTGGCCGGGCTTTTTACAATAATGGCTTCTTTATGCCCGTTTGGCCGCATGAGCGGCATTCCAGAAAACCCTTATGCCCATTGTCGAACCCGCCTCTTTCTTGACGCTTCACTACCGCCTGGCAGGCCCACAGGGGGACATCATCAACACGTTCAACGAAAAGCCCGCCACCATGTCGCTGGGTTCGGGCACCTTGTCGCCAGCCTTGGAGCAGCGTTTGCTGGGCTTGGCAGAAGGCACGCGGGTGGTGATAGAGATTCCGGCGGGCGAGGCTTTTGGCGACCGCATCGCCGACATGCAGCAGTGGGTGGCGCGCAAGCTGCTGAGTGAATTGGGCGATCCGACCGAAAAATACGCGGCAGGCGATGTCGTGCAATTTCCCACACCGGACGGTCTGGGCTCTTATGCCGGAACAGTTTTGCAAGAGAACGAGGAGGGCGCGGTGTTGTTTGACTTCAACCACCCGCTGGCCGGTCAGCCTGTGACCTTTGAAGTTGAACTGATTGGAGTACTGTGATGACGTCTGAAGTGCTTTTGGCCGAGCCACGCGGTTTTTGTGCCGGGGTGGACCGTGCGATCGACATCGTCGAGCACGCCCTCACCAAGTTCGGTCGCCCCATTTATGTGCGCCACGAGATCGTGCACAACACCTACGTGGTGGACGATCTGAAAAAAAAGGGCGCGATCTTCATTGAGGAGCTGTCCGATGTGCCACCGGGAGCCACGCTGATTTTCAGCGCGCACGGCGTGAGCCGCGCCATTCAGGATGAGGCCGAGCGACGCGGCTTCCGCATTTTTGACGCCACCTGCCCGCTGGTCAGCAAGGTGCATGTGGAGTTGGCCAAGCTGCACAAAGAGGGCTATGAATTCATCATGATTGGCCACAAGGGCCATCCCGAGGTGGAAGGCACCATGGGCCAGCTCGACAGCGGTATCCACTTGGTAGAAGATGTGCAAGACGTGGCCAAGGTCCAGCCTACCCAAACCGAGCTGCTGGCGGTGGTCACGCAAACCACCTTGAGTGTGGACGATGCCGCCGAGATTGTGGCCGCTGTCAGAGCACGCTTTCCGCAGGTGCGTGAGCCCAAGCAGCAAGACATTTGCTATGCCACCCAGAACCGGCAAGACGCCGTCAAGTTGATGAGCCCGCTGGTGGATGTGGTGATCGTGGTGGGCAGCCCCACCAGCTCCAACAGCAACCGCCTGCGCGAGCTGGCCGACCGCTTGGGCACGCCTGCTTACATGGTGGACACGGCGGCCGATTTGCAGGAAGCTTGGTTTGCCGGGGCACAAAAAGTAGGCCTCACCGCAGGGGCTTCGGCCCCCGATGTGCTGGTGCAAGAGGTGATTGCGCGATTGCGCACCTTGGGCGCGGTGTCGGTGCGCACGCTCGACGGCATTCAGGAAACCATCAAGTTCCCGCTGCCCAAGGGTTTGAAGCTGGATGCTGCTGAGAACCCATAACCCGGCTCACTACAATCCCTCCATGCTTGATATCGTTTTACTCCGCAAAGATCTGGACGCCGTTGTCGCGCGTTTGCAGACCCGTAAAAATCCCCAGCCCTTCTTGCATGTGGACGCTTTCCGCGCGTTGGAAGGCGAGCGCAAAACGCTGCAAACCCGCACCGAAGAGCTGCAAAGCCAGCGCAACAGCTTGTCCAAGCAAATTGGCATGCTCAAGGGCAAGGGCCAGCATGCCGAGGCCGATGCCGTGATGGCCCAAGTGGGCGCGATCAAAGACGAGCTGGAGGCTTCGGCCCAGCGGCTGGAAGTGATCCAGGCCGAACTGCAAAATCTGCTCTTGGCCGTACCCAACTTGCCACATGAAAGCGTGCCGGTGGGCGAGGGCGAAGAAGGCAACATCGAGGTGCGCCGCTGGGGCACGGTGCGCAGCTTTGATTTCGAGCTCAAAGACCATGTGGACATCGGCGGCCCTCTGGGCCTGGACTTTGAGACCGGTACCAAGCTGACCGGCTCGCGCTTCACTTTCATGCGTGGCCCTGTGGCGCTTTTGCATCGGGCGCTGGCGCAGTTCATGTTGGATGTGCAGACCAGCGAGCACGGCTACACCGAGTGCTACACCCCTTACATTGTGAACGCCGACACGCTGCGCGGCACGGGTCAGTTGCCCAAGTTCGAAGCGGATCTTTTTGCCGCCAACAAAGGGGGCCAAGAAGGGGAAGAAAGCCAGGCGCTGTACCTGATCCCCACATCCGAAGTGACGCTCACCAACGTGGTTCGTGACGAAGTCTTGGCCGAGAGCGATTTGCCGATCAAGCTCACCGCGCACACCCCGTGCTTTCGGTCTGAAGCAGGCAGCGGCGGGCGCGATGTGCGCGGACTGATCCGCCAGCACCAGTTTGACAAAGTCGAGATGGTGCAGATCGTGCACCCCGAGCAAAGCTACCAAGCACTCGAAGCCATGACCGCCCACGCAGAGGCCATCTTGCAAAAGCTGGGCTTGCCTTACCGGGTGATGAGTTTGTGCACCGGCGACATGGGCTTTGGCGCGAGCAAGACCTATGACCTGGAGGTCTGGGTGCCCGCACAAAACACTTACCGCGAGATCAGCTCGGTGTCCAACTGCGAGGCCTTTCAGGCACGTCGCTTGCAGGCACGCTTCAAAAACGCGCAAGGCAAGAACGAGTTGGTGCACACCTTGAATGGCTCGGGTCTGGCCGTGGGCCGTGCGCTGGTGGCAGTGCTCGAGAACTACCAAAACGCCGACGGCACAGTCACGGTGCCCGGGGTGCTGAGACCCTATATGGGCGGCATGGAGACGCTGTCGGCCTGATAGAATACCGGCTTCGACAAACGAAACCGAAACCGGAGAGGTGGCAGAGTGGTCGAATGTACCTGACTCGAAATCAGGCGTAGTGGCAACACTACCGAGGGTTCGAATCCCTCCCTCTCCGCCAGAACAAGTCCTGCCAACTCGCTCAGTCGAGTTGCCAGGCGCTCAGAGCCCCGCACCACGCGGGGCTTTTTGCTATGGGCTCCTGACTGCGACCTCTCGCATCAGCCCGGCAAAGTCGTCTCAAACCCCGTTTGTCTCAAAACCTCATGACTTTTTCGGACTTGGTTCCGAGCCGTGAATTTGCGGGTTTGTGCAAAATGGGCTCTGAACCAAGTTGAATGAAATTTCGTTCTTCAAGTTGATTCATGCTCGACTGATATGCAATCAATAAAATTCAACATTTGAATTTTTTGTAATAAACCGGAGCATCCATGAGGGCAATTGAACAAACCTTGACGATGAAGGACTAAATCTTTAAAATTAAAATTCATGAAAAAGTTCTTGGCAATCTTCCTGCTAGTTCTGTTGCCCTTGCAGTTCAGTTGGGCAGCAATGGCAAGCTATTGCGAGCACGAAACCAGTGTGACTGCCACGCACCCTGGTCACCACACCCATGACCATGCGTCAGTTGACCAGAAAGAGTCCAGCAAAAACTCACCCCAATCGACGGGCATGGACCATGACTGTGCCACTTGCCATATGGGTTGTGCAGCTGCTCTGGTCAACGATCTGAACACGACCACAGCAGCGGTCTCTGACGATAATCCACTTCACCCTCAGGTGATTCCTCTTTTCGAATCCCCTGTGCGCGAGTGAGCATGACGCTTTTTGCGTTTTGCCTCATCGCCTAGCGACGTGTTGTCGCTGCTCGCTGATCTCCTTGGATGTTTTCACCATTGGAGATGAGCTATGAGTTTGTACAAAAAAAGATCGACACCGATTCGAATCGCGCTGTCGGTCATGACCCTGAGTGGCTTGGTGCTGACGGCCCAAGCACAAGGCACATCCGCCGCCGCGTTGAGTGGCTCGGTGTCCTTGAAAAATGTTTTCGATACGGCGTGGCAAAGGCAGCCCGAGGCGCACGCGCTTCAATCGCGTCGCGATGCAGCCCAGGCCCAGGCTAAAGCCGCATTGATGCTGTCTCCCGAGCCACCATCGTTGGATATCAGTCAGCGATCGGACCAGATGACTGGCAACAACGGTTCGCGTGAAACCGAGGTGGGAATTGCCATTCCCATTTGGCTACCCGGGCAACGCACGGCCAGTACCGATCTGGCGCAGGCTGAAATCTCGTTGGTTGAGCGCAAGCTGCTCGCCTCACAACTGCGGCTCGCCGCTTCCGTCAGGGATGCTTGGTGGGGCTGGTTGCGAGCTCGCGTCGATGCTGAACTGGCGAGCGAACAACTGGCTAATTCGCTACGCCTCGCCGCTGATGTTGCTAAACGTACCAGCGCGGGTGATCTGGCCAAGTCGGACCGGCATCAAGCCGAAGGCGCTCTCGCTGCGGCCCAGGCGCATGCCGCCCATGCTCAAGCGGCCTCTGCCGCAGCCTTGGCACAAGTGATGTCGTTGGCAGGCAGAACGGCTCAGGCTGACTTGATAGCCAACGCTGCAGCTGAACCGACCCCCAGTTCGGCTATATCAGTTGGTCATCCCTTGTTGGCTGAACTGGAGGACCGCATCACGATGGCCGAGCGGACGGCTCAGCTGATCAGCACCCAGAAGCGATCCAACCCGGAACTCACGGTGGCCACAACGCGCGGTCGTGGGGCATTTGGAGACCGCTATGGCCAGACTGTGCTCATCGGCATTCGAGTGCCGTTTGGTTCAGGGCCCAGGAATGACGCTCGTATCGCGACGGCACAGGCAGAGGCTATTGAAGTGCAGTCAAAGCTGATCCTTGAGAGGGACCAAATTCAAGCTGATCAAAGAGGCGCTGCTTCTCGACTAGAGGCTGTAAGAACCCAACTCGTCGCCGCGCAACGACGAGAAATGCTGGCCAACGAGTCCCGAGGTTTTTTCGACAAGTCGTTCAGGCTGGGCGAGACAGATCTGCCCACACGCTTGCGCATTGAGGCCGAGGCTGCAGAGGCCGCGCGACAAGCGGCTCGAAGCCGAATTGACCTAGCCTCCGCCATTTCGGCATTGCGGCAGTCCTTGGGCTTGCTGCCCGAGTGATGCTGACACCCTTCAAAATTTCAAGGAACACCATGAATTTAATTCATTCAACAGCCGCCACTCTCTTGGCGCTGATCTTCACACTGCTTAGTCCCATGGCCATTGCCGGTGCGGGTCACGACCATGGAGAAGCTGCTCCAAAAGCACAGGGCACAGCACTGCCGCGTTTCGTCGCGGTTTCAGAGGATCTGGAAATGGTTGGCATCGTCAATGGCAAGCAGCTGACGATTTACCTGGACCGTTTTAAAGACAACAGTCCCGTCAATGACGCTCAAATTGACATTGACATCGAAGGCAGCAAATACAAAGCTGAAAAACACGGCGTAGGTGAATACGAAGTCATCCTCAAGGACACGCTCAAACCTGGCGTCATTGCCATCACCGCAACCATTCAGGCCGGTGAACTGAACGACCTGCTGACTGGCGAACTCGAT